>NZ_CP012159.1:7495000-8095000 GCF_001189295.1 Chondromyces crocatus
CGGAGGGCTGGGTGACGCCGCCGATGCCGAGGTCCTGCTGGTCCTGGCGGAAGAGGATCCTGCGGGTGCCGGCCCGGAAGCGCTCGAGGCGTTGCGCCAGCTCAAGCGGCGTGGGCGCTCGCTCGACGAGGATCAGGCGCGTCGCGTGATCGACCTCGTGCTTCGATACGCGCTGCTGTCGCTCGAAGCGGCGGCCGAGTGTGCGAGCAGCAGGGCCGACGCGATGGTCTCTGTGCTCGATCGAGCCTTGGACGAGGGGGCACCGAAGGCGCGTGTCGTGCGACTGCTGGGCGCCTTCGGGACCCGGGGGGCGATCGGGCGACTGGTCGAGATGGCGGGTACCGATGCCGACCTGCACCTGTCAAGGGAGGCCATCCGCGAGCTGGGCAGGCTGGAGGAGCGCTCGGCCGAATCCATGATTCTGGCGAGGCTCGATGCCGAGCCCGATGCCTGCCTGTTCGCTCTGGGTCGGCTCGGCGGCGCAGCCACGGTGGCGCGACTGCGGCTGCTCCTCGATGGGCCTCCCCTCCCCTGGCAGTCGGCAGGCCTCTCGGTCCTCTTTCGACTGGATTCGTCGCCCCGCGTGCTGGCTGCGGCAGTCGAGCACGGGGCGATCTCCGCCGAGACGCTCGACGCGCTGCCGGCGCACGGGAGCGAGGAGCAGCGTGAAGCGCTCGCAGCCATCACCGAGGCCCCGGGGCACCCGTTCCGCATCGCAGCGATTCGAGCGCTGGGCCGCACGGGTGGGCCGCTCGCGGTGGACTCGCTCGGGGGGCTGCTGACCGATGGAGACGAGGGGGTTCGCGCTGAAGCGCAGGCGGCGCTGCGGGTGTTGGGGCAGCGCCTCGCCACGCCCGATCCGCCGCTATCTTGCCTGGAGGGTGCGCTCGACCCAGGTGGCGCGCTCGTCGCGGAGGCAGCGCTGCGCAGGCTGCGTTCGAGGCCAGTGTCCGTGACCGAGACCACGCTGCTGCTCGACGCGGTCGCCGGTCATCGCCATCCCCACCTGGTGCGCGTGGTGCGTCCACTCTTGCGCCGGGACAATGCCGAGATTCGCAAGCGCGCAGTCGCCTGCCTGTCCGCCGCAGGGCCGGGATGTGCGGGCTGGGTCTTGCCGTACTTGAGCGCGACCACACCACTTCCGGTCGCACGTCAGGTCTTGCTCGCCCTCGGTGGGGCGGCAGTGCCTGGGATGGGCGTGGAGCTCGCGGCGTGGCTCGCCCATCCCAACATGAACCTGAAGAAAACGGCCGCAGAATTGCTCGCCCGGAGCGCGGATCCCAGGGTCGTTCCCGCGCTGGTCGAGGCGCTCGCGCACCATGATCAGCCAGGCCTGAGGGTGCTTATCGAGGGTGCGCTACGAGCACTCGCGGGACCGTTCTTCCGTTCGCTGCTCGTCGAGCGACTCACTGCCGCAACCAATCCACGACACGAAGGCTTGCTCGCGACCGCGCTCTCGGGAGCCTTCTCCCCTGCAGAACTCGCCGCCCTCGTCGCGCATCGCCCCGACGTTCCCATGGCCTTGCTGGCTCATGTGTACGCGGCGGACGCTGGTCTCATGGCTGGAAAGCATGCAGAGATGGACGCCGAGCTGCGCCGGCGTGGCGTCGGACATCGCATTCCAGATGAAGGTGACGTGGCGCCAGGGAGCCTCTTGCGTGCGGGCCTCGCACGGGCAGATGCGGCACGTCGCGCATCGACGCTGAGCAGGCTCCTCCGCGCGTTGCCCTTCGAGGACGCGGACGCGCTTTCGTCCGACGTGGTCGCCGGGATCCAGGCGGCGGCAAATGGGTCTCCCGCCATCCTGACGCTCTCGATCGTCGAGCAGCGCCTCCTCGCCGGGCTCCTGCCTCGGCTCGATTCCACGATACGGAACGACGCCATCGCGCTCCTCGCCACAACGACGGATGCCTTCGTCCTGTGCCGGGTGCTGCCGTTTGTCGAGGGTGAGGGCAAGCTCGATCCACGTCATGCGCCACTGCTCGTCCCGATGCTCCTCCAACGCGGGCCGGAGACGGCGCGTGCCCTGAGCCGCGCATCGCGCCCGGAGGTGCGCGCCCAGGCCGCGCTCGTGCTGCGGCTCGCAGGAGAAGCAGGGATCGCGCATCTGCCTCCGGATCAGCGCACCGTGATGATCTCTTCCTGGATCGAGGCGGGGCGCGATGACGTGCTGCACGCGATGCTGGAAGGTTCGGGAGCGGGCGCGCTCGCCGAGGTCACCGCCCGTCTGGCCGAGCAAGCGGGAGCCGCCGCGGCGTGGTCCCTGGCGGAAGCGTATGTCGCTCGTTCTCCGCTCGAGCGGGCCCCCGCCCTGGTGGATCTCGCGTTTCTCGGCGAGGTGGCCGAGCCGGCGCTCCGGGAGCTCGCCAGGAGCGATGCGCGTGGCGAGGTGCGCCGGCGGGCGCTCCAGGCGCTGTCCAGGAGGCGCAGCGCGGATCGGGCGCTCCCGCGAGGGCTGCTCGACGATCCGCACCCCGGTGTCCGTGAGGCGGCAGCGGAAGCGCTCCTGAAGGCGGGGGATCGCGACGATCGCGCGCTGGTGCTCGGCGCGTGGCTGGCAGGCGCATTCCGGAAGGCGTTTCGGCTCGGGATGGATGAGCAGGACGCGCCGGTCGTCGCGGCAGCGATGGCGGAGGCAATGACCGAGGCCGCGCAGCTCCATCTCCTGGGCGCCATGGAGGCGCTCCCTCCGAGGGAGCGCGTTCCGCTGCTCATGGCGCAGCTCCCCTCCCCTCATCCCCGGGTGGCGGCCGCAGCACGCGACGCCTTGCGCTCGCTCCCGCCGACGGAGGTGCTCCCCTTCGTCGAGGGTCAGCTCCGAGCAGGTGACGTCACGTGGCTCGACGTGATCGGTGTGACGGGCGCGCTGCCGAGAGGGCTCGCCGAACTGGCGCGCACGTCCCCAGACGCCACCGAGTGGCTCCGGTTCTGTCTTCGTGCAGCGGGGACTGGTGTCCTGTACCCGGCGGGACTGGGTCCCTCGATCGCCGCGTGGGCGGCGGCGGATCCCTCGCCTACGGCGCTGTCGGTGCTCGCGCGCCTCGCCGACTGGTACGAGGTGCGGCACGCGCAGGGGCTCGTCCGGGCCCTCGCTCCCGCCCTCTCGGGGGCGAGCCGTGAGGCGGTGCTCGGTGCCATGCTGGATGGGCTGCGCGAGCAGCCACCCGAGCTGGTTGCGCGCGTGCTCTCGGGTCTGGTGCGTCCGACCGACGCCACGGCGCTGCTGGCTCTCGCCAGGGCCGAAGCCGGATCGCCAGGGCTGCTGCGCCACCTGGAGCCCACCATGCGGATCGCCGTCGAGCGCACGCTCGACACAGCGCTGGACACGGCCGACCCAGAGAGCGCACGCCGCCTCCTCACCTACTTCGTCGACCGGACGGAGAGCCCATCGGAGCGCGAGCGCGTCCTCGCGCTGCTGGAGCGACACGTCCGAGCCCCGTCACGTCGCGTGCGCCTCCATGCCCACCGCTTGCTCCGGGTCATGGCCCCGCGGGAGCGCTACCTCCGGGCGAGCCGCGCGCTCCTCGACGACGCCGACGCCACGACGGTGCGGCTCGCCATCCGTGTGCTCGCGTTCGGTGGCGACGTCGACTCGGTCGCGGCCATCGCCGAGCGACTGATCGACGCGCACGCCGGCGTCGCACGCGCTGCGCGAGAAGGGCTGCTCGCTCTCGGGCAGGCTGCCGTGGCACCGCTCGTTCGCCACCGGACGCGATTGCGTCCCGATCGCCGCGCCGTCATCGATACGCTCCTCACCGAGATCCAGAGTCGCTCCTCGTCAGGCACGGCGCCTCACGAGCAGGGGTAGCTCTTCATTAAACGTGGTTCCTCGACGGGATCGCTCGAGGACGATACCGCGTGAGGGCAATGCCACGGCGCGACGGTGACGCCATACCCCTAACGGGTCATCAGCGAGGCCAGAGACGGCGAATGGGGATAGGAATCCCGAGCACGCGAAGGACGAAAACGTTTCCTTCGCGATGGCCGAATCCGACCATAACAAAATTACCTCTGGTTGTTATGCCCGGGCGCGTTAGCATCCGCGCGCCTCATGGAGCACAAGGCCCGGCTCACCAGCGCCCTGCTCGCGATCAAGAAGCTTCAGGGCGATCTCGACGCCGTGGAGCGCTCCCGCCGCGAGCCCATTGCAATCGTAGGCATGGCATGTCGCTTCCCTGGCGGTGCCATCGACCCGGGCGCGTTCTGGCGGCTGCTCTCGGAGGGTGTCGACGCAGTGACCGAGGTCCCGCCGGATCGCTGGGACGCCGACGCCTGGTACGGGCCGGGCGCTGAGGGAAAGATCTGCACCCGAGAGGGAGCGTTCGTCGGACCGCTCGATCGCTTCGATCCTGCCTTCTTCGGCATCTCGCCCCGCGAGGCAGCCACGCTCGATCCTCAGCAGCGTCTCTTGCTCGAGGTGGCCTGGGAGGCGCTGGAGCGCGCCGGCATCGCGCCCGATGCGCTCTCGGGCTCGAAGACCGGCGTCTTCGTGGGCGTGGGGCTCGACGACTTCGCGCAGCTCGCGCTCCGGACCGGCGACGTGCGCTCGCTCGACGTCTACAGCGGCACGGGCGCGGGCCTCTGCTTCACGGCAGGGCGCATCTCGTTCGTGCTCGGCCTGGAGGGCCCGAGCATGGCCGTGGACACGGCGTGCTCGTCCTCCCTGCTCGCCGTCCACCTCGCGTGCCAGAGCTTGCGTCAAAGGGAGTGCTCGCTCGCCCTGGCAGGGGGCGTGAACGTGCTGCTCTCGCCCGAGATCAGTGTGTACCTCTCGCAGTCCCAGGCGCTCTCCCCCCGTGGGCGCTGCAGGACGTTCGACGCTGGCGCGGACGGGTACGTGCGCGGCGAAGGGTGTGGTGTCGTGGCGCTCAAGCGCCTGTCCGACGCGCTCGCCGATGGCGACGACATCGTGGCGCTGGTGCGCGGATCCGCCGTTGGCCACGACGGCGCGAGCAGCGGGCTCACGGTCCCGCGTGGGCCAGCGCAGCAGTCGGTGATCCGTGCGGCGCTCGAGAACGCTGGGCTCGATCCGGCCCGGATCGGGTACGTGGAGGCGCACGGGACGGGGACGTCGCTCGGCGATCCCGTGGAGGTGGAAGCGCTCGCCGCAGCGCTCTGCCAGGGGCGAGCCGAGGAGCAGCCGCTGCGGATCGGCGCGGTGAAGACGAACATCGGGCACCTGGAGACGGCTGCCGGGATCGCAGGGCTGATGAAGGTGGCGCTGTCGCTCCAGCACGAGGCGCTGCCCGCGAACCTGCATCTGGAAAAGCCGAACCCACTCATCCCGTGGGCCGAGCTGCCCGTCACGGTCGTGACGGAGCAGACGCCCTGGCCACGGTGCAAAGAGCCACGCGCAGCCGGCGTGAGCGCGTTCGGCCTGAGCGGGACGAACGTGCACGTGGTGCTGGAGGAGGCGCCGCCGAGGCAAGAGGCCGCGAACCGCGAAGAGGCCGCCACCGCGGAGCGACCCTTCCACTTGCTGCCGCTGTCCGCGCGGAGTGAGCGCGCGCTCCGCGATCTGGCCGGTCGCTACGATCGCCACCTCGGGGCGCACCCGGAGCAGCATCTGAAGGACGCAACGTTCACGGCCGGCGTGGGACGCGCACACATGGTCCACCGAGCCGCGATCGTGGCGCGGGACGTCCGCGAGGCGCGCGGACGGCTCTCAGCGCTCTCCGAAGACGCGCCGAGCGCGGGGCTCGTCACGGGGCACGCGGCGTACGGACGGCGTCCCAGGGTGGCATTTCTGTTCACCGGGCAAGGCGCGCAGTACGCCGGGATGGGCCGGGCGCTCTATGCTACGGAGCCGACGTTCCGTCGCGTGATCGATCAGTGCGCAACGCGGCTCGGGCCGCACCTGCCCGAGGGGCTCGTCGCGGTGATGCACGACGCAGAGGCCGGGCGCTGGGCGCTGAACGAGACGGGGTGGACGCAGCCGGCGCTGTTCGCGCTGGAGGTGGCCCTCTGCGAGGTGTGGCGCGACTGGGGGATCACCCCATACGCAGTGATGGGTCACAGCGTGGGGGAGCTCGCGGCGGCCTGCGTGGCTGGCGTCTTCAGTCTGGAGGACGGTCTGCGCCTCGTGGCCGATCGAGGTCGGCTGATGCAAGCGTTGCCGCGGGGCGGGGCCATGGCCGCGGTCTTCGCACCGGAGCCGGTCGTCGCCGAAGCAGTACGCAGGAGCGGAGACGCGGTCGCCATCGCCGCGGTGAACGGGCCGTCCGAGGTGGTCATCTCAGGGGCGGAGGCGGAGATCGAGGGGGTTCTCGCGCTGCTCGAAGCCGCGGGCGTGAAGGCACGGCGGCTTGCGGTGTCTCATGCATTCCACGCGCCTCAGATGAGTCCGATGCTCGATGCGTTCGAGGCCACGGCCGCCCAGGTGACGTACGCAGCGCCTCAGATCCGGCTCGTGTCCAACGTGACGGGCGCCGTCGCGACGCCGGATGAGGTGACGAGCCCCGCTTACTGGCGGCGGCACGTGCGGGAGACGGTGCGGTTTCTGGACGGGATCCGGGCGCTCGCGGCACTCGGGATCGATGCCTTCGTGGAGATCGGGCCGAAGCCGACACTGCTCGGGGCCGGGCGGCAGTGCTTGCCGGAGAGCGAGGCGGCGTGGCTGCCGTCGCTGCGCGAGGGGGAGGCGGACCTCCAGCAGATGCTCTCGAGCCTGGGCGCGCTCTATACACGGGGCGCCGAGATCGACTGGGCCAGGCTGCACCGGGGCGCGGGGCGACGCCGGATTCCGCTGCCCACGTACCCCTTCGAGCGAGAGCGGCACTGGGTCCAGGTTCCCACGCGCCGGGGCCCTGACGCTGCCGCTGGGTCGCCGTGGCTCGGCCGCGCGTTCAGCTCCCCGGCCGTGGCGGAGCACTTCTACGAGCGCGCGATCTCGGTCGCAGCGCTGCCGTTCCTCGGCGACCACCGCATCTATGGCGGCGTGGTCGTACCGGGCGCGAGCCACGTGGCGATGATGCTCTGCGCCGCCGCGGAGCAGCTCGGGAGAGGGCCTTGCGTGCTGGAGGACGTGGCGTTCGTCCAGCCGCTGCGGCTCGGTGACACCGAGGAGCGATCGCTGCAGATCGCGTGGCGGCCGGAGGGCGAAGGCGCGGCGTCATGCCGGATGTGGAGCCGCGGGTCGGGGCCGGGCGAGACCTGGCTGCTCCACGCGGAGAGCAGGCTTCGGGCCGCTGAGTCCGAGGCCGTACCGCGTCCTGGCGCACCGCGACTGGGCGCACCGGACGGCGAGGGCTGGCACGAACTCGATCCGGAGGACTTTTACCGTTCGGTCGCCGCGCGTGGGATCGATCTGGGGCCGACGTTCCGCTGGATCCGGCGAATCGCCCGGCGAGGTGGTGAGGCGTGGGGCGAACTCGTGGCCCCCGAGGGACTCGATGAGGGCGCGCCGCTCCACCCTACCCTGCTCGACGCTTGCATCCAGCTCTTCGGCGCGAGCTGGCCGGCCGAGCGCTTCGACGAGGTGGCGTACGTGCCGATGGGGATCGAGCGCCTGCGCTTCCGTGGCGGGGCCGTGATGCCCACCCGGCTGCGAGCGCGCGCGGTGCTCAGACCGGGCAGCGGAGAGGGCAAGGACCGGCTCGTGGGTGACGTGGTGCTCGCGGACGATGCTGGGCATTTCGTGGCGGAACTCTCGGGCCTGCACGCGAAGCGAGCGCCGGTGGAGATCTTCTCGACCCGGACGCGGGGGAACGATGTGCTCTATGAGATCGCGTGGCCCGAGGCGAAGCGCCATGACCGGGTGGCGCTGGTGGAGGCGCCGGGACGCTTCGTGATCCTCGCCGACAGGGTCGGCATCGGGGCGCAGCTGGGGGCCCTTCTCGAACAGCGGGGCGCGAGCATGGTGCTCGTGAGCGCAGACGACGACGTGACCGATGCCGCGCGGCTCGACGCGCTGCTCGCCGACACGATGCAGAGCGGAGCAGCGCTCGCCGGCGTGGTGAGCCTGCGGGCGCTCGATGCGCCGCCGGCCGACCAGCTCGACGCAGCCGCACTGGAAGCTGCAGGGGCGCTGTCCCTCGGCGGCGCCCTGCACGTCGCACAGGCGCTCGCGCGGGCCGAGTCGAGAGCGCGGCTCGTGCTCGTGACGCGTGGAGCCCAGCCGGTCGCACCAGGGCGCGTCGAGGTGGCTCAAGCGCCGCTCTGGGGCCTTGGTGCGGTCATCGCCCTGGAGCACCCGGAGTGGCGCTCGACGTTGATCGATCTCGACCCGACAGCGAGTGTCGCAGCGTCGGCCGAGACGCTGCTCGAGGAGATCCTCGGGAGTGACGGAGAGGATCGGCTCGCATTCCGCGGCGGCGCGCGCCACGTGGCGAGGCTGGTCCGAGCGGACGCGCGCCGCCACGGTACGGACCGCGAGACGGACACGCCTTCGCAGCTGCGGATCCAGTCGAGGGGCTCGCTCGAGGGTCTCGGGTGGGTCCCCATCGAACGGCGGGTGCCGGGGCGCGGCGAGGTGGAGATTCGCGTGCGGGCCACGGGCCTGAACTTCCGCGATGTACTGACCACGCTGGGGATGTACCCGGGAGAAGGCGGGCCGCTCGGGCTGGAGTGCGCGGGCGAGGTGGTCCGGGTCGGAGACGGGGTGGAGGGGCTCCGCCCAGGCGACGAGGTGGTGGCGCTGGTGGCGGGGAGCTTCAGCACGTTCGCGACCGTGGCGGCCGCGTTCGTGGCGCCCCTGCCGCCCAGCATGCGCTTCGAAGAGGCAGCGACGCTGCCCATCGCGTTCCTGACCGCGGAGTACGCGCTGAACCGGCTGGCGCGGATGAAGCGCGGAGAGCGCGTGCTGATCCACGCCGCGGCCGGTGGTGTGGGTCTCGCAGCGGTGCAGCTCGCGCAACAGGCCGGCGTCGAGATCTTCGCGACTGCCGGGAGCCCGGAGAAGCACCGCTACCTGGCGTCGCTCGGAGTCCAGCACACGATGAGCTCACGCTCCGCCGACTTCGTCGATGAGGTGATGGCGCGGACCGGCGGCGCGGGCGTGGACATCGTACTGAACTCACTGACCGGCGAGATGATCCCCAAGAGCTTGTCGGTCCTGGCGAAGGACGGGCGCTTCGTCGAGATCGGCAAGGCCGGGATCTGGAGCGCGTCCGAGGTCGCGGCGCTGCGGAGCGACGTGGCGTACTCCGTGTTCCTCCTGGACGAGAACGCGGCCGAGCGTCCGGCCGAGGTGGCGGAGGCATTCCAGGCTCTCGTGCGCGGGGCCGAAAAAGGCGATGTGCGGCCGTTGCCCGCGCGCGCATTCCCACGCGCCGAGGCGGCCGAGGCCTTCCGGTACATGGCCCAGGCGCGGCACATCGGGAAGATCGTCGTGACGCAAGTGGCAGAGGTGCGGTCCGACGCGACGTACCTCGTCACGGGCGGCCTCGGGAGCCTGGGGCTCTCGGCGGCGAGCTGGCTCGTGACCCTGGGTGCGCGTCACGTGGTGTTGATGGGACGGCGTGGGCCGAGTGACACGGCGCTCCAGGCAGTGCGGGCGCTGGAGGAGGCCGGCGCGGAGGTCCGCGTCGTCAACGGTGACGTCGCGCGCGCGGAGGACGTCGCGCGGGTGCTCGGCGAGATCGACACGTCGATGCCGGCGCTCCGAGGCGTGCTCCACCTCGCGGGGACGCTCGACGATGGCGTGGTGCGGACCCTGCGGTGGGATCGTGTCGCGGAGGTGCTCGCGCCCAAGGTGAAGGGCGCCTGGAATTTGCACGCGGCCACGCGAGACCGGCAGCTCGACCTGTTCGTGCTGTTCTCGTCGACCGCCTCGATGCTCGGGTCGCCCGGACAGGCGAGCTACTCGGCGGCGAATGCGTTCCTCGATGCGCTCGCCCACCACCGCCACGCCGACGGACGACCAGCGCTCAGCATCAACTGGGGCGCGTGGGCCGACGGCGGGATGGCGGCTGGCGTCGACCCGGAGCGCCTCCGTGCGCGCGGCATCGATCTCATCCCGCGGGATGAAGCGATCGCCTGGCTCGACCACCTGGTGCGGAGCGACGCGGCGCAGGTAGGTGTCTTGCCAGTGCGGTGGGACGTCTTTGCACAGGGAGGGTCAAGGCCGCTCCTGTCCGGACTGATCCGACCGCCTGCACGGCCCAGTGGCGTCGGGGCAGATATACCGGCCGGGCCTTCGTTCCTGGAGCGTGTGCGCGAAGCTGCGCCGAGCCGGCGGCAGGGCCTGGTGACCGCAGCGATCGAGGAGCAGGTCGCGCGGGTGTTGCGCCTGCGCGGTCCTGTCGAGCCGCAGCAGCCACTCCGCGAGATCGGGCTCGATTCGCTCATGGCGGTGGAACTCAGGAACGCGATCGGCCGAGGGACGGGGCTGACGCCGCCCATGACGCTGCTGTTCGACTATCCGACGATCGATGCGCTCACCGGCTATGTCCTACGACAGCTCGACGCACCCACCGCGAATGGCGCGACCGTCCGAGGGCCTGAACGCACTACGACATCTACCGAGGTGCGCTCGATGCTCGGCGAGCCGCTGGATCTTCCGGCGGAGGAGCTGTCCGACAGCGAAGCCGAAGCTCTGCTCGTCGAGGAGCTGGAGCGGTTGAACTACTGAGTCGAGTTGCGAGGGAATGCTGTGAACTCCGGAGAAAAGCGCGAAGAAGCAACCACGGCGTCTGCGCCCACGGTGGTGAAGCGCGCGCTCGCAGCAGTGCAGGATCTCCGCGCTCGGTTGGCCGCGGCGGAGCAGGAGAAGCACGCGCCGCTGGCAGTGGTCGGCCTGGGCTGCCGCTTCCCGGGCGGCGCCGACGACCCGGAGAAATTCTGGGCGCTGCTCCGCGAGGGTCGCGACGCCGTGACCGAGGTCCCCCGGAGCCGCTGGGATGTCGACGCGCTCTACGATCCAGACCCGGACGCGCCAGGCAAGATCGCATCGCGCCACGGCGCTTTCCTCGCGGACGTGGATCGCTTCGACGCAGGCTTCTTCGGCATCGCGCCGCGGGAGGCAGCCGCGATGGATCCGCAGCAGCGCCTGTTGCTCGAGGTGACCTGGGAGGCACTGGAGCACGCCGGCATCGCAGCCGATGGGCTCGCCGGTAGCCGCACCGGTGTGTTCCTGGGCATCTGCAAGGGAGACTATCTGCGCTTCCTGCTCGACGATCCCGAGCGCATCGACGCCTACGTGGGGACGGGCAATGCGGAGAGCGTCGCCGCCGGGCGACTCTCCTACCTGCTCGGCCTGAAGGGGCCGGCCGTGTCGATGGACACGGCGTGCTCGTCATCCCTCGTGGCGCTTCATTTCGCGTGCCAGAGTCTGCGGCGGAAGGAGTGCGATCTCGCGCTGGTCGGAGGCGTGAACCTGACCCTGGCGCCGGAGATCTCGATCAACTTCTCCAGGGCGCGGATGCTCGCGCCGGACGGGCGATGCAAGACATTCGACGCGGCGGCGGATGGGTACGTACGCGGCGAGGGCTGCGGGGTGGTCGTGCTGAAGCGGCTGTCCGATGCGCTGGCGGACGGCGATCGGGTGCTGGCGGTGATCCGCGGCTCGGCCGTGAACCAGGATGGGCGAAGCAGCGGGCTGACCGCGCCGAACGGGCCCTCGCAAGAAGCCGTGATCCGCGATGCGCTCCATGACGCAGGAGTCACGTCGGCTGCGGTCGGCTACGTGGAGGCGCACGGGACGGGCACATCGCTCGGCGATCCCATCGAGGTGGAGGCCCTCGGGGCGGTGTTCGGTGAAGAGCGCCGCGAGCGCCCTTGCATCCTCGGGTCGGTGAAGACGAACATCGGTCACCTCGAAGCCGCAGCGGGCCTGGCCGGACTCATCAAGGCGATCCTGGTGGTGCAGCACGGAGAGATCCCACCGCACCTGCACCTCCGGACTCCGAGCCCCCGCATCCCCTGGGATGCACTGCCGCTGACGGTCACGACGTCGCTCTCTCCATGGAATGGCGGCGGCGGTCCTCGGATCGCCGGCGTGAGCTCGTTCGGCTTCAGCGGAACCAACGCGCATGTGATCGTCGAGCAGCCGCCGGAAGAAGGAGCCAGCGTCAGCGCGAACGTCGATGCGCCGGATCGGCCGCAGCTGCTCTCGCTGTCGGCGAGGTCGGAGACGGCGCTACGCGCGCTCGCGGGCCGGTACGTGGAGCGGCTCGCAGAGAAGCCGTCCCTGCGCCTCGCTGAAGTGTGCTTCACGGCGAACGTGGGGCGCGCGCATCTCGGGCATCGGCTCGTGGTGGAGGCGGGGACCACCGAAGCGCTCCGCCAGAAGCTCGCAGCTTTCGCTGACGGCACGTCGCCCTCCGGCATGGTGAGCAACGTGCTCGAGCGTTCGGGCTCGCCGCAGATCGCGTTTCTGTTCACCGGGCAAGGGTCGCAGTACGCGGGGATGGGGCGTGGGCTCTACACGCGCGAGCCCGTCTTCCGCGAGACGCTCGACCGATGCGCCACCCTCCTCGAAGGGCAGCTCCCCCTGCCCCTGCTCACCGTCCTGTTCGAGGAGCAGACGCCGCGGCTGCTCGACCAGACCCTCTACACCCAGCCCGCCCTCTTCTCGCTCCAGGTCGCACTCGCCGCCCTCTGGCGCTCCTGGGGGCTACGCCCACACGCCGTCCTCGGCCACAGCGTCGGCGAGCTCGCCGCCGCCTGCGTCGCCGGCGCCTTCGACCTGGAGGAAGGCCTACGCCTGGTCGTGGAACGAGCCCGATTGATGCACGCCCTGCCCACGGGTGGCGCCATGGCCGCCGTGTTCGCCGACCCCGCTCAGGTCGAGCAGGCGATCCTCGCCGAGGCGGAGGGGCGCGCCGTGATCGCCGCCTGGAACGGCCCCAAAGAAGTCGTGCTGTCCGGCGACGCGGACGCGGTGGAGCGGACCGCTCAGCGGCTGCGCGCGCAGGGGGTGCGGGTCCAGTCCCTCGCCGTGTCCCATGCCTTCCACTCGCCGCGGATGCTACCGGCACTCGACGCGCTCGAACACGCTGCCTCCGCCATCACCTACCGGCGCCCCGACGTCGAGCTCGTCTCGAACCTGACTGGAGCGCCGCTGCCCGAACTCTCCGCTCCCTACTGGCGACGCCATGCCCGCGAGCCGGTGAAGTTCGCCGAGGGCGTCCAGGCGCTGTACGACCTCGGGGTTCGGCTGTTCGTCGAGATCGGGCCCCAGCCCACGCTGCTCGCCATGGCCCAGCGCTGCCTGCCGGTCGATGCGGCCACCTGGCTGCCGTCCCTGCGCAAGGGCAAGGACGAACTCGGCATCGCGCTCTCCTCTCTCGCCGAACTCCATGTCCGCGGCGTCGACGTCGACTGGCGCGCTCTCCAGCACGCCACGCCACGACGCAAGGTCTCGCTGCCGACGTACCCCTTCCAGCGGCTCTCGTACTGGGTCGAGCGCAGCGCCAGGCCCGCACGCTCCGAGGGCGAGAAGGACGTTTACGAACTCGCTTGGATCGACGCGACGCACGACACGGTCGCGTCCCCTGGCGTCGGGCGCTGGCTGATCTTCGCGGACCAGGGCGGCCTCGGGGAGGCGCTCGCGGAGCAGCTCTCGGCCGGAGGCGCCTCGTGCACGCTGGCGTTCGCGGGGCGCGAGGTCGACGTGGCCTCGTCCGAGACCATCGCGCGTGACGTCGAGGCGCTCGCAGGCGAGGCGCTCGCGGGTGTCGTTTACGCCTGGGGACTCGACAGCCCCTCTCCTGACGAGTCCACGGTGCCCGCGCTCGCCGAGAAGGCAGTGCTCACTGCGCTCTCGGTACTGCAGGCCATCGCGCGCCGAGATGGCGCCGTAGCGCCCCCGCGCTTGTGGATGGTCACCCGAGGGGCGCAGGCCACGGGCGGCGCGTCGCCAGCGGTCGCGCAGGCACCGCTCTGGGGTCTGGGCCGGGTCTTCGCGGTGGAGCACCCTGATCGCTGGGGTGGGCTCGTGGATCTCGACCTGGAACGCCCGGACCATGAGGTGGCCCCACTCGCCGACCAGGCAGCCATGGTCGCCAATGAACTCGGGCGTGACGCGGGCGCCGAGGTCGCTCACCGCGGCGGGCGTCGCCTGATCGCACGCCTGATGCCCGCTGGGACTCTCCCCGGTGGGCCGCCGAAGCTCGACGTCTCGGCGACCTACCTCGTCACCGGCGGCCTCGGCGCGGTAGGCCTGCACGTCGCACGCTGGCTCGTGGCGCAGGGGGCACGCTCTCTGGCGCTCGTCGGCCGCCGCGCGCCTTCGGATGAAGCGCTCACAGCGCTGCGTGGTCTCGAGGCCAAGGGCGCCAGCGTCCAGGTGTTCCGCGGCGACGTCACCGTGCTGGAGGACGTCACCCGCGTCGTCCAGGGCCTGGACGCGACAGGACGCCGGCTGGGCGGGGTGTTCCACGCCGCTGGCGTGCTCGAGGACGGCGTCCTCTCGCGGCTCGACGGGGGGCGCATGACGCGCGTCCTCTCGCCCAAGGTGCGCGGCAGCTGGAACCTGCACCTCGCGACGCGAGGGCGGAATCTCGATTTCTTCGTGCTGTTCTCGTCGGCGTCCTCGCTGCTCGGCTCACCGGGACAGGGCAACTACGCGGCAGCGAATGCCTTCCTCGACGCCCTCGCGCATGCACGACGCGCAGCGGGCGAGCCTTCGACCTCCATCCACTGGGGCCCCTGGGCCGGCGAGGGCATGGCGCAGCGGGATGCGCGGAGCCGGCAGCGCTGGGCTTCACAGGGGGTGCACTTGCTCGCACCCGACGACGGGCTGCGCCTCCTCGGGCGACTGGTCGCACCGGGCGCCCCCGTCGAGATCGCCGTGCTGCCGTTCGACTGGGAGCGGCTCCGCGCCTCGCTCCCGGGAGCGGCGCTCCCGCTCCTCGAGGGCCTCGCGTGCCACGAGGTTGCGGAGACCGCTGCACCGACGCTCGAACGCGCCCGCGCTGGAGAGCTCGTCCGGAAGCTCGAAGCTGCACCAGCCGCGGAGCGCATGGAGGTGGTGCTCGCCTTCGTTCGCGGTCAGGCCGCCGAGGTGCTCGGCTTCGACGGGTCGCACCCCCTGCCTCTGCACCGGGGGATGTTCGAGCTGGGCTTCGACTCGCTGATGGCCGTCGAGCTGAAGAACCGCCTCCAGGCGGCCGTGGGCGACGCGCTGCCGCTGTCCAACACCGTGGTGTTCGACCACCCCACGCTCCACGCGCTGGCCGAGTTCCTGGCCGGACGCGTCATCAAGGGCGAGGCCGTGATCGCGTCGAGGATCCAGGCGGCCTCGGACGACCCGATCGCGATCGTGGGCGTGGGCTGCCGGTTTCCAGGCGGAGCTGACGGGCCGGACGCTTTCTGGCAGGTGCTGCGCGATGGGCTGGACGCGATCGTCGAGGTCCCGAAAGAGCGCTGGGACATCGCGGCGTTCCACGATCCCGACCCCGAGGCTCCTGGCAAGATGGTCTCGCGCTCGGGCGGCTTCCTGCGAGACATCGATCAGTTCGATGCGGACTTCTTCGGCATCGCGCCGCGCGAGGCGACGTTCATGGATCCGCAGCAGCGGCTGCTGCTCGAAGTCACGTGGGAGGCGCTCGAGAACGCGGGGATCGCGCCAGGTGAACTCGCAGGCAGCAGGACGGGCGTCTTCGTCGGCATCAGCGGCACCGACTACGCGCAGCTCCAGCTCCAGCAAGGCGATCCCCGCCGCATCAACGCCTATTTCGCGACGGGCGGGGCGCTCAGCGCAGCGGCCGGGCGGCTCGCGTACGTACTCGGCCTCCGCGGCCCCGCGATGGCGATCGACACGGCGTGCTCGTCGTCCCTCGTGGCCGTCCATCTGGCGTGCCGTAGTCTGCACGCGGGCGAGAGCAGCGTCGCCATCGCGGGGGGCACGAACCTGGTGCTCCTGCCGGAGACGAACGTGAACCTGTCACGTGCCCGGATGCTCGCGCCAGACGGGCGATGCAAGACGTTCGACGCGGCGGCGGACGGGTACGTGCGCGGCGAGGGCTGCGGGGTGGTCGTGTTGAAGCGGCTGTCCGATGCACTGGCGAACGGCGATCGGGTGCTGGCGGTGATCCGTGGCTCGGCCGTGAACCAGGACGGCCGGAGCGTCGGGCTGACAGCGCCGAACGGGAGCGCACAGGAAGCGGTGCTCCGCGACGCACTGGCGAGCGCTGGCGTGCGGCCCACCGACGTGGGCTACGTGGAAGCACACGGGACGGGGACGTCGCTCGGGGACCCCATCGAGGTGGAGGCGCTCGGCGCGGTCCTCGGCGAAGGGCGCACGCCGGACGCGCCGTTTTACCTGGGATCCGTGAAGACGAACCTCGGGCATTTGGAGGCCGCGGCGGGCGTGGCGGGCCTGATCAAGGTGGTGCTCGCGCTGCAACACGAGGCGATTCCCCCTCACCTGCACTTCCAGACGCCAAGCCCTCACATCCGCTGGGAAGAACTCCCGGCGCGTGTGACGACGGCGTTGACGCCCTGGCCTCGAGGAGGACAGCGACGGATCGCTGGCGTGAGTTCGTTCGGCTTCATCGGTACGAATGCGCACGTGATCGTCGAGGAGGCGCCTGCCTCCGTGAAGATCGACGCGGACTCCGAGGTGCTGACGGAGCGGCCGCAGCTCCTCTCCCTGTCGGCGAAATCGGAGGCAGCGCTGCGTGTGCTTGCGGGCCGGTACGCGGAGCAGCTCGCAGAGGAACCGTCGCTGCGGCTGGAGGAGGTGTGCTTCACAGCGAACGTGGGGCGCGCGCACCTCGCCCACCGTCTCGTGACCGTGGCCAGCTCGACGGCGATGCTCTGCGCAGAACTCGGAGCGTTCGCGGAGGGAGCGTCGCCCAAGGGGGTGCTCACAGGAGAGGCCAGAGACCAGGGCGAGCTACGGGTGGCGTTTCTGTTCACCGGGCAAGGGTCGCAGTACGCGGGGATGGGGCGCGGGCTGTACACGCGCGAGCCCGTCTTCCGCGAGACGCTCGACCGATGCGCCACCCTCCTCGAAGGGCAGCTCCCCCTGCCCCTGCTCACCGTCCTGTTCGAGGAGCAGACGCCGGGGCTGCTCGACCAGACCCTCTACACCCAGCCCGCCCTCTTCTCGCTCCAGGTTGCACTCGCCGCCCTCTGGCGCTCCTGGGGACTGCGCCCACACGCCGTCCTCGGCCACAGCGTCGGCGAGCTCGCCGCCGCCTGCGTCGCCGGCGCCTTCGACCTGGAGGAAGGCCTACGCCTGGTCGTGGAACGAGCCCGGCTGATGCACGTCCTGCCCGCCGGCGGCGCCATGGCCGCCGTGGTCGCCGACACCGCTCAGGTCGAGCAGGCGCTGCTCGCCGAGGCAGAGGGGCGCGCCGTGATCGCCGCCTGGAACGGCCCCAAAGAGGTCGTGCTGTCCGGAGACACGGACGCGGTGGAGCGGACCGCCCAGCGGCTGCGAGCGCAGGGGGTGCGGGTCCAGTCCCTCGCCGTGTCCCATGCTTTCCACTCGCCGCGGATGCTGCCGGCACTCGACGCGCTCGAACACGCCGCCTCCGCCATCACCTACCGGCGCCCCGACGTCGAGCTCGTCTCGAACCTGACCGGAGCGCCGCTGCCCGAACTCTCCGCTCCCTACTGGCGACGCCATGCCCGCGAGCCGGTGAAGTTCGCCGAGGGCGTCCAGGCGCTGTACGACCTCGGGGTTCGGCTGTTCGTCGAGATCGGGCCCCAGCCCACGCTGCTCGCCATGGCCCAGCGCTGCGTGCCGGCCGATGGGGCCACCTGGCTGCCGTCCCTGCGCAAGGGCAAGGACGATCTCGCCACCGCGCTCTCCTCCCTCGCAGAACTCCATGTCCGCGGCGTCGACGTCGACTGGCGCGCGCTCCAGCACGCCACACCGCGACGCAAGGTCTCCCTCCCGACATACCCCTTCCAGCGACGCCGCTTCTGGATCGAGGACATCGCAGCGCGGCCCGCCCGACCTCGGGCGGCCCAGGAGCAGGCCGGCGTGACCGAGCATCCGCTGCTCGGGCGCCGCGTGTCATCCCCGGCCATGCAGGATGTGGTCTTCGAGGCGCTGCTCAGCATCCACGCGCCCGGGCTGCTCGATGATCACCGGGTCCAAGGGCTGGCCGTGGTGTCGGGCCCGACCGAGGCGTCAATGATCCTCGACGCGGCAGCACGCGTACTCGGCCAGGGCCCACTGCTCATCGAGGAAATGGTGATCCAGGAGGCGTTCATCCTGCCCGAGGAGGGATCACGCAGGGTGCACACCGTGCTGACGCCACGAGGGGACGACAGAGCGACATTCCGGCTCGCGAGCTGCAAAGCAGGTGACGAGGAGGATCCCACGGCGTGGCGGCTGCACGTGAGCGGCCAGGTCCGTCAGGTGAGGGACGACGAGCCGTCGCCGGAGGTCGCTGGCCCCACGTTCGAGGAGGTCCAGGCACGTTGCACCGAGCCCATCTCTCGCGAGGCGTTCTACGCGGAGCTAGCTCCGAAGGCGGCGTTCCGCTTCGGTCCCACCTACGAGTGCATCGACGCGGTGTGGCGTCGCGATCGCGAGGCTCTCTGCTGGATGCAGCTTCCCCAGGTGGTATCGGCCGACGAGGCGGCCTGGTACCGCATCTACCCGAGCTTGCTGGATGCGTGCTTCCAGCTCTTCATCGCGGCCCGCTTCGGGCTCGGCTCGGGTCCAGGGACGGGGGACGGGTGGGTGCCCTTCGCGATGCGGGGGCTGCGGTTCGAGCGCCACGGGGGCGGGCGGCTGTGGTGCCACGTCGCGGTGGATGACGACGGGTCGAGTGGGAAAGAGACGGTCCGCGGCGAGCTGCGCCTCTTCGACGAGTCCGGGGCGCTCGTCGCAGTCTCACGGGACCTGATGTTCAAACGCGCCCGGCGCGAGGCGCTGATGCGCGTGCGCGCGACGCTGGAGGGGCTCTCGAGCTGGCTCTACGAGCTCTCGTGGGTCGAAAAGCAGGTGGCTCGCCCGGATCCAGGCCCGGCCGGGCGCTGGCTGCTCCTCGCCGATCGCGGTGCCCCAGGGCAGGAAAGCGTCGGGGCCGCCCTCGCCGCGCGCCTCGCGCAGCACGGAGACGAGGCGGTGCAGGTGCTCGCCGGGGAGCGCTTCGAGGTGCTCGCTCCAGGGCGAGTGACCGTGCGTCCCACAGACGCCGGCGATCTCCAGGATCTCTTCCGGTGGGCGCTGGAGGAGCACCGGCTGCCGCTCCGAGGAGTGGTGCACCTCTGGGCGCTGGACGGTGGGGCGCAGGAGGACTGCACGGCATCAGCGGTCGAGGCCGCGGTCGAACGCGCCTGCGTCCCCGCGCTGCTCGCGCTCCAGCAGATCGCCCGGGCCAGGGAAGGCGCGGGCGCACGGCTGTGGGTCGTCACGCGCCATGCGCAGGCGGTGGGCGAGGTGCGCGTGGATGCCGCCGCAGCGACGCTGGCAGGCCTCGCGGCCGTGGCCGCAGTGGAGGTGCCTGCTCAGTGGGGGGGCCTCGTGGATCTCGACGCGAGGTCCCAGGAGCCGGCGGCGCAGGAGGACGAGGTGGAGGCATTGCTCCGCGAGATCCGCACGCAGGTGACGGGCGAGCGCGTCGCGCTCCGGAGTGACCGGCGGCTCGTCGCCCGACTCGCGAGGAGCCGTCGTCCCGCCACGCCCGCAGACGCCGTACCCATCTCTCCGGACGCGAGCTACGTGATCACGGGTGGCCTCGGGGCGCTCGGCCTGCAGGTTGCACGCTCGCTGGTGCAGCAGGGCGCCCGGCACCTGGCGCTGCTCGGGAGGGGTGAACCATCCGACACGGCGCACTCCACCGTTCGGGCGATGAAGGAGGCGGGAGCGCGGGTGCTGATCCTTTCCGCGGACGTCGCGCAGATCGAGGATGTCGAGCGCGCTCTCGCGCGCGTCCGCGCAGAGCTTCCCGCATTGCGCGGCGTGATCCACGCGGCGGGTGTGCTCGCGGACGGCATGCTCGTCGAGCAGAGCGTCGAGCGCTTCACCGAGGTCATGCCACCGAAGGTCGCGGGTGCGTGGAATTTGCACCTCGCCACGCGAGCGGATCCGCTCGACCTGTTCGTTTTGTTCTCGTCCGCCGCGTCTCTGTTCGGCTCGGTCGGGCAAGGGAACTACGCAGCAGCGAATGCCTTCCTCGACGCCCTCGCGCACCACCGTCGCGCGCTCGGTCTGCCGGCGCTCAGCATCGACTGGGGGCCCTGGGCCGGCGAGGGCATGGCGGCCCAGGTCAGCACGCGCCGGTGGAGCGACTGGGGCGTGGAGCGCATCGGGCCGGAGCAGGGGGCGCAGCTGCTTCGAGACCTGCTCGGCCGGCGCGACGTCGCCCAGCTCGGCGTCCTGTCCGTGTCGTGGCCGAAGCTGTTCGAGCGCACCGCTGGAAGCGCGAGGCTCGGAGTCTTCGAGTTGCTCGCCGCAGAGGCACAGCCAGCACGGCCAGGTGCGGCCGCAACGCCCACCTCCGATGGGCTCGCGGAGCGTTTGGCTCAGATGGAACCGAAGCGACGCCGTGAGCTGATCGCCGAGCGCGTGCAGCAGCTGTGCACCGCTGCGCTCGGGCTCGATCCCGCCGCGCCATTCGACCGGCGCAAGCCGTTGTTCGAACTGGGGCTCGACTCGCTGATGGCCGTCGAGCTGCGCAACAACCTCCAGCGCGTGGCTGGCGTGCCGCTACCACCGACGGTGGTCTTCGAGAACCCCAGCGCCGACGCGCTCACCGAGTTCGTGCTGGGGCACGTCTCCGCGGAGCCGGTACCAGCCACGTCGTCCCCTACCCTCATCGCGGTCACGCCGAGCCCTGTCACCGCTCTGCCCGCTCTGCCCAGCCTCGAGAACCTTTCCGAGGCGGAGCTGTCCGATCTCCTCGCCGCCGAGCTCTCGGCCTCCGCAGCGCTGATGGGACCTGGGATGGACTGATCATGAGCAACTCGACCGAAACACCCGACCCTCAGGCACGCCTGCGAGAGGCCATCCTCGCGATCCACAAACTCCGGACGCGCCTCGACGCCGTGGAACGCCAGAAGACGGAGCCGATCGCGATCATCGGTGTAGGCTGCCGCTTCCCGGGTGGCGCTTCGACGCCCGATCGCTTCTGGAGCCTGCTCCGCGACGGCGTGGATGCGGTCGTGGAGGTCCCGGCTGCACGCTGGGATGCGGACACCTGGTACGATCCGACGCCTGGCGCACCGGGCAAGATGTACGTGCGCGAGGGAGGGTTCCTCGAAGGCGCGGTGGATGCCTTCGACGCGGATTTCTTCGGCATCTCGCCGCGCGAGGCGGCCGCGATGGACCCACAGCAGCGGCTCCTGCTGGAGGTGGCACGGGAGGCGCTGGAGCACGCGGGTGAGGTGCCTGAGAAGCTCGCCCGGAGCGCCACGGGCGTGTTCGTGGGCGTGATGGGCAATGACTACTCGCGCTTGCAGATGCGGAACGGGGATCCGCGCCGCATCGGGCCGTACACGGGTACGGGCTACGCCTGGAGCTTCCTCGCCGGACGGGTGTCGTATCTTCTCGGGCTGCAGGGGCCCAGCATGGTCGTGGACACGGCGTGCTCGTCTTCGCTCGCCGCCGTCCACCTCGCGTGCAGCAGCCTGCGAGCGGGCGAGTGTGATCTGGCGCTTGCGGGAGGGGTGAATCTCATCCTGGCGCCGGAGTCGAGCGTGGTCATGTGCCAGCTCCAGGCGCTGGCCAAGGACGGACGGTGCAAGACCTTCGACGCCGCGGCCGACGGCTACGGACGCGGCGAGGGGGCGGGCGTGATCGTACTGAAGCGTCTCGGCGCTGCGCTCGCCGCGGGAGACCGGGTGCTCGCAGTGATCCGCGGCTCGGCCGTAGGTCACGACGGGCCGAGCGGTGGTCTGACGATCCCGAATGGTGCCGCGCAGCAGGACGTCATCCGGCGCGCGCTGGCGAATGGGAAGGTGGCGCCCTCCCAGGTGAGCTACGTCGAAGCTCACGGGACGGGCACGTCGCTCGGCGATCCGATCGAACTTCGTGCGCTCTGGTCCGTGCTCGGCGAGGGGCGCGCGCCCGAGCGGCGACTCCGGGTGGGTTCGGTGAAGACGAACTTCGGGCACCTGGAAGGGGCCGCGGGGATCTCGGGCCTCATCAAGGTGGTGCTCGCGCTGAAGCACCAGCAGATCCCCCCACATCTGCACCTGAAGAAGCTGAACAGCTACATCGCCTGGGACGAGATGCCGGTCGACATCCCTCAGTCGCTGTCGTCCTGGGAAGTGCCAGAAGGGGTAAGTCGGATCGGGGGCGTGAGTTCGTTCGGGCTCTCCGGAATCAATGCCCACGTCGTCCTCGAAGAGGCGCCCGCGCAGGCTGTGCCCACGGATGAGACGACTGTTGGACCGGTGCTCTTGCCACTGTCTGCCCGCAGCGAAGGGGCGTTGCGCGAGCTCGCACAAGCCTACGTCCCTGTGCTCTCAGGCGAGGGGCCGTCGCCCAAAGACATCGCGGCGACCACCGCCTTGCGGCGCGCCCACCACGAGCATCGGCTGGCCCTCGTGGGCGCGACGCTCGCGGAGTTGCGGGAGCAGGTGGAGGCCTTCCTCGCTGGCGAGGCGCGCGTTGGAATGTCATCCGGCGTCGTGCCGGCCGGGGTGTGTCGCAAGGTGGTCTTCGTCTATCCCGGGCAGGGATCGCAGTGGGTCGGCATGGGCCGCGAGCTGCTCGAAAGCGAACCGGTGTTCCGCGAGGCCATGGATCGCTGCGAAGCGGCCATGAAGCCGTGGGTCTCCTGGTCGCTGAGCGGCGTACTACGAGGAGACGGCGCCGAGTTCGACCGCGTCGACGTGGTGCAGCCCGTGCTCTTCGCGCTCGCGGCTGCCATGACGGCGCTGTGGCGCTCGTGGGGGGTCGAACCCGACGCGGTGGTGGGACACAGCCAGGGCGAGATCGCCGCCGCGTATGCCGCGGGTGCGCTGACCCTGGAGGACGCCTCACGGATCGTCTGCGAGCGCAGCAGGCTCGTGGCCACGGCTGGAGGGAACGCCGGATGCGGCAAATACGGGATGGGCGTGGTGGAGCTGTCCTGGCAGGAGGCCGAAGCGCGACTCTCGGGGCTCGAAGGCCGGGTCGCCGTGGCGGCGCACAACGGGCCACGGTCCACGGTGCTGAGCGGCGAGACGGAAGCGCTCGACACACTGATGGCACGCCTTAACGAGGAGGGACGCTTCTGCCGCCGCGTGAAGGTGGACTACGCATCGCACAGTCCGCAGATGGATGCGCTCGAACCCGAGCTCCTGCACATGCTCCAGGGCATCACGCCCCGCGCGGAGAGCACGACGTTCTACTCGACGGTGACCGGCGAGCCGCGCTGTGGCGCAGAACTCGACCCGACCTACTGGGCACAAAACATCCGCAGGACGGTGCGCTTCACGGAGACCGTGGAGCGGCTCTCGCGGGATGGCTACGAGGTCTTCCTCGAGATCAGCCCTCACCCTCTCTTGACGATGGAGGTCGAGGCCAGTGTGGGTGAGTCGGGGCGTGTCCTGGCGCTACCGTCACTGCGGCGCGGCGAGCCGGAGCGAGCGTCCATGCTGGGCGCGCTCGGCGCGTTCCATACCGCGGGGTACCCCGTGAACTTCGAGCGGCTCTGTTCGCGTGGAGGAAGGTTCGTCGATCTGCCCACGTACCCCTGGCAGCGGCAACCTTACTGGCTCGAGGACGATGGCGGAGATGGCTGGGCTGGCGCGGCGCCCCCCGGTGCCAGGCAGAATGCGACGTCACGACACCCCCTCCTCGGCGACGTGCTGCACGCGTCGCTGGAGGGAGGCTCCCATTTCTGGGAGCGGGATCTCGCGACGGATCGCCTGCCGCTCCTCGGCGATCACCGCGTGCAGGGCGCCGTTGTGATGCCCGCCGCGGCCTACCTGGAAATGGCGCTCGCGGCAGCAGCGGAGGCGCTCGATGGCGCGACGCCCGTCGTGGAGGGCGTGGCGTTCCACAAGGCGCTCTTCGTCCCGGAGAGTGGCGCACGCAGGCTCCAGGTGGTGGTCACGCCCGAGCTGGGAGCGACCGCTTCGTTCCAGATCGCGAGCGCACCGCCCGGGGAGCAGGCCTGGACGATCCACGCGACCGGCAGCGTGCGACTGGATGGGGGCTCCGCACAGGCGAGAGGTCATGCGGATCTGGCTGCTATTCGCGCTCGGTGCACCGAGCGCGTGAGCGGGGCCGAGCACTATGAGACCGCCCGCGCGCGTGGCCTCGACTATGGTCCCAGCTTCCAGGGTGTCACTGAGATCGCCCGCCGGGATGGTGAGGCGCTCGCCGCCATTCATGGCCCTGAGGTCATCGCGACGGAGGCGGTCGCGTACGGGATCCACCCAGCGCTCCTCGACGCGTGCTTCCAGGCTGCGAGCGCCGCTGCGCCGCGAGCCGTCGATGGGGATCAGGCGTGGTTGCCTGTCCATCTCGACCGATTCCGTCTGGTTGCACGACCGAGCCCCAACGGCGCCCTCTTCAGCCACGCCGTGGTGCATCCTGCTACTGGAGACGAAGGATTCATCGCCGACGTCGAGGTCCTCGATGCCGAGGGAAAGCTCGTGGCCGAGGCGCGGGGCTTCAGGGCAAAGCCGCTCGAGCAGCTCGGCGGAGATCCCATCGGAAGCTGGCTCTTCTCGCTGCGCTGGGAGCGCCGGGAAAACTCGCCAGCACCGATGTCCCGCGGCACGGGCCGCAGTGCCGCAGAACGAGGCGCATGGCTCGTCTTCGACGAGGGGCAGGGTATCGGATGCGCGCTGACCGCTCGGCTCGAAGAGCGCCATGAGCGGGTCGTGACCGTGACCCCTGGGACCACCGGCGAAGGGCTCGCGCGGGAAGCAGAGGATCGTTACCGGCTCGACCCGGCCTTTTCGCAGGGCTTCCGCAATCTGCTCGCGGAAGCCTTCCAGGGAATGTCGCCTGCCGGGGTGCTCTTCGCCTGGAGCCTCGGCGCCCCCCCCTCCGATGACACCGGCCTCACGTGGCTGCACCGCGCCGAGGAGCTTGGCCCCGTGAGCGCGCTGCACCTCGTGCAAGGGATTGCCGAAGCGGGCTGGAGCGTTGCGCCACGGCTCTGGCTCGTCACGCGAGGTGCGGTTCCGATCGGTGATGGGCGCGTCGTACCCGCCATGGCGACGATGTGGGGCCTTGCCCGGACGCTCGCCTACGAGCATCCGGAGCTTCGATGCACCGCCATCGATCTCGATTCCACAGGTGGCGCGCAGGAGATCCCCACGCTCCTCGCCGAGTTCGAAGCGGCGGATCCCGAGGATCAGGTGGCGCTGCGCGGTGGAGAGCGCTTCGTGGCCCGTCTTGCACGCACACAGACGACAATGGACGGCAACCCCAGCGCGCCCTCGGCGATCCGCGCAGAGGTTGGCCAGGTCTCGTTCCGCCTCGAGATCGATGCGCCAGGCGTGCTGGACAACCTCGTGCTGCGCGAGTCGGTGCGGCAGCCCCCAGGGCCGGACGAGGTCGAGATCGAAGTCCGCGCCGCTGGGCTCAATTTCCTCGACGTCCTCTCGGCCATGGGGATGCGACCGGATGTCGAGCCTGGTGGTGTTCCGCGGCTCGGCGGTGAATGCGCCGGCACGGTGACGGCGGTCGGTGAGCGGGTGGACTTCCTCCAGCCGGGCGACGCGGTGATCGCGCTCGCACCACACAGCATGGGCTCCCACGTCACCACGGCTGCAACGTTCGTGGTCAGGCTGCCAGCAAACCTCGGCTTCGAGGAGGCCGCAGGTATCCCCATTGCTTTCATGACGGCGTACCACGCGGTGTGTCGCCTGGGGCAGCTGGGCCCGGGCGAACGCGTCCTGATCCATGCCGCGTCGGGTGGCACGGGGCTCGCGGCGGTGCAGCTCGCGCGACGGTGCGGCGCCGAGATCTTCGCGACTGCAGGCAGTGAGGAGAAGCGCGCGCTCCTTCGCGCTCAGGGCATCGAGCACGTCATGGACTCGCGATCTACGTCCTTCGCCGACGAGATCCTTCGCGCCACTGGCGGCAAAGGGGTGGATGTGGTGCTCAACTCGCTCACGGGCGAGGCCATCCCCAGGAGCCTTGCCGTCCTCGCGCCCTACGGCCGGTTCCTCGAGATCGGCAAGCGGGACATCTACGAGAATCGCCGTCTGGGGCTCGCGCCGTTCCAGCGAAACCTCTCGTACTTCGCCGTGGACCTGGCGCGCATGCTCGTCGAGCGCCCGGAGCGCTGCGGCGCACTCCTCCGCGAGGTCGTCGGTCTCTTCGCGTCCGGCGAACTCTCACCGCCCCCGACGAGCCCCACCCCGATCGCCGAGGCAGCCGAGGCGTTCCGGCGGATGGCGCAAGCAAAGCACGTGGGAAAGATCGTGCTGCTCTGCAACGATCCTGGGCCCGTCGCACCGCTCCGCCGCGGGCAGCTCCGGCCAGACGGGACTTACCTCGTGACCGGAGGCCTGGGGGGCCTCGGCCTTGCGCTCGCGGAATGGCTGGTCGGCGAGGGCGCACGGCACCTCGTTCTCGTAGGTAGGAACGCGCCGAGCCCAACGGCCCATGAGGTCATCCGTCGCCTGGAGACGGCAGGTGCGCGGGTCTTTGCAGGTCGCGCCGACGTCGCCGACCGCGTTGCGCTGGCCGATCTCCTCGCCGAGGTGCGGCGGACTTCGCCCCCCCTGCGAGGCATCTTCCATGCAGCCGCGGTGCTGGATGACGGCATCGCGCTCGAGCTCGATCGGGCGCGCGTTCGCCGGGTCATGGCGCCCAAGGTCGACGGAGCGTGGAACCTGCACAGCCTGACGCAGGACGACCCGCTGGATCTGTTCGTGCTTTTCTCGTCCGTGGCTTCCGTTCTCGGCTCGCCAGGTCAGAGCAACTATGCGGCTGCGAACGCTTTCCTCGACGCCCTCGCCCACGAGCGCCGTGCGATGGGGCTGCCCGCGCAGAGCTTCGACTGGGGCCCGTGGGCCGAGGTGGGGCTCGCGGCCCAGCAGGACAACCGTGGCGCGCGGCTCGAGGCCGAAGGGATGGGAAGCATCTCACCACGGCTCGGCCTGGAAGCCCTCCGGCGGCTGCTGCATGAGGATCCCGTACAGCCGGTGATCGTGCCGCTGAATCTCGAGCGCTGGCGGGAGAGTCAGCCAGGGATCGCGAACCGACCGCTGCTCTCGGCTCTTCTCGCCGCGACGGTAGCGCAGACGCCCCGTGAGCGTAGCGAAGGTTCGTTGCGCCAGGAGCTGCGCAAGATGCATGTCGATGAGCGCTCCGCGCGGATGGAGGTCCACCTGCGCGAGCAAGTGGCGAGGACACTGCGCGCCTCTCCCACCCAGATCCGTTCCGATCTCCCGCTCCACCGCATGGGCGTCGACTCACTGATGGCGATGGAGCTGAAGAAGCGTATCGAAGCAGAACTCGGCGTGACCGTCCCGGTGGTGAAGCTGCTCAAGGGCCCCAGCCTCGCGGAACTCGCAGGGCAGCTCCTCGAACTCGTCGCCGCCGAGGAGGTGCTCGACGCGGTGATCACGAGCGGCACTCAGGGCGGCGCGCTCGGGTCCGAGGCTCTGGGCGATGCCGAGAGCGTCGCTCCCTCCGAGGACGAAGAGATCGAGGTACTCCAGTTCTGAACGGCAGAGACGGGGGAGCACGTGGCAACCCGAGGAGTGACGAGGTGATTGGTCGATGAGCGTCATGGCCTTGCTGACGGACCTGGCGAAGCGGAACGTCCAGATCTCGGCGACGGGTGAGCAGCTCGATGTTCGGGCACCGAAGGGGGCGCTCACCCCGGAGCTGCGCGAACAGATCGCAAAGCACAAACCGGAACTCCTCTCGTTCCTGAAGCAGCGATCGAGCGACAAGGAAGCGCAGAAGCTGCCAACCGTCTTGCCCGAGCCGGCGCGGCGCCACGAGCCGTTCCCGCTCACGGACATCCAGCAAGCGTACTGGATCGGCCGCAGCGCGGTCTTTCACCTCGGTGACGTGTCGATCCACATCTACTGGGAGCTCGACTGCCAGGGTCTGGATCTCGACCGGCTGGGCGCTGCGTGGCGACAGGTGATCGCACGCCACGACATGCTGCGCGCGGTCGTGCTATCCGACGGGCAGCAGCAGATCCTGCGCGAGGTCCCCGCCTACACGATCGAGGAGGAGGATCTCCGCGGCTGCCCGCAAGCGGAGGTCGACATGGCGCTCGCTGCTACCCGCGAGCGCATGTCCCATCAGCTCTTCCAGGCCGATCAGTGGCCCATGTTCGACGTGCGGGCGACGAAGCTCGACGGCGATCGCACGAGGTTGCACGTGAGCGTCGACCTCCTGCACGTCGACGGGGGGAGCCTGTTCATCCTGAACCAGGACTGGGTGCAGGCCTATCTCACGCCGGAAAGGCCCCCCCCGGCGCTCGAGCTGTCGTACCGGGACTACGTGCTCGCCGAGGTCGCCCTGCGCGAGACCGAGCTTTACCGACGCTCGCTCACCCACTGGCGCGAGCGCGTGAAGACGCTGCCACCCGCGCCGGCACTGCCGCTCGCCAGGGACCCGGCCACGCTCTCGAAGACCCGCTTCGTGCGCCGTACCGAGCGGCTCTCGGCCGAAGCATGGGGCCGCGTGACCGCACGCGCGTCCGCGCTGGGGCTCAGTCCGTCGGCTGTCTTGCTCACGGCATACGCCGAGGTCCTCGCCGCCTGGAGCAAGCACCCTAGCTTCACGATCAATGTCACCCTGTTCAATCGCCTTCCTCTCCACCCCCAGGTGAACAGCATCATTGGCGACTTCACGTCGATGATCCTGCTCGGTGTCGATGCCGCGGTGGTCGAGACCTTCGCGGCGCGGGTGGGTCGCGTGCAGGAACAGCTCTGGAGTGATCTCGAGGCGCGCTATGTCAGTGGTGTCGAGGTGCAGCGCGAACTGGCGCGGGCGCAAGGGACTCCGTCCGCGAACATGCCCGTCGTCTTCACGAGCATGCTGAACCTCGGCGGGCAGGGCTACCGCCCCCCCGAGACCGTGTGGAAGGCGCTCGGTGAGCTGGTGTGCAGTTTGACGCAGACGCCGCAGGTCTGGCTCGATTGTCAGGCGTTCGAGGACGACGGGCAGCTCATCTTCTTGTGGGACGCCGTGGAGGATCTGTTCCCGCCAGGGATGCTCGATGCGATGTTCACGGCGTTCTGCGATTTGCTTGCGCGGCTCACGAAGGAAGAGGGCGCGTGGCAGGGAGAGCCCGCGGCCCAGCGGGTATTGCCGCCGGAGGAGCAGCTCGAGCTACGAGCCCGGATGAATGCGACCGATGCGCCCGTTCCTGACGAGGTGCTGCCATCGCTGCTCGCCGCACAGGCTTCGCGCCGGCCCGATGCGCCGGCGGTGATCGCATCCGATCGGACGCTCTCGTATCGCGAACTCGTCCGCAGCGCATGTCAGCTCAGCCACGAGCTCGTCGCACAGGGCGTCCGTCCCGGAGCACTCGTCGCAGTCGCAGCCGAGCGAGGCTACGAGCAGGTGATCGCCGTCTACAGTGTGCTCTGCGCGGGCGCCGCTTACCTGCCCATCGATCCGGAGGTCCCCGCCGAGCGGCTGCGTTACCTGCTCGAGCAGAGCGAGGTCAGGGTAGCACTCACGCAGCGGCATCTCGACGCTCGGCTCTCGTGGCCTGAGGGGTTTCAGCGCGTGCTCATCGAGGCCAATCCAGACGGCCCCCACGCCGACGCGCCCGCTGCGATGCCCAGGCCAGACGATCTCGCATACGTGCTCTATACGTCCGGCTCCACGGGGCTCCCCAAGGGTGTGATGATCGAGCACCGCAGTGTGGTGAACCGCATCCTCGACGTGAACGAGCGCTTCGAGATCGGCCCTGCGGACCGTGCTATTGCCCTCACGGCCCTGCACCACGACCTCTCGGTGTACGACCTCTTCGGAGTGATCGCTGCGGGAGGTACGATCATCGTGCCAGACGCCGCATCCGCCCGTGATCCGATCCACTGGGCCGAGCGGATGGTCGCCGAAGGCGTGACGCTGTGGAACTCGGTGCCCGCCTTCTGCGAGATGCTGACCTCGGCGATGGAGCACGAGGAAGCGAAGATCACGTTCCCATCGCTCCGGCTGGTGCTCCTCGCCGGGGACTGGATCCCGGTGACGTTGCCGCGCAGGCTCTGGGCGCTGGCCAGCAGCGCGCGATTCATCAGCCTGGGGGGGCCCACCGAGACGACGGTCTGGGACATCTGCCATCCGGTCGACCGTGTGGATCCGGACTGGCCGAGCATCCCGTACGGCAGGCCCATGCGGAACGCTCGCTACCACGTGCTGAACGAGGCGCTCGAGCCGTGCCCGACCTGGGTCCCCGGCCAGCTCTACATCGGTGGCGTCGGACTCGCGCGTGGCTACTTCCGCGACGAGGCGCGAACACAAGCGAGCTTCATCCTCCATCCCCGGACCGGTGAGCGCCTCTACCGCAGTGGCGACATGGGACGCTACCTGCCGGATGGGGAGATCGAGTTCCTCGGCCGCGAGGACTTTCAGGTGAAGATCCAGGGCCAGCGCATCGAACTCGGTGAGATCGAGGCGACGCTCGCGCGGCACCCCGCGGTCCGCCACGCGGTGGCGATGGTCGCCGGCGACGGCGTGAAGCGACTCGTGACCTACGTGGTCCCCGTCCAAACAGATGGGTCCGCCGCCCGGCCGGACGGCGCGCTTCCGGGCACCGCAGCGCTCGAGTCCTCGCAGGCGGGTGTCCTCTCCGATCCGCTTGAACGCGTGGAATTCAAGCTCCGGCGTCTCGGGCTCCGACCCATCGAGCCGAACATGACCACCTTCGACCTCGGCAAGCTCACCGAGGACGAAGCAAAGTGGGCGCTCTATGCATCCCGCAGCACGCACCGGAGTTTCGACCCCGATCCGCTCCCGATCGAGCGTGTTGGTCGGCTGCTCGCGAGCCTCGTATCCATCCACGCCGGCGCGCTCCCGAAGCATCGCTACCCCTCGGCGGGTGGCCTCTACCCGGTGCGCGTCTACCTTCATATCAAGCCCGGACGCCTCGATGGACTGCCGGGTGGCGTCTACTATCACCACCCGGAGGAGCACCGCCTCGTGAGGATCTCCGATGGTGAGGGGCTCGGCCCCAGCATCCATGCGCCTCCGAATCAGGCCATCGCCGAGGCCGCCGCATTTACGCTGTTCCTCGTAGGTCACCTGCCCGCGGTCCAGCCGATGTACGGCGAGGCGGCGCCCTCGTTCTGCTCGCTGGAGGCGGGCTACATGGGCCAGCTCCTCATGAGCGAGGCGACCGCCTGCAGGATTGGCCTGTGCCCGCTGGGCTACGTCGAGCCTGCGCAGGTGCGGGAAGCGCTCGCGCTGGGGGAGGACGACCTCCTGGTCCACGCGCTCCTCGGTGGCGGCATCTCGGCGACACAGGCCGAAACACTCGCTGCACCAGAGGAAGCAGCGCCGGCGCGCTCGCTCGCGGAGGACCTCACCGCGTTTCTACGGCACAAGCTGCCTCCCCACATGGTGCCTCGCGTCGTGATGCGGGATGCGCTGCCACTCACGCCGAACGGCAAGGTCGACCGCAAGGCGCTCGCCGCCATCGCAGCGACCGATGGGGCGCCGTCGAACGTGCCGTTCGTGGCGCCAAGCGACGACATGGAGCGGACCATCGCCGCGATCATCGAGGAGGTACTCCAGGCGCCGCGCGTGAGCGTGCACCAGAGCTTCTTCGATCTGGGCGCCGACTCGCGACACATCGTCCAGATCATCGGCAAGCTGCGGCAGAAGCTCGGCGTGGACATCCGGCTGACGGAAGCGTTCCAGCACCCGACCGTGAACAAGCTGGCCGCACACCTTCGCAAAGATCCGGGCGAGGACGATGCAGCACGACAGGGGCGCGATCGCGCTGAGGCGCGGCGCGCGTCGCGTGAGCGGAGGCAGCGCCGCTGAGGCGCGGCGAGAGGCAGAGCATGGAGAACGACGTCGCGATCATCGGCATGGCCTGCCGCTTCCCCGGCGCGCCCAACACGGCGCGGTTCTGGGACAACCTCCGCGAGGGGGTCGAGTCCATCTCGACATTCTCGGACGAGGCCCTGCTCGCATCTGGCGTGGCTCCCGCCCGGCTGCGCGACCCGGCCTACGTCCGCGCCGCGGCCGTGCTGGAGGACATTGACCTGTTCGACGCGTCCTTCTTCGAGATCAGCCCCAAGGAGTCGGAGCTGCTCGATCCACAGCGGCGGATCTTTCTGGAGGTAGCCTGGGAGGCCCTGGAGGACGGCGGTGTCGATCCAGCCCGCTTCCCGGGCGCGATCGGTGTGTTCGCCGGTTCGAGCGTGTCGACCTACCTCCCCTCGGCCATCAGACCCACCCGCGACCTCACCCTGTCGCTGGACGCGCTCGAGGTGCTGATGGGCAACGACAAGGACTACCTCGCCACGTACCTCGCTTACAAATTGAACCTCCGCGGTCCCTGCATCGCGGTGCAGACGGCGTGCTCGACGTCCCTCGTGGCGGTGCACCTCGCCTGTCAGAGCCTGCTCGACGGTGAGTCGGACATGGCGCTCGCGGGGGGCGTCACGGTCCGCGTGCCGCAGAAGGCAGGTTACCTCTTCCAGGAGGGAGGCATCTTCAGCCCCGATGGGCACTGCCGGACGTTCGACTCATCCTCACGCGGCACGCTGTTCGGGAGCGGCGCGGGCCTGGTGCTGCTCAAGCGCCTCGACCGCGCCCTCCAGGACGGCGACCGGATCCGTGCCGTCATCAAGGGCTCCGCGATCAACAACGATGGCGCACGAAAGGTAGGGTTCACTGCGCCTGGCTTCGACGGACAGACGCACGTGCTCGCCGAGGCGCTGGCAGTCGCGGACGTGGAGCCGGAGACCCTGAGCTACGTCGAGTGCCACGGGACGGGCACGCCTGTGGGCGATCCGATCGAGATCCGGGCCATGGCCGAGGCGCTCCGCGGCGCGGGGGGACAGGGGCGGTGCGCCATCGGTTCGGTGAAGACGAACTTTGGGCATCTCGAGTCTGCGGCCGGTGTCGCAGGGCTCATCAAGGTGGTGCTGTCGCTGGAGAACGAGGCGCTGCCACCGAGCCTGCACTTTCGAGAGCCAAACCCCGACCTCCACCTGGGAAGCACGCCGTTCTTCGTGAACACGACGCTGCGTCCCTGGAAACGCGGCGCCACGCCGAGGCGCGCAGGCGTCAACTCGTTCGGTATCGGTGGCACGAACGCGCACACGGTGCTGGAGGAGGCACCATTGCCTGAGGCCACGCCCATTGCGACGCCCGACATCAAGCCCGTTTTGCTGCCTCTCTCTGCGCGGAGTCCCGGGGCGCTGCGAGCCCTCGCACAGGCGTACGTCGAACGCGCGTCCGGGCCCCTCCGCGAGGGATCCATCCACGATGTCGCACGCGTGGCCTCGCTGCGGCGCGCACACCATCCGCACCGGCTGGCGCTCGTGGCATCGAATCTCGACGAGGCAGCCCAGCACCTCCAATCGTATCTCGCTGGTGAGGTACGTCCGTTGATGGCGAGCGGAAAGAACTCCGGGCATCGCCGCAAGGTGGTGTTCGTGTTTCCGGGCCAGGGGTCGCAGTGGACGGGGATGGGTCGGGAACTCTGGCAGAACGAGCTGGTGTTCCGGAGGGGAATGCAGGACTGCGAGCGGGCGATGCGACCTTTCGTGGACTGGTCGATCGAGCGTGAGCTGTGGGCATCAGAGGAAGCGTCGCTGCTCGGCCGCGTGGACGTCGTGCAGCCGATGCTGTTCGCGATGTCGGTCGCTCTCTCGGCACTGTGGCGGTCCTGGGGGGTGGAGCCGGACGCGGTTGTCGGTCACAGCATGGGCGAGATTGCAGCCGCTCACGTGGCAGGTGCGCTTTCCCTCGACGAAGCGTCACGGATCATCTGCGAGCGTAGTCGCCTGGTGCAGAGGGCCTCCGGACGCGGGGGGATGGCCGTGGTCGAGCTGTCTCAGGTCGAGGCAGCAAGGCGTATCGAGCCCCACGGCGGGCGCGTGTCGATCGCGGCGAGCAACAGCCCGCGCTCCACCGTCCTGTCGGGGGACAGGGGGGCGCTCGGCACGGTCCTCGCGGAGCTCGAGCGCGAGGGGGTCTTCTGCCGCTGGATCAAGGTGGACTTCGCGTCGCATAGCGCGCAGATGGATCCTCTTCGGGAGGATCTCCTTCGGCGCCTGGGACGGCTGTCACCGCGGGCCGCCGCGATCCCCATTTACTCGACCGTCACGGGTGAGCCGACCGACGGCTCGGGTTTCGACGCGAGCTACTGGGCCCGAAACCTGCGCGACCCTGTGCTGTTCTCGGGCACGATCGAGCGGCTCGTAGAGCACGGTCACGGTCTGTTCGTCGAGGTGAGCCCTCACCCCATTCTGCTCGGGGATGTCTCCGCGTGCTTCCCTCGGAGCGCACGCGAAGGGGCGCTCGTCGCTGCGCCGTCGCTGCGTCGGGGCGACAACGAGCTGGCATCGATGCTCGGCTCACTGGGCGCGCTCTACGCATCGGGCTTCGAGGTGGATTTTCGCAAGATCCACCCGGGCACCGGACGGTGGGTCGATCTGCCGCTCTATCCCTGGCAGCGAGCGCGGTACTGGCCCGAGCGCCCTTCGATAGAAGGCACACACGGCAGTGGCGCGACGCGCCGAGAGGGCAAGCACCCGCTGGTCCACAGCCGGATGGAACTCGCAGGGCTCGGACGAAGCTACGTCGCCGAGGTCGAGCTCGACGCCGAAACCTTTCCCTTCCTGGAGGACCACCGTCTCGACGGGCTCCTCGTCGTCCCTGGAACCGTATACCTCGAGATGGCACTCGCCGCCGCAGCCGAGGGGTTCGGTGCCGAGGCGTTCACGATAGAGCGCGTGCAGTTCCTTCGCCTGCTCACGCTCACGGAGGGTGCGCGCACCGTGCAGCTCCGTGCGACGGAGACCTCGGCGCAAGTCATCACGTTCGAGGTCTACAGCCGACCAGCTGGCCCCCGCGACGTGAGCTGGACGCTCCACGCGAAGGGGACGCTCGTGGCAGGAGGAGAGGTGGTGACCGATCGCTCGCCGATCGACGCGATCCGTGCTCGCCTGCCCGAGCAGATCGCGCCCGAGGACTACTACGCTCGCCTTCACGCGCGCGGCCTGGAGTACGGCCCACGGTTCCAGGGCATCACGGCGCTCAGCCGTCGGGATGGCGAAGCGCTGGGCAGGATCGAGCTGCCCGCCGGCCTCGCCACGGAGGAGAGACCTTACCGCACCCACCCTGCGCTTCTCGATAGCTGCTTGCAGGTGCTGCCGGCGGCAGCGCAGGTATCGCACGCGACCGAAGGGCCGAACGGCGACGCTTTCGTGCCGGTGGGCATCGAGCGGCTCCAGGTCCGCAGCCCCCTGGAGGGCACGCTCCTTTGCCATGTACTCCTGCGGCCGGAGTGCACGCCAGGGCGGCTGGAAGCGGACCTCATGATCGCAACGCCCGAGGGACACATCGTCGCCGAGATCCTGGGCTTTCGCGCGGAACGAATCGAGCGCGAGAACCGTACGGCGGACGAGATCTCGGGATGGATCCACGATGTGGTCTGGCGACAGCGCCCCTTGCCTTCCACGGGGCCGAGCAGCAAGTCGGCAGGGACTTGGCTCGTCCTGGCGGACGCGGGAGGGGTGGGCGAACGGCTCGCTGCCTCGCTCGGCGAGGGGGTAGTGCTGGTCGCCGTGGGCAGAGAGGGAGGGAATGAGGGCATCGAGCGCCTCGGCCCGGGTCGATACCGCGTGGACCCGGCACGACCCGAGGCGATGCGTCGGCTGTTCGACGAGGCCTTCGGGCAAGCACCACCCGTCGGCGTCGCGTACCTGTGGGCACTCGACGCGCCACAGCCAGACGGCTCGGGGGGCCTCACCGCGCTGCACCGCGCCGAGACGCTCGGCCCGGTCGGCGTACTCCATGTCGTCCAGGCGTGCGTGCAGGCCGGCCTGCGTCACGCCCCCAGACTCTGGCTGGTCACCCGTGGGGCCCAGGCAGTGGGCGTCGAGCGCACGCCTCCCTCGCTCGCGCAGTCCACGCTGTGGGGCATGGCCCGTACGATAGGGCTCGAGCACCCGGAGCTCCACTGCACCACGGTGGACCTCGATCCCAGTGGTAGCGCCGCCGGCGTCGTCGCGCTCCTCGAGGAGCTCCGAGCTGACACCGGAGAGCCGCACGTCGCGCTCCGCGACGGCGCGCGGTACGTCGCGCGGCTCGTGCGCGGCGCCACGCAGGAAGCGCCTCAGCGCCCCGCGACCACGAGCGCTGCCGGAGAGCGGCCGTTCCGCCTGGAGATCGTCGAGGCCGGCGTGCTCGACAGCCTGGCGTTCCGGCAGGCGACGCGACCCGCACCTGGGCCGGAAGAGATCGAGGTCCGGGTGGAGGCAGCCGGTCTCAATTTCCGCGACGTGCTGGTCTCGCTCGGGGGCAGGATCGACCAGAGCGACGAGATCATCCTCGGCGGCGAGTGCGCCGGCACGGTCCTCTCGGTGGGCGAGAGGGTGCAGGGGATCCGGGTAGGAGACCCGGTGGTGGGCATCGCCCCGGGCACCTTTGGCTCCCACGTGATCGCGCCGGCGGTGCTATTTGCTCCGAAGCCCGCGCGCCTTCGTGCCGAGGAGGCCGCGACGATCCCGATCGTGTTCTCCACGGTGCTCTACGCCCTGCGTCACCTCGCGCGCCTGGGAGAGGGAGAGCGCGTCCTCATCCATGCCGCAGCCGGTGGCACAGGTCTCGCGGCGGTGCAAATTGCGCAGCGCGAGGGGGCAGAGATCTTCGCGACCGCGGGCAGCCAGGGGAAGCGCGAGTACCTGCGCGGCCTCGGCATCCGCCATGTCTTCGACTCCCGCTCGCTTGCGTTCGCCGACGAGCTCCTCGATGCGACGAGTGGCCGAGGGGTCGACGTGGTGCTGAACTCCCTGGCGGGCGAGGCAGCCGCGAAGAGCCTCGAACTCCTTGCGCCGTATGGCCGCTTCCTCGAGATCGGGAAGCGCGACATCCACGAGGGTGCGAAGCTCGACCTGACTCCCTTCGCGAAGAACCTCGCCTACTTCGCCGTGGACCTCCAGGGGATGAGTGTCGACCGGCCCGCACGCCTTGGCGCATTGCTCCGCGAGGTGATGGAACTCATCGCACAGGGTGTACTCGACCCCTTGCCGGTCACTCACTTCCCCGCCGTGAAGGCGCCCGAAGCTTTCCGGCTCATGGCCCGGGCTGGGCACATCGGCAAAATCGTACTCACTGGTTTCGGCCCCGAGGTGCCCATCGACGACACGCGCGACGGGGGCCCGATCCGGTCGGACGCTACCTACCTCATCACCGGTGGACTCGGTGGCGTGGGCCTGGTGCTGGCTCGCGGCCTCGTCGAGCGCGGCGCGCGCCACCTTGCGCTGCTCGGTCGGAGCGGCACCTCGCCCGCGGCCCGCGACGCGCTCGCCGGCCTCGAAGCCATCGGGGCAAGCATCTCGGTGATCGAGGCGGACATCGCGGATCCCGCGCAAGCTCAGGCGGCCCTCGCCCGGATCGAGGCAACCCAGCCGCCACTTCGCGGCATCGTCCACGGCGCTGCGGTGCTCGACGACGGCATCCTCCTCCACCAGGACGGGCAGCGGCTCCGCAAGGTGATGGCCCCCAAGGTGGACGGCGCCTGGAATTTGCACACCCTGACGCTCGGCAAGCCGCTCGATTTCTTCGTCCTGCTCTCCTCCACGGCATCCGTGCTCGGGAACCCTGGTCAGTCGAGCTACGCGGCAGCGAGCGCGTTTCTCGACGCGCTCTCCGCTCACCGTCGCGCATGCGGACTGCCGGGACAGACGATCAACTGGGCCGGCTGGTCCGAGGTGGGCCTGGCCGCGGCGCAGGACAATCGCGGCGCGCGCGGCGCTGAAGTCGGGCTCGGAGCGATTTCCCCCACGGCAGGCGAAGCCTCCTTCGCGCGGCTACTCGCCGGAGGCGCCGGACGGTGGGTGGTCATGCCGTTCGACTTCCGGCGCTGGGCTCAGTCCATCCCACGTGCCGCATCCTCCCCGCTGTTCGAGGAGCTCGGGCGGCGGCAGACCAACGTCACCGGGAGCCCTGTCCGTGTGCGGCTCTCCGCCGCCCCCCCCGAGGAGCGCCTCTCGTTGCTCGAGGCCCACGTCCGCGAGGAGATCGCCCGCGTGCTCCGGCTCGCGCCCGAGCGCATCAGCACGGACACGCCGCTCAAGTCCCTCGGGTTCGACTCACTCATGTCGATCTCGCTCCGCAATCGGCTCGAGGAAGCGCTCGGACTCACGCTCTCGGCGACGCTCGTGTGGGCGCACCCGACGCTCTCGGAGCTCGTCCCCCACCTCGCGGACCGGATGCAGATCGCGACCGTGTCAGCCGGCCACGACGATGCGCGTGAACCCCAGGAGTCCCGGGACAGAGCCGCGCTCGACGCCGCGCTCCACGAGGTCGAGCAGCTCTCCGAGGAAGACGCCCTGGCGGCGCTGATGAAGGGAACATGAGCCGATCGACCGCTCGAGAGGGCCGGATCTCCGCCGTCAAGCTGGCGCTCCTGGCGCAGCAGGTGCGCTCGAAGATCGAAGGGGCGGAGCTGCTCGGCTCCGAGCCGATTGCCATCGTGGGCATGGGTTGCCGCCTACCGGGCGGCGCGGATGATCCCGATCGCTTCTGGCAGCTCCTCGCACGCGGCACGGACGCCATCCGCGAGGTGCCCCACGATCGCTGGGACATCGAGGCGTGGTACTCCCCGGACCCGGACACGCCAGGGAAGATGTACACGCGCTGGGGCGGCTTCCTGGAGGGCGATGTCGCCCGATTCGACGCCGATTTGTTCGGCATCGCGCCGCGTGAAGCCGCGACCATGGACCCTCAGCAGCGCGTGCTCCTCGAGGTCGCGTGGGCCGCGCTCGAGGACGCGGGCGTCGCACCGAACCGCATCGCAGGCACGGCGGCAGGCGTGTTCATGGGTGTCTCGTCCACGGACTATTCGAGCCTCCTGTTCGCTGACCCCGATCGCATCAGCCCCTATGCCGCCTCGGGCGCAGCCGGCTGCATCGTGTCGAACCGCCTGTCCTACCTGCTCGACCTGCGCGGCCCCAGCGTGACCATCGATACGGCCTGCTCGTCGTCGCTCGTCGCAGTGCATCTCGCCTGCCAGAGCTTGCGGTCGGGTGAGAGCCGGGTCGCGCTCGCTGGTGGAGTGAACCTGCTCCTCATCCCCGAGGTCACCGTCGCGCTCTCCAGGGCGCGGATGATGGCAGCCGACGGCCGCTGCAAGGTCTTCGACGCGCAAGCAGACGGGTACGTTCGAGGCGAGGGCTGCGGGGTGCTCGTGCTCAAGCGGCTCTCCGACGCGCTCTCGGCGCGCGACAGGATCCATGCGGTGCTGCGCGGGACGGCGACGAACCAGGATGGCCGCTCCAACGGCCTCACGGCCCCGAACCCCAGAGCGCAGCGAGACGTGATCCGAGCCGCGCTCGACAATGCCCAGTGCGACCCGACCGAGGTGACGCTCATCGAGGCGCATGGGACCGGGACATCGCTCGGAGACCCCATCGAAGTCGAGGCACTCAAGGAAGTCTACGGGGCGCCGCGAGGCGAGGGCGAGGCATGCGCGCTGGGCTCGGTGAAAGCGAACATCGGCCACCTGGAGGCCGCGGCCGGCGTCGTGGGTGTCATCAAGGCCGTGCTCTGCCTGCAGTATGGGGCCATCCCACCGCACCTGCACCTGGGCACGCTGAACCCGAACATCTCACTCGAGAGCACGCCGTTCGTGATCCCGACGGCGCTCCGCCCCTGGTCGGCGAGCAAAGAGCGGCGGCTCGCGGCGGTGAGCTCGTTCGGGTTCGGGGGCACGAACGCGCACGTGATCCTCGAGGAGGCACCTGCCATCCCCGCGCCCGCTGGCAAGACCGATCGCCCGATGCACGTCTTGCCTCTCTCGGCCCAGGACGAGGGTGCTCTCGCCGCGCTCGCAGGCCGGTACGAGGAGCACCTCGCGGGCCGCCCGGAGGCTTCGCTGCCGGACCTTTGCTTTACAGCGGCTACGACGCGGACCGCATTCGGCCACCGCCTCGCGATCGTTGGCGCATCGAGCGACGAGGTGCGCGCCGGGCTCACCTCCCTCCGGAAAGGCACCGCCGCTGAAGGGGTTCACCTCGGCACAGCACCGGGAGCGGGCCCCTTGCGCGTCGCGTTCCTGTTCACAGGTCAGGGCGCGCAGTATGCGTCGATGGGGCGGCGGCTCTACGAGGTCGAGCCGGTGTTCCGCGAGGCGCTCGATCGCTGCGAGGAGATGCTGAGGCCGTACCTCGAACGACCGCTGTGCTCGATCCTGTTCCCAGCGACGAGCGACGCCGAGGTCCTGCTGGAGGAGACGGCGATTGCCCAACCTGCCCTCGTGGCGCTCGAACTCTCGCTCGTCACCCTGTGGCGCGCGTGGGGTGTGGAGCCGGATCTCGTCATGGGCCACAGCGTCGGCGAGATTGCGGCCGCCTGCGTCGCCGGCGTGCTCGGTCAGGAGGACGCGCTCAGACTCGCGGCCGAGCGCGGGCGCCTGATGCAGGCGTTGCCAACAGGTGGCGCCATGGCCGCGATCGCTGCTGGGGCCACCGAGGTGGCAGCGCTGATCGGACCCGAAGCAGGTCCAGTCTCGATCGCTGCGCTCAACGGCCCAGCGGACACCACGATTTCCGGACCGCGTGAGGCGGTCGCCGCGCTCATAGAGCGCTGTCAGGAGGCGGGGTGGCGAACCCGAATGCTGCCCGTCTCCCACGCGTTCCATTCGGCGCAGATGGATCCCGTGCTCGACGATCTCGAGCGCGTCGCAGCCAGCATCCGACGTTCTCCACCGCGCCTCCCGCTCGTCTCCAACGTGTCCGGAACCCTCGCAGGCCTGGAGCTCATGGGCCCGGCGTACATCCGGCGTCAGGCGCGTCAGGCGGTGCAGTTCGAGGCCGGAATGCGCACGCTCGCGGCCGAAGGTGTGACGGTGTTCGTGGAGATCGGCCCAGCGCCAGCGCTGCTCGCCATGGGGCGAAGGTGCCTGCCCGATCACGAGGGAGCCTTCCTGCCTTCGATGCGTAAGGGCACGGATGACGCACGGCAGATGCTCACGAGTCTCGGTGCGCTCTTCGTGCGCGGGGTGACGGTCGACTGGGGCGGGCACCACCGCCCCTTTGCACGGCGGCTGTCGGCTGCACCGACCTACCCATTCCAGGGCCACCACCACTGGGTCGACACCCCCGCCCGCCGCGCGGCGCTGGAGGCACCCGTCTACGAGCTGTCGTGGGTCGACGCCCCTCGGGGCGACGTCACCGTGCCCTCCTCGAGGCGGCGCTGGCTCGTCCTCTCCGACCGCGAGGGGGTAGGCGCGGCACTCTCTGCACGGCTCGTCGCGGGAGGCGATGAGGTCTTCATCGCCATCCCTGGCGACCACTTCACGCGAGAGGGCCCCCACTTCACGCTACCTCCAGGCGACCCTCAGGCCTTCGCGCAGCTGCTCGCGGAGGCGCAGGCCGGCGGCGACCCACCGCTCACGGGCATCGTGCACCTGTGGAGCCTGGACACCTCGGCGACCTCCCTCGAAGCGCTCTGGCACGCCCAGGAGCTCGGCTGTGCGAGCGCCGTGCTCACTGTCCAGGCGCTCCTTCGCAGCGCTCCGGGGATGGCTCTGGGCACACTCGGAGCCCCTCCTTCGAAGGAGACGGAGGCGGGCGCACCACCGCGCCTCTGGCTGGTCACACGCGGTGCGCAGGCGGCCACGAAGGAAGGAGGTAGCGACCACGCGCTCGCGATTGCGCAAGCGCCACTCTGGGGCCTCGGGCGAGGCCTCCTCGTCGAGCACGCCGAGATCTTCGGCGGCCTGGTCGACCTCGATCCGAACACTCCGCCGGAGGACGTCGAGCTGCTGACGCTCGAAATCCTCGCCCCCGATCGAGAGCAACAGCTCGCGCTCCGCGCAGGGATGCGGCGCGCGCTTCGCCTGCTTCACGCCCAGCCCCTCGACCGCACCCCGATTTCACTGCGGCCCGACGGAACCTACTGGATCACCGGCGGCCTTGGCGGCATTGGCCTTGAGGTCGCGCGCTGGATGGTGGACCGCGGCGCACGCCACCTCGTCCTCACCGGTCGTCGACCTCCCGAGGGGCCGACCGAGGCCGTCGTGCACGCGCTCGAACAGAGGGGCATACGGGTCGCGGTCATCGCGAGTGACGTGGCGCAGCCCGCGGATGTCGCACGCGTGCTCACCGAAATCGACCATGCGATGCCACCTCTGCGGGGGATCGTCCACGCCGCTGGCGTGCTCGCCGACCGACTCCTCCCCCAGCAGGATCTCGAGAGTCTCCGAGAGGTTCTCTCACCGAAGATCGCAGGCGCCTTCAACCTGCACGAGCAGACCGCGGAGCGGCCGCTGGATTTCTTCGTGCTGTTCTCGTCGGCCTCGGGCTGGTTCGGTGCGCATGGCAAAGCCGTCTACGCGGCCGCCAATACGTTCCTCGACGCCCTCGCCCACCATCGCCGAGCCCGACGCTTGACCGCGCTCACCGTGAGCTGGGGTCTCTGGGCGGGCGTCGGCATGGCTCAAGGTACCGAGGCCAACCGATGGCAAGCGCGCGGGGTTGGGCTCATCGTACCCGAGCGGGGACTCGATCGGCTCGGACGCGCCATCGCGGTCGATCGTACGGAGCTGGGGGTCTTCTTCTACGACTGGGAGCGCTTCTTCTCGGCCGCCGCGGTCGAGCCGCCACCCCTCTTCGACACCTTGCTCGCAGCCACGCCGCGACGCGCGGGGCCGCCAGATGCGTCCCCTGGGCGGCTCGCCCTCGCGCGGGCGCTGGAGCAGGCGTTGCCAGGCGAACGCGAGGCCACACTGCAGCGGCTCCTCCGGGGTGAGGTCGCCGCCATCCTGGGACAGAATCCCGCGCGCGCTCCGGACCCCCGGCAGGGCTTCTTCGAGATGGGGATGGACTCGCTCATGGCCATGGAACTCAAGCGACGGCTCGAGATCGGCCTGGGGATTTCCCTACAAGCGAGCACCATCTTCAACTTCCCGACCATCGAAGCCCTGTCTGGGAGACTGCTCGCAGCCTCCCGTTCAGCAACGCCGCAGCGAGCGGAGTCCGACGCCGACGAGGCCATGCGCGCCGAGGTCGAGGACCTCTCGGACGACGAGGCAGCCCTGGCGCTCGCAGAACTCGCCGCGGAGGTGCTCGGCGACGACGAGGAGATGATGGAATGAGCCGCCAAGGGCCGTCCGACCCCGCGGATCTTTCCGCACAGAAGCGCGCTCTGCTCGCCCTGAAAAAGCTCCAGACGAAGCTCGACACCATGGAGCGCGCGGCGACCGAGCCGATCGCGATCGTTGGCGCGTCATGCCGGTTTCCGGGCGGCGCGGACGACCTCCCCTCGTTCTGGCGCCTCCTCCATGAGGGCCACGACGCCGTGCGCGACGTGCCGCCTGGTCGCTGGTCTGCCGAGCGCTATTACGATCCCGATCCCCAGGCCGCCGGCAAGACGTACACCCGCAGCGCGGGATTCCTCGAGCGCGTCGATGGATTCGACGCCCTCTTCTTCGGGATTTCACCGCGCGAGGCCGCCCGGATGGATCCGCAGCAGCGGCTCCTGCTCGAAGTGGCGTGGGAAGCGCTGGAGGACGCGGGTCACCCGCCGAGCACCCTCACGGCTCAGCGAACCGGCGTGTTCCTGGGCATCGGGGTCAACGACTACATCCAGCTCGGCGGCGCCGATCCCAGCAAGATCGATGCTTACGACGGGACAGGAAACGGCTTCTGCTTCGCTGCAGGCCGCATCTCGTACGCGCTCGGCCTGAATGGCCCCAGCCTCGCCATCGACACCGCCTGCTCGTCCTCGCTCGTGGCCTTGCACATCGCGGCCCAGAGCCTGCGAGCGAGTGAGTGCCGCGTCGCCCTCGTCGCAGGCGTTCAGCTCCTCCTGTCACCCCTGCCGTTCGTGTTCCTCTCGCGCCTCCGGGCCCTGGCGCCCGATGGCCGCTGCAAGACCTTCGACGCCGCAGCAGACGGCTACGGACGAGGAGAGGGCGCGGCAGCCATCGTGCTGAAGCGCCTGTCCGACGCCCGCGCCGACGGCGATCGCATCCTCGCCCTCGTTCGCGGCTCTGCGATCAACCATGACGGCGCTTCGAGCGGCTTCACCGTACCGAACGGGCTCGCACAACGGACCCTCCTCCGGAGCGCACTCGCCGCTGCCGGCGCGGCTCCATCGGATATCGACTATGTGGAGGCTCATGGAACCGGGACGCGGCTCGGCGACCCGATCGAGCTCGACGCGCTGGCAGAGGTGCTCGGCGATGGGCGCGCCCCCGATCGACCGCTGCTCGTGGGCTCGGCCAAGACGAACGTCGGCCACCTCGAGGCTGCCGCGGGCCTCGTGGGCCTGCTCAAGGTGGTCCTCGCGCTGGAGCACGGCGAGATCCCCGCACACCTCCACTTTCGCACCCCGAGCCCGCTCATCGGGTGGGACGCGCTCCCTGTCCGCGTCGCCGCGGAACGCACCCCCTGGCCCCGCCTCGAAGGGCGTCGCCTCGCAGGCGTCAGCTCGTTCGGCCTGAGCGGCACCAACGCGCACGTCGTGCTGGAGGCGGCCCCCCCGCCGGCTCCTCGCCCAGTGCTCGTCGATCGCAGCGCACACGCAATCACCCTCTCAGCACGCAGTCCGGAGGCACTCCGTGCGCTCGCAGGGCGGTACACACGCTTCCTCGCGCAGGCGCCGCTACCGCCGCTCGGAGACATCGCATTCACGGCGAACGCAGGCAGGACTCACCTGCGCTGCCGTAGCGCGTTCGTCGGCACCGACGTCGATGAGCTGTGCCGCGCGATCTCGGCCTACGCCGGCGGCGAGGAGGCCGCGATCTCAGGCACGTGCGGCAGGGACCGGCCCCGCATCGCGTTCCTGTTCACCGGCCAAGGCGCCCAGTACCCCGGCATGGGTCGCGACCTGTACGAACGCGAGCCGGTCTTCCGCGAGGCGATCGACCGCTGCGACGCGATCTGTCGCCCACTCCTGCCCGCCTCGCTCTGCTCGGTACTCTTCGCTGCCGACGGCGAAGCCACCGGGACATCGCTCGACGACACCCTGTACACACAGCCCGCGCTCTTCGCGCTGGAGTACGCCCTCACCGAGCTCTGGCGGAGCTTCGGCGTGACCCCACAGGTCGTGATGGGACACAGCGTCGGTGAGATCGCAGCGGCCTGTGTCGCCGGCGTCCTCAACCTCGAAGATGCACTCCGACTCGTCTGCGAGCGGAGCCGGCGCATGCATGCACTGCCACCAGGCGGTGCCATGGCCGCCATCGCGGCCTCCGAGGCCCACGTCGTCGAGGCTCTGGCCAATGTGAGCGCCTCGGTCTCAGTCGCGGCCGTGAACGGCCCGTCGGAGACGGTGATCTCCGGCGCGGCCGAGGTCGTCGCCGAACGGATCGCGTGGTTCGTGTCCCACGGGATCAAGGCACAACCCCTCGCTGTCTCGCATGCGTTCCACTCCCCCCAGATGGACCCGATCCTGGACGACTTCCAGGCAGCGATCGCTGGCCTTTCCTACTCCCCGCCTCAGATCGGCTTCATCTCCAACTTGACTGGCCGACCTGCGGAGTCCGGACAGACGCTCGACGCGGCTTACTGGCGCCGCCACGCGCGCGCGCCCGTGCGATTCGCTGCGGGGATGGCTGCCCTCGCGGAGCTGCAGATCGACGTGTTCGTCGAAGTCGGGCCGAGACCCACCCTGCTCGGCATGGGTCGCAGGAGCCTGCCCGATCATCCGGGCGCGTGGCTGCCATCACTCCGCAAAGGGCAGGATGAGCAGCGGCAGATCCTGACGAGCCTCACGACACTTCACGTGCGCGGCGCCCCTGTGGACTGGGCAGCCTACGATCATGGCCGCACCCGGCGTCGGGTCGCCCTCCCGACCTACCCCTTCGAGCGGGAGCGCTACTGGATCGAGCAGCCCGACGCGGACCTCGCCGACCACCCCTCGGCGAAGTCGACCGAGGAGCCGGACCGCATCGCGTGCCCTCCCGTGTCCGATCGCAACGCGTCCGTCTCCAGCGGGCCCCTGGTAGAAACGAACTCCGACGTCGTCCGTCGCCTGCGCACAGCCTCTCCCGCGCGGCGTCGCCATCTGCTCGCCACGCACGTAGCGTCCGAGGTGGCTCGGGTGCTGGGTTTCGACCCGGCACGGCCCCTGGATCCCGCGCTCGGGTTCTTCGAGCTCGGCATGGACTCGCTCCTCTCCGTCGAACTCCGGGGTCGCCTTCAGAAGAGCCTCGGGTGCGCACTGCCCACCACCGTCGCGTTCGACTATCCGAGCGTGGACGCACTCACCGCGCATCTGGCCCGGAATGTCCTGGACCTGGAGGGGCGAGCCCCCCCGATCACCGCTGCCGCGATCCGACGAGACGAGCCGGTCGCGATCATCGGAATGGCATGCCGCTTCCCCGGTGGCGCCAACAACGTCGACGCCTACTGGCGTCTGCTGCGCGACGGCGCCGATGCCACGCACGAGGTCCCCCGGGATCGATGGGACGTCGACGCCTACTACGACCCGGATCCCGACGCCCCGGGCAAGATGATCAGCCGCCGTGGCGGCTTCGTGCAGGGCATCGGCGTCGACATGTTCGATGCCTCGTTCTTCCACATCTCGCCCCGCGAAGCGGTGACCATGGATCCTCAGCAGCGCATCCTGCTGGAGACCACATGGGAGGCTCTGGAGGACGCGGGTCAGATCGCAGATCGGCTCGTCTCGAGTCGCACCGCGGTCATGCTCGGGATTGCGAGCAACGACTACGCAGCCCTCCTCGGCAGCTCGGAGGGGTCGAGCACCATCGACGGTTACGCCTTGACCGGCAACGCAGCGAGCTGCGCCGCGGGGCGCATCTCGTTCATCCTCGGCCTTCAAGGGCCCTGCCTGTCGGTCGACACGTCGTGTTCGTCTTCGCTCGTGGCGACCCACCTCGCCTGTCAGGCCCTGCGCAACGGCGAGGCCGAGCTCGCCATCGCGGGCGGTGCCAACCTCATCCTCCTCCCCGAAGTGAACGTCATGTTCTCGCGCCTCCGCGCCCTCTCCCCGGACGGTCGCTGCAAGGCGTTCGATGCTTCGGCCAACGGCTACGTCCGCGGCGAGGGTGCGGGGATCGTGATCCTGAAGCGCCTGTCGGATGCGCTCCGCGACGGCGACCGCATCCACGCCGTGCTCCGCGGCTCCGCAGTCAACCACGACGGCAGATCGAGCGGACTCACGGTCCCGAACGGTCCGGCCCAGCAAGCCGTCATCCGCCAGGCCCTGGCGAGTGCCGGCGTCAGCCCGGCCCAGGTGGGCCACATCGAGGCCCACGGCACGGGCACGCCACTGGGCGACCCCATCGAGGTGCAGTCGATCGCGGCCGTGCTCGGCGAGGGCCGGCCCGCCAGCTCCCCCGTGCTCCTCGGCACGGCCAAGGCCAACATCGGCCACCTCGAAGCAGGAGCTGGCGTGGCAGGCCTCATCAAGGCGGCCCTCTGCGTCAAACACGGCGAGATTCCGTCGAACCCCCTGTTCGAGACCCCCAGCCCGAAGATCCCCTGGGCCGACATCCCGGTCGTGGTTCCGACCGAGCTCACCGCGTGGCCCGCCATCGACGGGCCGCGCACCACGGGCGTGAGCTCGTTCGGCATGAGCGGGACCAACGCGCACGTCGTGCTCACCGAGCCCCCCTTGGCCTTCGCGCCCGAGCCGTTCACCTCCGGGTCCCCGCCACTCGTGCACCTGCTCCCGATCTCCGCACGCAGTCCGGAAGCGCTGCGCGCGCTCGCGACCGCCTACCGCGATGCCCTGTCGCGTGGCGCGCTCTCCGGAGACGACGTTCTCGCCCACGACGTCTGCTTCACGGCTGGCACCCGCCGGACGCACCACCTGCACCGGCTCGCCGTGCGCGGCGCGAGCCGCGAGGACCTCGTCGCGGGGCTCGACGCGGCGCTCACAAACTGGAGTTCCAGCGCCTCACCTGCGCGGGGACGCAAGCTCGCCTTCATGTTCTCGGGCCACAACTCGCAGTGGGTGGGCATGGCGCGGGGGCTGCTCGATGAGCCTGTCTTCGCCGAAGCCCTCGGGGCATGTTCGCGCGCCCTCGCGCCCTACCTGGGCGAGTCGCTGCTCGATCTGCTCGCCTCGGGCGAGGACCGCTACCACGAGATGCATGTGGTCCACCCCGCGCTCTTCTCGGTCCAGGTGGCCCTCGCTGCGCTCTGGCGCTCCTGGGGCGTCGAGCCGGACGCCGTGGTGGGTCACAGCTTCGGCGAAATCGCCGCAGCCCACGTCTCTGGCGCGCTCTCGCTCGACGACGCGGCACGCGTGATCGGACTGCGCTCCGTGCTCTACGAGCGCCTCCGCACCTCGGGCCCGCGCGGGGCCATGGCCTCCGTGGAGCTATCGACGGACGACGCACGCGCGGCCATCGCCGACATGAACGACCGCGTCTTCATCGCCGTCTCGACAGGACCGACTTCGAGTGTCCTCTCCGGCGAGGCAACAGCGGTCGAGCAGGTCGTGAAGGAACTCGAGCAGCGCGGGATCTTCGGGCGCCTCCTCCGCGTCTCCATCGCGGGTCACAGCCCGCACGTCGAGCCGCTCCGCGAGGAACTGGTCGCGGGCCTCCAGGGGATCGAACCGCGGCAGACCGCGGTGCCTATGTTTTCCACCGTCCTCGGCCAGTACATCGATGGCGAGGCCCTCGACGCCGACTACTGGGGTAGGAACCTTCGCGACCGGGTGCGGTTCTGGGACGCCCTCCAGGGTCTCGCTGAAGACGGTTTCGACGCTTTCCTGGAAGTGAGCCCTCACCCGGTGCTCCAGAACGCCGTGGAGCAGGGGCTGCATCAGCTCGGGCGGGACGGGCTCGCGCTCCCGAGCTTGCGGCGCGACGAGCCCGAACGACCCTCGCTGCTCGACACGCTCGGCGCACTCTACACAGCGGGCTACCCGATCGAGTTCGGCCGCCTCTTCCCGAGCGGGGGTCGCGTCGTGGACCTGCCGACCTATCGTTTCCAGCGCACGCGCCACTGGATTGAAACGCCCACGCGCAATGCCCCTGCCGGACAGACCTCGGCCCGAGGCCCACGCTTGCTCGGCGAGCGGATCACCTCGGCGCGCTCGCCCGGGGAGCATTACCTCGCCCTCGCCCTCGCTCCCGCCGCCTTTCCCTTGCTGAAGGAGTACGTGCTCCGACGGCTCCCGCTCGTCTCACCCGCCGTGCTCCTGGGGATCGCCTGGGCCGCGGCTGCCGAGGTCCTCGACGTCTCGCCCACCACCGGCCCAGACCACCGCGCGTCACCGCTCGTCCTCGAAGACGTCGCACTGCACACGCCATGGGTCGTTCCCCAGGAGGGTCCCCGGCACGCCCAGCTCATCCTCTCCTCGCGTGCGGAAAACGACGCATCGTTCGAGATTTTCAGCAGCGCGACTCCCGGTGGTCCATGGCAGCGCCACGCCGCCGGTCGAAGCCGGCGTCTCTCGCCCGACGAGATCTCGATGCCAGCCCCCGTCGCGCTCGCCGAGATCCGGGCGAGGTGCGCCGAGGAACTCACCGGCGAAGCCTTCCTCGACGGGCTCGCGGCAGGGGGCCTCGCCCTGGGCCCTGGCCTCCGGTGCGTCGAGCGTGTCTGGCGCCGGCCAGGCGAGGTGCTGGGTCTCTTCAAGCTCTCCGAGCGCGGCGCTGCCGAAGCTGGCGCGCTCCGCCTTCACCCCGCCTTGCTCGACAATGCGCTGCATCTCCTTGAAGCAGCCTCCTCCGCCGAAAATGAAGGCACGAGGATCGCTGCGACGTTCGAGCGGGTGCGGATCGCCGGACAGCCTGGCGCCGTGGTCTGGGGCCACGCGCGTCTCCGCGAAGAAAACGACACCCCGCCAGGCACCGTGACGGGCGACGTCTCGCTCCTCGACGAGGCTGGACGCGCTTTCGCCGAGCTCGCGGGCGTCACCCTCACCCCCGCCCCTCGCACGCTCGTGGGCGAGACCGCGCGGCACTGCCTCGACACCTGGTCCTACGAGATCCGCTGGGAGGCGATGGCGCGCACGCCTCCGCGGCGTCCCGTCGAGAAGGGCGCCTGGCTGGTGCTCGCCGATCGAGGCGGCCTTGGCGAGGCCGCCGCCGACCAGCTCACGCGGCGCGGCCACGTGGCGCTGCTCGCGACCTCCGGTCCACGCGAGGCGCTGGGCGGAGGCCGCTTCCACATCGACCCGGCGAGCCGCGCCGACCTCGCATGGCTCCTCGATCACGCCCGCGGCGCGGGGCCAGCGGTGCGCGGCGTCGTGCATCTCCTCAGCCTCGACGCACCTCCCACGGAAGCGCTCACGCTCGAGACGCTGGTCGCCGCGCAGCAGCTCGGCTGCGCCACCGTCCCTCCCCTCGTCCAAGCGCTCCTCGACGCAGCGCTCCCGATCTCGCCCCAGCTCTGGCTCATCACCCGGGGCGCGCAGCCTGCAGGCGGAGCCCCCGAGCCGCTCGCCGTGGCGCAGGCTCCGCTCTGGGGTATTGGCCGCATCGCTGCGCTCGAGCATCCCGAACTCTGGGGCGGCCTCCTCGATCTCGATCCCCACGCCCCGTCCGGCGCGATCCAGGCCGAGGCAGCGAGGGTCGTCGACGAGCTGCTCGGACCCGACGGCGAGGATCTCCTCGCGCTCCGCGGCGCCGAGCGTCGCGTGGCGCGCCTGATCCGGAGCCCTGCGCTCCCCCTCCCTGCAGAGCGCCCCGGGCTCCGACCAGACGCCACCTACCTGATCACGGGCGGCCTGCACGGCCTGGGCCTCGAGGTTGCCCGCTGGATGGTCGAAGCAGGGGCCCGCCACCTCGTGTTGACCGGCCGCCGCGGGTTGCCCGACCCCACCGCCGACGGGGCCGCCGAGATCCACACGGCCATCGCGAACCTGGAGCGAGCCGGTGCATCCATCCGGATCGTCGCTGCCGACGCCAGCAACCTCGGACAGATGGAGGCCCTCTTCGCCGACATCGCCAGGCACGGCCCACCGCTCGCCGGCATCGTCCACGCGGCCGGCACGTCCCGCCCTGCTCTGCTCGCCCAGACCGACCAGGCCGCGGTCGAGTTCCTCCTCGCCCCCAAGGTGCAAGGAGCCTGGATCCTCGACCACCTCACACGCGAACTCGACCTCGACTTCCTCGTGCTGTTCTCGTCGGCAGCCGCGGTGTGGGGTGGCGGCTTGCTCGGCCCCTATGCCGCCGCCAACCACTTCCTCGACGCCATCGCCCATCACCGCCGCGCCCTGGGGCGTACAGCCCTCAGCATCAACTGGGGCAGCTGGCAGGCCGGCAGCATGCTCACCCACATGCCCGAGGACGCACGCCGTTATCTCGAGGGCATCGGCTTCGGCACCATGCCCTTGGACGAGGCACTCGAGGTCCTCGGCTGGCTCCTGGGCACTCCCCTCGCCCAGCGCGCCATCGCGTCCATCGACTGGGGGCGCTTCAAGCCCATCTTCGAGGCCCGCCGGCGTCGCCCGCTGCTCGACCTCATCGAAGCCCCCGCCGCGAACGCGTCGCCGGCGGCCGACGAGCTGCTCCTCCGTCGTCTCGAAGCAGACGGCCCCGAGGCGCGCATGACACGGCTCATCGAGCACACACGCCGCCTCGTCACCGAGACCCTCCAGCTCGAGGAGCCCGCTGCGTTCGACCTGGATCAGGGCTTCTTCCAGCTCGGCATGGACTCCATCATGAGCGTCCAGATCCGCAAACGCCTGGAGGCCGATCTCGGCCGGCGCTTGCCGCCGACCCTCGCGTTCGATCACCCGAGCGTCCGGCGCCTCGCCACCTACCTCGCGACCGAGATCCTCGCACCGACACCGGAGACCGCAGCTCCCCCCTCCCCCGACGCATCCTCTGCGCCTTCTCCGACCGGCTCGGAGACCGCCCCGGATCCACTCGACGCGCTCACCGAGGACGAGCTCGTGGCGCTGCTCGCAGCCGAACTCTGGCCTGCCCGCGCAGGCCTCTCCGACGCCCGGAGCGGCACGCTGTCCGAAGGCCCCCAACGCCCGGAACCCCACACCGCATGAGCAGCCCGCCGCTCCCTCTCGATCGCCACGCCGTCCTCAAGCACGCCCTGCGCGAGATCCAGCAGCTCAGGGCACGCGTGGACACCTCCGAGCGCCGGGAGCGCGAGCCCATCGCAGTCCTCGGCATGGCTTGCCGCCTCCCCGGGGGCGTCACCTCACCGGAGGCACTCTGGCGCCTGCTCGAGGACGGCATCGACGCCACACGCGAGATTCCCTCGGATCGCTGGGACGTCGATGCTTTCTACGATCCCGACCCTGGCGCGCCCGGCAAGATGTACGTCCGCCGCGGCGGTTTCCTCGACGAGGTGGATCGCTTCGACGCAGCCTTCTTCGGCATCCACCCGCGCGAAGCAGCGTACATCGATCCCCAGCACCGCCTGTTCTGGGAGGTCGCCTGGGAGGCCCTGGAGCGCGCCGGCACGTCCCCTCATGCCCTCTCGGGCAGCCGCACCGGCGTCTATCTCGGCATCACCAGCAGCGACTACAGCATGCTCCAGGCGCTGTCCCTCGACCTCTCCGAGCTCGACGGCTACGCCGCGCTGGGCAGCGCGTCCAACTTCGCACCTGGGCGCCTGTCGTACATGCTCGGCCTCCAGGGCCCGAGCGTCGCCGTCGACACCGCCTGCTCCTCCTCGGCGGTGGCCACGCACCTCGCCTGCAAGGCGCTGCTCAGCGGAGAGATCGATCTCGCCATCGTGGGCGGCGTGAACCTCGTCCTGTCACCAGGTGGCAACATCGTCCTCTCCAAGGCCCGGATGCTCTCGCCCGACGGCCGCAGCAAGGCCTTCGACGCCTCCGCTGACGGCTACGGCCGCGGTGAAGGATGCGGCGCCCTCGTGCTGTCGCGGCTCGGGGACGCGCTCGCGCGCCGCGCCCCGGTGCTCGCGACAATCCTCGGCTCGGCGGTGAACCAGGATGGCCCGAGCAGCGGCCTCACGGTCCCGAGCGGCGCGGCCCAGCAAACGCTCGTCCGCGAGGCCCTGTCCCGCGCCGGCGTCATCCCCGCAGAGGTCGGCTATGTCGAAGCCCACGGCACGGGCACGCCTCTCGGCGATCCCATCGAGCTGCGCGCGCTCGGCGCCGTCCTCTCCGAAGGACGCCCCGCCGGACACCCCCTTCTCGTCGGATCCATCAAGAGCAACATCGGCCACCTCGAAGCCGCAGCCGGCGTCGCCGGCCTCCTCAAGGCCGTGCTTTGCCTGCAGCACCGCCGCATCCCGCCGCACCTGCACTTCCGCGACCCCAACCCGAACGCTCCCTGGGCCGAGATCCAGGCTGAGATCCCCACGCGCTCCATGCCCTGGGCGACCGGAGGCCGCCGCGTCGCTGGCGTCAGCTCCTTCGGTGCCAGCGGCACGAACGCCCACCTCGTCCTCGGCGATGCCCCTGCTCCCGCGACGTCTCCCCTCCAGGACGAACACGTCTGCCACCTGCTCACGCTCTCGGCCCGGCGCGAGCCTGCGCTCCGGGCTCTCGCCGCTCGCTACGAGGCCTACCTCGCCGAGAACCCCTCGGTGTCGCTCGGCGACGTCGCGTTCACGACACGTACTGGCCGCGCCCACTTCCCCCACCGGCTCGCCCTCGTCGCCTCCTCTGCGTCCGAAGCCCGCGAGCGCCTCGCTTCGTTCCTCGCCAGCACCCCGGGCCCGGGGCTCTCGAGCGCCCGCGCACGCACCGATCGCCGGCCCCGGATCGCTTTCCTGTTCAGCGGCCAGGGCGCTCAGTACCCTGGCATGGCCCGCGCGCTCCACGCGACCCAGCCCGTGTTCCGCGAGGCCGTCGATCGCTGCGCTGCGCTCCTCGACCCGCACCTCGAGCGCCCCATCACCGAAGTGCTCTTCCCGCCGGAGGGCGCGCCTGCCGCCCCCGGGGCGCTCGACCAGACCGCCGTCACCCAGCCCGCGCTCTTCACGATCGCCTACGCCCTCACCACGCTGTGGCGTTCTCTCGGCGTCGAACCCGAGGCCGTGCTCGGCCACAGCGTCGGTGAGATCGCCGCCGCCTGCTGTGCGGGTGCCCTCTCCCTCGAAGACGCCGCCCCGTTCATTGCCGCCCGGGGCCGCCTCATGCAGTCCTTGCCCGGAGGCGGCGCGATGGCGGCCGTCTTCGCCGCTCCCGAGCAGATCGCCGACGTGCTCGCTCCCCGCGCGACCGAGATCGCGATCGCTGCGCTGAACGGCCCCACCGAGACCGTCCTCTCGGGCGCAGCCGGACCCCTCGACGAGCTTCTCGAGGTGCTCTCCGCGAGCGGCATCACGTCGCGTCGCCTTCATACCTCGCACGCATTCCACGCCCCGCTCATGGATCCGATCCTCGACGATCTCGAACGGGCCGCCGCCTGCACCCGCGCCGTGACGCCGCGGATCCCGTGGATCTCCAACCTCACGGGCGACCTCGTCACCTCCCCCGTCGACGCAGCCTACTGGCGCCGCCATGCCCGGGCTCCTGTACGCTTCGCCGAAGGCCTCCAGCGCCTCCACGCCCTTGGCATCGATGCCTTCGTGGAGGTCGGCCCCCGCCCCACGCTGCTCGGCCTCGCACGCCGCTGCTTGCCCGAGAGCACCGGCGTCTTGCTCCCCTCGCTTCGCGACGGGCGAGACGATCTCCGCACGCTGCTCGGCAGCCTCGCCGAACTCTATACGCTCGGCGCGCGCCTGGACGGGACCCGCCTCGATCACGGCCCGACGCAGCGCCTCGTGTCACTGCCGACGTATCCCTTCCAGGGGGAGCGGCACTGGATCCCTGCCGCTACCCCTCGGCACGCGGCGCCAGCCCCGCAGCGCGTCACTGCCGCCGGACTCGCCGCGGACGCCACGCACACCCACCCCCTGCTGGGACGGCGCGTCCCCTCCCCCAGCGTGATCGCGTTCGAAACACAGCTCGACCCTGCAGCACTCGCGGCCCTCCGTGATCACCGCGTCCACGGACGCATCGTCGTCTCCGGCGTCCTGCACCTCTCGATGGCCATGGCCTCCATGGCCGAGATCCAGACCGCCACGGGTGATCTCCGCGTCGAGCAGATCACCTTCCTGGAGCCGCTTCTCCTGCAAGAGGGCGAGGTCAGGACCGCGCAGCTCATCCTCGAACCGGACACGGCCGGACATGCCATGCGCTTCCAGCTCTTCAGCCTGGACCCGGACGGCACCGACACGGGCGCGTGGACACTGCACACGACGGCTCTCCTCAGCGCCTCACCGCCTGGCGCCCTTGAGCGCGCTGGCGAAGGCGCCCCTCTGGACGCGATCCAGGCCCGTTGCGGCGAGGCCTTGTCCGGCGACGACTTCTACGCCCGGTACTGGAAGACGGGTGAGCACGAAATCGGTCCGAGCTTCCGCCTGGTGCGTCGCCTGTGGCGCCGCGACGGCGAGGCCCTGGCCGAACTCGAAGCCCCCGAGCCGCCCGCCCTAACGTCCAACGACATCCGCCAGGTGGCCCACCTGCTCACCGAGGCCTGCGTGGCCGAAGCCTGCGGGCAAGTCGTCAAGGCCGCGCTCCCGCTCGACGCCACCAGCACCGTGACCATCGGCGTCGGTGTCGATCGCCACCACCAGCGCGGCGCCACAGCCGGCAAGAAGCGCTACTGCCACGTCCAACTCCGGTCCTCGCTCGAAGCAGACCCCCTCATCATCGCCGACATGCGCCTGCTCGACGAGACCGGCCAGGTCATCGCGGTCTCGGAGGGCATGCGCCTCGCACCAGTCCGCGCCGACACGATCCGCCGCGCCGCCACACGCCATCGCGACCGCCCCCGCCCGGAGGTCGATCGCGCCTTGAAGGAGCTCCACGCCGCCCCCTCCCCTGCCGAACGACGCGACGCGCTCGAACGCTACCTCCGAGCCCAGATCGCTGCCCTCTCGGAACTCTCCCCCGACGCCATCGACGCCGACGCCCCCTTGCGTGACGTGGGACTCGACTCGCTCCAGGCCGCCGACCTGCGCGCCAGCCTCGCCCGGGACCTCGGCGCCGACATCCCTGCGGTCGACCTGCTCCAGGGTCCCAGCCTCGGCGATCTCGTCGCTCGTCTCGCCACGAGCCTGCTCGGCGAGACCCCCCCCGCGCGGAGCGCAGCCTCCGTCACCTCGCCACCGGCCCACACCACCACGGCCTCTCGCGACGACACCGCGCGGTGGATCCGCAGGCCCACCCCGAGGCCCGAAGCGCGCATCCGCCTGCTCTGCTTCCCGCTCGGTGGTGCCGGTGCCTTCATGTACCGCAGCTGGGCCAGCGCACTACCGACCTCCGTGGAGCTGTGCAGCGTCCAGCTCCCTGGCCGCGAAGATCGGCTGAACGACCCCCCCGTCGACAGTCTCTCCGATCTCCTCGACGCCCTCGTGGAGATCATGCCCCCACTCCTCGACCGCCCCTACGCCGTGTTCGGCTCCAGCATGGGAGGGCTCCTCGGCTTCGAGCTCGTCCGGCGCCTCCGCGCCACGCACGGCAAGAGCCCTCTGCACCTCTTCGTCGCCGCCTCTCCAGCCCCGCAACGATTCCGCCGCATCATCGACGAGCGATTCTCCTCCCCAGATCTCGGCTTCCTCCGTCGCTTCGACATGATCCCGGACGCCGTCGCCGAAGATCCCAGCTTGCTCGCCGCGGTCTTGCCCGCCTTGCAGGCCGATTTCCAGCTCGTGAGAGGCCACCTCCACCGGGATGAGATCCCCCTCGACATCCCGATCTCTGCATACGGAGGCAAGGAGGACGCGCTCGTTCTCCCCGAGGATCTCGTCGCATGGTCCGAGCATACCCGCGGCGACTTTCAGCTCCGGATGTTTGCTGGTGGCCACCAGTTCATGAAGACCGATACGCCCTCCGTACTCCAGGCCATCCGCCGAGATCTATCGATCCACAGCCAGCTCTGACCTCGTCTCCCAACCCCTGCCACTCTCAGGAACACGCCCATGAAGTCCTCGCTCCCTCCCGGCCCGAGACTCCCCGGCTTCATCCAGACGTCGCTGTACATGTCCCGTCCGCTTCATTTCCTGAAGCGATGGAGCCAGCAGCATGGTGACACGTTCACCGTGCACATGACCGGCTCGGGTGACTTCGTGTTCATCACCTCGCCAGAGGACATCCGACGGGTCTTCACGGCATCCATCGACGTCATCTACGCTGGCGAGAGCAACTCGCTCGTGCGCCCCTTCGTCGGCGACAGCTCCGTCGTCGTTCTCGACGGGGAGGCCCACATCCGGAGCCGTCGACAGCTCCTACCCCCCTTTCAGAACGAGCGCATGCAAACCTACGCCACCATCATGCGTGATGTGGCGGACGCCTCGCTCGATCGCTGGCCCGTAGGGCGCCCATTCCCGCTCCTCTCGAAGATGACCGAGATTGCGATGGAGCTGATGCTCCGGAACATCTTTGGCCTGGAGGATCCACGCGAAATCGCGACGTTCCTCGAGCGCTTCACCTCGGTGCTCGACGAGGCGACCTCGCCCATGCGCGTGATGGCGTCATTCGCCGGACTCGACCTGTACAAGCTCTTGCCCTTCCTGCACGTCTCCAAGCTGAAGCGTCAGCTCGACGATTCCATCTACGAACTCATTGCTCGCCGCCGCGCTGCACCGCGAGATCCGACGCGGCAGGACGTGTTGACCCTCATCCTGGAGAGCAAGCACGAGGATGGACAGGCCATGACGGATCGCGAGCTTCGCGACGCGCTCGTGACCCTGATCGCCGCAGGCTACGAGACATCCGCGATCGGCATGACGTTCGCGGTGGAGCGCCTGCTCGCCGAGCCCTGGGCCCTCGCCAAGGTGCACGAAGAACTCGATCGGGTGCTCGGCCAGGAGACAATCGTGGCCGAGCACCTGCCTGCGCTGGAGTACCTCGACGCAGCCATCAAGGAGTCGCTCCGCTTGAGGCCCCTCGTACCGCTCATCTCACGCAGGACCAAGGCGCCCTTCGAACTCTCGCGGCACACGCTTCCGGCCGAGACCATGCTCATCCCGGCCCTCGTGCTCACGCACCTCCGCGAGGACCTCTATCCAGATCCCGAGCGCTTCGATCCGGCGCGGTTTCTCGGCACGAAGCCGGACCCTTATGCGTGGCTCCCCTTCGGAGGAGGCGCACGGCGCTGCCTCGGGATGGCGTTCGCCATGTACGAGATGCGCATGGTCCTCGCGACGGTGCTCCGCCGCGCGAGCCTCGAGCTTGCGTCGAACCGGCCCGTTCGCATGGTCAACCGCCACATCATGCTCGCGCCATCGGACGGAGCCCCCGTGGTGCTGAAAGCGCGCCGACCGAAGCCGCAGACGAAGAACTCGGCCGCGGCCTGACTTCCCCTCTCGGCGTCACGCCTCGCGGCGCCCCTCCAGAACGACAGGTACGCCGCTCGACGGTGCCAGGAAGATCCCTCGGCGCTCGGGCCGCACCTCACCGCCTCCGACCGGCCGAAGCGCCGCTCGCGCCACGAGCCGCGCGAGGATCACCTTCATCTCGTACATCGAGAAACCTGCGCCCAGACACCGCCGGGCCCCACCGCCGAAAGGAAAGAACTCGTACGGGCTCACGCGCCGGCCGATGAACCGCTCCGGCAGAAATCGCTCCGGCTCCGGCCAGAGATCCGCCCGCCGGTGCGTCAGGTACACGCACGGGCACACGTAGCTCCCCGCTGGCAGATCGTACTGCCCGAAGCGAAGCGGTCGCTGCAAGATCCTCAGGATGACGGGCGCCACGGGCGTCAGCCGCATCGTCTCTTTGATGAATGCGTCCAGGTACGCCAGCTCCGCCACCTCCTGCAGCCAGCCTGCGCCCTCTCCCTTCACCCCGGACAGCTCGTCGTCGAGCTTTCCTCGAACCTCGCGGTGCTGGAGCAGGTGGTGGACCGCCCAGGAGAGTGCGTTGGCCGTCGTGTCGTGTCCCGCAATGAACAGCGTGATGAGCTGATCGTGCAGCTCGTCGTCGCTCATCCCTTCGCCATTCTCGTCGCGTGCATCGAGCAGCATCGACAGGACGTCATCCCCCCGCTGCGAAGAGGCACGGCGCAGCGAGATCTCCGCGTGGATGAGCGCACCAATCTCCCGCTTCGCCTGCAGGATGGCGCCGCCAGGCATGAACAGGCTGAGATCACGCTCGCCGAGCGGCCCGAGCGCCACCTTCGTCGGCCCCCGCGTGAGCATCGACATCACCCATTCAGGCGGTAGCATCGCGAAGAGGCCGTGGAACAAGGGGCTCGTCGTCTGCCGCACCAGCTCGGCGACGAGTTTGCTGAACGGCTCGTAGAACGCCCGCTCGTGCACGCCGAAGAGGAGGCGCAGGATCACGTCGAACGTCAGCTCGTGCATCGCCTTGCTCACGGAGAACGATTTCCCGATGGGCCAGCGGTCGATGTGCTGATCGGTGATCTCGCGCATCAAGCGCCCGTAGCGCCCGAGCCGCTCGTTGTGGAACGGCGGGAGGACCAGGCGCCGCGACCGGAGGTGCTGCGCCCCGTCCAGGCTGAGGACCGATCGCTCACCGAACAGGAACCCCATCAGCCCCGTGTTCGCCTGGCCCGCGGAGAGGTCCTCTGCGCTCGCGACGAACACCTGCTTGATGACCTCGGGATCGGTCACGTACACACTCGGGGGATACGAGGTGAAACGCGTGGTGAAGGTGTCGCCGTGCTCCCTCGTGCATCGCTCCATGAACGAGGTTGGATCGAACATCCACCAGAAGAGCTGGACACGTCCTGGGAGCGTGGGACCGGAGGGGAGCATGGCGTCTGGTCGAATCCTCTCGTTGCGCGGCGCGGGATGAGCACGCGCGTGGGAAGCGACCATACCGCGCCGCGTCCGTGGGCCGGGTGAATATCGTGCGCCCTCGATCGGCTATGGCAGGATCCCGTGGTCGCCAGTCCGATATCAACCGGATGCGCGCATCCACAGCGCAGTGCCCCGCTTGACAGGGTTTTGTCCCCAAGAATACGTTGGCGCGGCTTATCGCCGATATCATTGCGATGTCGGCGAATGTCACACGAAAGCAAAAACGACCCCATGGCTGATCTGTCGAATCGCGAGGCGGCACAGGGAATCGACATCCGGCGCGTTATCATCGCGTGGCTGTCCGCGAAGCTCGGCATCGCGGCCGAGAGGATGAATCCTCGGGAGCGATTCTCTCGTCATGGCGTGACCTCCGCGATGGCAGCGGAGCTGATGACGCACCTCGCGGGCGTGCTCGGCCAACGGTTGCCCGCGACGCTCCTCTGGGATCATCCAACCGTGGAGGCCCTCGCGCGCCATCTCGAAGGCGCGGAGCAGCCCCGCACAGCGATGCGAGGTCAGGGCCTCAGGATGGCCCGTTCGACAGCGCCGGACGAGCCGATCGCGATCGTGGGGCTCTCATGCCGCACCCCGGGCGCCGAGGACCCCGACGCGCTGTGGGCGCTGCTCGCACGCGGCGGCGACGCACTCACCGCGCCACCGCCGGATCGATGGGGTGCTGGCGAGGCGAACGGCGGAGGCTTGCCGCCGAGAGGTGGCTTCCTGCGCCAGGTGGAAGGCTTCGATCCGCTTTCGTTCGGCATCTCGCCTCGCGAGGCAATCGCCATGGATCCACAGCAACGGCTCATGCTGGAGCTGACCTGGGAGGCGCTCGACGACGCCGGGCAGCCCGTCGACGCGCTGCGAGGTACGAACGCGGGTGTCTTCTTCGGGGCGATGTGGAGCGAGTATGGCCGCTTCTCGTGCGCGCGGTCGGATCTGATTGGCCCGCACACCGCGACGGGCATGGACTCGAGCATCATCTCCGCGCGCGTCTCCTACACGTTCGGGCTCGCAGGCCCGAGCCTCACGGTCAACAGCGCCTGCTCCTCCTCACTCGTCGCCGTCCACCTCGCATGCCAGAGCCTGCGCCGCGGCGAGTGCGCGGTGGCGCTCGCGGGGGGCGTGAACCTCATGCTGCTGCCCGAGAGCACGATGGCGATGGCCCGGTTTGGAGGGCTATCTCCGAACGGCCGCTCCAGAGCGTTCGACGCAGGGGCCGATGGGTACGCGCGCGGCGAGGGTGCGGGCGTCGTCGTGCTGAAGCCGCTGTCGCGAGCGCTCGCAGACGGCGACCCGATCTACTGCGTCATCCGCGGGAGCGCCGTCAACAACGACGGATTCAGCAATGGCCTGACCGCACCCAACCCTGCAGCGCAGGAGGACGTACTGCGCGCTGCGTGCGCGGACGCAGGCGTCTCGCCGGGCAGCATCCACTATGTAGAGGCTCACGGCACAGGGACGGCGCTCGGCGATCCCATCGAAGCCAAGGCGCTCGGCGCGGTCCTGGGCGAAGGAAGGGATGAGCTTCGCCCTCTCCTCGTCGGCTCGATCAAGACGAACATCGGTCACCTGGAGGCCGCCGCCGGGATCGCAGGTCTCATCAAGGTGGCGCTCGCGATGAAGAACGGCATGCTCCCAGCCAGCCTTCATTTCGACGAGCCGAACCCCGAGATCCCCTTCGACGCCCTGAAGCTCCGCGTGCAGCGCGAGACGGCCCCCTGGCCCTTCGCAGACGAGGCGCCGCGCGCCGGGGTGAGCTCCTTCGGCTTCGGCGGCACGAACGCGCACGTGATCCTGGAGGGGTGGAGACCAGCCGCGCAGATCCTCCCGCTTTCGGCGTCGGATCCAGCGGGACTCGTGAGCCACTCAGAGCGGCTCGTCGAGCAGCTCGACGGTGGGGCGCCCTGGGAGGGTGTCTGTCTCGCCGCGGCGCGGCGGATCTCGAAGGGTTCCAGCCGTCTCGCGATCGTCGCGCAGTCTGGAGGCGAGCTCGCGGCACGCCTTCGCCAGGGTGCGGAGAGCCCCCCGCACACAAAGCGGCGCCTCGTCTGGGTGTTCTCCGGCAATGGTGGCCAGTGGGCCGGCATGGGGAGGTCGCTCCTCCGCACAGAGCCCCTGTTCCGAGCCGAACTCGCACGGTGGGACGCCCTGTTCTCACCAGCGATCGGTGGCTCGATCGTCGACTGGCTCGCGGCAGGCGAGGACGACGAGCACCTCGAACGGGCGGACGTGCAGCAGCCACTCCTCTTCGCGCTCCAGGCGGCGCTGTCCGCGCTCTGGCAGTCGTGGGGGATCAAGCCGGACGCCGTGCTCGGACACAGCGTCGGCGAGGTGGCCGCCGCGTACGTGGCCGGGGCGCTCGACGCAGCGTCGGCGGCGCGCGTGGTCCTGAATCGCAGCCGACTGCAGCAAGCGGCTGCCGGGCAGGGCGCGATGGCGGTCGTCGACCTCGCGCCCGAGGCGCTCGAACCGCTGCTCACTCCGACCGCGGGCGCCGTGGTGGTGGCCGCCATCAACGCCCCGTCCTCCGTCGTCCTCTCCGGCGAGACACGCGCGCTCGCCGACATCATCGAGGCACTGGAAAGCCGCGGGGTCACGGCCCAGCGCGTGCGGGTCCCTGTCGCCTACCACAGCCCCCAGATGGATCCCGTGCAAACGGCGCTCGCGCAGGCCCTCTCCGGGCTCGACCCACGCCGCGCAGCCGTGCCGATCCTCTCGACCGTGACGGGCGCCCCCATCCCGGGCGAATCCCTGGATGCCACCTACTGGGCGCGTAACGTGCGGGAGCCCGTCCGCTTCGCCGACGCCGTGCAGCGAGCCGCAGCAGACGGCGACGCCGTGTTCCTCGAAGTGGGTCCACACCCCATCCTCGCGCGGTCCATCGAGCAGTGCCTCTCGGGGCTTCAAGGTGGTCCGGTGCTCGGCTCCCTGCGTCGCGGGGAAGACGATCGGCGCGCACTGCTCGAATCGCTGGCTGCCCTGTACTCCCTCGGTGCCGAGGTGCGCTGGGAAGCGGTGTTCGGGGCCAGCGGAAAGGAAGCGTCGCTCTCGCCCACGCTGGCCCTCGATCCGCGTGACGACCAGGCGCCCGAGGGCAGGGCCGAGCTCGTCGTGCTGTCGGCGCCCTCGGCCGAAGCGCTGCGCGCGCTCGCGGCGAGCACCTCGGCCAAGCTCTCGGGGGGCGACGCTCCCCTGCTCACCGATGTCGCGTATACCAGCTCGATACGGCGGGCCGCGCTGGAGCACCGCGCGGCGGTGGTGGCGCGCTCCCGGGCGGAGGCGGCCGAGGCGCTGGATGCCGTGAGCGCGGGCGAGACACGCGCAGGCGCGGCGTCGGGCCGATCGGCGCCCGCAGGCCCACCGGGGCTCGCCTTCGTGTTCTCCGGCCAGGGTCCGCAACACCCACAGATGGGCTGCGCGCTCGCCGCCCAAGAGCCCGTCGTCCGGGCCAAGCTGGACGAGTGCGCGGCGCTCATCCAGCAGCACGCGGGCTGGTCGCTCTGGGACGAACTGAAAGCCAGCGAGGACCGATCGCGACTCGGTCGCACGGACATCGCGCAGCCCGCGTTGTTCGCGCTGCAGGTGGCCGTGGCGGCGCTCTGGCGCTCGTGGGGAATCACGCCGTCCGCGGTCGTCGGACACAGCGTCGGAGAAATCGCGGCGGCCTGCGTCAGCGGCGCGATCGATCTCGACGAGGCCATGCGCGTGGTCATCGCGCGTGGGCAGGCGATGCAGCGCGCCGCCGGCTCGGGACGCATGGCGGCCGTCGAGATGAATGCGGCCGCGCTCGGCGAGAGGCTCGAAGCCTTCGGAGGAAAGCTCTCCATCGCGGCCTACAACGCGCCGACGGACACCGTGGTGGCCGGAGATCCCGCGGCCCTCGCCTCGCTCATCGCATCGCTCGGCGACGAGGGCGTGTTCGCGCGTGATCTCGGCGTCGACTTCGCCTTCCACACCGCCCAGATGGATCCGCACAGCGCCGCGCTGGCCGAGACGCTCGGGCCCGTCGCGGTGCGGGCCGGCACCGTGCCGCTCGTCTCGTCGACCCTGGGCGAAGAGATCGCTGGCGCGGATCTCGTTGCGGACTACTGGGCCCGGAACATCCGGGAGCCCGTCCGCTTCGGAGCAGCGGTCGAGGCACTCCTCGCGCACGGCATCCGTGTCTTCGTCGAGGTCGGCCCCCACCCCGTCCTCACCCACGCGCTCCTCCAGGTCGCGAGCGGTGCTGGCAGCGCCGAGGTTCGCGCCTTGCCCTCACTGCGGCGGGATCGCGACGCACGCGCAGTGATGCTCGGCTCCCTCGGGGAACTCTGGGTGCGCGGCTACCCTGCCGCCCTCGGCGCCCTGTTCCCTGACGGTGGTCGCACCACCCGGCTGCCGGCCATGCCGTGGCAGCGGGAGCGCTGCTGGATCGACGCCCCTCGCACCGAGCGGCTCCACGCGGCGGCCTCGGTCGACCTTCACACCGAGCCGCCCCGCATCGAGCCATCCCGCGTCGAGCCATCCCGCGTCGAGCCCCTGCGCGTGGAGACAACGCGTGCGACGCCATCCTCCTCGGAAGCCGAGCGGGACGCGCTCGTGCAGTACTACGCATCGCTCTCCGCCCGCTCGCACCGCTGGGAGCACCTGCGCTTCGGCCCGTTCCGGCAGATCCCACCCGACTACTCCTGGGTGATGACCTGGGCCGAGCCGGAGCAGCACCCGGAAGATTTCCGGCGCGTGCTCGGCGCCATCGAGGAAGTGTGGCGGTTCCTCTTCCGCGGCATCGACTTCGGACCCATGACGCACGCCCTCGATGTCGGCTGCGGGTACTCCTCGGACCTCCTGCGCCTCGCCACCGAGAACCCCCACCTGAAGGTCCACGGCTACAACATCTCCCCCGACCAGATCGAGATCGGCCGCGCCCGCGCCGCGGCGGCAGGGGTCGGCGACCGCATGACGCTGTTCCACCGCGACAGCTCGCGCGACGAGCTCCCTGGCCATTACGATCTCATCATCGCCTTCCAGGTCATTCACCACATCCAGGACAAGGCCGCGGTGCTCGCGAACATCGGCCGGCACCTCAGGATCGGCGGGCTCGCGGTCATGGCCGAGATCCTCTCGAACATGTCGACGCCCATCGATCACCCGGCATCGACCGCCTATTTCACACCGAAGGAGCAGTGGGCCGAGGACCTCGCGCGGAGCGGCCTCAGGGTCGTCGAGTGCGTCGACCTGAGCCAGGAGGTCGCGCTCTTCCTCCACGACGACGACTTCGAGAGCAAGTATGCCTACCTCGCCGAACGCTACGACGAGGCCTCCCTGCACCACCTGCGCGGGCCGAACCAGCTCGCGGGTCTCCTCTCGCGGGGGCTCGCCATCTACGCGCTGCTGCGGGTGCAGAAGGAGGCATACCTGACCGTGGACGAGCTCCTCCGGATCAACCACGCGCACCTCGGAGCACCGACGCCCTATGCGCGCGTCGCCGGAGAGGCGCTGGTACAGGCCGAGGCGCAGACGCACGTCGAGGCGAAGGCCCCTCAGGGCGGCCCGGACTGGAACGCCGTGCTCTCGGCCTCGCCCGGGGAGCGACGATCTGCGCTGGAGGACGGTCTGCGGCGCTGGGTCGCGGGCCTCCTGGAGATCGCGCCGACCCGGCTCGCCATGGACCAGCCGCTCCGGAAGCTCGGCGTCGACTCTCTGCTCGCGCTCCAGATGCGCCACCTGCTCGCGAGCCGCTTCGCCGTCGACGTACGGACCCGCGATCTCCTGGGCGGCCTGAGCCTCGGCGACGTCGCGACGCAGATCGTGTGCGCGCTGGAGACCAGGGCAGCGGACGAAGACCGGGGCGAGGGACAGTCGTGGGAAGAGGGAGAGATCTGACCTCATGCGCATCGACGAGCTGATGGCGAAGCTCGCGGCCCTGGGCGTGAGCCTCTGGGTCGACGACGGGAAACTGCGCTTCCGGGCGCCTGCTGGTACGCTGAATCCGGAACTCAAGGCGCAGCTCGGCGCCCACAAGGAAGCGATCCTCGCACGGCTCGCCGCGACAACAGAGGGACAGGAACACCCCCTCTCGCACGGCCAGCGCGCGCTCTGGTTCCTCCACCAGAGCGCTCCGCAGAGCACCGCGTACAACGTCGTCTTCGCAGCGCGGGTGCGCTCCCGGCTCGACGCGGGCTCCCTGCGCGCGGCGGCGCAGGCGCTCTCCGAGCGGCACCCGAACTTGCGCTCCGTCTTCGTCGAGGAGGCGGGACAGCTCGTGCAGCGCGCGGCCCCGGCTGGCGACATCGCCTTCGCAGAGGTGGACGCATCGAGCTGGACCGAGGAAGCGCTCCAGGCCCGGCTCGAAGAGCTGGCGCGGCGACCTTTCCACCTGGAGCGGGGCCCCCTTTTCCAGGTGCATGTGTTCCAGCGCGGCGAGGAGCACGTGCTGCTCCTGCTCGTGCACCACATCGCAATCGATTTCTGGTCCACGCTCGTCGTGCTCGATGAACTCGGGATGCTCTACGAGGCCGCCGGGAACCGCGCGGCCCTGCCGCCGCCCAGCGCGCCCTACGCCGAGGTGGTGCGGCGCGAGGATGCGCTGGTCCGTGGCGAAGAAGGCGCACGGTGCCTCCGCTACTGGCAGGACGCACTCGGCGAGGAGCCTCTGCCCCTGGATCTACCGCTCGACCGCCCCCGCCCCCCATCGCCGAGCTACCGGGGCGACGTCCACGCCTTCGCGATCGAGCCCGATCTCACCCAGCGGCTCCGGGCCGTCGCCCGGGCCCAGGGCGTGACGCTCAACACGCTCCTCCTCACCGCGTTCCAGATCTTGCTCGGGCGCTCCGCAGGGACCCCGCGCGTGTGGGTCGGTTCGCTGACGTCGGGACGCGGCGCGGCGGACGTGGCCGGCACCGTCGGCTATTGCGTGAACCCGGTCGTCATGACTGCTGATTTCAGCGACGATCCGCCGTTCAGCCGCGCCCTGGAGCGCGCGCACGAAAGCGCGCTCGGCGCCTACGAGCACCAGGGCTACCCGTTCCCGCTGCTCGTCGAGAAGTTGCACCGCAGCCGCGAACCCGGACGCTCGCCCTTCTTCCAGGCGATGTTCGTGCTGCAGCAGCCCCACCGCCTCCCAGCAGCCCTGCCGTTCGTCCTCGGCGTGGGTGGCGCCCGGATGCAGCTCGGCGGCCTGGATCTCGAATCGATTCCCCTACGGCACGGCGCAGCCCGCTTCGACCTCGACCTCATGATGGTCGCCGAGGGCGAGAAGCTCGCGGGTTACCTCATCCACAACGTCGACCTGTTCGACGCCGAGACGGCTCGGCGGATGATGGATCACCTCCAGGCCCTGCTCGAAGACGCCACGCAGCGACCCGAGCGGCGAATCTCGGAGCTGTCGCTACTCGGCGCGGCCGAGCGGAATCGCCTGCTCGAAGGCTTCAACGCCCCCCGCGTGATCGTCGAGAACGAGGGGACGTTCCCCGCCCTCTTCGAAGCCCAGGTCGCGCGCACCCCCGAGCGTGTCGCGGCCTCGTGCTGCGACGAGACGTGGACCTACGCGGAGCTGGACCGCCGTTCGAGCCGCATCGCCCACCAGCTCCGCGCCCTGGGCGCAGGCCCAGGAGCGCGCGTCGGAATCTTCCTCGAACGCTCTCTCCAGATGCTCGCCGCCACGATCGGCGTGATGAAATCCGGCGCCGCCTACGTGCCACTGGATCCGAGCTTCCCCGACGAGCGGCTCGCGTTCATGCGGCAGGACGCAGAACTCCGGGCGCTGATCACCGAGCAGACCCTCGCCGCGCGCCCCTGCGTCGCAGCCGAAGGCCTGCCCCTCCTCCTGCTCGACAAGGACGACGCACGAATCGTCGAAGAGACGCCACAGCGCGAGGGCATGGTCGTCCCGGCGCTCTCGGACGTGGCTTACGTGCTCTACACGTCCGGCTCCACGGGCCGCCCCAAGGGCGTGCAGATCCAGCACCACGCGCTCACGAACTTCCTCGGATCCATGCGCAAGGAGCCCGGGATCCGGCACGACGACGTGCTGCTCGCGGTGACCACGCTGTCCTTCGACATCGCGGGGCTGGAGCTGTACCTCCCGCTCCTCGCCGGGGCACGGGTCGACATCGCGCGCCGCGAGGACGTGTCGGATGGCGCGCGGCTCGCGGCGCGGATGGCCGAGGTGAGCGCAACCCTCCTCCAGGCGACGCCGTCGACGTTCCGGATGCTCCTCGAATCCGGGTGGCAAGGGCAGCCTGCACTCACCGCGCTCTGCGGTGGCGAGGCTCTGCCGCGGGACCTCGCCGACCGCCTCCTCGCGCGCGTGGGCACGCTCTGGAACATGTACGGCCCCACCGAGACGACCATCTGGTCGATGGTCGCGCGCGTCGAGCAGAGCGGCGGACCCATCGTCCTGGGGCGACCCATCGCGCAGACGCAGGTCTACGTGCTCGACCGTCACCTTCAGCCGGTGCCCGTGGGCGTCCCCGGGGAACTCTACCTCGGTGGGGCTGGCCTGGCGCTCGGCTACCTGGGTCGACCCGCGCTCACCGCGGAGAAGTTCGTGCCGGATCCCTTCAGCCTGGAGAGCGGCGCGCGGCTGTACCGGACCGGAGATCGCGTGCGCTTCCTCCGCGAGGACGCCATCGAGTTCCTCGGGCGCGTCGACCACCAGGTGAAGCTCCGGGGCTTCCGCATGGAACTCGGCGAGATCGAGGCAGCCCTGCGGCAGCACCCGGCGGTGCGGGAAGCCGTCGTGGTGGCCCGCGCGCTGCAGACCGACGACACGCGGCTCTTCGCCTACGTGACCGTGGACCCGATCGCGCTCTCGACCGAGGAGATCAAGGTCGAGCAGATCGCGCAGTGGCAGAGCGTCTGGGGCGAGATCTACCAGAAGGGTGCCGCCGAAGCGCCGCCGGATCCCGAGCGCGACACGTCTGGCTGGAACAGCAGCTACACCGGGCAGCCCATCCCCGCGCCAGAGATGACCGCATGGGTCGACGGCACAGCACAGGACATCCTCCGGCTGAAGCCGCGGCGGGTGCTCGAGATCGGCAGCGGCAGCGGCCTCGTGCTGTTCCGCATCGCTCCCTCGTGCGAGCAGTACTTGGGCACGGACTTCTCGGCCGCCGCCCTCGAACTCCTGCGTCAGCGGGTGGAGAAGCGAGGCCTGCCCCAGGTCAGCCTCCACCAGCGCTCGGCGGACGATTTCACGGGCGTCGAACCGCAGAGCTTCGACCTCGTGATCCTGAACTCCGTCGCGCAGTACTTCCCGAGCGCCCAGTACCTCCGCACCGTGCTGGAGGGCGCCGTCGCCGCAGTCCGACCGGGCGGCGCAGTCTTCATCGGCGACGTCCGCAGCCTGCCACTGCTCGAAGCCTTCCACGCCTCGATCCAGATCTTCAAGGCCCCCGCAGATCTCTCGCGCGCCAACCTCACGCAGCGCGTGCGCAAGGCGGTGACCCAGGACGAAGAACTCGTCCTCGATCCCGCCTTCTTCCACGACCTGCGGCATGCGCTCCCCCGCGTGAGCTGGGTGGACATCACCCCCCGGCGCGGCCGACAGCACAACGAGCTGACGCGCTTCCGCTACCAGGCCGTGCTGCACGTCGAGGCCCCCGCTCCGACACCCCTCGGTGCTCCGACCCCCTGGAGCGAAAGCTGGACTCTGGAGGCCGTCCGCCGCCACCTCACCCAGCAGACCCCCGCCGCGTGGGGCCTCGCCAGCGTGCGGAACGCCCGACTCGCCGAGGAAGAGCAGGCGCTCCGGTGGATCGAGGGAGGTGGTCCCGACGCCGTCTCCACCTTCCGCGCGGCCGCGGCGACGCAACGCCCACCTGCCCTGGACCCTGCGGATCTCTGGCAGCTCGCCGCGGAGCTCGGCTACGAGGTGCGCTTCGGCTGGGCGCAGCACGGCGCCGACGGCCGCTATGACGCCGTGTTCTTTCGCGACGGGATGGAGCGAGCCGCAAGCCCCTCGGACCCCGCTCTCCTTGAAGCCGCAGACCCCACCCGCGCGCTGACCAACTCCCCTCTCCTCGCCAGGCTGACGCGGCGGCTCGGCCCCGAACTGCGCAGCTTCCTCCAGGAGCGGCTGCCCGAGTACATGGTGCCCTCCACGGTGACGCCGCTCGAAGCGCTCCCGCTCACGCCGAACGGCAAGATCGACCGACGCGCCCTCCCCGACCCCGAGGGCCTCCGCCCCGAGCTGCGCGTCGCCTACGAGGCCCCCCGCACGGACGTCGAGAAGCTCGTCGCGGGCGTGTGGCGCGACGTGCTCCAGATCGAGAAGGTCGGCCTGCACGACAGCTTCTTCGATCTGGGTGGCCACTCGCTGCTGCTCACGCAGGTGCGCACGCGCCTGAAGGAGCTGTTGCGCCGCGATGTCCCGATCACCGGCCTCTTCCGCCACCCCACCATCGCCACGCTCGCCCACTACCTGACCGAGCCCTCCCGCACTTCCACGGGCCCCTCGGCGCGCGCCAGCACGCGCCGCAGCCGCCGCGTCACGAACGCCGGCGCTCCCGAAGGCATCGCGATCATCGGCATGTCGGGTCGATTCCCCGGCGCGCCGGACCTCGACATCTTCTGGCAGAACCTGCGCGACGGGATCGAATCCATCGCGTTCTTCTCCCCCGAGGAACTCGAAGCGATGGGCGCGGACCCGGCCATCGTGCGAGGCCCTTCCTACGTGCGCGCTGCCTCGACGATCGAGGGCATCGACCAGTTCGACGCCGCGCTCTTCGGCTACTCCCCCTACGAGGCCGCGCTGATGGATCCACAGCACCGCCTCTTCCTCGAGTGCGCGTGGGAGGCCCTGGAGACCGCCGGCTACAGCCCCAGGACGCGCGCTGGCGCCCGGGTTGGCGTGTACGCGGGCCTCGCGCCGAACAGCTACCTGCCGTTCGCGCACCTGCTCGGCAACTTCCCGCCCGAGGCGCTGGCGCGCTTCGTCGCCGGCTCGGCCGATTTCCTCGCGACCCGCGTGTCGTACAAGCTGAACCTGCGGGGCCCCAGCCTCACGCTCCAGGCGGCGTGCTCCACCTCCCTCGTCGCAACCCACCTCGCCTGCCAGGCGCTGCGCGCGGGGGAGTGTGACACGGCGCTCGCGGGCGGCGTGTCGATCAAGGTGTCCCAGGTCCCTGGTTACTTCTACCAGGAGGGCGGCATCTCCTCACCCGACGGGCACTGCCGAGCCTTCGACGCGCGCGGCCGTGGCACGCTGTTCGGGAACGGCGTCGGGGTCATCGTGCTGAAGCGGCTCGCCGACGCCATCGAGGACGGCGACATGATCCGCGCCGTCCTCAAGGGGACCGCCGTCAACAACGACGGCGCTGCGAAGGTCGGCTTCACCGCGCCGAGCATCGACAGCCAGGCCGACGTGATCGCCACCGCGCTGGAGCTGGCGGGGGTCGACCCCGAGACGATCGACTACGTCGAGGCCCACGGCACCGGCACGCCGCTCGGGGACCCGATCGAGGTCGCCGCGCTTCGCCAGGTCTTCGGCGCCCGCGCGCGCCCCTGCGCCCTCGGGTCGGTGAAGTCGAACATCGGTCACCTGGACGCCGCGGCCGGCGTCGCCTCGCTCATCAAGACCGTGCTCGCGGTCGAGCACGGGCAGATCCCGCCGAGCCTCCACTTCGAGACACCGAACCCCGAGCTCGACCTCGCCCAGGGCCCGTTCCGCGTGAACGCTGCGCTCACCGACTGGCCGGCGGGCGTCGCCCCACGCCGCGCCGGGGTGAGCGCCTTCGGCTTCGGCGGCACGAACGCGCACGTGGTCCTCGAAGAGGCCCCCTCGGCGCCCCCGCGCCCCGCAGGCCCCGAGCGACCGCTGCACCTGTTCACCTTCTCCGCCCATACCCCCGAGGTCCTCGACCAGCTCGCGCGGCGCGTCTCCGCCCACCTCGGGGCTGCGCCCCCCAGCGCGCTCGGCGACCTGTGTTTCACCGCAAACGCAGGTCGCGCGCACCTCGACCACCGCGTCGCGATCGTGGCCGGCTCGCACGAGGAGCTGCGCGAACGGCTCGGCGCCTTCCGGCGCGGTGAGCCCACCCCCGGCGTACACCACGGCGCGGTGGAGCACGGCTCCCCACCGCGCCTTGCCTTCCTGTTCACCGGCCAGGGCGCCCAGCACGTCGGCATGGGCCTCCGGCTGTACGAGACCCAGCCCGTCTTCCGCGAGGCCATGGATCGGTGCGACGCCCTCCTCCGCGACCACCTGGATCGCCCGCTGCTCTCGGTGCTGTACCCCTCCGGCCACGCCACCGCGCGGGCCAGCCGCTCCGACGACGACGAGCCCCCCCAGCTCATCGACGAGACCGCCTACGCGCAGCCAGCACTGTTCGCGGTGGGCTTCGCGCTCGCCACCCTCTGGCGCACCTTCGGCATCGAGCCCCACGTGGTGATGGGGCACAGCGTCGGTGAACTCACCGCCGCCTGCGTCGCCGGCGCATGCTCGCTCGAAGACGGGCTGCGGCTCGTCGCCGAGCGGGGGCGGCTGATGCAGTCCCTGCCCGGGGACGGCGACATGGCGGCCGTGTTCGCGGGCGAAGCGCGGGTCGCCGAGGCGATCGCGTCGATGGCGTCGCGCGTGTCGATCGCGGCCGTGAACGGCCCTGGCGAGACCGTCCTCTCCGGCGAGCGCGCCGCGGTCCGGCAGGTGCTGGAACGCCTCGCAGCCGAGGGGATCCGCGCCCGCCACCTCCGCGTCTCTCACGCCTTCCACTCACCCCGGATGGATTCCATCCTCGACCCGCTGGAAGCAGCCGCCGCGCAGCTCTCGCTGCACGCCCCCCAGATCGAGCTCATCTCGAACCTCACGGGCCAGCCCCTCGGAGCCCTCTCGGCGACCTACGTGCGCCACCATGCGCGGGCGCCCGTGCGGTTCTGGGACGGGCTGCAAGCCCTCGACGCGCGCGGCGTCGACGTGCTCCTCGAGATCGGCCCGCAGCCCACACTGATCGGCATCGCCGAGCGCGCCCAGCCCGCGCATGCCGCGCTTCGGCTGCCGTCGCTCCGCAAGGGCCAGGACGACTGGCAAGTGCTCCTGAACAGCCTCGGCGCGCTCCATGCCAGAGGCGCAGACGTCGACTGGGACGCCTTCGACCGAGGCTACGCACGCCGCCGCGTGCCCTTGCCGACCTACCCCTTCGAACGGCGCCGGCACTGGATCGACGAGCCGGATCGCGCCGCGGCGAGCGCGCCCCCGTCGATCGTGGAGCGCGTCGACCTCCCCAGCGTCGAGCTGTCCAGCACCGGGCCCGTGACCCAGCGCGCGGTCGGCGCCCTGAAGCTCGACTGGCTCCACGAGACGGTGTGGCGTGAGCACCATCCTTCGGCCGACCCCACCTCGATCCGAGCACCGGCGCGCTGGCTGCTCCTGGCCGACGAAGGTGGCGTCGGCGAAGCACTGGCCACACGGCTCCGCGCGCGAGGCAGCCATGTCGTGATCGCGCGGCGTGGCGCGCAGTGCTCCGAGGAGAGCCCTGGCCTCTGGACCGTCGCCCCGGACCGGCCCGAAGACCTCGTCGAGCTGCTCACCCGCGCGTTCCCAGCGGGAAGCGGTGGCCCCGGCGCCGTCGTGTACCTGTGGACCCTCGACGCCCCCGCACTGAGCGGGCCCGACGCTACACCGGAAGCTGCCGAGCCACTGACCTGCGGGAGCCTGCTCCTCCTCACCCAGACGCTCGCGCGACACGACCTCGGTCCGCGCCTGTGGCTCGTGACCCGAGGCGCCCAGCCCGTGGAGGCAGGTGCGCCCGTCGCGGCGCAGCAAGCCCCCGCGCTCGGCATCGGGTGGACCCTCGCGCTCGAACACCGCACCCTGTGGGGCGGCGCGATCGACCTCGATCCGCGCGCCCCCGACGGTGAGATCGAGGCCCTCTGCGACGCGCTCTGCGCGCCCGGTGGCGAGGACAGGATCGCCCTGCGGAGCACCCCCGACCGCGGTCTGCGTCGCTGGTTCCCTCGCCTCGTGCCCCGGGCTTTCGACAGCGTCCCTGCGTGGCGCCCCCAGCGCGGATCCACGTACCTCGTCACCGGCGGCCTCGGCGGCCTCGGCCTCCGCCTGGCCCGGTGGCTCGTCGAGCGCGGCGCGCGCTCCCTCGTCTTGATGGGCCGGAGCGCCCCATCCCCTGCGGCCTCGGAAATCCTCTCGACGCTGCGCGAGCGCGGCGCCCATGTGGAGATCGCGCAGGGTGACGTCGCCCGCGCCGAGGACGTCACCTGCACTCTCTCGATCATCGCCCACCACGCCTCGCCCCTTGGCGGTGTCTTCCACGCAGCAGGCGTGCTCGATGACGGCATGCTCGTCGGCCAGGACCCGGCGCGCTTCCATCGCGTCCTCGCGCCCAAGGTTCAGGGCGCCTGGAACCTGCACGTCGCCACCCGTGACCTCCCGCTCGACAGCTTCGTGCTGTTCTCCTCGGGCGCGTCGCTCCTCGGCTCCGCGGGCCAGAGCAGCTACGCGGCCGCGAACGCCTTCCTCGACGCCCTCGCCCACCAGCGCCGCGCCGAGGACCTCCCCGCACTGAGCGTTCACTGGGGTCCCTGGGCCGAGGCGGGCATGGCCGCGAGCCTCACGCAGCAGGACCTCGAGCGCTGGGCCGACCGCGGCGTCGGGCTCATCCCCCCCGCCGAGGGCCTCGCCTTGCTCGGCGAGCTGCTCGGCGGCGCCCCCCCCGAGGTCGCCGTCTTGCCCATGGACTGGAACAAGGCTTCGGAGACGTTCGGACGCACGGGCCGCCTCCTCTCCGAGCTGACCCGCGCCCCCGCCTCGCGCCGCGTCGCGGCCCCGGTGAAGATGCGCTCGTGGCTCGACCCGCTCCCCCTCGACGAGCGCCACGACGCCCTGCTCACGCACCTGCAGCGCCGGATCGCCGATCTCCTGCACCTCGACGGCGGCACACTGCCCGAAGCAAACCAGGGGCTGTTCGGGATGGGGCTCGACTCGATGATGACGCTCGAGCTGCGCAGCCGGCTGGAGCTGGAGGCCAGTCAGCCGATGCCAGCCACGCTGCTGTTCACGTACCCGACCATCGACGCCCTCACGCGCTACCTCCTCGGGGAGCTGTACTCGGCACCGCTGGTCGCGACGAGCATCCCGTCCCCGCCTCCGGCTTCGCCTCCGCCGAACACCCCGGTCGTCGCGACCCTCTTCTCCACCGCGTCCTCGTCCCCGGACGATGCACAGGAGAGCGCGCTACACGACCTGTCCGAGAGCGAGCTTGCACAGCTTCTGGACGACGAACTCGCATCCATCCTGGGAAATCCAAGCGGCTCGTAGGCTGAAGGGACGCGACCCCTCCCTGGCGCCCATCGCGATGACCATGGGTAGCTGTCCAGGCGTCGGTTCCCTGCGGGGAACGACCCCGGGGAGCGCTCCGATCGTCGATTCCCTGCGGTGAACGACTCCGGGGAACGTTCCGACCGTCGATTCCCTGCGGTGAACGGCTCCAGGGAACGTTCCGACCGTCGATTCCCTGCGGTGAACGGCTCCAGGGAACGTTCCGACCGTCGATTCCCTGCGGTGAACGGCTCCAGGGAACGTTCCGACCGTCGATTCCCTGCGGTGAACGACTCCAGGGAACGTTCCGACCGTCGGTTTCCTGCGGTGAACGGCTCCGGGGAACGTTCCGACCGTCGATTCCCTGCGGGAGACGGCTCAGAGGAACACGCTGACCGTCGATTCCCACGGAAGACAGGCTGGAATGGGCCCCTGGCCCCCTCACCCATCTCGTGTATCTTCAGGGGGTCTCCCGGTGATGCCATGAAGGTCTTCCTGTAGCAGCGCGGTCCGTTCGTCGGGCGGGTTCTCCCGTCGCCCACGCTGCTCTCGATCCGGCGCACTCCATCGCCACTCGTCCCGCGGTTCGCCGCGCGAGCGAGCTGGTGTCGCGTTTGGCCTTCGACCCCGAGGACTCTCTCATGGCGCTCCGTCTCCCGCTGTCCATCAAGCTCACCCGCCGCGTCGTCGCGCGGCGCGATCTCTTCTGCGAGTTCGTGCAGAAGACGACGAACCCTTCCCAGGCCGATGCGGCCTTCGCGTTCCATGCCTTCGCGTTCAAGGCCGACGAGCATGAATTCGCGCGCGCGTTCCTCTCGCAGCGCACCGAGTTCTGGCTCTTTCGCGCGAACCAGCGAGCCTTCTGCGGCGACTTCCTGGCCGTCGACATGTCGAGCCCGTGGCTGGCCGGGCGGCGGGTCTACGTGATCGAGCTGAAGCAAGGCATGTCGATCCGGATCGGCAGCGGCGCCGTGGGGGTTCAGCTCAGGAATGCAGCCACCGCGGTGCGGGCGCTCGCGAGAGATCGAGGCCTGGTCGGAGAAGACGCGGCGAGCGTCACGGTGGCCGGCGACGGCGCAGAGGTCTGTGCGACGTTCAGAGACGGCGTGGGCATCGAGGGCGGCCGCGCCAGCCGTTGATGCCGAGGCGGCCGCGCGTACGCGCTGGGAGGCGAGGCATGCGAATGGGGTGCAGTGTCGTGTCGAGCACTGCCGCGGTCAGTCCAGCCGGTCGATGAGGCTCTGGAGCTGGAAGGGAGAGGTGCCCAGGCTGCTGACGCGGCGGTGCCGGCGGGAGGGATGGGCAGCTAGCTCCGGGAGACGCGGTGGTGCGACGGGCTCCTGCCTTGCCAGCGTTTGAAGGCCTTGCTGAAGGACGGCACACTCTCGTAGCCGACGCGCTGGGCGATCTGCGCCACGCTGTCGTGGGTCTCGCGCAGGAGTTCGGCGGCGCGGGCCATGCGCCAGCGGGCGAGGTACTGGAGCGGCGGGTCACCGACGACCTGGGTGAAGCGCTGGGCAAAGCCGGAGCGGGAGAGGCCGACGCGGGCGGCGAGCTTGGCGACGGTCCAGGGTTCGTCGACGCGGGTGTGCATGAGGTTCAAGGCGTGGTGCACGGGGGGATCGGAGAGGGCTTGCACGAGGCCGCAGCCGTCGTGGGTGGAGAGCCAGCGGAGCACCTGCACGAAGAGGACATCGGCGAGGCGCTGCAAGACGAGGGTGCTGGCAGGGCCAGGGGAGGCGATCTCGGCGAGCATGAGGTCGATGGTGGCGGCGCTCCAGGGTCGCGGGGCGTCGCGCGAGGCGGAGAGGACCACGGCGTGCGGGGCGTGCTCGAGCAGGATGGGTCGCAGACCGCCGGTGTAGGGGAAGAAGCCTGCGAGGAAGGTGGTGAGAGCGCCTTTGCCGCCGATGCGGGCAGAGCCGGTGCTGACGCAGACGGGGCCGTCGTGGACCAGGAACAGGTGGCGGGCCGCCTCGTCGCGGAAGATGTGGGCCCTGCCGTGAGGGATGAAGGCGACGTCGCCAGTGGAGAGGGTGCGCGGGGGCTCGCCGTCGACCTCCAGGAGGGCGTGGCCGCGGACGACGAGGTAGAAGACCGCACGGTCGCGGGTGGGGACGCGCAGTCCCCAGGGGGAGCGGGCCTCGATGCACTTGTAGAGGGCGTTCGGGAGCAGGGAGACGCTCAGCACGTCGGCGAGGACGTCGCCACGGGGGTCCTGGAGGTCGAGCTGTTCTGGCGTCCTGGATATGAGGTTTGGACGTCGAGGCATCGATCGTCCATAGCGCGGGGCGTATGAAACGCCCATGAGCAAGGCAACGACATCCGATCCGATTCTGGTGACGGGCGGTACGGGCAAGCAGGGGGGCGCGGTCGCACGCGCGCTGCTCGCGCAGGGGGTGCCCGTGCGGGCGCTGGTGCGGGATGTGGAGGCGAAAGGGGCGCAGGCGCTGCGCGAGCTGGGAGCAACGCTGGTGCGGGGGGACCTGGATGACCCGGCGTCGCTGCGGGCTGCGTGCGCAGGGGTGCGGGGGGTGTTCTCGGTGCAGATGCCGAACCTGAAGGATCTCGGAGACGATACCGAGCGGCGCCAGGGGAAGAACCTGGTGGAGGCAGCGCAGGCGGCGGGCGTGCCGCAGTTCGTGCACACGTCGGTCTCGGGCGCGGGGGAGCACCATCGCCAGCAGCCAGGGTGGGGCTCGCCGGAGTCGAACGTGCACTACTGGGAGAGCAAGGCGTACACGCAGGATCTGGTGAGGGAGGGGGGCTTTCGCTCGTTCACGCTGCTCAAGCCGGGGTTCTTCATGGAGAACTTCGTGCGGCCGTCGTTCCTGTTCGCGAACGGGGTGGAGGACCGGCTGCTGACGATGCTGGCGCCGAGCACGGTGCTGTCGCTGGTGGCGATGCAGGACATCGGGGCGGCGGCGGCGGCGGCGTTCGCGGATCCGGTGGGCTGGAACGGGGTGGAGCTGGAGCTGGCCGGGGACCGGCGGTCGATGCGCGAGATCGCGGAGGTCCTCTCGGAGGTGCTGGGCACGCACATCGAGGCGCCGTCGCTGACGGCGGAGGAGGCGCTCGCGCAGGGGCTGTGGCCGCCCTTCGTGACGTCGCAGCAGCGGATGAACGAGATCGACAGCCCAGCGCGACCGGAGTTCGCGCGCGCGCTGGGGCTCGCGACGACGGACTTCCGCACCTGGGCGAAGGCGCACATGAGGGGCGTCGATACCGTGCAAGAGTCGCGTTCGGAGGCGTGAGCCACCATCGCAAGGGGGCGACGTCGGAGGGGTGAGCCCCCAGGAGCAAGGCTCAGCGCAGCGTGGGCACGGCGCCGCCTTCGACGAACTCGACGTGGACCTCGTGCAGACCGGCCGCCCAGGGCCCGACCACCTTCTTGAACGCATCGGTCGCGGGTGGTCTCTGCCCAAGACCGATCGCGTGGCGGCAGAGCCGCGGCGCCGTATCGAACGCGCGGGGCCAGGCCCGCAGATCCGTGACGCCGGCGCGCTCGAAGGCGGACAGGAGCGCGCGCATCCGGCCGCGCATCCGGCCTACAGCGGCAGGCAGTCCCTCGGGCCGGGTCACCGCGACGGTGATCACGGCCCAGGCGGCGTGTCGCCGGTGCAGCAGGGGAGGCGCGCAGAGATCCGGCAGCGGATCGCGCCCTTCGGTCAAGGCGGCCTCGACCACCTCCCAGGCCGCGTAGAGCTCCTCGGACAGGTTCGCGAGCGAAGCGGTGCTGACGCCATCGCTGCACGAACGCAAGGGCGGCGTCGGCGTCGCGATACGAACGGGATCCCCCGGCGCCCCTACCGCCGGGGCCGAGGGCGCCAGCGCGATGGGGCTGCGCCAGTCCCAGGCCGCCCAGTTCCCGAAGAAGCTGGCCAGGAGGCGCCCGGGTTCGAGGTCCCGTGCCTCGCGAACCGTGCGCGCCGAAAGCACGAGCCATGCGATGCCCGGCAACCCGCCGAATGGCGCCGCGTCGAGGCCCTTCGCGCGCGCCCACAGCTTGACGGTGCGGGCCAGGATGAGGAACGCCTCGCGGCGCCGCGCGGGACCGGTGTGAGGGGTGGGTCCAGCCAGCTCCTGGGTGGTCTCCACCGCTTGGAGCACAGCGTCGGCGTCCGTCACGGCGCTCAGGGCCATCGCGGCAGCCTCACCCAGTTCGAGACGCCGTGCGACGGCCTCCTCAGGCGGTGTCGTGCCGGCGTCGACGATCGTCAGGTCCACGTCCAGCCCCGCCACGCAGAGTTCCAGACCAGGAACACGGATCGCCTCCACGCGCCGCAGGGTCGAGGCGTCGGGCAGGGCCGCGCGCACCCGGGCCTCGGTGGCGTCGAGATCGACGGGACCTGGCAGCACAGCGACGAGGTCCAGGTCACCGCCCGGCAGCGCGCAGCCGAGCCGCCTCGATCCCGTGACGTGGAGCACGCCCCCGGGCAATGCCGCCTCCAGCTCGGCCACGAGCGCCGCGCTACCGTCCGGCCTCGCTGCGGCAGGAGGCCTTGCCGTGCCGGTCGCCGAGGGCGCCACGGCCTCGGACGCCCAGCGCACGACGCCGCTGCCCAGCGCGACCCAGGCCCGCGCTTGCATCGGCCCATCACCGCGCCGCGACAGCAGGACCAGCTCGCCGACAGGTGCCTCGCGGCGACCCAGCCGGGCAGTCCACTCGGCTTGAACGCGCGCCGGCTCGTCCACGCGCCCCAGGGTCAGGTGCGGCGTGTAGCCCTCGGCGCGCCCTCGGCAGCGGGGGAAGCGGCGCACGAGCGCCTGGTGCAGCCGCGCCCAGGGCGCCGTGCCAGCGGCCGCTGGGTCCAGCCAGACCGTGGCGTCCTTGCTGTGCCGGAACGAACGCGCGCCTTCGAGCACCGCGGTGAAGGGTTCGACCTCGCCCGCTGCTGCCGAAAGCAGCGGCATCGCGGCCTCGAAGCTCGACTCGGGCGCGAAGCCGAACAGGAGGTTCACGTGCGGTGGCCAGCGGTCGATCTGGGGATCGTGCGCCGTCCGGATCGCCTGGATCTCGCGCCAGAGGGACTCGGTTGGCACCCAGGCCAGGGCGGTGCGCGCGGTCGGCGCGGTGTCCAGCACCTCGCCGGCCTCCTCGCCCACGGAGAGATCCACGGTGACGCCGTAATGGTCGGACAGGAACAGGCCCGCTGGCGAGACCGGCGCGGCCCCCTCCAGCGCTGCGGCCACGGAGCGCAGCGTGGCCCCGCGGACGAGCACCCGGTCCAGGCGGAGGGCGCGGCCGCTCCGCGACGAGACGGCGGCCAGCGGGTTGACCGTGGGGTCGAAGGTGGGCGTCTCGTCCTCCGCGCCGCGGGCCTCCAGCCACGCGTCCTTCATCCCCAGCGTCGCGGCAGGACCTCTCCCCGCGTCGTTGAGGTCACCCAGCAGGACCCGATCCCCCTCGACCGCCCCGAGCCCTGCGGAGAGCGCGGCGAGCTCGGTCACGCGGCGCAGGGGCCCGTCGTGCGTGTGATCGCTGGTCAGGTGCGTGGCCGCCACGATGAGCGGCTGCCCCGCGAGCGCCACCGTCATGGCGACCACCGCCTTGTGCGGCCCCAGCGCGTGCCACCCGACCTCGAGCACCGGCAGGCGGGAGAGCAGCAGGAGGCCTGCGGTGTCCACGTCGCGGCCGCGCGGGCCGTCGCTCAGCGTGTACCCGGCGCGGACCCAGCCTGCGGCGAGCAGCATCTCGAGCAGCGGCAGCTCGACCTCTTGCAGCGCGATCACGTCGGCGTCCGCGCGATGCAGCGCCTCGACCAGCAGCGGCCTTCGCTGTGCGGTGTGGATGCGGTCGGCGTCGTAGCGATCCCAGAGGGTGTTCCACGTGAGCAGCCGCAGCCGCGAGGTCGCCTCCGGCGTGAAGGTGGGCGCAGGGGTCTCCGCCTTGACCCAGCCGCTCTGCGCCGGGTCCCAGCGCATGGCCGAGCGCGGTGAGAAGAAGGGCGGTCGCAGCCGCTGCGGTGTGCGCACCAGGCCCGCCTGCGTCTCCCCCAGGCAATCCACGCCCGTGAGGCGGTCCCAGATCACCTCGCCGTCGGCCTCGATGGTCACGATCCGGTGCCACGGGATGTCACCTCCCGGCACGAAGGCAGGCAAGGGGATGCGCTTCGGCGCGGCCGCGTGCATGTCGATGCCCAGCACGAAGCGCGCAGGCTCGAAGCGCGCGTCCCAACGGATACGGTTGTAGATCTCCTCGCTCGTGCGCATGGCGCGTCCTCAGGGTTCCTCACGCTCCGGGCCGGAGAGCGTGCCTTCTGAATCGGCGACGCGGCCCGAGGCGTCGATGTACCAGGTGCGGTGTGCGTCGCCCGGGTACGGCGGCGCGAAGCGCTCCAGCTGGGCAGCCAGCGCCACGTCCCGTACGCGGTGTGTCCGGTGGGCGTTGCGCTCGGTCAGCACGGTCCGGGGCACCAGGAAGACCGCGCAGGTGGTCAGCGCGTCCCTTCGCCGCGCGACGGAGAGCGGCAGCGAGCGTTGCTGCGCGGTGAGCGCGGTGGCGTCCCAGACCACGCTCCGGCCGGCGGCGAGGAGCCCTTCGAGGCGCTCGAGCCCCTCGCGCAGGACCTCCGCGTTCGCGTCCTGATCGGCGCGGCTGCCGCGCGCGGCGCGCAGCGCGTCCAGGGAGACCACCGCGGCGCCCGACAGACCCTGCTCCACGAAGCTGCTCTTGCCGCTACCCGACGGCCCCACGGTCACGACCAGGCGCGGGAACTGCCCCTCGCGCCAACGAAACCCGTACGCGGCGGCCTCCTCGGGGCTGTGCAGGCGCCCCTCGGCCCAGGCGTCGGCGGCCTCCGCCCAGCAGCGATCCTGCGCGTCCGCCTCCAGGTCGCCGAGCGCCGAGCGCAGTCCCTCGCAGAGGGCAGCGAGGGGCGTCTCCTCCAGCAAGTCCGCTTCGGCGGCATGAAGCTCGCTCCAGGCGACCTGCTCGCGCGCAGCGTCCACGTCCGCCCCGCGCTGCCCGGCCAGCGCGGCGGCTGCGACGGCATGCAGAGCCCCGAGGTCGGCGGCCCGGACCATGAGCCTGAGGCCGGCGCGACGCCGCTCGTCCGGGAACGGGGCGTGGAGCCGACCGTGAAGCCCGACCAGGTCCCCCACCCTGCGCGCGAGCGGCATCCCGAGCGCCGTGGGCAGGTGCGTCATGAGGGTGACCCTCGGCCAGCCGTGCAGGAGCGCTCCAAGCACGCCCGCGAGGCGCGCGTCACCGCGACGGCCCAGGACATCCAGGCGCACCGCCGCGTCGACGACGGCTGCTTCTCCGCGCTCCGCCGTCCGGGCGCCGGGCAACTCTTCCGCGTCGGCCGGCAAGCGCAGCGCGCCCCGCAATGCAGCCGCCTCCGGCGCCGCGCCCGAGCGCACGTCCCACAGCGCCGCGCTCGGACCACGGCCATTCGGGATCACGGGCCCGAGCATCCAGTGCTCGTCCGTCTGCACGTGGCCCGAGCGGACCCACTTCGCGACGCTCCGCGGAAAGTGGTCGCGCGAGAACCCCCGGATCGTGCGCACCACATAGCCTTCCTGCCGACTCAGATCGAGGCGCAGGGCTCGAAGCGCGCGCACGTTCATCGTCCCACGCCACAGCACGGGCGGGACCGGGACGCCCAGGCGGCGTGCGAAGCGCACGGTCGCGTCCCAGTCCAGGCAGCGGTCCTCCCCGGTCCAGACCGAGAAGGCGTAGAACCAGCTCTCCAGCGCTTCATAAGCGATCGAGTGGCGCGCGTAGAGGTTCTCGCCAGAGACGCGAAAACCGGCTGGTATCAGCGAGGCGATGCGCCCGTGGAGCGCCTTCATCCAGGCGCGGGAGGGGTGGTGGGCCGAGTCCAGCGACCGCGCGTGCAGGCCGTCGCGGTAGAGGGTGGTGTTCTCGCCGTCGAGCTTCTCGGTGACGACGATCTCCTGGCCCTCGAGGCCCGAGAGGTCCGCGGCGCGCACATCGTCCGAGGTCGCGCCAGGCGACCAGGGCAAGTGGGGCGTACGTGGGTAGCGGACTCGCATGGCGGGAGGGGGGCTGGAGGTAGGCTCGGGTCAGGTTCTAATCGAAAGACGTTCGAAGCGGGTCGACGTGAGCGTCAGGCGCGTATGCGCCGATCGTGATCGAGCCACGGTATCACCAGGTATGCTCCCCTCATCCAGAGGAAGCGCAGCTTCCGACACCTGTGGGGATCGACATGCGCTGCTGGTAGACCACGGAAAAATCGAGCCTTCGCGCGAGGAGGCTGGGGCGACCCCGCGCGGGTCGACGGAACCAGTTCCGGCGACAGTTGCGGAGAATGCTGCGCGTGAGGCGTGAGGGATGGGGCGGAAGCTGGGTGAGTCGAACACCATGCCGAGAGGCACGCACCGGGTAGCAACCGGGCTCGGCACCGCTGCCGATTCTAGCTTCCAGGATGAGGCGGAAGTCGGAGGTCTCGATCCCCACACCCCTTCTGGAGGTGCGCACTGCTTTCGAGGCAGGCCCGGTCCCAGACCGGTTCGGCTTCCAAAAAACCCGATCTCACGCGCGGTGGAGCCCAGAGGAGTCGAACCCCGCACCTCGCGGTGCCCTCCGCTTTCAAGGCGGCGCCGGGTCCACACCCGGGATGCGCTCCACACACCCGGGCATCGCCGGGCGGTCGCGAACTCGATGCAGGCCGCCCGCTCTCCCCTGCACCCAGGGCACAGGAGGGAGCGGGACTGGACTGCCTCAGGCTGCCGTGACGTCGCCGCAGTAGCCGGACCAGACCTCGGGGATGCGACGCTGGCCGAGCTGCACCACGGGCACCTGCGGGAGCCACTTGGGCTTCACAGGGTGACGGAGCAGCTTCATGCTCGCCTGCTCCGGGGTGCGACCGCGCTTCTTGCCATTGCAGGGATAGCAAGAGGTCACGATGTTCTCCCATACCGTCTTCCCGCCCTGTACGCGCGGGATCACGTGGTCGTAGTTGAGCTCGTGTGCGGACTTCTGCGTGCCGCAGTACTGGCAGCGGAAGTCGTCCCTCACGAACACGTTCCGGCGCGAGAACTTCACGCCGCGCTTGATGTGCCCCGGGGTCCGCTTGAGGCGAACCACCGCCGGCGCCCGGATCGTCAGCGAAGGAGAGCGAATCTCGTCGTCATACGTCTCGAGCACCTCGACCTTGCCCAGAAAGCTCAAGGTCACGGCGTCCTGCCAGGGAATGATCTGATGGGGAACCATCCAGGGTGTCAGCATCAGGGTCAGCGCGGTCATGATCCACCTCTCATCTCCTCTTCTTCATGGTCTTCTCCGAAGGTAAATCCGGTGCTCGGAGAGGGATTCGAACCCTCAATCGACCGGGTTTGAGCCGGCCACGTTTGCCAGTTACGTCACCCGAGCCTCGGGCATTCGGTACGGGGCGTGGGAATCGAACCCACCTCGACCGGCCTGTCGAACCGGCACTCTCCCAGAGAGCGAGCCCCGCATGTCCTACGCGCACCAGAGATCCCCTGGTACGCGGTGGGGTATCCGTGAGTTGAACACGGCACAGGCTCTGTATCAGAGAGCCTAGATCGACCGGATCGTCCTACCCCGTGCTGCATACCCTGGAGGTACACAGTCCTTGTGTCGCCGGTGGGAATCGAACCCACAGTGCCCTTGCGGGCCCAGGTTCTCAGCCTGGTACGTTTGCCATTTTCGTCACGGCGACAGGGTGTCCACGGAGGGAATCGAACCCTCATTGCCCGGAGGCACGGTGTCTGAGACCGCTGCGTTTGCCAGTTTCGCCACGTGGACAGAGCGTGCGGGGTCAGGGGATCGAACCCTGCTGGCTCGGTGTGTGAGACCGGTGCGTTCACCAGCTCGCTCACCCCGCGGGAGAGTACCAGACGAAACCATCGAGATTTCCTGACGTACTCTCGGTCTGGGTGGAGGGATTCGAACCCCCAGTCCCCGGCTCCCGACGCCGGTGCTCTACCAGATTGAGCCACACCCAGATGTCACTGCATTCCTCTCGGTCTGGGTGGAGGGATTCGAACCCCCAATCTCCGGTTCCCCGAACCGGCGCTCTGACCAGGTTGAGCCACACCCAGATGTCACTGCATTCCTCTCGGTCTGGGTGGAGGGATTCGAACCCCCAATCCCCGGCGCCCAAGGCCGGTGCTCTGCCAGGTTGAGCCACACCCAGAAAAACTGCGAAACGCGGTGGAGGGAGTCGAACCCTCTCGGACAGCCTCATGAGGACCACCGCCCAGACCATGGGTCACCGCGGCGCCCCTGCCAGGAGTCGAACCTGGAGCGGCAAGCTTCGGACGCTTGCGTCTGGTACCGCCAGAACAGGGGCAAACTTCGAATCAGTCAGTCTCCCTGCGAGGAGTCGAACCTCGCCAATCGGCTTCGCTGACCGATGCCTGATCCACCAGGACAGGGAGAGGAGAGAGCCGGCCGGGAATCGGACCCGGAACCGCGGTTTTGCAGACCGCGTTCCTCGCCAGAGATCCGGCTCAATCGGTCGCCTCCCCTCGCGGGGCGACGACCTCGTGGAGATCGGAGCGGGCAGCGGGATTCGAACCCGCACATACGGTGTGGAAGACCGTGGTCCTACCCTTGGACGATGCCCGCAAGAGCTGCACGCGAGAATTGCACTCGCCATCTCCTGTGTACCAAACAGGTGCCCCGCTATCTGGGCCTGAGCAGCATCACGCACACGCACAGGAGAGCGGTGGAGGAGAATCGAACTCCCGTCGCGAGCTTGGCACGCTCGCACTCTGCCATTGAGCTACCACCGCACAGTGCCCCCAGCGGGATTCGAACCCGCGTTTCCGGATTGAGGGTCCGGCTGCCTGGGCCATCTAGCAAGATGGGGGCATACGTCGTGTCATCGAGACACGGTGGAACCGGCCGGAATCGAACCGGCGACCTTCTGACTGCCAGTCAGACGCTCTCCCAGCTGAGCTACGATCCCATGAAGGACGGGCGAGCAATGCTCGTGGGATGGGTTCAGTTAAGGGCTGATAACCCACGAGCTCCGGCCCGACCAGTGGAGTGACGGGGAGTCGAACCCCGATGTCTGCTGTGCAAGAGCAGCGTTCTTCCATTGAACCATCACCCCGAGAATGCGGACGAGATAAGGGTCTGGGAGAGCGGGTGTGACCCCGCGTGCGGGATTCGAACCCGCGACTCCGCCCACCAAGGGGCGGCACTTACCGCCAGTAACCCAGACCTTCCGGCCCGCAGCGCCCCCGAGGAGGATCGAACTCCCCTCACCTGATCGACAATCAGGCTGCTTCACCAGATGCATACGAGGGCAAACAGAACACAGACGTGAGTGCCGCTGGCGGGACTCGAACCCGCATCTTCACCGGTATGAAGGGTGGTAACCGTCCTCGTTCGGCCCGTGACCGGGCAAAGATGTGAAGACGGGCTGTTGCTCTACCCGTTGAGCTATAGCGGCATGAGTCAGGCAAGGGATGTCCGTGGGAGGATCTGGTTTCAGTTGATAACCCACGGACCACGGCCCGACTGGTGGAGTGGCGGGGAATCGAACCCCGATCTCTGCTGTGCAAGAGCAGCGTTCTCCCGTTGAACCATCACCCCGAAACGCGGACGAGAGTCGAGCCTGGGTATGAAGACGGGACTCGAACCCGCAACCTCTGCCCCGATGAGGGGCAGCGCTCTACCATTGAGCTACACCGGCAGAGATTGTGACTGGTGCCGGTGATAACCCATGCCCTTCGGCCCGCGGCGCCCCCGAGGAGGATCGAACTCCCCTCACCTGATCGACAATCAGGCTGCTTCACCAGATGCATACGAGGGCAAACAGAACACAGACGTGGGTGCCGCCGGCGGGATTCGAACCCGCATCTCACCAACTCCTCGATGGTAACCGTCCTCGATCGGCCCGTGACCGGGCATGGAGGAGAAGACGGTCTGTTGCTCTACCCCTCGAGCTACAGCGGCGTGAGACGGGCAAAAGATGTCCATGGGAGGGTCAAGGTGCAGTTGATAACCCACGGACTACGGCCCGACTGGTGGAGTGGCGGGGAATCGAACCCCGATCTCTGCCTTGCGATGGCAGCGTTCTCCCGTTGAACCATCACCCCGAAACGCGGACGAAGGTTGTACCTGGGATGCGCGGGACTGAACCCGCAAGCCACCCATGGGGCAGCCAACCGTTAAATGGTAACCCAGACACTCCGGCCCGCGGCGCCCCCGAGGAGGATCGAACTCCCCTCACCTGATCGACAATCAGGCTGCTTCACCAGATGCATACGAGGGCAAACAAAGACATTGGAGCCACCGGCGGGAGTCGAACCCGCGACCACCTCGTGGGAAACGATAACCGTCCTCATCCGGCCCGGATCGGGCGATTTGTTCGAAGACGGGTTCAGGTGCTCTACCAGACTGAGCTACAGCGGCGTGTCGGTCCGGCGCGTGCCGAACCTGGCGGGGGGTGAAGGAATCGAACCCTCTCGCAGGAGTTTTGGAGGCTCCGCGGTCACCATGACTCTACTCCCCAGACGTGAGCGCCCCCCGAGGAGGCTCGAACTCTACTCACCTGTCGAACTCCCCTCACCTGATCGACCGTCAGGCTGCTTCACCAGATGCATAGGAGGGCAAAAGAGCGCCGCCGGCGGGACTCGAACCCGCGCCTCCACGGTTACAGCGTGGCGTTAACCGTCCTCTTTCGGCCCGCGACCGGGCAAGGATGCGAAGACGGCGACTGTCGCTCTGCCAGTTGAGCTACAGCGGCATGGTCGGAGCTTTCGGTAACCATTCACCATCGGCCCGGAACGGGCGCACTGCGGCAGATGGAGGATTGAAAAGCTCCGGAGCCCCCGGAGGGAGTCGAACCCACCCGTACCGGTTTAGGAAACCGGCCCCTCTCCGATCGGATCGGGGGCAGAGAGCGGAGTATTGGAGTCGAACCAAGATAACCGTTCCTCGTCGGCCCGCGGGCGGGCAAGGGGAGAAGAACGGAAGCAACGCCACCCAGATGTGGCAATACCCCGCAGAAGGAGAGCCCCGTCTCCGGGTCCCTCGCACGAACCACACTCCTCCCGGAGACCGCTCTCCCCCGACAGGAGAGCAGTCCCTGGACGTCTCGACGTGGCTGCCAGAAGGCTCCCTTGGATTGGCTGCGCCTCACGGAGCAGAAACCTTCGGGAACTCGAGAACCGAAGCCCTCGCTGACGGCCGACCTGGCCAGCACCCCGCCCCCTCCTGCCGACCACACCTCACGGGGTAGCGACCATCGGGAGCGTAGGGGGCAGAGCCCCCTGATTCGGCAGCCGGCCCTGCCGGCCGGGAGCGTAGGGGGCAGAGGCCCCTGATTTGGCAGCCGGCCCTGCCGGCCTAGTTGGTAGCCGGCCCTGCCGGTGCCGACGTGTCGGCCCGGGAGAAGTCGGCCATCACCCGGGGGGCAGCGGCGTCGAAGCCCACCACGTCGAGCATGCCGGGGTCGGACGGGTCGGCGATGGTGAATCGCGTCGCCGTCATACCCACCACGATCAGCCGCGCGGGGCGGCCCATCGCCTGCCGGTAGTCGCGGAGAGCCTGGAACGGGTGCACGTTGCCCGCCCAGGTCTCGTTGTCCGTGTAGACGACGAAGGTGTCGACCTCGATCTTGTTCTTCTGCGCCCAGATCATCGGCAGGGCGCAGTCGGTGCCGCCGAACGGCAGGCCGTCCACGGCCTTGAGCACGTCGTCGAGCCGCTGCTTCGGCGAGATGCCGAGAGGCCGGAGCCCCTCGACGCCCTTCGAAGAGAACGGGGCCGACAGGCCCTGACCCGAGGCGAAGCCCACCGCGGTGAAGGCCGGCTCGAGGCGCGCCGTGGCCATGGCCATGGCGGCGCTCGCGACCCGTGGGGTGAGGCCCGGGACGCCGGCGATGGTGCCGCAGGTCATGGACCCGGACACGTCGAGGGCGAGGAGGTGCTTCTTCCCCGTGGGCTCCATGGCCTGGAACGCCAGGTAGAAGGCCTCGTTCAGCGCGTCGACGATCTCCCGGGCCGGGGTCCAGGAGAGGGCGTTGGCGCGCTTCTGCGCCCGCTCACCGTGGCCCTGCTCGTAGACCTTGAGGGCCGAGAGCAGCGCCACCGGATGGACGCGCGCCTTGCGGAGCCGGTCCTTGTCGACGAGCTGCTGCGCGACCTTGCGGGCCGCGTCGCTGCCCGGGACGAGGAGGCCGACGGCGGTCATCTTGCCGAGGTTCCGGACGAGTGCGGTCTGAGGCATGTGCTCGAGGAGCGCCGCCCAGACCTCGGGGTCGTTCTTCCACTCGGTGAGGAGCATCTCGTGGGTGAAGCGGTGCTGCCGGATGAGGGCCAGCACCTGCTTGCGGTTCGTGGACGCGCGGAGCGCCTCGAAGCCGCGCACGAGCTCCGGCAGCGAAGCGGGGCTCAGCGCCCCTCCCTTCGCCGTCTCCTTGGCCATGCCGTCCAGGCCCTGGGTGATCCAGCGGAAGAGCGCAGCCTGCTCGGGCGTGCGGGCCACCGGGTGCGACAGGCGCAGCAGGTCGCGGTGGCTCCAGCCGTCACGCTGCTGGTACTTGATGGCCTGGTAAGCGAGGGCCTCGGCAGGCTTGTCGAGGTACCAGCCGGCAACCGCGTTACGGAGGCCGCGGCCCCACCGGCGGAACCCCTCCACCGCGCGGGCGAAGTGGAAGAGGTCGGTGCCGGTACGGCAGACGAGCGGGAGGGCCTGCAGCGCGGCCTTGCGCGTCTCGAGCTGCGCGTCGCCGGCCGCCATGGCGAGGGCGAAGAGCGCGGGCTCGTTCTTGGGCGCGCGGCCGGAGGTGCTGATCTCGACGAGCCGCTTCACGGTGCGCGCGCCGTCGGACGCGAGGCATGCCTGGACGGCGCGGGCGTTGTCGACGGTGAGGGCCTGCTCGGAGGCGTAGTAGGTGCCGCCGTCGGCGCCGAGGATGAGCCAGCGGTCGAGTCGCGACCAGTCATCGAGCGCAAAGACGAAGCCACCGGCGCTGTTCTGGACCTGCTCGGGCAGGGCCTTCTCCCGCTGGCGAGTGAAGAGCGAAGCGAAATGCTGAAGATAGTTGGCCATGATGACACCTCCGGCCCGCCCGGATGGGCGAGGCGAGATTGGGACGGATGAATGCATGGCCTCGGGATTAGCCACCCAAAGGATAACCGAGGCCTCACGACCCGTCCGGGTGGACGTACGGGAATCGAACCCGCCTTCGCAGGGTCACAACCTGCCCTCTTCACCAGATGAGTAACGCCCACAGAACCAATCACACACACAGTGGGTCGCCCTGGGATCGAACCAGGTTGACGGGATTTTCACCCCCGCGCAATCACCAGACTTGCTCACGACCCATGCACACACAGAGTGACCCGTGGGGGAGTCGAACCCCCGTTGCCGACTTGAAAGACCGGCATCCTGACCGCTGGATGAACGGGCCTGGAACGGAGCCCTCTCCCGGAATCGAACCGGGATCACCTACTTACGGGGTAGGAGCTCTGACCATTGAGCTACGAGGGCGCAGAGCCTGACCAGGACAGGCTCTCGGCTTCAACGGGGGGAGTCGAACCCCCAACCTTCCGCTTAACAGGCGGTCGCTCTGCCATTGAGCTACGTTGAAACGAGGGGGGCGCATGGTGCGCCCCACTCAATTCGCGTGAGATCGGGTTGTCAGAGATCAGGGCGGAGACGAGTCTCCGCGATGGCCCACCAGAGGCAGGCCGGTGTGGACGGGAGGATTCGAACCTCCACAGCCGAAGCGGGCGGGTTACAGCCGCTTGAGCTCACCAGTGCTCAGCATCCACGTACTGCGTACCATTCAGGTGCCTTCCGGCCCCCTACGTTCCCGTTGGTCACTCCCCCGTCTCCCAAGGGAGCGACCCACCAAGGACCTGCCGCAAATGCCCCTCCTGCCATGACTGGCGGGAAGCGACGGCCAGGGACCTGAAGGAATTCAGGGCCTGACGAACTCGCGGACCGGATTCCTCGTTCGAGGGGTTCCGTGCCTCAGGCGCAAGCCTGAAACGACAGAGGCCGCCTCGGGTCTTCCCCGGGCGGCCTCCGCAGACATCCAGAAGGACGCCCGCCTATGCCGTTCGGGGGTTTCTCATTCTCTCGATCGGGCTCAGATACAAACCCGACTGCAACATGGACCGACGAGGGTCGAAGCGCCCCTCGATGCCTGCGCAGGCACCGCTCACCGTCTCTCGAGAGAGAGCATCGGTATGACAGGCGTCGAGCTGCACGAAGAACAGCTCGCTCCACCTCTGTCGGCGCTGCCGACTGTCGCCTCGCGTATCCACCGTCGTCACCTCTCCATTCTATTTACCTCACCCGATTCAGAAGTCAACCATTTTATTTTCAATCGTCGAACTCATTTATCGTTTCAATCAACAACTCCTGGACGCAGACGCACGATGCCGTGCGCAGCCTCTCTCGATGGGAGGGAGGTCGGTACCGGGAGCAGCGCTCGAACCTGCCCCGAAGGCTTCAGAGACCGCCAATCGACAGATTAGACGATCCCGGCAGGGTGGATCCGGGAGGACTCGAACCTCCACACTTCCGCTTAAGAGGCGGTTGCTCTGACCATTGAGCCACGGATCCAGTCGCGGAGAGCCATCTCCGCCTTGCTTGTGAGAAACAAGCCAGGGGACGCCCGCGAGGTGCGGGGCAAGGGCGGGTGGGAGGCGGCGCGCCTCCGCGGCACAACACACCCGGCCCACGGCCGCGCGATTGCGCCTCGACACCCACGGTGTCCATGATTGCCCGAGTGCTCCGCGATCCAGGACGTGAGCCTGAAACGACAGAGGCCGCCTCGGGTCTTCCCCGGGCGGCCTCCACCAACATCCGTGAATGGATGTCGGCCTATGCCGTCAGAGGTACCCTCTTCTGCTCCGGGAGCATGCTGAACCGATGCCCGCCGGATAGACGAAACCCACCGCCACGAGTGCAGTCCGCCTTGGCCCCTTCGGGGGCGCCGGCGCACCGCACCACAGGCTGCCCCGAGGGCAACCCGCGCCGTGTCTGGCGATTGTCTCCGCGAACATCGCCGCGGCTGTCTTTCAGGACGTTCATCATCGTCTTCTGCCCAATCCATTTACTCCATTCGCCACCAGAGTCAATCTCAATTTTCATTCGCCAGTCTCATCTTCAATCGTTTTTACAGCTAGTTTCCGATTGAATGATACAACTTTCCCGGCAAGTGGACCTCTGGGAGGTCACTTTTGGGAGAGCCGCTCGGCCTCGGGGCAGGACTCGAACCTGCTTCTGCAACCTCGAAAGGAAGCAGCCCTGACCGACTGGACGAACCTGGGTCGAGACTGTCTGGATTCACCCTTCCCTCTTCATACACACCTCGTTCTCCGGTGGATCCGGGAGGGCTCGAACCTCCACACTGCCGCTTAAAAGGCGGCTGCTCTACCATTGAGCTACGAATCCAAAGGGCACACCATGCCCTGTTCACCGCAATGGCGGTGAGGCTACGGCTCTCGAGAGGGAATCCTCGCTGGAGTTCCTCCCTGTGAACATCGACTGCGACCCCGCGGCCGCAAGACACACCTCTCCCCTGTCAGCGCACGCCGTTCAGGCGCACACCTCTCCCATTGCGACGATCCCACCTTGGCGAATGCCTGGTTGAATCGCCGCGCTCCCCCGTAGGAGCACTCGACCTCCGGTCTCTGATCCCTGGTTTACCCCTGTCACCCGTCGCCAGGTGGAGGAGAGAACCGAAGGCCAGAAACGCCGAAGGCCGCCTGGTTACCCGAGGCGGCCTTTCAAACGTCGTTCAGACGCTGGATTCCGCCGCCTCTAGGAGCCCTTCCCCAGATTCCCGAGATCTTTCGCCTCGAACCGACGAAGATGCTCAGGCATGCTGGCTTCGGGCGCACCAGGCTTGCTGATGACCGGGCAAATGACGGCCGAACCTTCCAAACGGAAGGCTGAGGCGGTCATTGGCTCGTTCCAATAGCAGGTCATAATGCAGTGCCCGATTGATTACCCTGCTTCAGATGCGCAGAGCAACAAAATAGTTCCCCGCTCGATCACTTTGTTCTTGGATCTGCGAATGCAACCTCTGCAGTTCAGGATCTCGAACGGAGGATTCTCCAGGGATCTCGCTGCACTTGCGCCGCGCGGCCGAGTGTTTCGAGGCTTGCGCACCCAGGCCCGGGCGTTTCCCCTCCCCCGCCTCACCTGCTTGGCGCTTCGTCGAGGTGCATGTGCGAATCAGGAGGAGGATTCAGGAGCCTTCACGGTCCCGGCCCCGTGTCGGCTGTCCAGACCGCAGTCCGCCGGGGGAGAGAGTCGCACCGACGTGAACGGTACCGAGCTGTATCGGCCGGACTGGACCGCTCCGGCCGGACTGGCCCCTCTGCGACGAGAATGCCGACCTCGCGCGCCGAATGCCTCATGCGTCGAGTTCCCCACGCGCGTCGTTCGATCGACCGGAGCGAAGGGACCCAGGACGAGGCGGAGGCGTACCATCGGCGCCGCGTCGCTCCCGAGTTTTGTACCGAGCGTGGACTGCCGAGCTGTTCGCCAGCGCGACCGCGAGCAGAACACCTGGCACGCTCCCCGACACGACGGGCAGCACCTGGATGATCATCCGCGGAGAGACGCCCGGCGCATCATGAATCGCGCCGGGCGCGAGTCCATGTGGCTCACAGAGCGACGACACGCGTGACGCGGAGAGGTGGAACGCCTCCGCTACGTCCTCACGCTTCTCGTTCCAGAGCGATCTGCCCCGAAATTCTGACCGAAGAAGCTCTCTTCTGCGGTCGACTTCGCAAAAGCTACGAAGAGATATGGGCGTCCCCAGCGGGATTCGAACCCGCGTAACAGCCTTGAAAGGGCTGGGTCCTGGGCCGGGCTAGACGATGGGGACGGGCCGGACGCGGCGGAACCTAGCCGCCACCGCGCAGCAACGCAAGACCTTGAAGAGAGAACCGAAACGATCACGTGTTCCCGCTTCCCACGCCCCCCTCCTCGCCACCACAGGACGTGAGGTCGCTCCGGAGCCCGCTCCTGAGGTGACCGCAGCGGAAAAGTCGATCCCCTCGCGGCTTTTCTTCAGGCGCCCTCGGAACACGGGAACTTCGCCGACCCCTCCAGTTCCAAGGAAGGCCTGTCCGGCGCAGGACGCCTCGGCGCGGACCGCGCCTGGCAGCCGCCTCGACGATGGTTCCCTCTGGCCAGGAGCCGACCATGCAGCCATCCACCCACGCTCAAGCCTCCCTGGACGCTCCGGTGTCCCCTGCTTTGCCGTCGCTGACGACCTTCACGCCCTCATCTGCTGACCCCTCGTCCGCGGCGGCGCTCCTCTCCGGATTCTCTCCTCATGTTCCCGGGCCGCGCTTCCACCTCGTCCTTCCCTTCACCGTGCTCGGTGTCGCTGGCGGATGGATGGCCGCGGACTTCTTCCGGGTCGGCGCCCTCGAACACATGGATGCGGGGCTCCGCCCCTCCCTCGTGGCCATCGCGGCCCTGGCCTCGTCGCTCCTCGGCCTCTTGCTTCAGCCGGTCACCCGCTGGCCAGGGTGGAGGGCGACGGTCGTGGCCACGGCGAGCGTCCTTCTCGCGGGCATGCTTGCTGGTGGGTTCGTCGGCGTGATGACCTGGTCGCGGTACGGTCTGGGGGAAGGCGCGGCCAGCGGGTTCTGGTGTGGGGTCGCGTTTTTGCCAGGGTTCGCGGCGATCTTGATGGCAGCGCGACGTCTGGACAGAGCGCGCCCTGGTTCACTGGTGCATGGCGCGGACAGGCGCGCCGTCTGGCTCGCCGTCTCGGCAGCCGTGGCCATGGGGACGCTGGCGGCACTCCCGGACTGGACCTTCATCCCCGGGATGGGTCGACCCGAGCTCGGTGTTTCTCGCTGGCTCGGCGTGACCTCGGTCGTCGTCATCGGCGTCCTGCTCCTCTCGAATGGCGTCGGCGTCATCCGGGCCCACCGGGCGGCAGGCAAGCTGCGCGACATGCGTACCTGCGCGCCCAATGACCCGAGCCTCTCATGGGCACGACGTCAGCTCGACCTCGGTCTCGGCCACGAGGCCGCGGCTTCGGTGATGCCGTCCGCCGGGATTTACCGCGAGCATGACCGCATCATGGAGGTGGTTCGTGGCGATCCGGCGCGCGCAGGGCAAGCACTCCTCGGATCCTTGGGACTGTCCGCGGCTGCCCTCGCGTGCGGCGTCGCCTGTCTCGTCGCCACCGCCTCGCACAGCGCGTTCGCAGCAGCAGCGCCGAAGCGATCCCTCTCGGAGATCCCCCTCTCCGGCGGTGATGTCTCTGCTGCCCCGAGGTCGTCACCCCGGTGATCGGGTCCGTCGTCTCCTCGACATGACCGTCCCCTGCCCCGCTCGCCCTCGCCGCTCGCCCTCGTAACGTGTCAGGGAGCGTCGCATGCTCGACTCCCTGTCGGACGCCCAGAAGGCCAGAGGGGGCGGGCTCCTGCTCACCGGGATTGGCGTCTGGTTCCTCAAGATGGGCCTCTTCGACGTCCTCCGTGAAGCCGAGATGGGAACAGCTTCCATCAGGACATCGGGCAAAGCGCTGTTCGTCGCGCCAGCGTTTCTCCTCTTCGGATTGCTGCTGGTCGTCACCGGGGCGCCAGGAGATGGCACGACGGGCATCGGGCGTCACTTCGTCCGGCCCGCGGACAGAAAATTGACGTCGTTCGGCTGGCTGCTCACAGCGGTGGCGTTCGCTCCTGGCCTGGGCCTTTACATCTGGCTCAAGCAACGGCTGCAGGAACTCGGCTACGAGTAAATAGATCACCCGAAGGTGCCCACCCCCTTCAATCTTCCGCTCACTGGCACCGTGCCCGAGCATCGAACGCAGCTCCTGCGTGCCCCGAAGATTTCACTTCTGCTCCCCATCGACGTCGCGTCTCGCCGGCCCACCAGACTGAACACGTCGCTCCAGAAGCGACACGTGACCTGTCGCCTGGCCGGGGTACACTCCGCAGGTGCGCCCGCGCGACAGTCGCTACGAGCAGGTCGATCCTCAACACCGCATCGAGTACCGCGACCCCGAGGATTTCGATCGGATCGCTTTTGCCATGCGCGCGCTCGATCGGCTGCGGCCCAAGCGACTGACCGTGGCCGTCTACAAAGCCGTGGCCTCGATTCGCATCGAACAATGGAGCGATCTGCGCCGTGAAGGTGCGAGCTGCGCCATCGTCGGCATCCCTCCGCAAGCAAGCCGTGAGCACATCGCATATGCGCTGGCAGAGCTCGCGGGGGTCGCCTCGGTCCCCTACACGGTCCAGATGCTGCTCGCCGAGGAACGACGCCCACGAGCTTGAGGTGACGACACCTCGAAAGAGACAACGTGAGGGCGTCGGTGACCGTGCGCTCGTCAGGGCACGTGTCGACTACCGGGCCAGGGGACTCACGTTCCCATCAGCCGAAATCACGACCGAGCGACCTCCGGTCTGCACGCGCACGACACCTCCGCCAGCGGACGTCGCCACCACGCGAGCGGCCTTCTGCGCAGGCGCCGGGCCGACCCGGTGGGGCGCCCCCCAGGCAGCGCTCCCGCGCCCGTCGTAGCGCATCGCCAGGAGCACCGACGAGCTGGTCCCGTGCAGCGCCCCGACCTGGAGCAGCACGAGCCCATCTCCGTCTGGCGCGATGCTCACGGGCGCTCCCGTCATCGACTGCCAGGGCAGGAACACCCCGGCTCGCCCCCAGGCCCGCCCGCCCTGACGATCGATGATCTGCGTCCGGGCCCCTTCTTCGCCAGCGACGGCCAACACCATCCCGTGACCAGGCCAGTGCGCGGCCGAGAGCGCAGCGCATCCACCTGCGTCGACGACCTCGTAGTCAGCCACGATCCCACCGTCGGCGTCCCAGTGCCGCAGCGCCGCGAGCTTTCCCTCCGGATCGCAGAACGCGAGGGCCACCCCGCCCTCGGCCGCGCTCAGGATTGCCATCTCGTGCACGCCGGGGAACACGCCCACGAGGGGCATCTCCTTGGTCCAGGCGCGCCCGCCATCCGCCTCGAGCACCAGCACCAGCGGCTCGCGTGCCTCCGGAGGTCCGAGGATCAGCAGCGCCTCTCTCCCTGCCGGGAGCTTCACCGTCTGCACCTCCAGCGGCCACGGGGGTTTGTCGCCGTACTGAGTGGTCAGCGTCTCTTTGTGACGCAGCAACCTCACGTCGTCCGCGAGGCGCCGCAGCATCACCCGCCGCGCTTCCGCCGACGGAGTCGCCTCCTCGTCATCCTGCGCGGGAGGTTCGGCCCGCTGGAGCGCCTCCTCGCCGCCAGCAGGCTTCTCCCTTGCAGCGGGCTCGTCCCCCTGGACACGCTCGCCATCATGGCTCTCGGCGTGGGCCGCCGTGTCCCCCGGGGCGGCTGCATCCTGGGGCTCCGCTCCCGTCCGGCTGCATCCACCGAGGGAGGCGACGATAAGGACCCTCGTTGCCCACCTCGCACCGTACCGTTCTGGTCCAAGCACGGGGGAGGATCATAGGCCGGCTCGCTGGAGGGGCAAGGCGCGGGTTGCCGAGCCTGCCGCAGGCTCGCCACGTCGGTGGAGGGGCCGAGGCGTGAGCTTCCGGCCGCTTCTGGCGACACCACGAGCCCCGTCTCGGCCCCTCCTCGGGCGGCTGCATCCTCGGAGGGCACCACCTCGGGAGGCATCTGCTCGACGGGCCCTGCCTCCAGCGCCACGGTGTCTGCCTGCAGCGATGTCTGCCTGGGAATCTTCGCGGTCGCGGTCCCGAAGATCAGGGCCGCCATCACGCCGACGGCCAGCGCGCAGGGCCACAGCACCTGAGGACCGAAGTGGTTCAGCACGAGCAGGCCAGCGGAGGGGCCGAGCATGAACGAGAGCCCCGTGGTGGTGCTGTGCAGCCCCATGTACTCGCCCATGCGCCCCACGGGTGCCCGCTCGGCGATGGCGGCGGTCGCGGCAGGCGTGAGGATCATCTCACCGAAGGTCCACACCGCCACGCTCAGGGCGAGCGTGAAGGGCCCGTCCGCCAGCGCCAGCGCGCCGAAACCGCCGCCGAGCAGCGTCGCCCCGAGGCCAAGGGCCCACACGTGCCGCCAGTGCGCCGTGGCGCTGTTGAGCGGGAGCTCGAGGAAGACGATGAGCAGCGTGTTGACCGTGATCAGCGCGCCGAACGAGTAGCCGGGCATCTCGAGATGCCGCACGAGATAGAGCGGCAATGTCGAGTCGAACTGGAAGAAGATCATCCCCGTGAGCAGCACCCCGACGAGCAGCGCGAGCAGGATCGGATCGCGAGAGGCAGGTCCCCCCGCCAGACTCGGAGGGACGTCGTCCATCTGCACGCCACGGCTGCGGTGCCGCAGGGGAGACACGAAGACCAGCAGCGCCGTGAGCAGGCTGGTGGCGCCCTCGACGAGGAAGAGGGAAGGGAACCACAGCTCGGAGAGCACACCGCCGACGATGGGACCGATGCTCATCCCGAGGTTCGCTGCCAGGCGTGCGAAGGCATAGGCCGGCTTGCGGCGGTCGCGCGGGGCGAGCGCCGTCACCACGACCAGGCTGGCTGGTCGGAATGCCTCGGCCGTGGCAGCGAGCGCGAACGTCACGACCGCCAGCGCGGTGATGGTGCGGAGGAGCGGGTAGGCGAGCAACAAGCCACCCGACGCCAGCATCGAGCCGATCAGGATGCTGCCAGGACCGATGCGATCGCACAGCCGTCCAGCCGCCGTCGCGCCGAGCAACGCGCCGGCGCCATAGGATCCCAGCATGAGGCCGGCGACGGCCGTGTCATGACCGAGATGACGGATGAGGTACAGCGACAGAAACGGTACGGCCATGCTCCCGATCCGGTTGACCAGGATGGCAGCCGCCAAGATCCAGAGATCCCGCGGCATACCGCGCATCTCACGCCACGGATTCATTGGGACCTCCAAGACTTCACGGGTCCTTGCTTCGCTTGTAGCAGGCCCGTCGCGGCGGTGTCTTCAGCCCTGGACGCGGCCCTCTTCGAGACGGACGTGTCGTGCGCCGATCGCATCAGCGAAGGAAAAATCGTGCGTCGCCACGAGCACCATGGCGCCCTGAGCAGCGCGCTCGCGCAGCAGCGCGATCAGCATGGTCAGCCCAGCTGGATCGAGTCCGTTCGTGGGTTCATCGAGCACGAGCAACGTGGGGTCGCCAACCAGGGCAGCCGCGAGGCACGCGCGCCGCCGCTGGCCGAGCGAGAGGCTGCCCATGCGCAGATCGAGAGTCGAACGCGCTCCGACGCGGTCGAGCACGGCTCCTTCGAGCGATGGGGCGCGCTTGAGCGCTGCGACCAGCGCGAGCAGCTCGCGCACGGAAAGGTGCGGCGGGGCAGCGGCCGCCTCGGGCAGGTAGCCGAGACCTGCGCGTGCGGGGGCGTCTCGGCCCAGGAGCGACGTGCCGTGCAGCACCACGGTGCCGGCCTCGGGCTCGATGAGGCCGGCGACCACTGAGAGCAGCGTCGATTTGCCCACGCCATTGGTGCCGACGAGCGCCACCCGCTCACCCGGCTCGATGCCGAGTTCCACGCCCCGGAGCACCTCACGGCCGCCAAAACGTTTGTGAAGCCCCTCGATGCGCAGGCTCATCGCGCCGTGCCTCCTGAATTTCGCGCGCAGCGCGGCGGAGGAAGCACCGCAGCCTTTCGCGCCGAGAGCGCGGCGAGGGCGATGCTCAGCCCGGCGATGGGCACGATCGCCACCTCTCCGAGCCAGCCAGCCAAGGAAACCGTGAGCCCTGAGAGCAGCAGGACGCGGATCGAGCCCACGCGATCCCGACGCGGTCCTGCGACGAGCGCCTCCCGCGCGTGCCACACTGCCATCACGCCGAGCGAAGCCCCCCAGAGGGTGCTCTCCACCACGAGCCTCACGACCAGCGTAGGGCTCGCTCCGAGGCCGAAGGCCGTCAGCCCGCCGTGGGCCCATCCGAGCAGCGCGCCTCCGACGCCCGACGCTCCAGCCGCACCGCGGGTGCGCAGGCCACCGGAAACCCCGAGGGCGTCGAGCAGCCAGGCCTGCGCTTGCTCCGCCCGCAGCACGGCAGCACCGATCCCGGCCCCCCCGACCGCGAGGGTCACTCCCGCGATCTGCAGCGACAGGGCGCACCGTTCTGCCGGCACCTCCACGTCATGCCCCCGGATCGCGAACGGTGTGACGAGCCCGCCGAGCAGCGCGAGCACCATGCCCCGCAGGAGTACCCCTGGCTCGGCCCGACGTGCCACCCGGAGCAGCGCCACCGCGAGCGCGGCCGGCGCCCAGTGCGGGAGCCCCCCCCCTCGAGCGCTCGACGTCCGCTCGGGTGCGCGTCGCCACGCAGCCATCACACCCAAGGGTGCCACGAGCGCGGCGAGCGGCGCCGAGGCCTCACCCGGCAGCGCGGCGACCACCACCAGCACCACGGCCGCAGCGAGCTCCGTCAGCCGAGAAGAGCGCGCAAGGAGCAGGCCGTGCAGACCGACGGCCACGGCCAGCGCCCCCATCCCGGCGAGCCCCCCCTCGCCCCTGCCCCACAGCACGCCCCAGGGCGCGTGGATCACCGCCAGGTGCAGCCCGGTGATCCCCAGGAAGACCCCTCGGTGCACCGGAAGCGCCCGCAGAAGGAGCGCCTCGGGCAGCTCCACCACCGCCCGTGCCACGTGCGCCGTGAGGAGCAGCCACATGGAGAGCAACCCCAGCGCCAGGGCCGGAGAAGCCTGCGCAGCGCGGGTCACGGTCTCGGCGCGGAGGCCGTTCGGTCCGAACAGCACGGGGAGCACCAGCAAGAGACCGAGGTACAGCGGTACGGCGCTCGGCGCGGCGGCACGCGCCGCCGTCGTCGTCAGCACCCGGAAGAGCAGCAGATGCGCGCTCACGCCGGCTCAGCGCATGCGGCCGAGGCGGCGAAGCCCGGCCCCATCCGATGACCCGAGCGACGCCCCCTCCAGGAGCCGGACGCCACGAGCCTGCCGAAGTCACGCGAACGCATCGAGCACCGTCTTCCGCTTCCGCCGATCCCTGAACTTACCACACGGCATCCCTCCCCTCGGATGCAGGGGCTTCCGTTTCACCAGCGTTCACGCATCGACGAACCAGATCGCCAAGGATGAAGCGCCTCGAGCCTCGCCGAAGCGCACACTTCCAGGTGGCCGAGCCTCCACGCATCTGCTCCGTTCGACGCCTGGACGCTGCCTCTGCCCCTGCCCCACCTCACGGCAGGCCCCCCCGCCACGGTGCGTGACGGCACAGCGCACACGCCCTCAGGTCCGCGACGCGAGCTGGCTCACCGCGGCGCCTTGCACCGCTGAATCGAGCCCAAATTCAAACAATTACCGCTAGTTGGATCGGATCCCGATAACTTCAACCACTGCGGGAACCATCTCGCTCAAGCGCTCAGATCAGGGCGAATCCACAAGTTCAAGTCGATGGATCTTCTTCGGTTTTTCGACGAACCGCCGGCAGAGAGCGTCGCTCCATTCAATGGATTGAACCGGCCGTCTCCCTGCCCCTACGTTCAGCGGGCCAGATTCCCGTTCAAAAACCTCGAAACAACTACCGAGAATCAAGCTAACCACATGAAATTAAACAACTAACAAATCGGATCAACACCGATCCGCCATGACGGCTTGCGGACGTGAAAGCTTGCCCCCCAGCGCCCCCCGCAACGATGGAAGCCAGCACTCCGTGAAGGGCTCATCGCCTTCGCGTGGGTCTCCCGCTCCAACCACCAGGGCGCCTCCAGCAGCCCTGGCTCCGCGGCACCGCGCGCACGGGAGCGCTGTCCTCCTTCACGCACGCCGACGTTCGCCTGAGGCCAGGGCCTCGGTCAACTTACTGACAGCGCCTTGCAGCTCACCGACAGCACCCCGCCACCGGACGACGGGGAGCGAGTTCGGCGGCAAGCTCGACGCCGTCGAGGGCTACTCTGCTTGCCCGTCGTCGCCGGTCCAGGCGCCTGGCACGGCGTTGGCAATCAGGATCGACCCCGCGCAGACGAACAGCCAGCGCTCACAGGGCATCCCCGGGAACCGATCGAGGCATTGTGCTGCGCTCGTGCCGATGCGGACGAGGTTGCCGTTGCCTCCGGTCAGCCCCACCACGAGCTGGGCCTCGTCGAGGAACGCAGCCCCGTGGACCCTCAACCGTGTCCCCACCGTCCCCCCCGGAGGCGGCTGGAACGTGTCCGGGTAGGTGACGCTCGACAGGCTCTTCCACGGCTCCACCTGGAAGACCTCGCTGCCCTTCGACGACACCATGGCCACGCAGGTGCCATCGGGAGAACGCACCAGCCCATCGCCCGCCTGGCAAGGATGCAACAGCCGCCAGGCGTGGGTCGCCGCATCGAAGTCCAGCACCCCTCGCTGCCCCAGCGCGAGCCAGCGATCCCCATCGAGCCACGCCACGGCGTGCACCTCCTCCGGCAACGGAGGCAGCGCTTCCATCACGCCCGTCGCGGGGAACACGAGGGCGGCGCGTCCACGCTGTCCGGTCACCAGAAGCCGACGCCCCACCCCGTCGAACGCGGCAGCGAGCGGCGCTTCGAAGGGAAGCCGGGTCGGCTCCTGGAGCCCCACCAGCCAGACCCCTCCCTCTTCCAGCACGGCCCAGAGACCTGACGAGGAGGCCGCGAGCGAGCGTGCCGAGGGGCCCACCGTCACGAGGGACTCGCGGCCTGGAACGAGCTTCCCGGTCTGCCCGTCCAGCTCGCAGAGCGTCCCCCGCCCATCGAGCACCGCCACCCGCCCATCGCCCGTGCCGAGCGCCACCACCTCGGCGTCGCCACTCCACCGCCACCGCGGCGCGTCCTGCGCGTGGGCGAGCACAGCGCAGTCGTCGGCGATGAGCGAGATCCCCTCCGTGAGCTCGGCGGACACCCGCGCTCGGGAGGCGGAGCGTGTCCCCGACAGCGCGGCGCAGGCGGGCCGGACATGGATCGTCTGGCGGCGGGCCTTGGCGCTGACGCGCTTGCGTGGCAACGCGGTGAGCTCCTCACCGGGCACCCCGAACAGCACCAAGGACCCGCGCAGCTCACGCGCCACGACGAGGATCCCTGCGTCGCTCCATCGAAGGAAGCTCGTCCCCTTGCGCGGGGGCAAGCACCTCGCGGGGACCTTCACCAGCGCGTCGTCGGCAGGGTCGTAGAGCATGATGCCACCGCTCGTGAGCTCGAGCAGGAGGGTGCCCTGAGGGCCAGGACCCATCGTCTGGATCGACATCCCGGCGAGGTGCTGGACGAGGTCTGCCTTGCCGCGGCGCGCCTCCACGAGCGCAGAGCGCTCGTCCAGGAAGAAGAACCCGTCCTGGTCCACGGGGACCGGCGTGAACCGCTGCCACCAGGGAGCGCGCATGCGAGGCTCGAAGGTCGTCACGAAGCGCCGGCCATCCCACTCCAGACCGTGACCATCCCAGAGCAGCACATCACAGCCATCCCCGAGCTGGATCACGCGCATCGAACAGCGCTCCGAGCCACTCTCGTCGGGCCGCCGGTAGGGAGGGACGCTCCGCTCCTCGACCCACGCACCGTCGCGCAGCACGTAAGGGTGATGGCGCTCGTCGATGCCGGAGAACCGCGGCAAGAGGACCGGCATCTCTCCGACGTAAGCGACATCGTCGACGTTGTAGGCGTGCGCCCGCTCGGAGCTGCGCGTCACCTCGTCGAGCGGCCTCAGCGCCTCGTCCCAATTCGGCGGCGGCACCGGCTCCGGACACTCCAGGGACGGGAGCGTGTCGGCCCCGGACTCGTAGATCCGGAGGAAGTACGTGTGCCGTGGAGGGGCGCTGTCCCCTGGGCTCTCCAGGTCCGGGTCGAACCGTGGGTCCCGATCCCTGTACCCGTGCACCAACCAGCGACCACGCCGGCTTCGCGCCGCGTGGAACACGCGCCCCGTCAGCGCATGGGTGACCACCTGGGGCGGCCAGGTCTGCACATCGACGACCACCGACGTCCCGGTGGCACCGTCGCTTCCTCCGTACGAAGACGAAAAGATCAGCTCAGCCCCTGAGAAGGCCGCGAGGTCGGGGAGGCTCAAGGGAACCGCGAACGGAGGTTGCATCGTGCCCTCGGCCCGAACGTATCCCGGACCCGGCCGGGGGCCCGCGGGATTCCGACCAGCGCACAACGATGGCCAGCGCTCACGGAATGGCGGTTTCCGGAAGCGGGATTACCCTGGTTCGACGACTCTCTTCGACCCGAGGGCTGTCCAACCGAGGATGGCAGCCCTAGCTGTCTCCGTGGACCACGGCGTGTCCGCCGACGGCCGACAGCGGCTCCCCTGCCGCAACCTCGGACCGGCCGGAAAAACGAGGGGTTCATGGGAATCCAGCCAGAACGAATCGCGACGTCTCAGGACCGCAGCATCCAGCCCTACCTGGACAGACTCTGCCGCCACCTGCGCCAGACGCACCACGCGGCAGTCTTCCGCTACACCGAAAGCGAGCTGCGCGCGCTGGCCGAGGCTGGCATCGCGCGCGCCCGGCGCCACGGCTTGACCTTCCAGCCAGCCATCACCTTCTTCGTCACCCTGCAGTTCGTCATCGCACCCGACTTCGACGAGCACCCCCGGATCCGGCAGATCCTCATGGATGAGCGCCTACCACCGGACGAGCGGATCGACGTCCTCGCCGTGAGCGTCCCCGAAGCCACCTGGCGCGAGGCCGCCCGCGCCAGGGGAGCTCGTGGCGAGGCCGCCATTCAGTGACGACGAGGCCTCTCGCGCCCCCGAACGCACCTCACAACGGGACGACGCTCAGAGAAGCGGGCGCGTTGCCATTCGCGAAGAGGCCATGCAGATAGTAGAGGCTGGAATCCGCCACCACGAACGCGAAGGGGGAGTGCTGTTGCGCCACCAGCGCCTGGGTCGGGCAACCTCCCGCCTTGGGGCCCTTCATGATGAGCATCGTCCCGATGCCACTCTCCATCCCATTCGTGAAGACGAAACCATCGCGAAGCACGAGGTGATGTGCGTTGACCGAGGCGTCCGAGATCACCTCGGTCTCTCCCCCCTGCTTCGGAATGCGAAGGACGGCATCGCCAGGGCCGCTCCTGTCGATCCAGTACACGTGGCTCTCGTCGACGGCGATCCCGGAGATCACCTCGCTGAACTCTTCTGGACATGGCGTCGATGCGAGCACCGTGAGTCCGCTTCCATTGAGGTTCGCGCGCATCACGGCAGAGGTCGTGGTCCAGTAAACGGCTTGCGAATCGACCACGATGTTCCGTACCCACTCGTCGTAGTGAAAGCTTCCCCGGGGCAACGAGGCCAGCCGCGTTGTTGCGCCTCCGTCGAAAGGAGCAGTCATCACGGCGGCTCCTGATGTCCCATCGTACGTCCAGTAGAAACGCCCCGTCGCCGTGTCGGCGATCATGTCGGAGACTTTCCCGGTCAGATCCGAGGTGCTCCAGAGGGTTCCCTGCGCGCCACTCAGGGTGTCGCGCCACTGGATCGTTCGGCCGAACTCGACCCAGTAGACTCTTCTCCCTCGGATCATCAGCTTGCCGGGGTTGACCCCCGTCACGACCACCTGCTCTGCCCCTCCCTGAAGGGGCATACGGGTCACCGTTCCCTGATTGAAGGTCGCGATGGGATAGGTGCTCCAGTAGAGAAAATCCCCTGCGATCTGGAGATCTTTGGGTCCCTGGATGCCTTGCACCAGCAGCGTCGGCGTCGCCCCCCCACCAGGCAAAGGACACGCCGCCGTCCAACGCTCGTCGCAGGCCAATGCACTCCCGCCAGAGCCCCCTGCGCCGCCACCACTCCCGCCAGAGCCCCCTGCGCCGCCACCGCTCCCATCCGAGCCCCCCACGCCGCCACCGCTCCCATCCGAGCCCCCCACGCCGCCACCGCTCCCATCCGAGCCCCCCACGCCGCCACCACTTCCGCCGAAGCCCCCGGCGCCTTCCGGAGGGTCGCCCGTCGTAGAAGTCGTCGACGTGTGCTCCGAGCTGCACCCCAGGAGCACGACGAGCAGCGCGGACACGGAGATGAGAGACTTTGCATGGAACGCTCGGAGCATCGTCAACCTCCCGGTGGCTGGCTGCCACACGTCCGATGGACGACCGTGCGCCTGCACCCATGCAACGAGAGGCGTCGGAATCCTGCTTTTCGCGCCTCGACCCCGCCTGCAATGCAGCTCTGCACGCCTGTCGTGCGGAGTTACGACGCGCACCTCCCAGATGCCGCTCACGACGGGATCCATCGACAGCCGACGATTCCGCGTTGTTTTGCTCCTCGCGGGAGCAGCCGACTGGACTAGGGTCGGCGTCGATGCGTTCCCGTTACCCTCTCTTCGGGATCTTCGCTGCCCTGCTCTCGGCCACGGCCTGCGTACCTCGGTACACGCAGTTCCACGGAGAGACGATCGTGGGCGTCGGCGAAGAACTGAACTGTCCACCTCCAAGACCTCCGCCTCAGAGACCACGCCGGCGTGTGACCCTCGGGAAAGAGCGGCTGGAGATCAACGAGAAGATCCAGTTCGCCGTGAACCAGGCCGTGATCTTGCCGGCGTCTTCGTCGCTCCTCGACGAGATCGCACAGACGCTGAAAGAACACCCGGAGCTACCGAAGATCGAGGTTCAGGGTCATTCCAGCAGCGAGGGTGACCGGAACAAGAACAAGACCCTCTCGCAAGCACGCGCCGAGGCCGTGGTGAAAGCCCTGACCGATCGCGGTGTGAAAAACGAGGTGCTCACCCCCAAGGGCTTCGGCTCCGAGAACCCCGTCGCCAGCAACGACACCGAGGAGGGACGCGAGAAGAACCGCCGCGTCGAGTTCGTCATCGTCTACCCGGAAGGCCCTGGCGGTCCTCGGGGTCGGCGAGGTGGACCCGAAGGTCGGAGACCGACGGACACCGAAGGCGCTACGCCGCGAAAGGATGGTGCGAAATGATGCGTACGCTCTGCATCACCCTCGGCGTCGTGACGCTGAGCGGCTGCATGGTCGACAAAGGGGGCGGCGCGACAGCCCGCACCCCCGTGGAATGGCAGTCGCTCGTCGGACAGCAAATCGACGCGCGCTCCGACGCGCTCTACGCCTGCTACGCTCAGGCAGAAGCAGCATCTCCGGATCAGCCGCCCCCACCTCCGCCAGGTCCCGACGCCAGGCGTCCCCGCCGGCGCGGCCAGTCTCCCACGGGCGAACCAGTCCCTCCGAAAGAGTCCAAGCTCGTCGTCGTCCGGCTCTTCGAAAGCGTGTTCGTCGGCGAATCGTTCGTCGCCTCGCAAGCCCCGGGACGTCACGGCACCCCGATCGACGACGCCCTCTCCCGCTGCGTCGTGGGAGCGCTCAGCGACATCGCCCTTCCGGCCGGCGACAAGAGCCGCGGCGTGGGCACCTGGTGGATCGTCTTCGACCCCGCCAAGCTCGTCACCACGAAAGCCCCAGCCGCCCAGGAGGCACCATGAACAGCCACGCATTCCAGCAGCGCAAGCGCCTCACGATGGCCCGAGCCGCGGTGTCACTCGTGCTCCCCCTCGGCCTGCTCGCCTCGATGACGGGCTGCACCTACTCCCCCTACGTGCGGGTCGAGGGGGACACCCTCGTCGGCGGCCAGCTCCCTCCACCGCCCTCCTGCCCGCCCTCACGCGCCTTGCCGCCTCCCGCAGACGGCGATCCCGCGTCCCAGGAAGGTGCCCAGTGAAGCGCCTCGCCCTCGGTTGCCTCGCCATGCTCGCCCTCTCGGGTTGCTACGCCCGCCAGGGCACCATGCTGCGCACACCGCAGCAGTGGCAGCAGGCGATCACCCACGCCATCGACGAACGACAGCACCTCCTCCGGTTCTGTTTCAACGAGGCCCCCCCCGAGCCCACGACCGTGACCGTGCTGTTCTACGGCTACCCCGACGACAGCGGCTCACAGATCCTGCAAGCGTCCGTCTACCGCCCTGCAGGAGCCACACCTCTGCCCCCGGCCGCGGCCGCGCTCTCCGAGTGCGTGGTCAACACCCTCAACAACACCCTCGTCATCCCCGGCGACGACGGCAACGCGGTCCAGGCCACCTGGCGTCTCACCTTCGATCGCGGCGCCCCGGCCCGCATCACCGCGAGCCCTGCAAGCGCGTCGACCAGCGCCGCCGCAGAACCTCCCGCCAGCGCGCCGACGACACCTCCGACCCCGTAGTCACGCGTCCCCCACGCCAAAAGCACCCTCCCATCAGGAGCCCATCCGCGACGGAATCGCGCTCCGCCGCCATGAAGAACGCGCGTCCACGCTCTCCATCGCCGTCCTCGAAGCCCCCCGCGCAGGCCCACCGACCAGGGCACTCACGATCTCGAGGCCTGAACGAAGAGGGATCTCGGTCCGGCTTCCTCGACGCACGATCTCGGCGTTGTAGGATGCGCTCGGGCAACCTGTTGCGAGCCGTTTAGCTCACCGCAGGCCCGACGGAGAGGATCGAGCAATGCAATCGAAGTCACGATGGGGTGGACTGACGTCGTTATGCGCGCTGGCGCTCCTTGCATGCGGCGAGACCAGTTCGGAAGACGAAGAGCTCATGCTCGACATGGGCATGGCCTCCCAGGCCTCCTGCGGTGTGGCAGGAACCAGCAGCTTGATCCCCACGATGTCCGGCAACACGAGCCCATCGGGAAGCGTCACCAGCAGCGGCGTCTATTCATCGAGCTATTCGCCCTGGCAGGCTCTCGATGCGACGACCGCCACCCTCTGGCTGTCGAACATGTACGCCTCCTCGGTCTGGCTCGCCTACGAGTGGGGTGGAGGCGTCGCCAAGACGGCGACCTCGTACCAGATCACCTATGCCAACGGCAGCTGCTGCGAGCAGCGCGGCCCCAAGAACTGGACGCTCCAGGGCTGGAACGGCGCATCCTGGACCACCGTGGATACGGTGACGAACCAGACCGGATGGTACGGCAATCCCATTCGCACCTTCGAGGTCGACCATCCAGGGTCCTTCACGAAGTACCGGCTCCACGTGACGGCGGACAACTACAATGACCCCGGCCATCCGATCACGCTCGTCTCCATTGCGTCCCTCCAGCTCCAGGGCCGCGACGTGGTGTCGCAAGTTCCCACGATGTCTGGCGACACGAGCCCGTCGGGGCTCGTCACCAGCAGCGGTGTCTATTCATCGAGCTATCCGCCCTGGCAGGTGTTCGACGCAACCACTGCCACGCTCTGGCTGTCCAACATGTACGCCACCGCGGTCTGGCTCGCTTACGAGTGGGGTGGAGGTGCCGCCAAGCCGGTCACCTCGTACCAGATCACCTACGCCAATGGCAGCTGCTGTGCACAGCGCGGTCCCAGGAACTGGACGCTCCAGGGCTGGAATGGTTCGTCCTGGATCACCGTGGACACGGAGACGAACCAGACCGGATGGTACGGCGACCCCATCCGCACCTTCGAGGTCGACCGGCCCGGCTGCTACACGAAGTACCGGCTGCACGTGACCGCAGACAACTACAACGATCCCACGTACCCGATCACGCTGGTGTCCATCGCGAGCCTGCGACTCCAAGGCCCCGAAGCCCCCTGAGGTCCCCCCCGCTCGGCGTGACGGCGCGACGCCTTCCCGCCGACGAACCTCCTCCCGCGCTCACCGGATCGTGTAGCCGCCGTCGATCACGAGCGACGCGCCGGTGATGTAGGACGCCCAGTCCGACAGCAGGAACAGCACGGGGCGCGCGATCTCCTCCTGACGCGCCCCACGCCCCAGGATCGTCCCGCTGATGAACCCGGCATAGAGCGCCTGCCCTTCCTTCACGTGATCCCAGATCTCCGTCTCCACCGGCCCTGGCAGCACCGCGTTCACCCGGATGTTGCTCGCCGCCGCATCCAGAGCGGCCCCCTTGGTCAGCCCGATGATCCCGTGCTTGGACGTCACGTACGCGGTCATCATCGGCGCCCCCACCATGCTCAGGACTGACGCGCAGTTCACGATCGCGCCTCCGCCCGTCTTCTGCATGGCCTGGATCTCGTACTTCATGCTGACGAAGACGGCGTTCAGGTTGACCGAGATCAAGTCCAGGTACTCCTGGTGGGGAACCTCGTCGAACCGCTGGAATGGACCTGCCGTACCGGCGTTGTTGAATGCGCCGTCCAGCCGCCCGTACTCGTGGACGGTGCGCTGGACGAGCGCAGCGAGGCTCTCCTCTTGTGTGACGTCGGTGCGCACGAACAGCGCGTGTCCCCCTTCCGAGCGGATGCGGGCGACGAGTTCCTCGCCCCGGTCGGCGCGACGGCTGGCGGCGACGACCTTCGCGCCCTGGCGTGCCGCTTCCACTGCGGTCGCCGCGCCGATCCCCGAAGTCGCGCCGGTGACGATGATGACTTTGTCTTTGAGCAACATGGATCTCCTCGTGGCCACTGGCCTGGTGATTGAATGATGCAATCATCCGTGCGAGGGACGTTCCCCGGGATGGAGCACGTCCGACGCCGGAACATCCGGGTCCTCTCCGTGATGCGATGGCCTGACGACCGTATTCAGGGCTGCGCGGGGACCGTTCGCCACGAGGCGACACCGGCCAGCGACGTTCTCACCAACGCCACCGCACCGTCCACCTGCACACCGGAGATGGAACGAAGCACGTCCGCCTTCCTGTGCGGCTCATCCTGCCGGTGCGACCGCCACCAGCAGCGCCATGTTAGCCAGCTCAACGGAGAGGACAAGCCTCCAGCATGTCCCTCTTTCGGGATATGCGATCGGAGATCGCGGATCTCTCGGTCCGCGAGGCATGCATCGAGCGCTGGGCGGGGTCGCAGGGGAAGCGCTGGACGCCCTGATTCACACGGCAGGGGCACGCGCCCCCGCCGCCCCGCCGAGCAAAGCTCGTCGGGGCCCCACCACCCCGCGATCCACTCGGGAAATCAGGCATGTCTCGCCGCTTCGGGCCTGACGTCGGTGCATCGAGAAGCGGGCGAAGTCTCCGGCCGTGTGCATGAGGAGGCCATCGCCCCTTGAAGTCGTGTCCTGGGAGGGAACGCCCGCGCGTGAAGACAGGGGCGCGACGACGCCAGCCGGCGCCGTCGCGCGGAGGCTCAGATCTTCACGCAGGTCGCCGCATTGTTGAACGTGCTGCAACCACCGCATGAGCTGCTGCAGAAGAACGACGACGCGGCGTACCCGCTGGGGCAGACCGTCCCGCAGGTGTTGAAGCTGCTGCCGGTATTCGCCTCGCAGGTCGCCGCGTTGTTGTAGCTCGAGCAGCCACCGCAGGAGCTGCTGCACAGATACTGCGTCGGGTGATACCCGCTCGGACAGATGGTGCCGCACATGAAGAAGCTGCTGCCCGTGTTGGGCTCACAGTTCGCGGCGTTGACGTACCCGATGCAGCCGGCCCCGCACGACCCCGAACAGAGGTACTGATCGGGGTGGTAGCCGCTCGGACAGGCCGTCCCGCAGATGAACAGCTCGGACTCGGCGGTCCCCACGGCCTCCTCCTCCCCCTCGACGATCGCGGAGGACGGGTCATCGACGAGGTCCTCCTCCGGCGCCACGGCGCAAGCGACGGCGAGCGAGGCGAACACGGACAGAGCAGCAGACGCGAACAACTTCTTGATCATGACGGGGCTCCTGAGCATGCCGCGCCGATGGACGGGCATCTTCGAGGGGTTCACGACGAACGTGGCGCCAGCGCAGCGAGGCGAGCAGCTCACCGCGCACACCGGCCCACGGACGGCAGCCGACGCACGATGACGAACCAGAACGCATCGATGCACCCGCTGCGGTTCGCGCCATGAGCAGGGCGCGTGCCAGCACACCATGGGAGAGAGCACCGCAAGGACGCGCACGAACCTGGTCGCCATCGAGGCAGGCCCCGTTGTGCGAGCGCTGCGCAACTGGAGCGAAGATCACGCGACCGGAGCGCCGTCGGCACGCCCTGCCGCCAGCGCGCAGCGTCCCCCAGCCTGACCGCGGCCCGTCCCCCACCGCGGACGGGTCGTGCTCGCGAGGGCCCCCTTCGTCGCCCCCAGCCCACGCCTCGTCAGGCTCTCGTGGCTGGCGTCGATCCCCCCCTCTATGCCAGAGACCATGGTTCGACCGACACGATGCGCCGCTGCTGCGCTGGCGTTGTTCGCGGCCACCGCGTGCACCGATCCCCCCCCCAGCGAGGCACCGACGAGCCCACGCGAGGCCCCCGCCACCCTGCGCGCGGAGGCCCGGACCTTGCCCCGGACGCGGTCGTACGTCGGCACCCTCGTCGCCCCCCACGACGCCACCTTGTCGACGACGAGCGGCGGTCGGGTCGAGGCGTACACCTTCGAGGTGGGCAAGCGCGTCCGTGCGGGCGACGTCCTGATCCGGCTCGGCGCGACCGAGCTCGCCTTCGCCTCCCAGGCGGCTGCCGCGAGCGCCACCCAGGCCGCCGCGCGCATCGCCGGCGTGAAGGAGCCGGCCGAGCTGCCCGGCGTGCTCGCGGCCAGGGCCTCCCTCGACATCGCGGAGGACGCCGCACGCCGCGCCGCGCAGCTCCACACCCAGGGCTCGATGAGCGAGCAGGAGCTGACCCGCCTCCGCACCCACGCGACCGCCGCCAGGGCCGAGTACGACGTCGCCCTGTCCGGCGCGAAGGCCGAGTTCGGGAGGCTCCGGGAACTCCAGGCCATGGCGGGCCAGGCGCGCGCCGCTCTCCACGACCGAGAGATCCGCGCCCCCTTCGACGGCCTCGTCCTGGAGCGGTTCGTCGATCTCGGCCAGATGGCCGCGCCCGGCACCCCGCTGCTCCGCCTCGTCGACGCATCGGAGATCCTCGTGCGCTTCGAGGTCCCTCAGTTCGACGCGCACGAGGTGGTGCTCGGGCGGCGCGCCACCGTGCGGCTCCAGGGCGCGCCGCTGAGCGCCGAGGTCGCACGCCTCACCCCCGGCCTCGTCGGAGACGCCAGCACCCGACGGGTCGAAGCCAGGCTGCTCGACCCCCCCGACGGAGCGCTGCTCCTGGGCGCCCGCCTCACCGTCTGGCTCGACACCGCCGAGAACGAGGAGCTGGTCGAGGTCCCCCTCTCTGCCATCACGCGGACCGCGGGCCTCTCGCGCGCCTGGGTGCTCATGGAGGGGCGGCTCGAAGAGCGCCTCCTCTCCGTGGCGCGCATCGAAGGCGATCGCGTGCTCGTCCGCTCGGGCATCCGTGGTGGCGAGGAGGTGGTGAAAGAGCCGCTCGCCGACTTCAAGCGCGGGGAAGAGGTGGCCCTGTGACCCCGCAGTCCCCTGCTGCCCCCCACACACGACGGCAGACCCGCGCATGCCTCACGCGCGTCGCCCTCGTACTCCTCGGCAGCCTCGCGTCTCCCTCGGCCCTCGCCCAGCCCATGCCCGCCGCGCCTCCCGCGTTGTCCCCCTCGGCCCTCGCCCCGCCCCTCACCCCACCGGCGCCTGCCGTCACCGGGGCCATCCTCCTCGACGAGACCACCGTCGCCGCCATGGCCCTGCGCACCCACCCCAGCGTCGACGCCTCCAGGGCTGCCCTCGGTGCCGCCCGCGCCGCCGCCACCGGCGCCGACCTCGCCCGCATCCCCGAACTCGACCTCTCCGCCCGCTACACCCGCTTGAGCCGCATCCCCGCGGAGTACACCACCCTCGGCGGCCTGGTCTTCCCGCAGCTCCTCGACAGCCTCGGCGCCCGCGCCCAGCTCACGCTCCAGCTCACCGACACCTTCCTCGGCCTCGCCGCGACGGCGCGGGCCGCTGGCCACGACGCCAGCGCCGCCGCCCTCAAGCTCGTCGCCACCCGCGCCCAGGTCGCGTACGACGCCCGCCTCGCCTTCCTCGACTACTGGAGCCGCTCCCTCGCCCTCGTCAACGCCACCGAGCTGCTCCGCGCCGCCGAGAGCAACGCCACCGACCAGCGACGACGCAAGGCCACCGGCACCGTCGCCCCCAACGACGTCCTCCCCTTCGAGACCGCCCTCGACGACGCCGCCATGAACCTCGAGCGCGCCCGCGGCGACCTCGCCGCCGCCGAGGCGACCTTGCGCATCTACATCCCCGACCTCGTGGGCAAGCCCCTCGCCGTCCGCCCCTTGCCAAGCATCCCCGAAGGCGCCCCTCCGCCCGCCACCCCGAAGCCCACCACCATGCCCCCTCGGCTGGCTGCCCTCGAACACCAGGCCCGCGCCGCGGACGCCCGCACCGACAGCGCCTCCCTTTCCCGGCTCCCCCGCCTCACCCTCTACGGCGCCGCCGACATCAGCGCCCCCAGCCCCCGCGTCTTCGTCCTCGACCGCCTCGTCGCCATCCCCACCTGGGAGGTCGGCGCCCGCCTCGAATGGTCCCTCTCCCAGGCCACCGTCGGGAGCGCGCGCACCGCCCAGGCCCGGCACGAGCACCGCGCCCTCGTCGCCCGCCTCGCCGCGGCCCGCCTCACCCTGGACGCCGAGCGCGAGGCCACCCGCCGCCTCCTCGAAGCCGCCCACGCCCGCCTCCAGCGCGCCCGCGACCGCGTGGACCACGCCACCGAACTGGCCCACGCCCGCCGCGGCGAACTCGACGCAGGCACCGCCCTCCCCCTCGACGTCGTGCTCGCCGAGACCGACCTCGTCCGCGCCCGCAACGAGCACATCGCTGCCCACGTCGAGCGCGCCATGAGCCGCGCCAAGCTCGACTTCCTCGACGGCCGCACCGACTTCACGCCGCCGAACGCGCGACCGAACGCCCCCCCGAAGGGAACCCCGTGAAAGCCCTCGTCGCCCTCTTCATCCGCCGCCCCGTCTTCACCTGGGTGCTCATCCTCGGCAGCATCGTCCTCGGCCTCACCGGCCTGCTGAAGATGCCCGTCGAGCGCTTCCCGAACGTCGACTTCGCCTACGTCTCCGTCTCCGTCTCCGCGCCGGGCATGTCCGCCGAGCAGGTCGAGAGCGAGATCGCCACCCGCATCGAGAACGCCCTCGGCACCGTCAGCGGCCTCGACCGGCTCGACTCCACCTCGTCCGAGGGCCACGCTTTCATCGCCGCCCAGTTCGTGCTCGGCAAGGACTCCATGGAAGCGGCCAACGAGGTTCGCGACCGCATCTCCCGCCTCGCCGAAGAACTCCCCCCCTCCGCGCGCCCCCCCAGCGTCGAGACCTTCAACGTCAACTCGGCCCCCATCCTGCTCCTCTCCGTGCAGAGCCCCGCGGGCGCCCGCACCCCGCGCGAGCTGACCGAACTCGCCGACACCACCCTCCGCCGCGAACTCCAGAGCATCCGCGGCGTCGGCGACGTCCGCCTCATCGGCGGCGAGACCCGCACCCTCTCCATCGTCCTCGACCCGCTCCGCCTGCTTGCCGCCGACCTCACGGCCCAGGAGGTCCAGCGCGCCCTCGCCCAGGAGAACCTCGAAGCGCCGGGCGGCAGCCTGACCGACGGCGCCCAGGCGCTCGGCGTCCGCCTCTCCGCCAAGGCACGGACCGCCGCCGACCTCGAACGGATCCTCGTCGCCAGGCGCGGCGACACCTCCATCCGCCTCGCCGACGTCGCCGACGTCGACGACGAAGGCCTCGCCGCCGACGCCCGCGCCAGCCTCACCGGAAAGCCCGCCGTCCTCCTCGCCATCACCAAGCAGCCTGGCGCGAACACCGTCAGCGTCACCGACGACGTCCGCGCCCGCGTCGACGTCGCCCAGCGCTTCCTCCCCGACGGCGTCGAGGCTCGCATCCTCCAGGACAACAGCGAAGACGTCCGCGCCTCCGTGGCCGCCGTCACCGAGCACCTCCTCCTCGGCGCCCTCCTCGCCGCCGTCGTCGTGCTCCTGTTCCTCCGGAGCTTCCGCGCCACCCTCATCGCCGGCCTGGCCATCCCCGCCTCGATCCTCGGCACCTTCGCCGTGACCCACGCGCTCGGGATGACCCTCAACCTGCTCTCCCTGCTCGGCCTCACCCTCGCCGTCGGCATCGTCATCGACGACGCCATCGTCGTCCTCGAGAACATCGTGCGCGTCATGCAGACGCGGAACCTCTCGCCCGGCGAGGCCGCCGTCGAAGCCACCCGCGAGATCGGCCTCGCGGTGCTCGCGACCACCCTGTCCCTGGTCGCCGTCTTCCTGCCCATCGCCACCATGGAAGGCATCGTCGGCCGCTACCTGAGCCCCTTCGGCCTCACCATGTCGGTCTCGATCCTCCTGTCGATGGCCGTCGCGTTCACCCTCACCCCCATGCTGTGCAGCCGCTGGCTCGCGCCACCTCGACCCAGCGCCGAACCCGAGCGATCCAGTTCGGCCCCCGCGCACGCAGCACCCACGCAGCCCGGAACGCCCGACCTCGCAGCAGCCTCTCGCCGGGATCCCACGCCCCTCGCCCACGAGCACACCCACGACGGCCCCCTCGAGCGCCTCTACGCGCGCGCGCTCACCTTCCTCCTTCGCAGGCGCTGGATCGCTGGCGTGGGCATCACGCTGACGCTCCTCTCGACCGTCGTCCTCGTCAGCCACCTCCCCACCACCTTCGTCCCGACCGAGGATCTGAGCCGGTTCTCGGTCTATCTCCGCCTCCCCGAGAGCGCCTCCCTCGACCGCACCGCGCAGGTCGGCGAACAGATCGCCACCCTGGTGCGCGACCTCCCGGACGTGGACGAGACCGCGCTCACCACCCTGAGCGCCCGCGAAGCCACGGTGACCGCGTACCTCTCCCGCCGCGGCGTCCAGTCGCAGCGCATCCAGCAGATGCGCGAGCGCCTGCGCGCCCCCCTCACCGAAGAGCCCCTCCTCACGATGGTGGGCCCCGCCGACGACTTCGCCCCCCCCGGACCGGAAGGCGCGTCCATCCAGTTCGTCATCCGCGGTGCCGAGCTGAACGGCCTCCAGCAGATCGCCTCGGCGCTCCTCGACGCCGCCAAGGGCCTCGAAGGCACCGTCGATCACGGCATCACCAGCGGCGGCGGCAGGCCAGAGCTCTCCCTCCGCGTCGACCGCAGCCACGCCAGCAAGATAGGCGTCTCCCAGGCCGAGATCGGCAGCGTCCTCGCCCTCATCGACCGCAAAGGCGTCGATCTCGGCAGCGTCCGCGACCCGCACAGCCGCGCCGAGATCTCCGTCCCCGTCCGCCTCCGCGTCGCCTCCAGCACCCTGAACCACGAAGATCTCGTGCGCACCCTCACCGTGCGCAGCGACCAGGGACAGCTCGTCCCCCTCGCCACGCTCGCCGAGATCGAGCGCGACGTCGGACCAGGCTCCATCCGCCGCGTCGGCCGCCAGCGGCAGGTCACCCTGTTCATGAACACCGTGCCCGGCACCTCCGACAGCACCGTCATCGAGGCCCTCCACAAGAAGCTTCGCGAGCTCGATCCCACCGGCCGCTACCAGGGCGAGGTCATCGGCAACGCCAGCGAGATGCAGAAGACGTTCAACGCCTTCCTGACGGCCATCTTCCTCTCGTTCGTGTTCATGTACCTCGTCCTCGCCGCCCAGTACGAGAGCTGGCTCCACCCGGTGACCATCCTCATGTCCTTGCCGCTCACCGTCCCCTTCGGCCTCCTCTCGCTCCTCGTCGGCGGGCAGAGCTTGAACCTGTTCTCCGCCCTCGGATTCCTCGTCCTCTTCGGCGTCGTGAAGAAGAACTCCATCCTTCAGATCGACCGCATCCTCCAGCTCCGCGCCGCTGGCGTCCCTCGCCACCGCGCCATCCTCGACGCCTGCCGCGATCGCTTGCGACCCATCCTGATGACCACCATCGCCTTCGTCGCGGGCATGCTCCCTCTGGTCATCTCCAGCGGCCCGGGCGCCGCGACCAACCGTGCCATCGCCGTCGGCGTCCTCGGGGGACAGACCTTGTCGCTCGTCCTCACCCTCCTCGCCACGCCGATCCTGTACACCTGGTTCGACGACCTCGCGCGCATGGGAAGCACGACATGGACAGCCCGCCTGAGATCCCTCCTGACCCGCAGCGAAAAGCGCCGACCGAACGACGGGCTGGAGGCCCCCTGCGCGTGAGCCGCCACGTTCCGTCGCCGAACATCCTGCAAGCCTTCACGGTCGGCGCCATCGTCTCGGTCTTCCCCTCCCTGATCCGGCTGATCGGCGGCGGCATCGATCCCGGGACGGCCCTCTATCAGCTCGTGGCCCTCGTCGTCCTCTGCGGGCTGTCGATCGCGGTCATCGGCGTCGTCTTCCAGCGCGCCACCCGGCGCGGCGTCGCCCTTCTCCCTGCCAGTTTCCTCGCGCTCGCCGCCACCATCCCGCTCACCGCGGCCCTGTACCTGGTCGAGTTCGCCCTCAAGCGCAGCTACCCCGAGCTGCAGGTACCGCTCAAGCCCGAGCCCCTCACCCTCGGCTACACCCTCGCCACCGCGTTCGGCGACTCCATGAGCATCAGCTTGTTCATGTCCTCGCTGGTCTTCCTGCCCATGTTCGCCCGCGTCCACGAGGAGCGGAACAACGAGCTCGAACTCGTGAAGCGCGAGGCCGCCCTCCTTCGCCTCCGCACCCACCTCGAACCGCACTTCGTGCTCAACTCCCTCAACGCCGTCGCCGGCCTCGTCGAAGAAGATCCCGCGCAAGCCCGCGAGCTGCTCGCCGCCCTCGGCGACCTGTTCCGCGACGCCACCGGCTTCCAGGCCGTGCACCGCGTCCGCGACGAAGTCGCATGGCTCGAGCGCTACCTGACCATTCACGAACTCCGCTACCCCGACAGCTTGCACGCGGTGTGGGACATCGACGACGCGACCCGCGACCTCGTCTGCCCGGCCCTGATCCTTCAGCCTCTCGTGGAGAACGCCGTCAAGCACGGCGCCTTGCGCGGCGGTGGCCACGTCACGGTGCGCGCCCACGTCGACGCCCAGACGCTGGTCCTCACCGTCGAAGACGACGGCCCTGGCCTGGGCGCGCTCCGCGACGGCGGCCGCGGGCTCTCCATCGTCCGCCGCCGCCTGGAGCTGGAGACCTTGAGACCCGAATCCTTCACCCTCCGCCGCGAGCACGAGCGCACCGTGGCCAGCGTGCGCCTCCCCGTCCGAACCGGAGCCCCCGATGCGTGAACCCCTGCGCGCGCTGATCCTCGAAGACGAGTGGCCTGCCCGCAACTACCTCGTCCAGCTCGTCGAACAGTCCGGCCTCGCCCACGTCGTCGCCGCCGTTCCCACGCCCGCCCTCGCCAGCGAGACCCTCTCCACCTCCCCCGGCCCCATCGACGTCGCCTTCGTCGACATCCACCTCGCTGGCGAGCAGGACGCCTCCCGCGCCGGCCTCACCTGGATCGAGAACGTCGCCGCCCAGGCCCAGCAGAACCCGGGCGACTTCATGGCCCCCCGCATCGTCCTGACCACCGCCTCCTCCGAGCACGCCATGCGCGCCTTCGACCTCGGCGTCGTCGACTACCTCCTCAAGCCCTTCACGGAAGGCCGCGTCCGCAAGACCCTGGAGCGCCTCCTCGCCGCCGACCACCGCACCGCCCGCCCCCTGCTCGATCCCGAGATCCGCATCGCCGCACGCGAAGGCCGCTCCGTGCGCTTCCTCGATCGCAAGGACGCCTTCGCCTTCGAGGCCGAAGGCCGCGGCTGCTACGTGCACGCCACCCAGGGGCGCCTCGACGTCGACCTCTCTTTGACCTCCCTCGAAGCCGTGCTCGGCCCGAGCTTCCTCCGCGTGCACCGCAACTGGCTCGTCTCCCTCACCCATGTCCAGGCGATGGATCGCCAGACGGGCGACTGGACCTTGCTCGTCGGCCCTGGCGACCCACCGCTGCGCGTCCAGGTCGCCCGCGACCGCATCGCCACCGTACGCGATCGCCTCCTGGCGAGCGCCATCGGCCTCCGCCGCGAGGGGTGAGCGCCTCAGCTCTGCGCGCGCCGCTCCTGCCCGGGGATCTGGAACTCCTGCCCCTGCAGGTCGAAATCGATCCGCCACCGTCCCTCGTCGATCCGGGCCCGCAGGTAGGGGAAGTCCCGGCAGAGACGCCCCAGAAGGTGCTGCCCCACCACGACCCGCTGCTCGCTCTTCCCATAGACCGGCAGAATCGACACCTCCGTCTCGAAATCGAGGTTCATGAAGAACGGGAAGCTGTACCGCTCCTCCCCCGTCGACACGACCCGGTGCAGCAGCGCCCGCACCACCCCACCCGTCAGAAACTCCAGCATGTCCCCCGCGAGCACCAGCAGCGTGTTCTTGAAGACCGGCATCGCCCCCCACGTCTGCGTCTTCCGGTCGAACGCCGCGAGCCCCGGCGATGCCTGGTGGATGATGGTGAACAGCTCGTAGTCGGTGTGCGCCCCCATGCTCACGTCATCCGCACCCACCACCACATCGTTCGGCAGGTAGTGGATCATCCGGAGCTGCGACGCAGGGCGGGTCGTGTACCGGTCGAAATGGTCCTCGGCGAGCCGTGACCCCCTGGCGATCAACCTCAGGATCTGCGTCCCGATCCGGAAGTTCGCCGCGTAATAAGCCTCGAGCGTCTCTGCCATGCCCGGGACATGGGTCGGATACCTGTTCGGACCAATCAACCTGTAATCACGTCCGTCTCGCGCCCCCGGCCACGCCACGTCGTGACCGATGTCGAACGCCTCGTACACCCGGGCCGTCTCGTCGCTGTACGCCCCCTTCTCGGACGTCGGGACATAACCACGGTGATTGGACGAGTGACCGATGTAGTACTCGAGCTTGGCCCCCATCGGCGACGCAAAGAACGTCTCCGCATTCTCTTTCAATGACTTGAAGAGCCGAGGCGGAACCGCCGCGTCCAGACCGGACAGGTAAAAGTACCCATACGCACGGAGCGTCTCCAGCAGTGTCTCGGGCGCGAGCGTACGGCCGAGAATCTCCGCGTAGTCGAACATCGGGATGGTTCGTATCGTCATGGCGGATCGACACCCTTCTGGATGTGGCCCCGCAGCGCCGGCACAGTTCATTGCGTCGGCATTGCTCTGGGGCATTTCACCACGCCGGCATTGGCATGGGGCATTTCACCACGCCGCCGAAGCATACGCCGAGAATGGCGCTCTGCCAGAGGAGGCCCAATCGCCATGCGTCCGAGCACATTTCTGTGCACACGCCGCCCCTCGCCAGGGGCGTCCGCCCTGGGCTCGTCTCCACGAGCGAATGACGTGCTCGCGTCCATGGCATTCCGGTCCGACGTCCCACGAAGAAGCGCGCGCTACCGACGCCACGCCGCACGTGACGCGCTCGCCGGAGGGCTCACGCCAGACACAGCTTCACCCCCTGCACCGACGACCTTGGCTCGCTCGAGCGGCCTGACGCTCGGCTACGCGCCACCACCACCGTGGCGGCACGCCTCATTCACACGACAGGGGCACGCGCCCACACGACAGGGCACGCGCCCACACGACAGGGCACGCGCCCCCGCCGCCCTGCCGAGCAAAGCGTCCCGTGCTCCCCCTCAGCGGAGCACGTCGGCGGCGCGCTTCGCTCCGAGGACGTTCTCGGCCCACTGGTCCAGCACCGCAGCCTCCGTGCAGCCCTGGATCTGCGTGCGCTGCTCCTCGGAGAGCGCGATCTCGGCCCGGGCCAGCAGCCGCAGGAGCAGGTCCCGCTTCCCTTCCAGCTTCCCCGCCTTCAGCCCTTCGCGCCTGCCCTCGCGCTTGCCCTCGCGCTTGCCTTCCTGCAGGCCCTCGCGCTTGCCTTCCTGGAGCCCCTCGCGCTTGCCCCGGTCGATGAGCTGCTGTGCGAATGCCGGAAACGTCGCCTTGCCTTCCGCCTGCCGTTCCATGATCAGCGCCTCCAGGGCCCTTCGCATGGGCTCACGCAGGGCATTGTAGACGATCTGGAAGTACACCGCAGCGTGCTCGTGGTCGTACCGCCCGAGCGCGCCCAGCACCGCCAGGGCCACCTCCAGCCCTTGCGGACCGTTGCCGTGCGCGGCGGCGGACAGGATCGCCAGCTCCGTCTCCTGCTCCGCCATGGCTTGATCCGTCACCACCGGCACGACGGCTGGACCCATCACCAGCGGATCGAGGCTCCCTCGGCCCAGCCCGAGGTCGATCCGCTCCCCGGCCCACGCGGCGACCTCGGCGTCGGGAGCGACGACCAGCACGATGGTCGGACATTGCTTCTGCGCCCGCGCCACCACCAGGTAGACGGGCCAGGAGTATTTCTTGCGTGGATCCTTGTCGCGCTGCACTTCGAGCACGATCGACAGTACGAGCGCGCCCTGCGCGTCGCGCAGCTCCAGGGCCAGGTCGGCGCGGAACTCCACGGGCGTGAGTTGATCGAGGGACGCCTCGACCACCGCCACGGTCGCGTAGGACGGTAAATCCAGATGGAAAAGGAGCTTCAGCAGGTGAGGCGCAAGGGCCGGCTTCTCGCGGAACATCTCGACGAGCCCGCTGTGTTCGAGCGACGGCATCGGCGCACGCTATCTCTGCCCGACCTTCACCAGCAAGCCGAGGGCCCCTCACGCGCGCAGAAGTGATCACACGATATGACCCGGCTCAGGGTGATTACTGATACCACCTATCAATCACCTGCCAGATGTACCGTGGCATGCGCTGGGTGCAGCGTGGGGTGAGCAGGGTACAGCGTGGCATGCGTTCGCGGTGAGGCGCTGGTGCGCCGTGCGCCTGAGGCTGTCTGCGGTAAACCACCGCAGTGACCTGCGCCTCCGCCCTGGATACGCAGAGGCTCATGACAGATGCGGTGCGCGTCGACGGCGAGGACATCGATTTCGTGCCCGGCACAGGATGGCCGAGATGAGCGGCCCCCTGCAGCGCGCATCAGCCACCAGTTCGCGGACCGCGCGCTCGGCGTCGGCGCTCGCCCTCGTCATGGTCATCTCCTGCCAGACGCTCATCGCCTGCCAGCCGAAGCTGCCGTCGGGGTCGGGTGAGCCCAGCAGCCTGATCCCCGGGGCTGCCGCCGTGGAGAGCCGACTGCTCGCCCCTTGCTGCTGGGTGCAGACCCTCGACGTCCACGAGTCGGAGCTTGCCACGGCACTTCGCGGGGAGATCCGTGATCGACTCCGCCGGGGCGAGCCGGCGCGGTCCATCGAAGACGACTTCGAGGCCCGCTTCGGCGCGCGCGTCCGTGCGCTGCCGAGGGAGGGCGCCCCGCAGAACGTCATCCCCCTCCTCCTCGGGATCGGCATGGTGCTCAGCGCCATCGGCCTCGCCTGGGTGGTGCGGCGGTGGCTCCAGGCGTCGGCTCGACCCCTGCAAGAGGACACGCCCCGTGGGTCCGAGAGGGACGACTACGACGAGCGCCTGGACCAGGAGCTCGCACGCCTGGACGATGCCTGACCTGGCCTTGCGCTGTATGACGTCCCGTCGGGTGTCGACGCGCAGCGCCGAGGTCTCGCACGCCGTGATGTCCTCAGATACCCGCTCGCCCGAGGGGCCTCGGTGCGCGTACCCTCGCCCCCCATGAGCGAGACCTTCCACTTTCGCACGCTGGCCGTGGAGGGATGTGACGTCGTCCTCGAGGTCCGTCCCACCACAGCCGGAAATCTCTGCGCCATTCCGCTCACCCGCTCGTTCTTCACCATCCTGCTCGCGGAGCGCGGCGGGCCACCGACGATCGACCAGAGCCTCGATGTCTCGTGGCTCCAGGCCAATCTGGACGAGTTCGTCACCGGGGTCGTGCTGGAGAGACGGGGCGGGGCGATTTACGAATCCGATCTGCGCACCACTGGGACCCGGTATCAGATCCCCATCCAGCACCTCCAGCCCACCGTGACCCTCCGCGCGACGATGCGCACCGAAGCGCTGGCCGCGAGGTTCTCTCCAGGTTCGTCGGATGGCACGACGGCCTTCGACATGTGGCCCGAGGACCCGAAGCAAGCGTCGCAGCTCCTGGAACGGCACGATCCCACCGAGCCCTTCGGCCCCTTCCCCGACGCTGCGACGAGAGCCATTCCGGCCATCCTCGCCCACCTCCCGCGCTGGAAATCTCATCTCACCTCGCTCCTCTGCCGGACGACGGCGGACGCTCAGATCTCTTTGAGCTTCTCTGATGCAGGGGTGCCCTACCGACCGGGCTTCAAGGCAAGGATCCAGCTCAGCGTCCCGTCGCTGTCGACCCTGGATGGCAGGCGGCGTGACGAGCACGTGTCCACCACCCTCCTGAACGGCACGCTGCGTCCCCCCTTCGCCGATCACTGGTTTCGCCAGTACGTCGGCGCCGACGATGCCGCCCCCGAGCTGATGACGTTCATCGACGAGCGAGAGATCGAGTCCCCCGAAGCGACGTACGCCCGTCTCGCCCGGACCCTCGAGGCGCCGGCCGTGGACGCGCTCCTCACGCGCGAAGGCGTCTTCGGCCTCATGGAAGACGTCGTCGCCTCACGTCCCCCCAAGCAGCGTCCACCCAACCACGCCCGCCTCGGGAACGGCGTCGCGCATCCTCTGGGTGTGGGCTGGGCGTGGGAGGCCGAGCCACAGAAGCTTCTGTGGCAGCGCGTCGCCGTCCACGCCGTGCTCGGGGCCCGCGAGGACGCCCGCGCCGCGCTCGAACAAGCCCGCGCCAGCACGAAGAGGCCACCCCCCAAGGAGTTGAAGCGCCTCATCGCCTCGCTCGACACCCCGGCCTGATCTCGCTCGACGCCCCAGCCTGACCTCCGTCGACGCACCGACTCGACCTCGCTCGACGCCCCGGCCTGAAGGAGGTTTCCCTCTCCACCACACCGTCACCGGCCCTCGAGCGCGGCGCGTGGCGCGCGGCGTGTGCTCACGCTCGCCCTGACGCCCGAGGGCAGTTAGCCTCCCCCTCATGACCGAGACCTTCCGCTATCGCACGCTGGCCGTGGAGGGACGCGACGTCGTTCTCGAGGTCCGCCCTACCCTGGCCGGCGATCTCTGCGCCATCCCGCTCACCCGGTCGTTCTTCGCCCACCTGCTCGCGGAGCGCGGCGGGCCCCCGACGGTGGATCAGAGCCTGGACGTCGCCTGGCTCACGTCGCACCTGGACGAGCTCGTCACCAGCATCGTGGTGGAGCGACTCCGCGGAATGACGCACGAGCAGCTCCTGCGCAGCACCGGGACCAAAAGGCAGATTCCCATCGAGCACCTCCAGCCCACCGTGACGCTCCGCGCGACGATGCACAGCGAGGCGATCGCCGCGGCGTTCTCCATCGGCTCCTGGGAAGGGACGCGGGCCTTCGACGTGTGGCAGGAAGACCCCAGACGCGCGGTACGACCGGACCAGTTCGATACGTTCGATCCCTTCGGGCCCTTCCCCGATGCGGCGAAGGGAGCAAAGGAGGCCGTTCTCGCCAAGCTCCCTGGCTGGGAGACCCCGGACGGGCACACCCTTCGTCGGAGCGCGGCGGACGCTCGACTCACGCTGAGCTTCGTCGACACCGGGGAGACCGAACGCCCGGGCTTCGAGGCGAGGTACGCCCTCGAGGTGCCGGCGATGTCGACGCTGGGAAGCCACCGGGTCGGCGAGAGCGTCTCGCCCACGATCCTGTCTGGCCAGCTTCAACCCCCGTTCTCTCACTACTGGTTCCGCCGGTATGTCGGCGCCGGCGACACCTTCCCCGAGCTGGCCACCTTCGTCGGTCAGCCGGAGCTCGACTCCACCGACGCGACGTACGCACACTTTCTGCGCCTTCTGGACCCGCCCGTGGTGGACGCCCTCCTCACGCGCGCGGGGGTCCTCGGCCTCATCGAAAACATCGTCGCGTCGTACTCGAAAAAGGAGCTTCCCCGGAACCACCGCCGTCTGGGGACCTACGTCGCGCCGCCTCTGGGCAGCGGCTGGAAATGGACGTTCCACCACCAGAAGCTCTTGTGGACGCGCGTCGCGCTCCACGCCGTCCTCGGGACCCACGACGACGCCCGCGCCGCAATCGAGCAAGCCCGGGCCCGCATGAAGGTGCCCCCGCGGGAGCTGAAGCGCCTTTACGTCTCGCTCGTCGAGTCGGCCTGACACAGACCCTCCGTCAGACGGATGTTGCACCTCCGCCTCCGGGACATCGTTCGTCGACCTCGTCCTCCTCGTCGTCACCCTGATCCTCTGCGACCAGCCGGTCGACATCCGGCTCGAAGGCCTGGGCGTCGATGACCTGCTCGCTCGCGGTTCCCAGCCACCGCTCGATCACGATGTCGGCCGTGTCCACCATCGGGCGAGACAGCATCCTCGAATGGATCTCGCCCCCCTCGGCCGGAGCCTCTCAGGTCGAACACATTACACGCCCCCAGGTAGGTCACCCGAACCAGATCCCCCGCAGCGTTCGGCCACTGCCTCCCTGCATACGTTGCGGCCTCCACCTCACCGAGACGGATGGCGTCATCGAAGGTCTCGGCGCGCACGAGGACGATGCGCTCCTCGACAAGGGATGCATCTTGCCGAACCTCCCCTGCTGGGCTGACCCGCATCAACGGCCACCCCTGACACCTCTCCGCCATCTTCGCAGTCGTCGACGACCATCGCGGACAACCCTCCGTCATCTTCGCAGTCATCGACGACCATCGCGGACAATCCTCCGTCATCTTCGCAGTCATCGACGACCATCGCGGACAACCCTCCGTCATCTTCGCAGTCATCGACGACCATCGCGGACAATCCTCCGTCATCTTCGCAGTCATCGACGACCATCGCGGACACCCCTCCGTCATCTTCGCAGTCATCAATGACCATTGCGGACACCCCTCCGCCATATTCGCAGTCATCAATGACCAACGCGGAGACCTCTCCGCCATCTTCTCATCCCACGACGAATTTCTCCTACAATCAGCGCTCTTTCGCGCTTCGTGCGGCGAGCTTCGACAGCTCACGCACGCTCGTCGATCTCGCCTCACTGAAACTTCAAAAATCGCCATTGCCACCATTTACAAGAATGGGATCACGATTCACATTGGCAACCAGTTGGATGACCCGGGCAATTGGGCCCAGGGCGCCAATCCCCTATCTGGAGGAATGTCCGATGGCTGGACCGACTGACCCTGACGTTGGCGAGATGCACATTGATGCTCGCGGCGTGAACCTCAAGACCGTCGCTGTGGAGGATCGCCGCAGTGTGCTCAAGCTCCGCGATGATTCCGATGCAGCGCTGGAGCGCGTCATGCTCCTCACCCCAGAGGAAGTCACCCGCGCTGGCCTCAACCCCGACGATGTCGACCGCCTGCGCAGCCAGATTCTGGAGCGGCGTCGGGTGATGCAGTTCCTCAAGGCGTCGGAGCGGATGACCGACAAGCTGTGGCAGACCAGCCTGGCGTACGGGCACACGATCGCCGGCCTCCTCGGCGAGATCGCGGCGCAAGGGCGGCGTCGGGCGCGCCTGTCCCCCGATCGGAGCGACATCCTCGATGCGCTGTTGCCGCTCATCCGGTACCAATCCGCGCCGGCCCGCAAGGCGCATCGCACCCGGACGAGGAATGAGGGCGGCGCGGGTGTCCCGTCAGGGGAGAGGAGCGCCATGCTCGACTCCTTGTTCCGCGAGCTGCCCGAGGAGGAGCAAGGGCCCGCTTCCGTCGAGCTGGCGCCCGAATCGCAGCTGCCTTGACGGCGGTTCGGCGGCGCGCTCGCTCTCGGTAGCGCGCTCGCTGAAGTGCAAGACCAGCGTCCGTCGAGCTGGTGACTGGTGCTCGGTCGCCAGGATCACGGCGGTTCGTGGCGCGCCGCAGTGAATGCCGCGAGGGCCACCGGTGGGTCGAAGAAAGCCTGCCGGTGGCCCGGCGTGCGCACGCAATGACTTCAGTGCGTGCCTGGAGGAGGCGCGTTGCTCACGGAAAGAGGCAGGATGCAAGCTGGTGTTCTTGCCCGTTTTGCGTCTCGACACGGCGATTGCTCATACAAGCTCTCGTGACGCAAGCAGGCATCGTTGACCCACGCCGACCTCCACATGGCGATTGCTCACACGAACCCGTACGACGCAAGCGCATTCCTGTGCAAATTGGCGCGACGTCGACTCTCGGGGCGACATGCGTGATGCGTCGCAATCGATCTTGTTCGACCAGGCGGCCCGACTAGGATGAATGCAATGAGTGCTTCAACGAGTCCCGGGGTCCTCTCCCACGGGACGCTAGAGGTCAGGAACGTCGACGAGTCGGTGCGATTTTACCGAGATTTCCTCGGAATGAAGGTGATCTACGACGTACCGAAGGCCTGCGTGATCTGGTTGCACGAGAGCTGGTACATCGTCTGCGTCGAGAACCCGAACGCCCGGGAGATGCCGATGCTGAATCATTTCGGAATCGACGTGGAGTCGCGGGAGGCGGTCGACCAGTGGTACGAGCGCGCCGTGAGGGAGCGGGACCTCCACGGGATCTCGACCATCACCAGGCCGAAGGTGCTGCACGAGGCCTATCAGTTCTACCTGAGGGACCGTGACCACAACTGGTGGGAGTTCCAGCACGACACCACCACCTTTGCGCGGATGCGCGCAATGGCCGTAGCGACGCAAGCCTAGAGGCGAGACGGCTCGTCCTTTCGGGGTCGCTATCCCTCCGTGCCGGTTCGCCTGACCTCGCGGAGGCCGCGAAGGCGGTTCCAGAGCTCGTAGTCGGTGTGCTTCTTGGGCACGATCAGGTCGTCGGGTCGGGTCACCATGTCGCTGGTGGCCGTGAACTCGCCGCGTTCTCGCTCGTTCAGATCGATGTAGGTTGCGTTGCGCTCCAGGCGTCTTCCCGGTCGGATGACGCGCAGGGCCTTGAGGTCTTCGGAGGTGAACTCGGGCAGGGCGACGTGGGTCTCCTTGAGATCGTAGGCGGCGATGGTGTCGTCGGCTGGAGAGGCGGCGCCGATGTTCTGACCCGCCATGGCGTTCGGGTTCAGGTCGCTCTCGTAGGCCGTGGGGTGCTTGTCCGGCGTCTCCGCTTGAGGTCGTGTCATGGGGCCCTCCTGGAAGGGGCTGTGGGGCTCCCGGAGCGGAATGGCAAGCACACGCGCCCGAGCAGGAGGCGGCCGAGCGTGGAGGTGGAGGGTGCGAGCACGACCGTTCGCGAAGCGGGTGGCGCTCAGGTGGAAGTGAGGTGCTGTCGAGGTCAGGGCCGAAGCGGCGAGAGATGTCCGACTTTTCCGAGTGGATCCCGGGGTGGTGGGGCTCCGACGCGCTTTGTTCGGCGGGGCAGCGGGGGCGCGTGCCCCTGCCGTGTGTGTGAATGAGTGCGGGCGTGATCGCATGCCAGCAAGGTGCAGGTAGGAGGCCCCTCGAAGGGCAGAGGAGAGCGAAGAGCGCGCGGTGCGAGCGTGCGTGATGGCGCGATGTGCATCCGCGGAGGCCTCTGCGTGTGCGCGGCGGAGGCCTCTGCGTGTGCGCGGAGAGAGAGCACTGCGCATGCATGCGTGGGGACGCACGATCCAGCGCGCGATGTGGCGCTCTCGAGAGGGCGTGGATCGTGGGGAATGGCACCGTGGGCGCGAGCACGTCATGGGGTGCAGAGGCCCGGGTGGGGCGATGTGCTCCAGGTGAGTTCGTACAACGAGGTCAAACTAAACTGGTGTGAGTTCACAACTTTGCGTGTACACACCCGCTCTCGCGGCTTGGGCAGCGCGCCTGGGTGACCTAGGATGCGGCTTCCCCCCCCGCTGGAGAGATGTCGAGCTCTGTGCGATCCGCTGCCCTCGCTTCCTGTCTCCTCGCGCTGTCCGCGCTCGCGCTGGTGGCGTGCTCACCGGTTGCGCCGGTGTTGCCGCCGGTGCAGCAGCCGCAGGTGAGCGTGCCTCCGCCCGAGCTGGCGAAGGTGCCAGCGCGTCCGGCACAGACGATCAGCGGGAGCGAGTTCCTCGATTCCATCCTCGAAGAGGACGAGACGGGGCGCGAGCGGGCGGTGCTGGAGCAGCTCAGCCGGGGCAACCTGCCCGATGCGCTGCGTCGGCTGGCACGGCTGGAGTTCCAGGCGGAGACGCGGTCGGGGACGACGCACACGGTGACGCTGTGGGCGATGCCGGATTACCTGGCGATCGGGAGCGACGAGGACCACCTGCGGATGCCCATGAGCCCGGTGACGGCGCAGCTCGTGGCGGATCACTTCGGGTTCTCGCTGCCGACGACGAAGATCGTCGACACGATCTATGCGCAGGCGACGACCAAGCTCAAGCCGCGGCCGCTGCCGCCGAGCTCGCGGATGGTCCACCCGGACGAGTTCGCGCGGCACGATCAGATCATCAAGGAGCAGCTCGACGCAGCAGCGCAAGGATCGCTCGGCGCGGCGCTCCGCGCGCGGCTCATCGCGGGCCACAAGAAGGACGTGGTGCTGTCCAACAAGCTGGCGCAGCGAGCGCACCGGGTGGCGATCTACGGCTGGCACGAGCCGGACAGCCACCCGATCCAGCCGCTCAGCACGCTGCACGGGGACTGGTACGCGGACTACAGCCACGGGATCCGGTTGATCAGCGGGCACATGCTGGTCGACGGGACGCCGATGAAGATCGCCGAGGTGCTGCAAGATCCGGAGCTGTCGTCGCTGCTCAGCGAGGAGGGGGCGCTGGTGTCGCCCCGCTACCGGACGCAGGAAGGCATGGGGCGGCTGAAGTGGTGGCCGAAGCCGGACGTTCCGACGCCGAGTCCGACGCCCGCCCCGGAGCCGGTGACGGAGCCCGGCGTGACGCCGATCGCGCGGCTGGGCCTCCCTTCGCTGACGGGCACGCTTTGATCGCGCGCCGCTGAGCGAGCGCTGACGCGCAGGCGCGGTTCCGTCAGGAAGTCTGCGGCTTGCGGCGGTTCGTGCGGCGCCGGAGGGCGTGGTGGATGCCGGCCTGGAGCGAGCGGAGGGTGGTGATGCCGCCGAAGTCGACGCCGAGGGAGACGAGCGCTTGCGCGACGCCTGGGCCGAGGCCGGTGAGCACCACCTCGGCGCCGAGGAGCTGAGCGGCGCGGGCGGTGCGGAGAAGGGCGGTGGCGACTTGCTCGTCCATCGTCCGCACGCCGGTGACGTCGAGGAGGGCGACGTGCGCGCGTTGCTCGCTGACGCCTTCGAGGAGGGCTTCGAGGATGTGGCCGGCGCGCTCGGTGTCGATGGTGCCGACGAGGGGCATGGCGATCACGCCGTCGGCGACGGGGACGAGGGGCGTCGCCAGTTCGCGGAGGGCGGCTTGCTGGGTGAGGATCAGCTCTTCTTGCAAGGCGGCGCGCTCGGAGCTGAGCTGGTCGAGGCGCAGGCGGCCGAGGACGCGCTCGGTGACGTCGGTGACCTGCGCGAGCACGCCGTCGACCTGGCCGCGTGTGTCGCGCACGGGCTGGTACACGACGTCGTACCAGCGATCGGCTGGATCGACGCCCTCTTCGAGGATGGTCTGGCCCGGGGCAGCGACGCCGATGTACGGCTCGCCAGTGCGGTAGACCTGCTGCAAGAGGGCCGCGAAGCCCTGCGCTTCCAGCTCGGGCAGCGCCTCGAGGACGGGCTTGCCGATGAGGTCGCGGTTGCCACTGAGGTCGACGTAGCGGGCGTTGGCGAACCCGATGACCAGCTCCGGGCCGTGGAAGTAGCAGATCGCAGCCGGAAGGTTCATGAGCAGCTGGATCGCTTGCTCCTGCTCGGTACGGAGCGCATCGCGCGTGCACTGGAGCGCTGTGCGGAGCTGCTCGCGCTCGGCCTGGCACTCGGCGAGCTGTGCTCGGAGTGCGAGGAGCTCTGCTTCCTGGGCGTTCGGGGGGTGGTTGCTCATCGTGGTGCTCCCCCCCGGTGTCCGGCCGGGCAGGTTAACCACGAACCGGTAGGCGAGACCAGCAAGGCAACCTGTGAACTGGATGCCGAGCGGGTGCTCCCATGTGGGTTCGCGGCAGACGCTCGCGCGCCGAACCCCAGCGTTCCGCCGCTCGCACGGGGGAATCGCAGGGGTCGCAAGCCCTCGGGGGGCCGTGGTAGCGTCGCCGGCCAATGGTCGGACAACCCCCTCATCTGGTGGAGGTGGTGCCCGTCGGCCCGGTCACAGCGGCCTCGGTCGTATGGCGCATGAGCGGGCAGCTCGCGGTCACCGTCATCGTGAAGGCAACGTTCTCGCTGGTTCCTGACGGCGAGATGGAGTTCGCCGAGCCCGAGCCCATCTTCACCACCGAGGTGCATCACGCGGGGAGCCCGGCGCGCAGTGTGCGGGCGACGAGCGATCTCGTGCCGTTCCTGCCGCGCGCCGACGTGGTGCTCACCGGGCACGCGCACGCTCCTGACGGGCGCTCCGTGACGCGGCAGGTGGTGCGGTTCGAGGTGTACCGGGAGAAGCCGCTGCTCGGAAAGACGCTGTTCGTGTACGGCGATCGGGCAGGCGCCGAGCCCACGCCCTTCCAGTCGATGCCGCTCGTGTACGAGCGCGCGTTCGGTGGCGTGGGCTGGTCAGACAATCCTCTGGGGACGGGGAACAGCAGCCAGGGGCATGCGGCGCGGCCAGCGAACATCGAGGTGCCGCGGCGGCCGGGGGTCACGGGCGGGTTCGGGCCGATCTCGCGCGGCTGGCCGGCGCGGCGAAAGCTGGTGAGCGGGCTGGATCGGCGCGTGCTGGATGCCCAGGTGATCGAGCTGCCGGACGGGTTCGATTGGGCGTACTACCAGGCGGCGCCGGAGGATCAGCGGATCGAGCACCTCACGGGCGACGAGTGGGTGGCGCTCGAGGGGATGCACCCGGATCTGCCGAACGTGGAGTCATGCCTTCCAGGGGCTTACGCGGAGGCGCGGGTGCAGCTCGCGAACCGCCCAGGCAACGGTCGGGTGGTGTTCCGCGCCGACACGCTGCGCATCGATGCGGACGTGGGGCGCTGCTCGCTGGTGTGGCGGGGGGTGATCCCGGTCGTCGCGCTGGAAGCACTGGCGAGCTTGCGGATCCAGGTGGGCGTGGGGACGCGCGATCGGCCCATCGTCTGGCCGGAGGAGTCCGCGCAGCGCTCGACGGCGGGCGCGCTGGTGCCGGAGCTGGGGCTCCCTGGGCACGCGGCGTCGCCGTACGCAGCGGCGTCGCACGCAGCGTCACTGCAGGCCGGACCTCCGCACGCAGGCGCTTCGTACGCGGCAGGCTTGCACGCTGGCGCTTCGTACGCGGCAGGCTTGCACGCTGGCGCTTCGTACGCGGCAGGCTTGCACGCTGGCGCTTCGCACGCGGCGGGCTTGCACGCTGGCGCTTCGCACGCGGCGGGTTTGCACGCAGGCGCTTCGCACGCGGCGGGCTTGCACGCTGGCGCTTCGCACGCGGCGGGCTTGCACGCTGGCGCTTCGCACGCGGCGGGTTTGCAGGCGGCGGCCTCGCATGCGGCGGGTTTGCAGGCGGCGGCCTCGCATGCGGCGAGCTTGCAGGCGGCGGCTTCACAGGCGGGGGCTTTGCAAGCGACGCCGCCTCAGGCGATGCCGGCTCATACGGAGATGCTGTCCGTCTCAGGTCCACTGCTCGATGCAGCACGGATCTTCCAGGCCGACGTCAGTGGGAGTGCGCCGCTCGTGCCGCGCCTCGACCCCACGCTGGAGATCGCGCCGCTGCACTTCGTCGACACGCCGGACACGACGGTGGACATCGAGCCGACGAAGGCCACGGCATCGCCGATTCCTTTCCGGCCCAGTGGCGCCGGGCAAGCGTCACCGCCGAAGCAGGATGCGCCCCTTCCCGGGGCGCCCTGGTCCAAGGTGGCCGCAGCCGAGCCGCCGCGAGCCGGTTCGGACCAGACGATGTCGTACACGCCGCGCGAGATCGCGGCGATGCCACCAGCCGCGCCCACGTGGGGCCGACCTCCGGTGCCGCGCCGTGGCTCGGGTCAGATGCCGGTGCCAACCGGGCTGCCGTCTCAGGGCTCCGTCGCTCCGCCGGCCGCTCCGCCGGCCGCTCCGCCGCTGGCTTCACCAGGGCCGTTGCCACCCGCGCTGCTGGGGGCGATGCCGCCGGGCATGCCGTCGCCGTCGGTACCACCGCCTCCACCAGCATCGCTCGCTCCGCCAGCATCGCTCGCTCCGCCAGCGCCGCCCCCCTTGCACCGGCCGCCGATGGGTTCGACAGCAGGGGCCATCAGCAGGGAGAGCGCCGCGCAAGGGGTCGCCGAGCCGCCTGCGATGGCGTCGGCGCTGGCAACGGCAGGGGCCATGCAGAGGGCTTCGGTGCTCCCTCCCGCCATGCCGCCACCTCCAGCGGACCGTGGCGCGGAAGGGCCGAAGGACGCCGCGCCGGCGGTGTCGGCCGAGGGTCCCCCCAGGGTACCGGAGACGCTGAAGAACCAGGTGGAGGCGCGGTTGCGCGCGGCGCAGTCGCTGGAGGGGCTCGATCTGGCAGGCGCCGATCTGGCGGGGGTCGACTTCAGCCGGGGCGCGCTGCAGGGCGTGAACCTGAAGGGAGCGAAGCTCGTGGGGTGCCGCTTCGCCGAGGCGAACCTGGTGGATGCGCACCTCGATGGCGCCGATCTGAGCAGCGCGAACCTCGATGGCGCCGATCTGGAGCGCGCGGTCCTGACGGAAGCGCGACTCGCGGGGGCGAGCCTGGTGGGGGCACACCTCTCGGAGTGCGCGCTGGTGCGGGTGGCTGGCGCCGGGGCGGTGTTCCGCGATGCGCACGGGGAGCGGGCGCTGTTCACCGGGGCGGCGCTGCAAGGGGCGCGGTTCGATGGGGCGCGGCTCGCGGGGGCCGACCTGGTCGGGGCAGAGCTGGACGAGGCGTCGTTCGTGCGGGCGGCGTTGCCGGAGGCGAAGCTCCAGGACGTGAAGGCGCGCAAGGCGGTCTTCGACGAGGCGGTGCTGGAGGGGGTGAAGGCGGAGAGCGCGTGTCTACTGCAGTGCTCGCTGCGGCATGCGCGGGCGGCCGGGTCGATCTGGGACAAGGCGACGCTCGATGGGTCGAGCTTCGAGGGGGTGGCGCTGGCGCGGGCGTCGTTCGCGCGGGTGGCCGCGGAGGGAGCGAACTTCAGCGGGGCGGAGCTGATGGACGCGCGGCTCGGGCGGGCGCGGCTGGTCGGGGCGTCGTTCGTGCGGGCGAACTTGATGCGCGCGAACCTGGAGGGGGCGGATCTGACGGACGCCGACATGACGGACGCGAACCTGCACGCGGCCGAGACGTGGAAGGCGAAGCTGCCCCGCGCCCGGGGCGATGGGGCGCGGACGAATGCGGGGAAGCTGAAGGAGCGGCCCTGAGGGGGGCAGGGGCGCGCCCCTGCCGTGCAGGTCAGCGTCGGCCGAGGTCTTCGAGGGCGCACATGGCGGCGTTGTGGCCGGCACACCCGATGACGCTGCCCGCGGGGTGGGTGCCGGCCGACGCGGAGTAGAGGCCAGCGACCGGCTGGCGGTGCGGGACGCGGTCGGCGAAGCCGAAGCGGTTGTCCACGTGGTGGATGTGGCCGCGGTGGATGCCGATGTACTCCTCGATCTTCTGGGGGTGGAGGATGAACATGTCGGCGACGAGATCGCTGGTGCCAGGGGCGAAGCGGTCGCAGATGGAGAGGAGGTGCTGCGCGTAGCGGGTCTCCTGCTCGGCCCAGGTGCCTTCGGCGAGCCGGTACGGGACCCACTGCACGAAGAGGGCGGCGTTGTGGTGGCCCTCGGTGTCGCGCATGGAGGGGTCGATCGTGGTGTGGATGTACCACTCGATCGTGGGGAACTCGGGGAGGCGGCCCTCCTGCACGGCGCGGAACGAGTCGGTGAGCGACTGGATGACGCCGCTCTCCTCGGGGAGGAGGTGGATGGTGGGGCCGTACTGGCCGCGGTCCTCGGGGAGGCAGGTGAAGCGGGGGAGGCCGCGCAGGGCGAGGTTCACCTTGAAGGTGGTGCCGTCCAGCTCCATGGCGTCGAGGCGCTGGTTGTACTCGGCGGGGAACTGGTCCTGGCCGACGAGCTTGCGCATGCGGAAGGGGTCGGCGTTGACGACGACGGTGCGGGCGCGGATCTCGTCGCCGCTCGAGGTCACCACGCCGACGGCAGCGCCGTTCTCGACGAGGATGCGCTGGACGCCGACGTTCGTCTCGATCGTCGCGCCAGCGGCGCGGGCGGCGTCGGCGAAGCGGCTGGCGATGGTGCCCATGCCGCCCTCGCAGATCATCCAGGTCCCGTCCGCTCCAGGGAGGCGGCACATGTTGTGGACGAGGAAGTTCATGCCCGTGCCGGGGGAGTCCCAGGTGCCGTTCAAGCCCGAGAAGCCGTCGGTCGTGGCGTACATCGCCTTGATCAGGTCGCTCTTGAAGTCGAAGCGCTCGAGGTAGTCGCGGACGGGCTTGCGACACAGGTCGATGAAGGCGCGGCGCAGCGCGGGGCGGACGTAGCGCTCGGCGGTCTCCTCGATGGAGTACGGCTGCGAAAGCCAGGTGGGCGCGATGTCGTCGCGGATCTGCGCGATCTCGGCCTGCATGGCCTGGTTGGCGCGCCAGTCGGCCTCGGAGAAGAAGCGGATGAACTGCGCGCGCATCGCCTCCTGGTCGGATCCGAAGAGGAGGTAGCGTCCGTCGGTGGTGGGGAGGAAGTAGTGAGGGTCGCGGCGCTTGAGGGGGAGGTCGACGCCCGTGATCTGGAGCAGCTCGGGGGGCACGAGGCCCACGAGGTAAGAGGCGGAAGAGATGGCCAGGTTGGGCACCTTGGCGAAGGGTCGCTCGGTGCGGGTCGCGCCGCCGATGACCGCTTTCTCCTCCAGCACGCGCACCCGAAGGCCGCGCTTCGCGAGCAGGAGCGCCGCGACGAGGCCGTTGTGACCCGCCCCGACGACGAGCACATCCGTGGTCTTGTCCATGCGCCAAGGCTAGTACCAATGCCTGCGGAGTTCACTCGCGGCCTGGGTGCAGATGCACGGAAAGGTGTGGAGAGAGGGCCGCGTGCGCGGTTTATCGTGGAGATGGCGACAAGCGGGGACGTGCCTGTCCCTGCCATCGGGGGCCGCCCGAGGAGGGGAAGGCGAGGCGGGAACTTCGGACAGGGGGGCGCACCTCGCGCTGGCCATCCTCCCGAGCAGGCACGACACTGGGTGAAGGGTGGGGTCCTCCTGGAGGCGTCGTCGCTAGGAAAGGCCAGTTCGCGATGAGCTTGCTCACGGATGAGCCACGCACCGTCGGTGCTCACAGCATCGCGTTCGAGCCCCCTTGCCTCGCCATCGTGCGGTTGAAGGGGCGGCTCCGCGAAGAAGAGATCCGGCGCTTGCGGGAGCACATGAACGCTGGCGCGAGCCGGCAGCCCTTCACGCTGTTCCTGCTGGATCTCAGCGCGGCGGGCGAGGTGACGCCCGGCGCGAGGCGCTACATCGCCCACGGGCCGCTGAAGACGCCCTACCGGGGGATGGCGCTGTTCCACGGCAGCTTTCACGCGCGGCTGATGGCCAAGCTGCTGATCGGCGCGCTGAACACGTTCACGAAGCTGCGGGACAACCCGGTGGCGCTGTTCGGCTCGGAGAAGGATGCGCGCGCGTGGCTCCTGGAGCGGCACCGGAAGCTGCTCCATGCCGCCAGCCCTCCGGCGGTGGTGTAGGGACTTGCGGCGCGCTCCCGCGTGAGGTCACCAGCCGGTGGCGGCCTCGATGGCGTCGACCAGGCGGGTGGCCATCTTCTCGTGGGTGGTGAGGTTCGGGTGGTAGTCGCAACCGAGGCCATCGGCGGGGTCCAGCTCGCCGAGATCGACGAAGCCGATCCGGGTGTCTCCCGCTTGCTGGCGGGTATCGATGACGGTCTGGAGGTGCTGCTTGACGCGGGTGAGGCGCATCTCGCCCTGGGGGAAGCCATCGCTCAGCATCGGGCCGACGGCGCAGAGGATGTGCGCGTCCGGGTAGCGCGTGCGGAGGTCCTCCGCGAAGGCGGTGTAGGCGTCGATGAAGGGCTGGCCCGGGTCACCCGCGGAGAAGTCGTTGGTCCCGAGGTTCACGACCACGACGTCGGGCTGCAGGGAGAAATCCCACAGGCTCGTGGCATCTTCGGCCAGGGTGCGCAGGAAGCGGACGGGCATCTGCGCTTCCGTGGTGCCGTCGTAGCTGCGGTAGGCGCCGATGCCCGAGATGGCGAGGGTGGTGTGGCCGGCCGAAAGGGCGCGCGAGGCGATGGCGCCGTAGGTCATGTGCTCGTTCTCGGTGGCCGCGGAGAAGGAGCAGTCGGGGCCGTTGCCCTCGTTGCCGTAACCCGCGGAGATAGAATCGCCGACCACCTCGATGTGCCGATCGTAAGGCGGCGGCGAGGGAAGGATCTCGCCGTCGATGGGGGCGAGATCGAGGAGCTGGACGATGCCGAGGGAGGACTCGGTGCGCTTCGAGAGGAGCACGGTGTGCTCGCCGTCGGGCAGTTCCTTGGCGAGGGTGTACATGCTGTCTGGGCCCTTCAGCTCCAGGACCGTGGGCGCGCCGTCGTCGATGACCACGGTGAGGTAGTTCGAGCCCGTGTCGTGCAGCCGCGCCTGGATGCCGGTGCCCTTGAAGCGGGCCTGGACCTCGCTGCCCGGCCAGGCAAAGCGAGGCCCCGTCGGGTTGGTCTTGTCGAAGCGACCGATGAGGTGGACGTCCGGGGAGACGTTGCCCCCGCCCACGCCCCCAGCGCCGCTCCCACCCTCGCCAGGGCCAGCGCCGCTGCCCTCCGAGCTGCCAGCACCGCTGCCCGAGTTCCGGCTGTCCCCCTCGTCCGATGATCCGCAGGCCAGCGCGACCACCGCCAACGTCCCGATCACGATCCTTCGCATGCGAGGGAGCTTACCAGGATCTTGCCGGCGTCAGTGGGGCGCGGCGCCTTCGGCGACGGACAGAGACGCCGCGGGGCTCCGGTCCACGCGTGGGAAGAAGAGGCCGGCAGCGAAGGCCGCGACGGCGAAGGCGCAGATGATCCAGAAGTTGATCGAGAGGCCCGCGCCGAGGGCGCCGTTCATGGTGGCGAGGAGCTCGGGGGGCAAGCCGCGGCCATGCTCGGGGCCGAGCAGCTCGTTGGCCGCGGAGAGAGGAACGGTGGGATCGCGGAGCAGGTGGGAGACGAGCACACCGCCCATGAGGCCGACGCCGACGGCGCCACCGATGGTGCGAAAGAACATGTTGCTCGCGGTGGCGACGCCCCGCAGCTCCCAGCCGACGCTGGTCTGCACGGCGATGAGCAAGGCGGTGGCGGAGAAGCCGAGGCCGACGCCGAACATGCCCATCGCGATCTCGGGGACGAGGATCGACGCGCCAGGCTCGAGGAGGAGGGCGAGGAGGCCGGTACCGAGGACGGCGAGGCCGAGACCGCCGACGATGAGGGGGCGGTAGCCCGTCCGGAGGAGCAGCCTCCCCGCCACGAGGCTGGCGAGGGGCCAGCCGACGATCATGGGGGTGATCATGCCGCCCGCGAGCGTGGGCGAGCCGCCGAGCACCCCTTGCACGTAGAGGGGGACGTAGGTCGTGGCGCCGAACATCGCCGCGGAGAAGAGTGCGCCCGCGGCCGCCGAGATGGCGATGGCGGGGATCTTGAAGAGGTCCATGGGGATGACGGGGTCGGCCACCTTGCGCTCGACGAAAACGAAGGCCACGAGCAAGGCGGCGGCGACGGGGAGCCAGAGGTAGCTCTGGTCGGTCCCCTGGACGCCGAAGAGCAGGGCGACGACGCCCGCCGAGAGAAGCGCTGCGCCGGCGAAGTCGAGCTTCTGGGGTCTGCTCTCGATGCGCTCGTGGAAGAAGCCGAGCAAGAGGGCGATGGTGCAGAGGCCGACGGGGACGTTGATGAAGAAGACCCAGTGCCAGCTCAGGTACTTCACGAGCAGGCCGCCCGTGAGCGGTCCGAGGAGGCCAGCGAGGCCCCAGACGCCACTGAAGACGCCCTGGACCCGGGCACGCTCTTCCTTCGTGTAGAGGTCGCCCACCACGGTGAGCGAGACCGGCTGCATCGCGCCCGCGCCGAGGCCCTGCAGGGTGCGGAAGGCGATGAGCATGTTCATCGACGCAGAGAAGCCGCTGGCGATGGAGCCGACGAGGAAGAGCACGATGCCGAAGAGGAGGATGGGCTTGCGGCCGTAGAGGTCCGAGAGCTTGCCGTAGATGGGGACGGTGACCGTCGAGGCGAGCATGTACGCGGTGAAGACCCAGGCGTAGCTCTGGATGCCGCCCAGCTCGCCGACCACGGTGGGCATCGCGGTGGAGACGACGGTCATCTCCAGAGCAGCCATGAACAGGCTCAAGGCGAGGGCGACGGTGGTCAGGGGGCGGTGGGTGACGCGCATGATGGAAAGCGAGGGCAGTGCGGGAGGCGCTCCTCTTACCAGGAGAGGCGCCGGCATGCTCCTGGTCTCCCGAGTGTGCTTGGATTCGCTGCCGTCGAGGCTTCACGCACGGTTGCAGGTCGGTGCGACGATCCCGGTCAGCACGCCGTGGAGGAGGGATTCACCGACCCAGCCGTCCCAGCCGACGGCGATGACGTCGTCGTCGTGGCGCGGCTCGGTCGGTACGGGGGCCGGCATGACGAGCACGACCTTGGGCCAGCCGGTGAGCCAGGAGGCGTACTCGTGGCGGTAGAGCCAGGCTTGCTGGAAGCCCTGGGCGAGGTACGTCGGGTCCCGGGAGAGCTTGGCTTCGATGAGCACGGCGCGAGGGGCAGCGCCGGGGGCCTCGACGAGCAGGACGAGATCGGGTCGAAGGCGGCCCTGGAAGCCGAGGTAGCGGCGCACGGTGCGCTCATGAGGGCCCGGAGGCAGGCAGGCCTGGTTGTAGAAGAGACGCAACGTGGCGCCGTCCGAGGCTTCGAGCGCCGCGATCTCGCGGCGGCCTTGCTGGACGGCGGTGCGGCGGAGGTGGAAGCGCCCGGGTGAGCGGGCGTCGAGGGCTGCCTCGAGCGCTTCGACGAGGCGAAGGAGGACGGCGAGCTCGAAGCGGGTGGACGCCTTGAGGGGGAGGAGCGCGCCCTGGGCGACGAGCTGGGCGAGCGTGCCCGGATCGCGGGCGGCTTCGGCTTCGCGGAGGGCGCGGTGGAGGCGGGCAGCGAGCGCGTAGGTGGGGTGCGCGGCGGCGAGGGCAGCGTCTTCGTGGGCGCGGGCGGGGCGCTCGTCGGGGATCGAGGTGAGCGAGGGCGCGGAGAGGGCCTGATCGAGGGCGTCGAGGCAAGCGGACGCGCGAGAAAGGCCGAGCGCTGCGCCGAGGTCAGCGGCGTCGAGGCGCGCGAGGAGGGCGCGCAGGCGTCGGGCGGTGGCCGCGAGGACGGTGTCCTCGGGACGACCGAGGTCTGCCACGCGGTCGCGCGTCACGAAGCGGGTCGGGTGCCCTGCGAGGCGCTGGCGCAAGGTGGCGGCGAGGTCGGGGCGACCCGGGAGGCGGCCCTCCCAGGCGCGGGGCCCGGCGGTAGAGCGCAGGGGGAGACGGGGCAAGAACTCGGGGAGGGCGCGCAGGCAGAAGGCTTCGATGGCGTCGGCGTGGCGTGCCGCGAGGCTCGTCGCCCGGAGAAGCCCGAGCGCGTCGGGGCCGCCGCCGAGGCGTTCCAGGAGCTGCGCGGCGGCTCCTTCCGTCAGCTCGCGTCGTGTGGCGTCGGGGAGCAGGTACGCAGGGAAGCTGCTGGCGAGGTAGGCCTCCCAGGGGGCGTCGTTCACCGCCCTCGCCTCGGCGAGGAATTCGGGAAGGAGAGCGAGAGGGCATCGATCAGACGGCCATCGACCTCGGCCAGCGCTTCGGGAGAGGTCACCGGCTCGATCGCCGCCAGGATCCGACGGTACGCCTCTGCCGCCGGCTCGGGATCGAGCCCTTCGAGCTGCGGGAGCAGAAAGAGCAGCGCCGCCTCGGCCAGGGACTCCGCCAGGTCACCGCGCTGGCGGAGATAGCGCACCATGTCGAGCGCGATGGCCGGGCCCACAGGGCGAATTCCCAGGATGCCCGCGCCGCGGAACAGCCGCGTCAGCGCGGCGACGCCACGTGACGTGAGGGCAGGCGCCGGTCCCGCGCACGCGGCGTTCCGCTCGAGGAGGCGCGCGTAGCCCGTGTCGTCCGGCACGCCCACGTGGACGATCGCGAAGCGCCGCTGGGCCGCGTACGAAAGCCGGAAGAGGCCCGTGCGATCCCAGGTGTTCAACGTCGCGAGCATGCGGAACGGGGGAGGCACCTGGTGCGTTCGTTCGGGCTCGGGGCCAATCGAGACGAGTCGGCCATCTTCGAGGGCGTACGGGGTGGTGGTGCCGTGACCGCCGAGCACGGTGAGCAGCTCGCCGAGGGCTCGGTCGACGTCGGCGCGGTTGAGCTCGTCGACGACGAGCCAGGCGTGCTGCTCCAGTGCGGAGAGAAAGACCCCAGGGCGAAAACGAAGCGCCCCGTCACGCTGCAAGGCATAGCCACCGACCGCCTCGAAAGAACTCCAGTCGCCGGAAGCGGTCGCAGCGAGCACGCCGGCACAGTACCCCGCGGCCTCCGCAGCGCGGCCGATCGCCCGCGCGATCTCGGTCTTGCCTGTGCCAGGAGGCCCCACGAGCAGCAGGTGCTTGCCCGACGCGAGGGCAGCACAGATGCGGTCCACGAGCCTGCGCTGAAGTTCGAGATCACCCAGGTGAGGCAGGACCTGCTCGGGCCGCAGCTCCAGCCGAGCCGCGTTCCAGCGCGGCGGCATCGCCATGCCACGGCTCTCCCCCCCTCCCCTGCCCTCGATGTTCAGCGAAGGCGCGACGTCCGGCGCCCCCTGCCTCGCCTCCGAGGGCCACACCTCATCGGCCGCTCGCTCTTCGGCCTCGAAACCGAGCGCCACCGCCTCTGCCCACTCCGCATCCGTCTGGCGCTCCTCGAACAGAAGATCATCGGTGCGACGAAGGATCTCGCGGACCTCGTCGGCATGCGTGGCGAGAACATGGTGCCCGAGCGGGGTGAGCACATCCCTCGTGCCAGCGCGCTCGAGCAGACCGAGAGAGCGCAGCCACCCCTCTCGCACGCCGAGCTGCGCCGCACTGCGCTCGGGGACGTCGACGAGCGCAGCCAGCAGCCTCCCTCGCCTCCTGGTGTCCTCCGCGCCGGGATGCTCGATAAGCGCCAGCGCCTCCAGAAGCCCCAGATAGCCTTCGTGGAGCCGCTCGAACAAAGCTGCCGCGTCGAGCGAGCGACAGTAGGACGCCGCCGCCTCGGTCAGGTCGAGCCGTTCTCCCCGTCGTACGAGCAGACCTGCCCCCTGGAGCAGGGCGAGGCAACTCTCGGCAGCCCCTCGGCCGGGGGCGTCGAAGCGCTGCGCAAGCACCTCACGCAATCCCTCCATCGTCGGCCGCGCCGCCTGGATCCACGCGAGCAACCAGTCGAGCGTCGCCTTGTATCGAGCCGCGCCGCCTGGCAGCGCATGCACACGGGCCCGACGACGACCCCACGCAGATCCCGCCCCTGCCAGGTTCCTGGCGGTAGGCCGCCGCGAGGCGGTACGGGTCCTGTGCTCGTGTACCTGGTGCATGGCAATGCTCGGTCCCTCGGGTGAAGGGGGACCGAAGCCGGAGCGGCGTTTCCCGGCTGCTGATGATCGGGTAACTGCATTTACGTCCCCGAGCCAGCGGTAACGCGTCGAAATCGACGAGCAACAAATTCAGGAAGAAAACGCTCCTTACATGCAATGCATTATCGAGCAGGCCGCGCCCTGCAAATAAAATGGTCGGCTGGTAGAATCACTCTCATCAGCACAATGCCTCGCCGTCACCTCGACGGAGGAGGACCCAGCTCGACCCGAGAGGAGGGCCCGCGTTGGAGCATCGACGCCCTCGGGCTCCGAGGCCGACCAGCGCTCGCGGCTTCGAGGCGACCGCCTGGGGGGACGTCAGCCGGTGGGGACGTCAGCCGGTGGGGACGTCAGCCGGTGAGGAGGGCCGGCCTCACCCCCGAGTTCGGGACGGCTTCGAGGATCCGCAGCAGCTGGTCCCCGATCTTGCTGATGTGGGGCTCCGACCCATCGAAGAGCGCGCCGCCGTCTGCATCGACGTGGATCACGTCCGTCTGCTCCGGCGGGAGGACGCGTAGCGGCGCGGCGTAGGGGGAATCCAGGGGCAACTCGACCTCGTTTCGCTCCTGCTCACCAACCGCGAGCACCACCATGCGCCCGCGGAGACCGCCGCGAGGTTGATAGGTGAGCATCGCCTCCAGGCTGGCCTGGTACGTCTTCATGCGCTCCTGGAAGGCGAGCAGATCGACGCCCGCCAGCCAGCCGCCCAGCTTGATGTGCTCCACGACGGCGGCTTGCTGGGCCACCTCGTCCAGGGTCGCCAGGCGGTCGAAGGGCAAATTCAGCTGCACCTTCAGAATGCGCTCGATGATGAACGTGTAGTCCATGAAGCCGCGCATTTGCAGGGAACTCTCCCCCGGCAGCTTCTTCCAGGGTCGATTGAAGTTCGGCATCAGGTGCAAAATGAGCGCCGTCTCCTCCCCGCTGTCCTGAAGCTGCCGCGCCGCTTCGTAGGCCGGGAGGCCCCCCATGCAGTTGCCGGCGAGGTAATAGGGACCGTTCGGTTGCACACGGCGGATCATCCGGAGGTTGTGGGCCACAATCTCCTCGATCGTGCGGAGAGGCGCCTGCTCCCCGTCCAGCCCAGGGGTCTGGCAGCCGTAGACGCCCCACCCTTCGGGTACGTACGGCAGGTAGCTGCGCATGTATGAAACGCTCCCGTCCGTCGCCGGGAACACAAACAGGATGGGTGACCCCTCCCGCAGGATCTTCAGGTTCGATCCTTCGAGCCGAAGGAGCATTTCACCCCCGATGTTCTTGTTCTCGAGCAGCTTGCGGAGCAGGAGCTGTTTCGTATCGGAGAGCTGCTTGATGCGGTCCGCTGCATCCATGGCGTCCCAACCTTCCTCACTGACCTACGAGCTGGGCGAAGAGCTGCGCGGCTTCTTCTTCCGACATGGATTCGAGCCGCGCGAGCGCTTCACCGATCACGAAATCATCGTTCGTGCGGCGCTGGACGAGCTCTTTCACACGGGTTGCGAGGCCGGAGACCGTGGCCCGCTGGAAGAGTTCGTGCAGCCCGATCTGCACGCTGTGGCGTTGCTGAAGGCCGTAGAGTACCCGCGCTGCGACCAGGGAATGTCCCCCGAGTTCGAAGAAATTGTCCCAGCGCCCCACCTCGGTGACGCCGAGCACTTCAGTGAAGAGATCAGCCACGGACGCTTCGATGTCATCGAGGGGGGGCTCCCGGAGCGGAGGTGCCTGGATGGTCGGCGAGAGGGGGATCAGGGAGAGCGCCTTGCGGTCGATCTTGCCCGAGGGGGTGCGGGGGAACCTGTCGTGGATCAGGCAGCGCTGCGGGACCATGTAACCTGGGAGGCTGCGCGCGGCGTGCTCGCGCAGGGTGGGTTCGGAGATGCGGGGCGAGCCCTGGGCGAGGACGTGGGCCACCAGAGCACCCGTCGCGGTCTGGGTGGCCACGGCCTCGCGGACGCCTGGATGGGCGCGCAGGGTGTGCTCGATTTCTTCGGGTTCGATGCGGTGGCCGCGGACCTTGAGCTGATGATCCGTGCGCCCCAGATAGACGAGGCTCCCGTCGGGGAGCATGCGCACGAGGTCCCCGGTGCGGTAGGCAGGCTCCGGGTGACCGACGAGGTCGTGCAGATCCTGGAAGCGGCGCGCGGTCTCGCCAGCGCGGTTCAGATAGCCTCGAGAAAGTCCGTCTCCGGCGATCCATAGCTCACCAGGGAGACCCGGAGGACAGAGCGCACCTCGCATGTCGAGGAGGTAGAGGCGGGTGTTTTCGATGGGAATCCCGAGGGAGACCGGTCCTCCTCGCGTGACCCGCCAGCGCGTGGACCAGATGGTGGTCTCGGTCGGGCCGTACAGGTTCCAGACCTCGGCGCAGGCGTCGAGGAGCCGATCCGCGAGGGCTCGGCTCAAGGGCTCTCCGCCGCACAAGGCGCGGAGGGTGGGGCGACCGGTCCAGCCCGCGTCGAGGAGCATGCTCCACGACGAGGGGGTGGCTTGCATGACGGTGATACCGGTCGTTTCCAGGAGCGCTGCGAGGGCGATGGGATCCGACGCCTCGTGCTGCTGCGCGATCACCACGGTCGCGCCCCGGACGAGAGGAAGGAGGAGTTCGAGGAGGGCGATGTCGAACGAGAGGCTGGTCACGGCGCAGAGGACATCGTCCGGCGCGATGCCAGGCAGATGGGCCATGGCGTGGAGCAGGTTGACGAGGCTGCGGTGGCTGACGAGCACGCCCTTGGGCTTGCCGGTGGAGCCCGAGGTGTAGAGCAGGTAGGCCGCGTCGGCGGCGCTGGGGCTCCTGGCTCCAGAGGCGCTCGGGTCCGCGCCGGGGGACGCGGGGAGCGCATCGACGAGGACCCAGCCGACGCCGCGGGGGAGCGCGGCGAGGTGCTCGGACCGGGTGAGCACCGTCTGCACGCCGCTGTCCTCGAGCATGAAGGCGATGCGCTCGGGCGGGAGCGCAGGATCGATGGGTAGAAATGCGGCGCCGGCCCGGGGAATGGCCAGGAGCGAGGCGAGCATGTCGACGGAGCGATCGAGCAAGATGCCGAGGGTCGACCCCGGCTCGCGGAGCGACAGGATGGCACCGGCGAGCGCCTCGACCCGCGCCTCGAGCGCGGCATAGGTCACGCGCTCTCCCGCGCAGATGGCCGCGATCCGATCGGGGGTGCGGCGCACCTGCTCCGCGAAGAGGTCTTCGACCCGGGTGGCTCGGGGGTACTCCGCGCGGGTGTCCCCGAAGGCGTCGAGGGCGCGCTGGCGTTCGTCCGCCGAGAGGAACGAGATCTTGCCGAGCGGCTGATCGGGCTGTTCGAGCAGGGCCTCCGCGAGGCGTGTCCACCGCTCCGCCATGAGGCGCATGGTGCGGTCCTCGAAGAGATCGCGGTTGTAAAGGAGGATTCCCGTGGGCTTGCCGGCCCCTCCGAGGAAGAAGTGAAGCTCGACGTCGAATTGCACGAGGCCGGTGTCGAGCAGGAGCATCTCGGCGCTCGCTCCCGGGATCTCGAGCGGCTCGAAGACGTTCTGGAGGGCGAAGAAGACCTGAAAGAGCGCGTTCCGGCTGGTGTCGCGGGCGGGGGCGAGGCGGGAGACCAGCCGCTCGTAGGAGGCGTCCTGGTGATCCCAGGCGTCGATGCACATCTCGGAGATGCGGCGCACGAGGTCGCGGAAGCTCGGATCGCCCGAGAGGTCGGCGCGCAGGACGAGGGTGCTCACGAAGCATCCGGCGGTGTCCTCGAAGCCGGCGTCGGCGCGGTTGGCGTGCGGTGAGCCGACGGCGAAATCCTCCTGCCTGGAGTAGCCGCGGAGCAGGGCGAAGCTCACGGCGAGGAGGACGGAGAAGCGCGTGGCTTCCTCGCTCCTGGCGAACGCTTCGAGCCCCGTGAGCAGGGCGTTCGGAAGCTGGATGGTGGCCTGCCCGCCCCGGTGGGTGCGCACCGGGGGCCTCGGGTGGTCGAGCGGGAGGTCCAGGTCCGGCGTCCCGCCGAGTTGCCGCACCCAGTAGTCGAGGTTCTCGTCGCGCTCCGGGCTGTCGGCGCGGAGGCGCTCCCATTCGACGAAATCGGCGTAATCGAGCCGGGGAGCGTCGGAGGGGGGGACGTCCAGCGCAGGCGTGGCGAGCGCCAGGGACAGGTCCCGGACGAGGATGCCGAAGGTCCGGCCGTCCGCGACGAGGTGGTGCATCGTGAGGGTCCACAGGTGCTCCTCCGGGGAGATGCGCGCCAGGCAGGAGCGGAGCAGCGGGCCGCGCGCGAGATCGAAAGGCGCAGCGAGGAGGTTGCGGATCCGGGCGGTGGCGACCTCCAGCGACTCGTCTCGGCAGTCGATGCACGGGGTCTCCACGGCAGGCGGGGCGCCGAGGAGCTGAAGGGGTGTCCCCTCGATCTCGACGAAGACCGCGCCGAGGGCCGGATGACGGCGGAGCATGACCTGGAGCGCCTCGCCGAAGCGCTGGACGTCGAGAGGACCGCGGATGCGGTAGGTGAAGGCGAAGGAGTACCCCACGCCGCTCGGATCGAGGCGGCTGAGGAACCAGAGGCGCTCCTGCACGCTCGAGAGCCGCACGGCCTTCCGACCGGCGAGGAAGCGCAGGATCTCCGGCTTGTGCTCCTTGAGCATCCGGAGGTCCGCGTCCCCGAGCACCCCCTTCGCCGTGCGATACCGGAGGCGGTCGCCGTCGGCCGTGATCTGGGCCCCTCTCCTGACGAGTTCCGCGAAGGCGCCGAGGGCGTTCATAGCTCGCCTTCTTCCATCGTGCGCAGGGTGGTGGCCGCGTCGACGGCAGTGGCTTCCGGGAGCTGCATGCGGTCCAGGACTTCCCGGGCGAGCTGTCGGATGCCGTCCGCGAGAAGCACACGCGAGACGAAGAGCTCGACCCGGAGTTCGGTCAGGATCCGGTTGCGCACCTCCATCGCGATCAACGAGTCCACCCCGAGGGTCCTGAGGGGCTCGGTGACGTCGATCGCCTCGGGAGAAAGCCGGAGGACGTGGCTGATGTGCGCGCCGATCGCCTCCTCGACGAGGCGCTGGCGCTCCGCGGCCGGTGCCCCCTCGATGTGGTCGCGCAGCCTCACGTCCGGCTGCCCTCCGACGCCCAGCGCTCGTCCGGCGTCGAGATCGAACCAGTAGCGCTGACGCTGGAAGGGGTAGGACGGCAGGCGGACCACACGACCCCCCGCGCGGTAGAGGCGCGAGAAGTCCACGGGGTGGCCTGCGGCATAGAGCGCGCCCAGCGACTCCAGGAGAGACTGGCGGGCCCCTTGTCCCCGGCGGAGAGAGCCGACGACGACGCCGCCTCGGGGGCCCTCTTGCAGGGCTTCTTCCATGGCCGGGACGAGGACGGGGTGAGGGCTCACCTCGATGAACAGCGCGGGGCCTCGCGCGAGGGTCCGCGCGATGGCCTGGTGAAACAGCACCGGAGCGCGCAGGTTACGCGCCCAGTAGTCGCCATCGAGGTCCGAGCCGGTGCACTCCTCTCCGGTCACCGTGGAGCGCATGGGGATCCGCACGGCGAAAGGGGTGATCGGGGCCAGCGCTGCGCGCAGATCGGGGAGGAGCGCGTCCATCTGGGGGCTGTGGGAGGCGACGTCCACGTTGATGCGGCGGACGAAGACGCCCGCCTGGGTCAGCGTGGAGAGCACCTGCTCCAGCGCTTCGGGCTCGCCTGCGAGCGCGGTCGATCGGGGGCTGTTGCTCACGGCGACGGCGATCCGGTCGGCGTGGGGACCGAGGGCATCGCGCGCCTGAGCGAGACCCAGCTCGACCAGCGCCATCGCGCCACGGCCACTGAGGCGCCGCAGCAGGGCGCTCCTGCGGCAAATGATGCGGGTCGCGTCCACGAGCGAGAGCGCGCCCGCCACGTGGGCCGCCGCCACCTCCCCCATGCTGTGACCGATCACGGCATCCGGAAGGATCCCCCACGCGCGCCAGAGCGCCGCGAGCGCCACCTGCAGCGCGAAGAGCGCGGGCTGGACGATGTTGATCCGATCGAGACCGGAGCGCGGGGCGTCGGCCCACAGCTCGTCGAGCAAGGACCACCCGGCCTCTCGGTGGATGGCCCGGTCGCATACCTCGATCGCCGCACGAAACGACGGCTCGTGGCGGAGCAGCTCACGCCCCATGCCCAGCCACTGCGAGCCCTGGCCCGGAAAGACGAGCACCACCGGGAGCGGCCCCTCGAGCGCTCTCCCGCGGCCCGTGGACGCAGTGGGTTCATTGCGGAGGAAGGTGTCGAGGGAGGCGCGCAGATCGTCGCGACACGCGCCCACCGCGGCGAGTCGGTGCGCGTGGTGCTCACGCCGGACCCCCGCCGTGTAGACCACGTCCCCCAGGGAGGGGAGCGCGCCGTCCGACGCCTCGTCCCCCTCCAGAGCGCGCCGGTGAGCGCGCGCCAGCGCCACCAGCGCCTCCCGAGACTTTGCAGAGAGCGGCAGGATGCGCGGGTCGTCCTCGTCGAACGCCTCGGCGTCTTCGGGGAGGGCGTGCCAACCTCCTGGATGAAACCTGGGGCCGGCCCCCCCCGGGATCTGCGCCGCCGCCCGCCGCGAGACGGGCTGAGAGAGCGCCATCAGCTGCTCCAGCGACGAGCGCAACGCCGCGCGCTCGTCGACCTCACCGCGGCGGAGCGAGCGGAGCACCGCGCACGTCCGCCCCGACGCCTCCAGGTTCGCGGCGATGGCGCGCCCGACCAGGGGGTGCGGGCTGATCTCGAGAAAGACGGCCCCCGAGGGGTCCATCGCCTGGATCGCCTCGGCGAAGCGCACCGGCTCACCCAGGTTCTTCGTCCAGTGGAGGGCGTCGAGCCGCTCGCCCTCGATCTTCGCGCCGGTGACCGACGAGAACATCGGGATGGCTGCCGGGTGAGGATGGACGGCGCGGAGCGCGTCGAGGAGTTCGCCCCGCAGGGGATCGATCTGTGGGCTGTGAGGCGCGGAATCCATCTGGATCCGACGACAGAAGATGCGTCGCTGCTCGAGCGCGGCGAACACCTCGTCGAGCGCGCCGGGATCGCCAGCCAGGACCACCTCGCCAGGAGACGCATGAATGGCCCGGGAGAGGAGGCCTCGATGCGCTCGAATCGCCTCGCCCGCCTCGTCCCAGGAGAGCGCCACCACACCGAGCGCTCCTTGCCCGCGGATTCTGGCAAGGAGGCGGCCGTGCATGCAGGTGACGCGCATGGCGTCCTCGAGATCGAGCGCCGAGGCGACCTGGGCCGCCGCGATCTCGCCGCTGCTGTGTCCCACCACCGCGACAGGCTCGACTCCCCAGGCTCTCCAGAGCGCGGCGAGGGCGATCTGAAACGCGACGATGGCCGGACAGGCCACCTCGGCTTCTTCCAGCCGGGAAGAGCGTTCATCGGCCAGGAGCTGATCGATCAGGGAGAACCCCATGAGCTGCTGGACGACGCGATCGCAGGCCGCAAACGTGGTCCTGAAGACGGGCTCGTCCCGCAAGAGGGCGCGACCCATTCCCGGCCACTGAGAGCCCTGACCAGAGAAGACGAAGACCACCGGGGGTGCCTGCCGGGGTGCCCCCTCCACGACAGGCAGCGCCTGGCCAGCGGCCGTCGACATCACCTCGGGCGAGGACGGCGCCTCCTCGTCGCCTCCAGGGGCCCACGCTTCGAGCACGAGGTGACAGTTGGTTCCCCCGAAGCCAAAGGCGCTGACCCCTGCCCGCGCGGGCCGCTCACGAAGGGGCCACGGCGTGAGCTGCTGCACCACCTGGAGGCGCAAGGCTTCGAACGGAACGAGCGGGTTCGGCTCGGCGTAGTTCAAGCTCGGCGGGATCAGGCGCTGCCTCAGGCCAAGCGCCACCTTGATCAGCGAGACGATGCCCGCCGCGGCCTCCAGATGACCGATGTTCGTCTTGACCGAGCCCAGCAGCAAGGGTCGCTCGGGTGACCTCCCTCGACCGAGCACGGCACCGAGCGCGCTGGCCTCGATGGTGTCGCCGAGCGGCGTGCCCGTGCCATGGGCCTCCACGTAATCGATCTCGACCGGAGCGACGCCAGCCCGTGCGCAGGCGAGGCGGAGCACGTTCTCTTGAGCCCTCGGGTTGGGGGCGGTCAGCCCATTGCTGGCGCCATCGCTGTTCACCGCCCCGCCCAGAATGAGTGCATGGATGGCATCGCCGTCGGCGAGGGCCCTCGAGAGCGGCTTGAGCACGACCACGCCGGCCCCCTCCCCCCGCACATACCCGTTCGCGCGCGCGTCGAAGGAGAAGCAGCGTCCATCCGGTGACAGGGCGCCCAGCTTGCCGACGCCGATGGCGCTGTCCTCCACGAGGTTCAGGTTCACCCCGCCCGCGATCGCGAGCGTCGACTCACCGCGCCGCAGGCTCTCGCAGGCGAGATGGACCGCCACCAGCGAGGAGGAGCAGGCGGTGTCGACCGCCATGCTCGGCCCTTCCAGGCCGAAGACGTAGGAGACGCGGTTGGCGACGATGCTGTGATGAAACCCGGGGACCGTGTGTTGATCGAAGACGCGCCCCGAGCGGTACTGCAGGGTGGCGTAGTCGGCCCAGGCCACACCGACGAAGACACCGGTCATGCTCCCCTGGAGACGCCGCGCCGGGATCCCTGCGTCTTCGAGCGCCTCCCAGGACAGCTCCAGCACGAGGCGCTGCTGCGGGTCCATCTCGGCCGCCTCACGGGGCGAGATGCCGAAAAAGAGCGGCTCGAAGCCGTCCACATGGTCGAGAAACCCGCCCTGCCGAGGATCCACCGCCGTGGTCCCCACGGGCGCGTGGCGAGCCTCCGGGGGCCATCGCTCCGAAGGCGCCCTGGAAACCGCATCCACGCCCCCGGAAAGCAGGCCCCAGAACGCCTCGGGCTCCGCGGCGCCGGGCACGCGGCAGGCCATCCCGACGATCGCGATCGGCTCCTCTGCCTGGGGGCGAAGAGCCTGCGCAACGCGGGGGGCAGGCGCGGTGGAAGCGCCGCTCAGGTGGCGCGCCAGCGCCTCGATGCTGGGGTGCTCCCACGTCAACGTGGGCGACAGACGCCGTCCGAGCGCCGCGGAAAGATCGTCGACGAGCTTCGCTGCGCCGATGGATTCGAGGCCATATCGGCTGAACGGGACGCGGACGTCGATCGCGGAGACATCCAGCCCGCGCAGCTCCGAGAGCCGACGGACCAACCACTTCTCTATCGACTCAGGCAGCCGAGAGCTTTCAAGCATTGCTGGCCTCTGAAAGGCGGCGCGCGCTCTCGCTGTTCCGTGCTTCGACCTACGGGGCCTGAAGCCGGCGCCCTCGCGAACAGCGCACGCAGACAGCCTTGCGTGCTAACACGGCGAGATCACTGCGGCCACTTTCCTGAGCGGTCGAGCAAGTCCGTCGTTCTGGCTCGAAGACCACGTGGATGAAGGAGTGTCGTCTCCCTCGCCGCGGCGCGCAACAAAGCTGCGCGCCGCCGCGCGCAACAAAGCTGCGCGCCGCCGCGCGCAACAAAGCTGCGCGCCGCCGCGCGCAACAAAGCTGCGGTGTGCCCTCGAAGCGCACCGAGAAGCGCCGCCCACGGCATGCTTTGTGAACTTCCCGCGACGTCCACCATTCACCACGAATGCATCGAGCGGAGAGAACATGGGCCTACGAGCACGGCATATTTTGATCGCGAGTGGTTTGGCTTTCACCGGCTGCATGTTCTCGCGGGTCGATACGAAGCTGCCTGCGAGCAACGTACAGAGCATGGCGGTCGGCGATCTGGATGGCGACGGCCACATGGACCTGGTGGTGGCGCACGGCCCGGTGTCCGGAGACCGCGATCCTCGGCCGACCGTGAGCGCGCTCCTCAGCCAGGGAAACGGGACCTTCGTGACCAGATTCACGCCATTTGGCGACCGTACAGCCAGGCGCGTGTTGCTCGAAGATCTCGACGGAGATGGACGTGTCGACCTGGTGGTGCTCGGACGCGACGCGGACGGTCTCGGCCCGGTGCAGGTCTACCTGGGCCAGGGGAATGGCACCTTCGACGGGCGCGTCGACGTGGCGCTCGTCTCCCCGGGCGGAATCGCGGTCGGCGATCTCGATGGCGACGGCAAGCCGGACCTGATCATGAGCGACGCCGATGGCAACAGGCTTCTGCTCGCCTTCGGGCAGGGAGACGGCACCTTCGAGCGCCAGGCGGCCCACGAGGGCCTGCGAGGAAGGGAGATCGCGCTCGGAGACGTCGACGGCGACGGCCAGCTCGACGTGCTCGTTCTCGGGGCGGAGGTGCATGTGCTCCTCAACCGTGGCGGCGTGCTCCGCGAGGCCACGCCCGTGGCGGTGAGCCCCTCGGCGAGCGCGATGAAGCTCGCCGATCTGAACGACGACGGCGTGCTCGATCTCGTGGTGGTCGAGCCCGACGAGAACGCACTCACCGTCTTCCCTGGCCTCGGCCAGGGCAGGTTCGGTTCCGCACAGCGCCTGAGCGTCGGAGCAGGGCCGCGGGACGTCGCCATGGCCGATGTCGATGGCGATGGGCACCTCGACCTCATCAGCGCCGATCGAGAGGCTGACGAAATCTCGGTGCTGCTCGGCCGTGGCGATTGCACGTTCGAGGACCGACGGGCGTTCGCCGTGGGAGCCCAGCCGGCTCATGTCGTCGCGGCCGATGTGACCGGAGACGAGAAAATGGACATCGTCACGGCCAATGCCTCCGGGTCGGTGACCGTCCTCATCAATGCATTGCAGTAGCGCCGATACGCTCCCGCCGCGTGTTCCAGCGGGGTCCGACGATTCGACGTCCAATGCGCTCGTCGGCCGTCGACGTCGGCAGTTTGCGTGAAACCACGAGACCTGCCGGGCGCTGACGCTGGGCCTTCGTGAGGGAGATCCCCTCCCCCAGCGTTGCCATGGGCTTTCGAGGCGGGAAAACGAGGGGGTCGCCGCTGACGAGGAGGGTTTTGCGGCGATCACCCACACCATCAACCGCCGACGCACCCACTTTCGCTCTGAAACTGTGCGTGTCGGCGACCACCGACGCACCCAGTTTCGCGGCGAGAGCCCCTCGGTCGACCGCCGACGCACCCAGTTTCGCAGCGCTCACCGGGTGCGGGCCGCCGACGCACCCAGTTTCGCAGCGCTCACCGGGTGCGGGCCGCCGACGCACCCAGTTTCGCTCCGCGATCCACCCTGCCCCCGGTGACGGGGGCCGTTTCGCGCGAACAACGCCTCCGGATGCGCTGCCGACGCACGCACTTTCCGGTCCCGCCCTGCCATCGTCCGGCCCGAGGAGAAGTCCCCTCCCCTCCCCGACTCGGGTCGAGGTCACCGGGAACCCCCAGCGCAGCAGGGGGACTCGTACCAGGTCGGGTTCATGGGTCCGGGAGATCGAGGCGACGGTGGGGACTGCCGCACGGAGGCACGCAGCGGCCTCCGTGCCCGAGGCAAGCTCACTTCTTGTAGGCCACGTGCCACACCGTTCCGCTCCCGTCGTCCGTCACGAGCAGGGCCCCGTCGTGGGCCACGGCGACCCCCACGGGCCTGCCCCAGACGCGGTTGTTGTCGATCACGAAGCCGACCATGAAGTCCTCGTAGTAGCCGACGGCTTGCCCGTTCTCGATGGGGATCCGGATGATCTTGTAGCCCGTGCGCTTGGAGCGGTTCCAGGAGCCATGGGCTGCGACGAAGAGGTCGCCGGAGTAGTCGGCCGGGAACTGCGTGCCGGTGTAGAACGTGAGACCCAGCGTCGCCGAGTGAGACTGGACGAGCACGTCGGGGATGATGGACTTCTCTCGCAGATCCGGGTGAAGGTCCTCGTGGCGAGGATCCTGGAACTGGCCGAGGTAATACCAGGGCCAGCCATAGAAGCCGTCCTCCCGGACGCGGGTGACGAAATCGGGGACCAGATCGTCGCCGAGCTCGTCCCGCTCGTTCACCGCGGTCCAGAGATCGCCCGTCGTGGGCTCGATGGCCAGCCCCACGGGATTCCGGATGCCGGATGCGTAGATCACCTCGTTCTTGCCGTCGGGCGAGTAGGCGAGGATGTTCGCGCGGCGCACCTCGGTGTCGTCGTCGGCGGCGTTCGTCCGTGAGCCCACGGAGACGAACATCCGCGTGTTGTCTTTGCTGAAGACGAGATCCCGCGTCCAGTGGCCTCCCCCACCCACCGACTCTTCGCCCGAGGGGATGTCGCTCACCAGGGTCTCGGCCGCGCCACGCGGCTCGGTGTCACCGACCTGGTAGGGGAAGCGGATGATGCTGCCCGTGTTGGCAATGTACACATGCGTCGGCGCGTCGGAGCCCGAGGGGAAGAAGGCGAGGCCGAAGGGCCTGGTCAGACCGTCGGTGTACGTGGCGCGGCTCTCGGCCACACCATCACCGTCCGCATCGCGGAGGATTTCCACCCTCCCCGCATTGCTGTCGACCACGAACACGTCGCCATTGGGCGCCACCCGCACGATGCGGGGTTGGGTGAAGCCCGTCGCGTATTCGGTCACGGTGAAATTTGGCGGGACCAGTGGCCACGCCCCCTCCGGGCGAGGCGCGATCGCGGGGAAACTGAAGGCGAACCCTGTGTGATAGGGCTCAGGAAGGTCGTCGACGGTGATCTTCCGCTTCACCCCTGGCGCATCGGTCGTCCAGTCCCCCATGGCGTCTGCGCCCGTGAGGATCTCGAGTTCGGGCTCGGAGGGCCCCTTCGGCCCATCATCTCCTCCCGAAGAGCATGCAGCCACGACGCCGATGCTCACCAGCAAAGTCCCTGCGCTCCAGCGCCGAGCGCGATGGGTTCCAGCCTGTCTTTCGTTCATGAGGGTTCTCCGTGGTCTTCGACGGGACATTCGATGTCCCAGGTGAGGTGGTCGTGGCGTCTCCCGATGCTGGAGACGCTTCCGGCGGCGCTACGTTAGGCCTAGCATGGCCGGATGTCGCAACGTGATGCTCGGTTCCGTCGCCGCTCGCGTGTCAGCCTGGCAGGCCTGCTGGCCGGCGCCGTGGGCGCCTGTGTTCTGGGCGCGCCCTCGGACGCACGCGCCATCACGGCCTTCGCTTCGGATTGCAACTTCGACTTCCAGGATGTCTACAACCCGGGAGACGCCGTCTGCGTCACCGGCGAGATGGATATCGTCCCTCCGGGGAAGATCTGCGCCGAGGGGTATCTGCACATCGTCCCCGCCGGCAGCGCGAACCCGTTCGCCGACGTGACACAGGGCGGAGCGAACTACATCTTGGGGTGTGCCGGGGCCGGCGCATTCTACGACGAATACGTCTGGCTGCCTCCGCTCATGCCTGGCCAGTACGAGATCGTCATCGATCAATACCCATTCTCCGGCGCGTTCAACCCTGCGACCGATTACCGCACCGGTGGTGTCGCCTTCAGGGTCTCCGACGCCCCCATGGTGCTGTCGGTCGACGTGGGCGCCATCAAGCTCGCCGCCGCAGACGGCCTTGCTTACGCAAAAGCCATCAAAGACCTCGCGGAATACCTCGCGCTCGTCGATTACCTCAGCACCATCGTGGACTGGACGGGTTCGTTCGGTCTGGGCGGGGGGCTCGCCGCCATCGCCCTCGACAAGTTCTGCACGGCCACCAAGCTGGATTGCCCCACCTCGTACAACTCCGCCGTGATCACCATCGGCAACAAGATCCTCGAAGGGATCTCCGAGTCCCTGTCGCTCAAGTACCTCGCGATCATCGCCGACCCACCGGATCCCAATTTCGGAGCGGTCGTCGGGCTGAACGGCGCGGACGCCCTCGCGCTCGGTGCCCCGTGGACGCCGGGCGCCAACCGCGAGATCCCTCGTGGCCAGATTGCAGCAGCGCAGCACCTCGCCACGCAGGTCGCCGCGTACGACGCGCTGGTCCCTTCGGTGGAGAAGCTGCAGGGGGCCCGGATCGCAGGCTCCAACCTCGGCGCGACCCTTCAAGCGGAGAAGACCAAGGCGTACGCCGAGCTCGCGCTGAGCGCTGGCGAGGGGCTCCTCGCCGAGCTCGACACGCTCGCCTCGTTCCTGGAGAGCAAGGGGACGCTGAACAGCGGCGTGGATGTCGCCGACCTGCAAGAGAAGATGGCTGCACTCGCAACGAACGGGTTCTCGGCCGAGGAGGTGGCGATCCTGCGCTCGTTCGGGGCGAGCGAAGCCGACATCGAGCAGCTGCGCGTGGAGCTGCCCCAGCGCGCGATCCCTGCCTCGGTCGACTGGGCCGCGCTGCTCGGGGCCATGCGGGGGTCCTTCGAGTCGGTGCGGCCGGCGCTCGTGGATCTCGCGGCGCAAGCAGAGGCGATCCGCGCCGAGAATGCGCCGTACGCCTTCCGACCGGGACCGCAGGCGTCCATCAACGCGCCGGCCTCGGGCCAGGTGGGCACGGCCATGACGCTCTCGGCCGCGGTGAACCACTTCGATCCCAGCGCGGCCCTCACCTACGGGTGGGACACGGATCTCGATGGCGACTTCGACGACGGGGCCGGGAGCGCACTGTCCTTCACCCCGGTGGCGCCAGGGCGCACGGTCGTGTCACTCCGGGTGCGCGATGCCAGTGGCCATGCGGACATCGTTCACACGACGATCGAGGTGGCGCCGTCGGGCAGCCCGCCCGAGTTCGTCGAGGTCACGCCGGGGGAGATGGCGCCTTTCGCGGACGTCGATGAGGTCGTGAACTTCTCGGCCCGTGCCGAGGATGCCGATGGAGACGCGGTGACGATCCGCTGGGCCGTCGACGGCGTGGAGCAAGCCACGGGTTCCACCTTCGCGTTCACCATGCCGGACGAAGAGCCCCACCGCGTCGAGGTCGTTGCCGCAGACACCGATCCGTACTCCCCGGATGCACGGGCGGTGTTCGTCGTGCGCGCAGCGCGCTGGCAGAACGGCAGCAACGGCTCTGGAGCCGGGGGTCCCGGAGGCCCGAGCTCCGGGAGCGGTGCCGGCGCTGGCGCGGGAGAGGGCGATGGATCCAGCTCGGGCTGCGGCTGCGAAGTGCCCAGCGGCGCAGGGAGTGCTGGCGCGCCGCTGGCAGCGCTGGCGCTCGTCACGCTTCTGGCCGCGCGACGTCGCCGCCTCGGCTGAGCCTCCGCCCCTCCTGGCGCCGTCACCGCACGGCGCGCGCGTGCGAAAAGCCCGGGTGGAGCGCCCGTTCCAGCCGGGTCGACTCCCTGAGCCAGCTCGGCTGAGCCTCTTCGTGCCCGGAGAGCGCTGCCTGCTCTCCCGTCCAGGGAGAGAAGTGCTACGTGTCCTGCCCTGTGAAGCGCACCCCGCCTCCTCCGGCCGCTCCCTCACGCAAGGGTCCTCCCGCCCCCGTCGACGAGACGCGTTCGCCCGTCACCTTCCCGGAAGAGCTGCCGATCTCGGCCCGCGTGCGGGACATCGCAGAGGCCATCGCGTCGCACCAGGTCGTCATCGTGGCCGGCGAGACCGGCTCGGGGAAGACGACCCAGCTCCCCAAGATCTGCCTGGCCATGGGCCGCGGCCTCGACGCGCACATCGGCGTGACCCAGCCGCGCCGCATCGCAGCCACCAGCGTCGCCGCGCGGGTCGCGAAGGAGCTGGACGTCGAGCTGGGGCGCGAGGTCGGCTACAAGATCCGGTTCGCCGATCGGACGAGCCGCTCGACCTACGTCAAGTTCATGACGGACGGCATCCTGCTCGCCGAGCTGCAGGGGGATCCGCTGGCGCGAGCGTACGACACGATCGTCCTCGACGAGGCCCACGAGCGGAGCTTGAACATCGATCTCCTGCTCGGGCTGATGAAGCGGCTCCTGCCGAAGCGGCCGGACCTGCGGGTGATCATCAGCTCGGCGACGCTGGAGACCGAGCGTTTCGCTGCCTTCTACGGCAATGCGCCGGTGATCCATGTCTCCGGCCGGACGTTCCCGGTGGAGGTGTTCCATCGCCCACCGCGGGATGGCGAGGGGGAGCTGAGCGAGCACGTCGCCAACGCGGTGGAGGAGATCACCTCGCTCGATCCGCGCGAGGACATGCTCATCTTCCTGCCGGGCGAGCGGGAGATCCACGAGGTGGAGGGCGAGCTGGCCAGCCGCAACCTGCGGCACACGGTGGTCCTCCCCTTGTACGGCCGGCTGTCTCAGGCCGACCAGCAGCGCGTGTTCCAGTCGTTGCCGGAGCGTCGCATCGTGCTGGCCACGAACGTCGCCGAGACGTCGCTCACCATCCCCGGGATCGTCTACGTCGTCGACGCCGGCCTCGCGCGCGTGAACCGCTACAGCGCCCGGACGGGCGTCACCCAGCTCCAGATCGAGCCGATCTCGAGGGCCAGCGCCGATCAGCGCAAGGGCCGCGCGGGCCGCGTGCAGAGCGGCTGCTGCTTCCGGCTCTATGAGGAGCAAGATTATCTCTCTCGTTCTGCCTATACCGATCCCGAGATCCTCCGCGTCGGGCTCGCAGGCGCGATCCTCTCGATGAAGTCCATGGGGCTCGGCGCGATCGAGGAGTTCCCCTTCCTCGATCCACCGCCGCGGAAGGCCGTGGAAGAGGGCTACCGCGTCCTCGAAGAGCTGGGCGCCCTCGATGCGAAGGGCGATCTGACCGACATCGGAAAGAAGCTTTCTCGGCTGCCGCTCGATCCCCGGATCGGGCGGATGATCCTGGCTGGCGCCGAGGAGAACGCGCTCCGCGAGATCTTGATCCTCGCCGCCGCGCTCGGCGCTCAGGATCCGAGAGAGCGCCCGCTGGCCGCACAGAAGCAGGCCGACGACGCGCATCGCAAGTTCCGCGACGAGGCCTCCGACTTCGCGGGGTTGCTCAAGCTGTGGCACTTCTATCAGGACGCGCAGGAGCGGATGACCCGGGGGCAACTCCGCAAGCTCTGCCGCGACAATTTCCTCTCGCACCTCCGGCTGCGCGAGTGGAGCGACGTCCACCGCCAGCTCTCGGAGATCGCGCGTGACATGGGCCTGCGGCCTGGCACCCAGGCCGCGAGCGACGAGGCCATCCATCGCGCCATCTTGCCCGGCCTGCTCAGCCGCATCGGGATGTGGCAACCCGAGAAGCGCGTGTATGCCGGTGCGCGGCAGACCCGCTTCGTCCTTCATCCGTCGTCGGGGCTCTCCAGGAAGCCACCGGCGTGGATGGTCGCCGCCGAGCTGGTCGAGACCTCGCAGCTCTTCGCCCGCATGGCAGCGCGCATCGATCCTGTGTGGCTCGAACCGGCTGCTGGAGCGCTCTGCAAGCGCAGCCACGGCGATCCGCACTGGGAGCAGCGCCCAGCGCAGGTCATGGCCAAGGAGCAAGTCTCGCTCTACGGCCTCCCCATCGTCCGGGATCGTCGCGTGCATTTCGGCCCGATCGATCCGGTCGCGTCGAGGCGCGTGTTTCTGCTGCACGCCCTGGTGCGCCAGGAATATGCCGGCCGGGGCGCCTACCAGGATCACAACCAGGGGGTGATGGAGGAGGCGCGAAGGCTCCGTGACAAAGCGCGCCGCAGTGATCTCCTGGCCGACGAGGACACGCTGCTTCGCTTCTTCGATGCGCGTGTGCCCGAGGGCATCTACAGCGGCAAGACGTTCGAAGCGTGGCGCAAGGAAGCCGAGGAGAAGGACCCGCGCGTCCTCCATCTCTCGCTGGCCGACCTCCTCCTCGACGAGGCCGCCGAGCTCACGGCAGAAAGTTTCCCGGACACGCTGGAGCTTTACGGGGCCTCGCTCCCGCTCACCTATCGGTTCGAGCCAGGTGAGGACGATGACGGGGTCACCGTCACCTTGCCCCTCGCCTTGCTCCCTCAGGTGGATCCTGCCGTCCTGGAGTGGACGATCCAGGGCTGGCACGAAGAGAAGGTCACGCTCTTGCTCGAATCGCTTCCCAAAGCGCTGCGCCGAGAGCTCGGTCCTGCGCGTGAGGTCGGGCGCGAGCTCGCCGCGGCCCATCCTCCCTTCAAAGGACCCATGCTGGCCACGCTGGGACGAGCCATCCAGGATCGAACGGGCATCCGGGTCCCCCCGGATGCGTGGGATCTCGCCGACCTCCCTGCGCACTATCGGTTTCATTTCCGGCTGGTCGACGCGGCCGACAAGGTCGTGGGTGAAGGTCGCGATTTCCGGGAGCTGAAGGAGCGCTTCGGCAGCAGAGCGCGGGAAGCCTGGGGCCGCGCGACGGCCGAGGGCTTCCCGAAAGAGGGGCTGACCTCGTGGAGCTTCGACGCCCTGCCGGAGCGGATCCCGATGAACGTGGGCGGCGTGAAGCTCTGGGGCTATCCAGCGGTGGTCGACACGGGGAGCGCGGTCTCGCTGCGCGTGACGCCCTCACGGGAGCTGGCCGACGAGGCGACCCGGAGCGGCCTGCGTCGCCTCTTGCTGCTCGGTCTCGGCAGCACCGCGGCGAAGCTCGAGCAGCAGCTCCCTGGTGGACTGGACAAGGGTCTGCTGGCCGAGCGCGTTGCCCTCCGCGCTTCCCCCTTGGCCAGGGAGAGCCCGCACCTCGGCCCTCGCGCTCAGCTCGCACGTCGCGCTCTCGATGAGGCGTTCAAGCTCGATGCGTCGGAGACCTTCCCGCGCACCCGTGCCGACTTCCAGGCCCGGCTGGCCGAGGGACGCGCCGGGATTGGCGCGGCGCTGCCCAGGCTGGGACGTCTCGCTCAAGAGATCGCCGCGGAACTCGACAAGGCCGAGGGGGCGCTGCGTTCGCTCTCCGCCAGGCCCATCGCGCGGTCGGTCCTCGACGATGTCCGCGCCCAGCTCGCGCACCTCCTGCCACCGGGGATGTTTCTCTCCACGCCCACCGAGCGCCTGGTGCACCTCCCCCGTTACCTGCGCGCCATCCAGGTACGGCTGGAGCGGCTCCCGAACGGCCCTCAGAAGGACCAGTCCAAGGCCGAGCAGGTGCTGCCGTTCTGGAACAACTGGCTCAAGCACCGCGAGGGCCTCCGCGCGCGAGGCGTGCCTCCCGAAGATCTGGAGGCCTTCCGGTGGATGATCGAGGAGCTTCGCGTCTCGGCGTTCGCGCCCGAGCTGAAGACCGCGGTCCCCGTGTCCCCCCAGCGCATCACGGAACAGTGGCGCGCGCTGACGGGCTGATCCTCTCGAGGCGCACCGCGTGAACCTCGTCGCTTGACCGGGCGCCTGGCCCCTACCATTCTGCCTCCCCCTTCCCTTGGAAGCGCGCGAGCATGCGCCCCAGGCCATCTTCCCCTCTCCAGCACCTTCTCGATGGGGTCATCGTCGCGCTGACGGTGAGTCTCGGTGCGGGGACGGCAGCCGCCCAGCCCACCGCAGCACCTGCGGAACAGCCTTCCGCAGCACCTGAAGAGCAGGATGGTGAACCAGCAGCTCCGCCTGACTCCCAGGCAGCTGTCGACCCCGCCTCTGCCGCCGAGCCGCCGACCTCCGGGCCGCTCGAGATCATCGTCGAGGGCGAGCGCAATCCGGCAGGCTCGAGGGGGCTCTCTCGCCGTGAGATCCGCGAGATGCCGGGGGTGCTCGGAGATCCCTACCGCGTCATCGAGATCGCGCCGGGTGTCACCCCGACCGTCAGCGGGTTTCCCTACTTCTTCATTCGAGGCGCTCCTCCCGGCAACATCGGGTACACCTTCGACGGCATCCAGGTCCCGCTCCTGTTTCACGTGGGAGGCGGGCCCAGCGTCATCCCTCCCGCGCTCGTGCAGCGCGTCGATCTCCACCTCGGCCCCTACCCCGCCCGGTTCGGACGGCTCGCGGGCGCCGTGGTCGAGGCCGAGGCGGCGCCACCGCCGTACGATTTCCGGGGTGAGGCGAGCTTGCGCCTCGGCGATCTCGCGGGGCACGTCGAGGGGCCAGTGCGCGACGACCTCACGGTGTTCGTCGCCGGTCGCTGGTCGGCAGGCGTCGCACTCATCACCGCGCTCGTGCCGAGCGTCGACCTGAACTACGGCGACTACCAGGCACGCGCCATCTACGAGCCCCGCAAGGGGGAGCGCATCTCGGTCTTCGCCTTCGGGGCCAGGGATTACCTCGCCGCAGCGATCAACGGCGAGACCCCGGAGGTGCTCCTCGATAGCGATTTCCATCGCCTCGACCTGCGCTATGGGCGCGATTTCGACAGCGGCACCATCGACGCGGCCGTCACGCTCGGGCTCGATCAATCCCGCGGCCTCGGTGGTGTGGAGCGCGCGAGCGACTGGAAGCTCGGCGCGCGCACCCGCTTCGTTCGCCAGCTGGGTTCGCGCGCCATTCTGCGCGGTGGGCTCGACATTGCACTCGATGATTACGACATCGACAAGGGCGGCGCCGGCGGCAGCGGCGGGCTGTTCCCCGAGGTCTCGACGGGCCAGCTCCAGGATGCCTTTTCCGAGCTGTTCCAGAGCCGCCTCGACGTCGCCGTCGGTGCCTGGACGGAGGCCACCGTGGCGCTGAGCGATCGCTCCACGATCACCCCTGGCCTGCGCGTCGACTACCACACCTCCATGGGAGACGCCTCGCTCGCCATCGATCCGAAGCTGGTCGGGAGCTTCGGTGTCGGCAAGCACCTGAAGCTCATCCCCGCCATCGGCGTGGCATCGCAGCGCCCGGGCTTCCTGCCGTTGCCAGCGCTGCAGATCGCCGGCATCCCCGGGGGCCTTCAGCGCAGCTTGCAGACCAGCTTCGGCGCCGAGGTCGAGGTGGGGCCGCTGCAGGTCGGCGGGACCCTCTTCCGCCAGGTCACCTTCGGCCTCACCGACGCGCTCGGCACCGGCCGCGGGACCGAGCTGTCCTCGGAGAGGTTTCTCGCCCGCAGCCTCGGTGATGCCTACGGCCTGGAGATCGGCGCCCGCGGCGCATTGCGACGGGATATCCTCTTCATGGTGTCCTATACCCTCTCGCGTGCCACGAGGGAGCGCGATGGTGTGACCGTCCCCTCCGCCTTCGACCGGACCCACGTTCTGCACGCCGCCTTGCTCTACGATCTCGGTCGCGGCTGGCGCGCCGGGGTGCGCCACGTCTTCTACACGGGCTTCCCTGCCGACGAGGTGGCCGCTGGACGCCCCTTGAACGAGCACCCCGATCGCGTGCGCCCCTTTTACCGATTCGACCTGCGCGTCTCCAAGCGCTGGCGCGTCGGTGAGACCGGGTACATCAATCTCATCCTCGACCTCCAGAATGCGACCTTGAGCCGTGAGGTCCTGGATGTGACCTGCGATGCAGCAGGCTGTTCGCCTCGGATCTTCGGCCCGATCACGCTGCCTGCCCTCGGCCTCGAGGCCGGGTTCTGAGGCGATGACCTCGGCATCGACGAGGCCAGGGGCGCCGGGGACCGCTGGAGGGTCCCCCGTGACCCCTGATGGCCGTTATCTCGTCGTCCGCGGGAGGCTCTGGCGATGCGCCAACCCATCGCTCGACCCCGAGACCCGACGCGCCCTCGTCGAGAGCCTGATGCGCGCGCGCCGGGAGGTCGGCCAAGCCCTGCGTGCAGGTGACGCAGCCGACCTCAGCAGAGCGCGGGCGCGCGTTCATGCCGCCAAGGTGGCGCTCGGGGAGCGTGGACCGGTATGGTGGACCGACGGCGCCCCGGATCATAACCGCCGCCTCGTCCAGAACACGCCCTATGCCGGGTGGTACGCCTCCCTCACGGAGCGAAGTGACGCCGCCCCCCCTTCTGCTCGTTCCCCACGGCGCGGCCGCAAACGCAATCGCTAGCGATTGTTCGAATTCATACCCTCCGCGCGGGTGGATCCATGCACCTCGTCGCCACGAACGCACCTGGAACGGCGATGACCACGCACATCCCCTTTCGCCGCGCCCAGGGCATACCGTATCGTACCAAGTCCCGTTGAGAGCAAAGATGTCCCGCGCTCTGGCCGTCGCGGCCAGCGCGATAGCAGTTGCGTCACTGCAGCCCGGGCTACAGGAATCGTGAGGGAATGGGCGTGCGTGACGAGTTACGGATCTCGGAGAGACAGGATGCTTACTGAGGAGCCGACCTACGACGTCTTGAAAGCCGAAAATGAGTTCCTCCGTGCCCGGGTCGTGGAGCTCGAGCGCGCCCTCGGCGAGTGCGAGGAGCTCACCGAGCACGAGCGACGGGTGCCTTATCGGAAGATCTTCGACGCGCTCCCCGTCTCACTCGGCGTCTATCGACGCGACGGCCTCAACGTCGCCATGAACGCCTCGAGCCTGGAGCTGATCGGCGGCGTCCGCGAAGACATCATCGGCAAGTTCAACATCGTCTCCGACCCGTCATCCATCACGGCGGGCTTCGTCCAGAACTTCGAGAGAGCTGCCGAGCAGGGGAAGAAGATCACGATGCCCCCCTGCGCCTACGACACGACCGGGTCGAGCCTCGCCACCGTCGACGAGCGCGTGGTGTGGACCGAGACGACGTATGTACCCATCCACGGGGACAAGGGGGTCGAGTTCCTCGTCGAATGCAATGTCGACGTCACGGATCGCCAGCGCACGCAGCGCGCACTCGAAGAGAAGCATGCGCTGATCCAGACGCTCATCGACAATGCCCCCATGAGCATCTTCGCCAGCAACCTGGAGGGCCAGGTCACCCTGGTGAATCGACGCTGCGCCGAGGCGCTTCGAATCCCCCCTCAGGAGATCCTCGGCAAGACCGCGCGCGAGCTCCTCCCCCCGGAGATGGCCCGGACCTCCATCGCCCAGGACCTGGAGGTCATTGAAAAGCAGGCCGCCATCGAATGGGAGCAGGAGCAGATGCTCGCCGATCGGCCGGGCGACTTGATTTTGACCAAATTCCCGCTCCGAGACGCGAGCAACAGAATCAATGGGGTGTGCGGCATCTCCATCGACGTCACGGAGCGCAAGCGCGCCGAGGCCGACAACCGACGCCTCCAGGAGGAGATCATCCGCATCCAGGAAGAGAACCTCCGCGCCCTTTCGACGCCGCTCATCCCCATCGCCGACCGGGTGGTGGTCATGCCCCTCATCGGCAGCGTGAACGATGCGCGCGCGCAGCAGGTCATGGAGACCCTGCTCGACGGAGTGACGCGTCATCAGGCCACCATCGCCATCCTCGACGTGACCGGCGTTCCCATCATCGACAGCCACGCCGCGGATGCGCTGCTCAAGGCCGCGCAAGCCGTCAGCCTGCTGGGCGCCCGGATCGTGATCACCGGCATTCGACCCGAAATCGCGCGGACGCTCGTCGAGCTCGGCGCCGACCTCCACGGCGTCGTGGTGCTCAGCACCTTGAAGAGCGCCGTCGCGCACGCGCTGCGCGGCCACATCCGCTGACGAGCACCTCCGGGCCTGACGTCTTGGCGTCGGGAAGCGGGCAAAGCCTCCGGCCGCATGGATCGGACGAGCCGCCATGAGCGCTGGCTGACATCGACGTCCCGCAGTGAGGCATACCGAGAGACACGCTGCGAAGCTGATCCGCCTGACGACAAGGTGGCGGTGGATCACGCATAGAGACCCACAGGGAATGCTTCGCCCTCTGCGCTCTGCTTGACACTGATTTAGGCCCCAGGGCACCTTGGATGCTCCGGTATTCACGTCTGGTGCCGGATCACATGAACCTAGCGCTCAGGGAGGCCATATGTACGGGCTCCGACTCCGCCGCTATCTTACTGCGCTCGTCGCCGCCACGCCGCTGTCCGCGCTGACGCTCGCAGCGCCCGCGGACGCTGCGCCGAATTACACGCTTTTCGAGAGTGGTCACGTGCGACCACTCGCCATGTCCCCCGATGGGAAGCATCTATTCGCCGTCAATACACCCGATGGACGACTGGAGGTATTTCGAATCACCAGCTCCGGAATCGAACACCGCGCCTCGGTCCCGGTCGGCGTCGATCCCGTCGCCGTCGCTGCCAGGACCAATGCCGAGGTCTGGGTGGTCAATCACATCTCGGACAGCGTCAGTATCATCGACGTGAGCAATCCCACGAGGGCGCGCGTCGTCCGCACGCTGCTGGTCGGCGACGAGCCCCGCGATATCGTCTTCGCAGGCCCTGGACGTCGTCGCGCGTTCATCACCACCGCCCACCGCGGCCAGAACAGTCCCATCGACCCTCAGTTCACCACCCCCGGCGTGGGTCGCGCGGACGTGTGGGTCTACGACGCGATGGCGCTCGGCCCGGCCCTGAAGGCGCCCCCGCTCACCATCGTCACCCTGTTCAGCGACACCCCACGCGCCCTCGCGGTCTCACCCGATGGCACCAAGGTGTATGCCGCGGCGTTCCACTCCGGCAATCAGACCACGGTCGTCAGCGATCTCCTGGTCCCTGACGGTGGAGAAGCCATGGGTGGCGTCCCCGGCCCCAACACGAATTTCCAGGGCCTGCCCCAGCCCGAGTCCTCGATCATCGTGAAGTACGATGGCGCCAACTGGCTCGACATTCTCGGCCGCAGCTGGGATGACCAGGTCAAGTTCTCCCTGCCGGACAAGGACGTATTCGTCATCAATGCGATGGCCAATCCGCCGACCCAGCTTGCCGGATCGGCAGGCTATTACACGGGCGTAGGCACGATCCTCTACAACATGGCCGTCAATCCCGTGAGCGGGAAGGTCTACGTCAGCAACACCGACGCGCTGAACGACACGCGCTTCGAGGGGCCTGGCATCTACGCGGGCGAGACGCTGCGAGGGCACCTGCACGAGAGCCGGATCACCGTGCTCGGAACCGGGAGCGTCCTCCCGAGGCACCTCAACAAACACATCGACTACGACACGTGCTGCGCCCCGCTCCCCAACAGCGAGAATGCGAAAAGCCTCGCATTGCCTCAGGAGATGGCAGTCAGCAGCAATGGCGCCACCCTCTACGTCGCCGCCCTCAGTTCCCAGAAGATCGGCGTATTCGACACGGCAGCGCTCGAGAACGACACGTTCGTGCCCGACGAGAGCACGCACATTCCCCTCTCCGCAGGAGGCCCCGGGGGGCTCATTCTCGACGAGGCGCGTCAGCGTCTCTACACCCTCACCCGGTTCGACAACGCCATTTCCATCATCAACACGGCGACCCGCACCGAGACGGCACACGTCCCGCTGTTCAATCCGGAACCGGCGCACATCGTCCAGGGACGACGGTTCCTGTACGACGCCGCATTCTCGTCGAGCCATGGCGACTCTTCGTGCGCCAGCTGCCACGTCTTCGGCGACTTCGACAGCCTTGCCTGGGACCTGGGCAACCCCGACGCCGAGACCATCACCAACCCGGGCCCCTTCCTCCTGGAGGACCCCGACGATCCGAACTACCGCCCGCTCAAAGGCCCGATGACCACCCAGAGCTTGCGGGGGATGGCCAACCACGGACCCATGCACTGGCGTGGCGACCGCACCGGCGGCAATGATGCCCCCTCCGTGCAGCCGGACAGCGGGATCTTCGACGAAAAGGCCGCCTTCCACCAGTTCAATCCGGCCTTCCCCGAGCTGCTGGGGCGAGACAGCGAGATCTCCCACGGGGACATGGATGTCTTCGCGGAGTTCGCTCTGGAGATCACCTATCCGCCCAACCCCGTCCGGGCCCTCGACAACGCGCTCACGCCGGATCAGCAGGCAGGCCGCGATTTCTACTTCGGCCCCCTGTCGGACGTCAGCCACAGCTGCGAAGGCTGCCACCACCTCGACCCGAACGGGAACCCCGGGGCATCCAGGCCAGGGTTCTTCGGCACCGAGGGATTGAGCACGTTCGAAGGGACGCCGCAGACCATGAAGGTCGCGCACCTGCGGAACATGTACCAGAAGGTCGGGATGTTCGGCATGGCCGAGGCCCCCGGGATCGAGCCGGGGGACAATGGCTTCACGGGCGATCAGGTCCGTGGCTTCGGCTTCCTGCACGACGGCATGATCGACACCATCTTCCGCTTCATGCACTTCGGTTTCGGCGAGAGCCCAGAGAACCCCGAAGGCTTCCCCATCGGCCCTTCCGGAACGCTCCTCCGTCGGCAGGTCGAATCGTTCCTCCTCGCCTTCGACTCCAACATGGCGCCCATCGTCGGCCAGCAGGCGACGCTCTCGGCCACGAGCGGCGCCGACGTGCATGCCCGCATCACCCTCCTGCGCAAACGCGCCGAGGCGGGGGAGTGCAATCTCATCGTCAAGGGTCGCGCCCTGCAGAAGGAAATCGGCTTCGTGTACAGGGGTGGCGGGCTGTTCGAGACCGATCGCGCGCAGGCCCCCTTCGTCCACGATCTCGCCCTGCGACTCCTCGGTCAGGTGCTCTCGGTCCCCCTGACCTATACTTGCGTGCCACCGGGCTCCGGCTACCGTCTCGGTGTCGACCGTGACGGCGATGGGTTCCGGGATGGCGACGAGCTCGCGGCTGGAAGCGACCCTGCCAACCCGGCGAGCACGCCTTGATCGTTCCCTCAGCTCATCCCTGACGCTCTCATCAGCGTCGCCGAGCAGCTCCTCAGTCCGGAAGCAGCAGGATCTTTCCCGACGTGGCGCGTCCCCCGAGGGCCGAATGCGCTTCGGCCGCCTGGGCCAGGGGATACGTCACACCAATGCGGAGGGTCAGCTCTCCTTTCTGAATGCCGAGCAGCACGTCACTCGCGCGGGTGAGCAGATCTTCCCGGGTCGCCGTGTAATCTCCGAGCGTGGGGCGCGTGAGGAACAACGAGCCGTGACGCGCGAGGAGCTGCGGGTCGAATGGCCCCACCGGGCCACTCGACTGACCGTAGAGCACCAGCATCCCCCGACGTCGTAGACACGACAGGCTGCGCTCGAACGTATCTCGTCCGACGGAGTCGTAGACCACCGAGACGCCCTTCCCTCCCACGAGCCGCTGCGTCTCTTCCGCGAAATCCTGCTGCGTGTAGACGATCACCTCGTGGGCCCCCGCGTCTCGCGCGAGGGCCGCCTTCTCCTCTGTCGACACGGTCCCGATGACGAACGCCCCGGCGCGCCGGGCCATCTGGCAGAGCAGCAAGCCCACGCCCCCGGCAGCGGCGTGGATCAAGCACAGGTCCCCAGGACGAAGCGGCCACGTCGTCTTCGCCAGGTACTGGGCGGTCATCCCTTGCAGCATGGCCGCGGCCGCCATGCGCGCATCGACCCCTTCCGGCACCGGGACCAGCTTGGAGGAAGGAATCACCACGTGCGACGCATAGGACCCAGGCCCGGCGGCCCACGCCACGCGCTCTCCGACCCCCACTTCGGTGACGCCCTCGCCGACGGCCTCGACCACACCGGCCCCTTCCAGCCCCAGGGGCATGGGCTGCGGCATGGGGTACTGACCACTCCGGTGGTAGATATCGATGAAATTGACCCCCGCAGCCTCGATGCGAACGAGCACCTCCCCCACCGCCGGCGCCGGCGTGGGGAGCTCTTCGAGCTTCAGGATCTCGGGGCCACCCGGCTGATGCGGTCGGATCGCGAACATGCTACGGGTGTCCCCGCGCAGCACACCGCTGTCAAGAAAGCCGGATGGTGAGGCCCTTTTCAGGGCATCCCTGCGCTGTTATCGAAGCTCCGCCCCCCGAGAAGCCTTGACGACGAGGTGTGGGTGGGTAGGCTGCGAGCCCCTCGCTCAAGAAGGTCGAATTCACATCATGGCGAACACTTCGAAGTGGAACGTGCGGTTGCGTCACGAGTGGCTTTCCTCCCCGCTCAAGAAGAAGCGTGTGAAGCGGAGCCAGAAGGCCCGGATCGGCCTCCTCGATGCGGAGAACCGCAAGGCAACCAAGGAAGAGAGGAAGCAGGCCTCGTCCGAGCAGCAAGCTGCGGGCTGAGACCTCTCCTTTCTCGGCATGCCTCGACGCGACGCCGCCTCGGCGTCGTGACCCCTCACCCGGCCGTCCTCTCTCTACGCCGGGTGGATGACGCTCAGCAGGCAAAGAACGACGTCAACGCTTCGTTCACTTCCTCTGGCCGCTCGCGCTGGAGAAAGTGTCCTGCGTTCACGATCTGTCGCGACTCGAAGCGACCTTCGTAGAAGCGCTCCTCTCCGCGACCACACGCCACGCCGATGCAGCCATCGTCCATGCCGTGAAGGCGAAGGGTCGCGACTGTCGTCGGCGCGAGCAGCAAGCGCCTCTCCGGCCCCGAGAGAACGCACGGGATGGCCCGGTAGTAGCCGAGCACCGGTCCGATGCGCTCACGGATGCCTCGCTTGACGGAGCGGAGCTCCTCCACCGAGGCAACGTGGCCAGGCGACCAGTCACGCCAGAGCCGGTCCACGAGCGCCAGATCGGCTGCGCGCAAGCGCGCCTCGGCGACGCCCGGTATCTGAAAGAGGCCCATGTACCAGGAGCGTCGGAGCTGCGCCGGGGTGACCATCCGTGGCAGCAAGGCGCGCAGGTGAGGGATGGCCAGGGCGGCGAAATGCGAGACCCGATGAGGGGCGAGCGCCACGAGCGCAAAGCCCGCGACCGCCCCCCAGTCGTGTCCGACGAACCTCACGGGCGTCCCAGGTGAGAGCCGATCGGCGAGCGCGAGCAGATCGCGCGCGATGGTGACAGGGTCGTACCGACCGCTCCGCGGGACACCGCTCGGCGCGTAACCCCGCAGCGTGGGCGTCACCACGCGATACCCGGCGGCGACCAGCGCTGGCACCTGTGCATGGAACGTCGTCGCGTCGTCGGGAAAGCCATGCGCCGCGATCACCAGAGGACGCGCAGCGATCGGCTCGACATCAGCACGAGCGGCCGCCGAGACAGCGGGTGGACGTTCGTCACTGACCTCGTACGCCAGCGTCACATCACCGAGATCGACGCGATGAGAAGCTCGCCACACGTGGATGTCGGCGGAGGATAGCCGATGAGGTGGCGCAGCAAGAAGAGCGCCTTCGAGCCGTTCGGCTGACTTCGGTGTTCTGGAGCAAGCGCCGCGGAGGCCTCCGAGGCGCCTTGGGTGGGATGCTACTTGCCCTTGGCAGAGCACTGCATGTTGCACATCAGATCGTCAGGACGGCAGCCGCAGTTCCCACGGGCAGGCGGCTTGGCCGTCGCCGCCGGCGTCGCTGCGGTGGGAGGCTTCGACGCAGCGCCGCTCCCGGAGCCCGACTTCGTGGTGCTTCCACCGCTCGCCGGACGCGAGGTGACCGGCTTCGACGCGGCCACGGCACTCGCGCTCGCGCTCGCCGTCGGTGCCGCCGCCGTGGCCCCTGGATCGATCGCGCTCGGCGTGGGCTCGGGCGTGGGCTCGGGCGTGGGCGCCGTGGTCTGCACGGGCGCTGGCGTCTCGGCCCCCGTCGTCTGCACCTGCGGATCTCCCCCCTTGGCGGCGAAGAACGCACCAGCGATGGCCAGACCTGCCACTGCGATCCCGACGCCCACGAACATCGGGCCTCGGTTCTTGGGGGGCGTGTCGGCGATGGGCGCAACCGACGGCGCGGCCGATGCGGGCGCGCCGAGGGCACCGATCGGCGCGCTGAGCTGGAACAGCCCGCCGTCATCCTGCACGATCGCGGCTGCAGGCGAGGGAGCGGGCGCCCCTGCTGCCAGCGCCTTCAGATCGATGAGGCCCGAGTCGTCGCCGCGCGCCGTCGTCTTCGCTGGAGGCGAAGCCGAGACCGTCGACGACTTCGACGTGAGGGCCGACAGCGAAAACAGGACCGAATTCTCCTCCCTGCGCCCCGCGCCACCGCCACCGCTGAAGAGCGGCGCGCTCGTGGCCACGTCGTCGCTGGGTCGCTGCGACTCCCGCCCGCCCGCGCCGAAGAGATCGGCGCTCGGCTTGGCAGGATCCCGACGCGCTGCGCGCGGTGCGGAGGCAGCCACCGCCTCGGCCGACACCCCGCCCCCCGAGGAGGGCCCTGCTCCGTAGCCCGACGTGGCGCCGTATGCGGGCGCAGCAGCCGCGCTCGGAGCGGCCACGGGCTCAGAGGCCGTGCTGTAGGCAGGTGCAACGTCAGCCGACGTGCCACCGCTCAACGCGGACACGATCGACTCGACCTGCCCGAGCGGTTGCCAGTCCGCCATTCCATCCGCCCACACGTATGTATCGGCGGTGACGGCGCCGCTCTGGTAGAGCGACACGAGCTCCGGGAGCGACAGCGTGCGCTGATCTCCCTCGGCCACGTTGACCAGGTACGTCGTGGCGTCGCCCGGAACTCCGGCGGCCGACACCGGATCGGCGATGCCGCCTCCAGTCCCGGCCACCGCCCCGGAGCTGTTCACCAGGATCGTCGCACCGCACTTGCGGCACTTGATCTTGACGGTTTTGCCTTGGACCTTCTCGTCCGAGACCGTGTACTTCGACTGGCAGGACTGGCAGGTGATCTTCATGAGGGCTTCGCTCGCAGGGGCTGGCTCCGACGAGGCATGAGACGAGTGTAACCCGGCCGCGTGCCTCTTTGCCCGATTCCTGACGGACGTCTTGCGCGGATGGTCTCGCTGCGCGCCCCACAAGATTACTCAGGTCTGCGGCGAGAGGTAAGCCCAAGCCGACGCATCACGTGCGTGTCTCAGCTTTTCTGCCTTCTCCGGCTCGAACAGCGACCGGAAAAGCCGCGGCGCACATGCCTCGGGAGCAACTGTGCCAGCGTCTCCCACCCCCGTGCCCCCCCTTTGCGAGACGGATCACGTCGCGTCGCGAGTTCCTCCTTCGTCACCCGCGTGCTCCTCGGTGCTGGCTTGGACCTCGTCGGCTCCCTCCTGCGGCTCGGTCTCGCCCGCCTCTTGCGGCTCGGCCGCTTCCGGCGCCCCTTGCGCCTCCTGTCCTCCAACGTGCTCACCGTAAGCCTGGAGCTTGGAGTAGAGGCCACGTCGGCTGATGCCGAGCACCCGCGCCGCGCGTTGCTTGTTGCCGCGAACCGCCTCCAGCGTCAGCAGGATGAGCTGCCGCTCGGCGTCCGCCAGCCGTGTCCCCACGGGCAACCGGAGCACCAGCGGATGCTCCCCTGCATCACCACTCTCTCGGGTAGGCTCGTGCTCCCGCACGCCGCCCTCCGCTGTCCGCGGCACCTGTCCGAGGGGAGGGGTCGCGACCACCGGCATGGGAGTCGCGATCCGCGGCTCACCGACGAGGGTCGACGACACCGTCGTCACCGGACCCGCCGACGACAGCGTCGCCGGTTCTGCCCCGGCATCCAGGTGGGTGACCAGGGTCCCCGGTGTCCTCTGCGGGTCGAAGGTAGGCGCAGCCCATCCCGAGATGGTCCCATCTGCCGAGAGCGGCGCCGTCCCCGCGTTGATCGACGGGGGCGTGCCCCCCTCTGGAGCGCGACCTTGCGGCCACGCGGCGTTCACGTTCCACGAGCCGGGGCCCGCCTCCGAGCGCGGCGGAGCCTGACCAGGCCAGCTCGCGGCCACCCCGGAAGGTACCCCTGCCGTACTCGACGGCACGGGCGCTCGGCCTTGCGCCTCCGAGCGCGGCCCGTGTGCGTGGCCAGCCCGCCGCTCGATGCGGCCCTGACCGATCTGGACATCGTCCGCGCCCACGATCTCGCCTGGCGCGAACAGCGCCGTCTGCTCCATGACGTTACGCAACTCGCGCACGTTGCCGGGCCAATCGTGCTCCCCCAGCCGCTGGATCGCCGCCTCGCTGAGCCGACGCGCCGGCGTGCCGTAGCGACGCGCGAACTTCACCAGGTAGCGCTCGCCGATCGGATGCACGTCCTCACGCCGCTCCCGGAGCGGCGGCAAGGTGATCGTGAAGACGTTGAGCCGGTAGTACAGATCTTCTCGGAAGACGTTCTCGTCCACCAGGTCGAGCAGATCCTTGTTCGTCGCTGCGACCACCCGCACGTCGGCCTCGATCTCTTTGCGCCCACCGACCCGGGTGAAGCGGTAGGTCTCGAGCACGCGCAGCAAGCTGACCTGGACCGCCGAGTCCATCGTCCCCACCTCGTCGAGGAAGATGGTCCCGCCCGCGGCCGCTTCGAATTTTCCTTCTGCGGCAGAGAACGCCCCGGTGAACGATCCCTTCTCGTGGCCGAAGAGTTCGCTGCCGATCAGCTCACGCGGGATCGCCCCCGTGTGCACCGGCACGAACGGCCCGTTGCGGCGGCGGCTCCGGTTGTGGATCGCGCGCGCCACCAGCTCCTTGCCCGTCCCGCTCTCGCCGACGATCAGCACCGGCGCCATGGTCGCGCCGACACGCTCGATGCGCGCGAAGACATCGCGCATCTTCTGCGAGCCACCGATCATGCCCTCGAAGACGAGCTGACCGTCCTCCTCATCGCCGAGTGCCACCGGCACACCGTCCGAGCGCAAGAGCTCCCGAACGAGCGAGACCAGGCGCGCCGGATCCAGCGGCTTCTGCAGGTAGTCGGCAGCACCGAGCTTCAGAGCATCCACCGCGCTGGCGATCGAGCCCGACCCGGTGACCATCACCACAGCCGGCGGAGGTACCTTAGGCTCGGGCGCCTCGGGGTCGCGCGTGTTCAGGCGCCGCATCAGATCCACACCGGTCATGCCGGGGAGGTTCAGGTCCGTGACCAGCACGTCGGCTGGCGTCCGCTGATGCACCTCGAGTGCTTGCTCCCCGCTCGATGCAACCACCACCTCCAGCCCTTCGTGGCGAAGCACCGCCTCGAGGATGGCGGCCTGATCGGGCTCGTCCTCCACGAGAAGCACACGACCGGCGCTGTTCCCACGATGCGTGGGCCGCGTGGGGCTACGAGGAGTCGCCAGGTAACCTTCGTTCGGACCCAACATCATCTCTCCCTGATCCTGCTGATCCTGAGCCTGCGAGGTGGACCCGAACGGCGATTCGGGCCCAAGAAACGTACCGCCTAACTTGTAGCCTCCGTCCGCTCCTCATCAACTCAGGAGTTACCTCCATCTAGGAGCAAGGGGGCCCTCAACCAGCCGTCCTGGGGCCACGCAAACGACCCCGGAGCGCACCCGCCATCGACCCGCTCCAGGATGAACCCTCGAACGGCGTGGAGCAACGCGGGCGCCTCGCTCTCGCCACGCGACCGCGTGGTCGCTCACCAGCGCACGGCGATTCCGCGCGCGATCCTGTCGGCGAGCGCCATGCACGTCAGCATCGGGTTCACCGCCGGACTACCGGGAAACACACTCGTGTCGGCGACGTACACATTTTCCGTCTCGTGACACCGCCCCCACTCGTCCACCACGCCATCACGCGCCTGATGGGACATGCGCGCCGTCCCGAAGGCGTGGTTCCCCGCGGTGATGGTGTGCCGTGCGGTGAGCTTCATCTGCCGCAGGACCTCCGCCTCTTCCCGCGACTTCAGCAGATCGGGGACGCCGAACAGCCCGGGCATGACCGCCTCCGCCCCCGCCGCCCAGCAGATGTCGGAGAGATACCCCAGCCCGCGCTGCAGCCGCTCCACATCCCGCTGATCCAGGTCGAACCGGATGTCCGGCTCCAGGGTCCCCCGTCGCAGGCGCACGGACCCACGCGACCGCTCCGCAGCGATGATCACATCGAAGGGAGCCATCCGGTCGTAGGCCTGGAAGTAGCGCTGCAGCTCGTGCCCCAGCCCAGGAAAGCGTGCCGCGAGCACCGCGGGCGGCGACCAGAGCACCTCCAGCTTCAGCCCTTCCTCCAGGAAGTGCAGCGAGTGGTACCCCTGCGTCGCCCCCGCCCACGGATCGATCCGCTCCGGGAACACCGCCATCACTGCCAGCCCCGGGTGGAGTTGCAGCTCCCGCCCCACATAGCCGCTCGAGTTCCCCACCCCGCTCCGGAGCAGCAAGAGCGGTGTCGCCATGCACCCGGCCGCGAGCACCACGGTGTCGGCATGGATCGTCGCCATGTGCGTCTCCCGCCCCGTGAACGGCTCCACCACCCGGCCCCGCATTCCCACCGCGCGCCGCCCCTCCATGATCAACCGCTCCGCACGCACGCTCGAGAACACCCGCGCCCCCGCCCGGATCGCCGCAGGCACGTACGACACGTCCATCGATCGCTTCGCCCCGTGCCGGCAGCCCGTGAAGCACTCCGCCGACCCCTTGCATCCACGCACGTTCCGGAACGTCGGCTCGCTCGATAGACCGAGCGCATCACACCCCTGCTTGAACAGGAGGTTGCGCCGCCCCATCACCTCCTGCGCGGTCGGCTCCACGCCGAGGAACGCCTCGACCCGCTCGTAGTGGGGATCCAGCGCCTCGCGCGTGATCGACGACGTGCCCGACACCTCTCCCCACTTGTCGAACACCCACGCTGGCGAGCGCGCGCAGATCGCCGAGTTCATCACCGACCCCCCCCCGAGCGCGATGGCCTGCATCGTCGGGATGAACGTCTGCCCGCGCGTCGTCCGCATCCCGCCTTCGCGCAGCATGCGGGACATCGACTCGCCCGCCTCCTGCCGGAAGTCCTTCAGCCCGAAGGGCGGCCCCTCCTCGAGCAGGATCACGTCCCTGCCCGCCTCGGCGAGCTCCTTCGCCACCACCGCGCCGCTCGGCCCCGAGCCGACGACCAGCACCTCGCACCGCGCCCGCAGCTCACCTCGGTAATCCGCGAACACCTTCACACCGGCGTGCGGATCCATCGAAGGCCGCTCCGGTGCGCGTGCCTCCAGAGGGAGCGTCCTCATGCCCGCGCCTCCCCGATCTCGATCCCCGGGATCCCGATCGCGCGCTGCACCCCCGCGTGCGCGAAGTACCCCATGGTGAGCATCATCCGCAGCGACACGAACGCCACCCGCCGGAAGTAAATCGGGCTCCCCGCCATCCTCGCCAGCGCCGCCCGCTGCTCCTCGGGGGAGAGCCGCGTGAACCTCGCGCGTCGCGGCCCCCAGATCCACGGCCCGTGCTCCACCAGCCGGAAGAGCAGCCGGATCAACGTGCGCGACCCCCTCGGGGCCCGCACCAGGTAACCGTCCATGTAAGAGACCAGGCCCGCCTCCGTCCCCGAGACCGGGATCGGCCCGGCCGGCGGGAACAGCGCATCCGCGCAGGCCGAGATGATCGCCTGCTCCTTCGCCGACAGCACCCGCGTCCTCAAGCGGCTGCGCGGGTAACCCAGCGCCACCCCCTGCACTGCCAGCCCCAGCCCCATCATCCCCATCACCGTGATCACGATCCACGGAAGGAACTCCAACGCTTCGCTCATGGCGTACCCCCTTTCCTCTTTGCATCGTCTTCACCCAGCGCCCGCGCCATCGCCCCCAGAATCTCTGCGTCCACCCGGGCGAGCCATGCCTCCAGGTGGAGCTCCGCCGCCTCGGCCTCACGCGCCTCGATCAGTTCCAGCAGACGCCCCATCGTCGGCTCGAAATCGCTCGGCGGCAGCCCGACGGCAGGCGCCAGCATCGCCTGCAGCTCACGCATCGGCGCCCAGAACGAGTTCGCCAGCCACACCGCCGGCCAGATCCCGCTCGAGCACACGATGGCGCGGAACAGATCCAGCTCCATCAGCGCATGCCGCGCCGGATCCTTCTCCGAGGGGGCGCCCGCCAGGATCGAGCGCGCCTCCGCCATCGCGCCAGACGGCGCGTACCGCGCGGCCAGCCGCACCGCCTCCCGCGCGAGCATGGCGCGCAGCCGCAGAAGCTCCAGCGCCAGCGTCTCCACGGGCCGATCGAACCGCCCCGCCAACACGTAGGGAGGCAGCAGTGCCGGCGTCCCATCTCGCCGGAAGTCCAGCACCAGCGCCCCCGATCCCCGGCGACTCCTCACCACACCGAGGGCCGTCAAGTTTCGCAGTGCCTCCCGGATCGTGCTCCTCCCGCAACCCAGCTCTCCCGCCAGATCGGCCTCGGAGGGCAGCTTCAGCCCACTTGGATAAGTGCCTCCGACGATCCGGGCGAGGATGGCGTCCGTGACCCGCTGCAACTCCCCTGAAGGCGCCTGAACGAAGGACACCCCGATAGATTAGTCTGACAGGTTCAGTGCGCAACCAGCTTCGCACCGCTGCGTAACACGGAAACCCTTGCGCAAACGCGAAGACACTGGGCTAGGTTCGACGCGGCACCAGTGAGCGCCACCTCTTCTACGCCCCCTCCCGATTCCGCCCTTTCTTCAAGTTCCCAAGAGAGCGCGCTGGCGCCTTCCACCTCGGACGAGCGCGGAAGCTCGGAAAGCCCAGACGCCCACGACGCTCCTCCGTGGCTCTCGCCAAGAGCGCAGCTCGTCCTCGGCCTGCTGCTCCCCGTCCTGCTCACGCTCCTCTGCGCCGCGCGCGTCTGGTCGTTCACCGTGGACGACGCGTACATCTCCTACCGCTACGCGGAGAACCTCGCCCGGGGTGAAGGCCTGGTCTACAACCCGGGCGAACGGGTCGAGGGCTACACCAACTTCCTCTGGACCGTTCTCCTCGCTGGCGCGGCCACGCTCGGCCTCTCCGTCGATACAGCCGCCAAGATCCTCGGCGTCACCAGTGCGTGCGCCGCCCTGTGGCCGACCTACCTGCTCTCCCGGCGACTCCGGCCGTTCACCAACGTCCCCTGTCTTGCCACCTGGCTGCTCGCCACCAGCTTTCTCGTCACGGGGTACGCCGTCTTCGGCCTGGAAACGCCGCTGTTTCTCCTGCTCGTCGTCGGCGGGACCGAGATCTTCCTGCGCGAAGAAGACGCCGCTGCCGCAAGCTCAGCGCGCCGCTTGCCGCTCTCCGGGCTCGTCTTCGCCCTCGCGGCGCTCACCCGGCCCGAGGCGCCCCTCTTCCTCGGCATGCTGGTCCTCTGGCATCGCGACGCCCTCTTCACCCGGCGCAACCTGCTCCGCCTCCTCGCGTTCGCCCTCCCCGTCGTCGCCCATCTCGCGTTCCGCAAGGCCTACTACGGCGCCTGGGTCCCCAACACCCTCGCCGCGAAGACGGGCGACATCACCCAGCAGCTCCGCAGCGGCAGCGACTACCTTCGCAACTACCTCTCCCACGCCGGCCCAGCGATCTGGCTCGGCATCGGTTCGATCGCTGGCGCCCTCGTCCGCGGGCGACGCGACGCTCTGGCCATCGCATCCATCGCCATCCTGTTCGGCACCTACGTCCTCCTCGTCGGCGGCGACTGGATGCCCTACTTCCGCTTCCTCGCCCCCGCCGAGCCGTTCCTGTTCCTCCTCGTGGATGACGCCGCGCGCGCCCTCGCAGACCGACGCGAGCGCACCGCGCGCGTCGCCGTCCTCGGCTTCCTCTTCGTGGTCGCCCTCTGGCGCGCCGGCACGCTCAGCGCAGCCCAGGCCGGCATCCTCCGCAACGACAAGGGATTCTGGGACGATGCCGCCGGTCGCACCGCCCAGTGGTTCGTCGACAACACCGAACCCGGCCCCATCGCCGTCGCCGACATCGGCTACATCGGCTACCGCACCGGCTATCCCATCGTCGACATGCTCGGCCTGCTCAACACCGACGTGTCTCACCTGCCGGGCGGCTACACCCGCAAGACGGGAGCCGGCTACACCGACATCGTCTTCGGCAAGAACCCGCGCTACTTCGTGATCATCGCCTCGGGCACCGACTGCAAGAACCCCACGGTCCCCTCGTCGCGCGTCTCCACGAGCGATCCTCGCTTCCGCAAGGACTACCGCCTGCGCCACCCCATGCAGCTCCGCGGCGGCGCGGCGTGGTGCATCTACGAGAAGACGAAGTGGCCTTGAGCTGCCCTCACCCAGACCCAGGTTCGCGCCGAGGGAGCCCTGCGCCCCACCGAGAGCCGCCCCATCAGCAAGGGAACGGCACCTCGTCCTTCCCGGGAAGCAGCTCCCCCGTCGTCTGATCCAGCACGGCGATCATCTCGATCGCGTCTTCGCCATTGTCTCCGTAGTACCCGACGCGCACCGACAGCGTGTGGAACCCCAGCCCCCGGTAGAGCCACAGCGCCGCCGCGTTCGAGCGCCTCACCTCCAGCAGCAAGAGCCTCGCCTGGTGCTCCCGCGCGTAGGCGAACACCTCCTGCATCAGCAGCCGCGCCAGCCCCTGACGACGCGCCGCGGGCAGCGTCGCCACGTTCAGCACGTGGATCTCGTCCGCCACGTGCCACGCGATCACGAACGCCACCGCGTCCCCGCCACGCCGTGCCACCCAGCTCCGCGACCACGGTCGCGACAGCTCCTCCCGCACGGAGAACTGCGGATGATCGAACGCCGAGAGCGCCACCCCATCGACCTCGTCGAGCCCCCCCGACTCGGACGACAGCCGCGTCACCGAGACCTCGCCCCCGGCGGGGCTCGACGTCACTTCGCGGCCTCGGTCGGGCAACCCGACACGATCTGCACCTCGCGCACCTGACCGAGCTTCAGCGCCTCACACGCGTCTCCCGTCAGCTCCACCACGGTCGGCGAGGTCCACCTCCACCCGTTCTCCTCGCCGTAAGGAAGCACCTTCCCGTCGAGGTACACGTTCGTCATCCCCTCCTCCGGAGGCTCCGATTGCAGATCGAACGCGCACGAGATCACCCCGCCCGCGATCTCTGCCAGCACGCCGCCCAGCGAGCCCAGATCATCCACCTTGTAGTAGAACGGGCTCACGAACTGCGGCGCACCCCCAGCGACCGCGAGCTGATCCAGCACCCCGCCGTACACCTCGCTCCCGGGGATGCCGATCACGTAGACGGTGATCCCGCGCGCCGCGAGCGCCGACACCGCGGCCACGGCGTTCGCCCGGTCCACGCACCCCGACGGTCCTGCGAGCCCCTGAGGGCTACAGCAAGTCGAGCCGCAGGCCCCCTCCACATACGGGATGCAGTCGCTCGCCGAGCACGACGCCTCGTAGTTGCAGTTCGGCCCCCCGTCGGTCGCGAGCACCACGATCGTCCGCCCTTCCAGCGCAGCGAGCCCTGGCGTCAGCGCCTCCAGCGTCGCTGCGAGCGGTGTCCCGCCCAGCGGACTCACCGACAGCGCCCCCTCGAGCGCCCGCGTCGTCGGCCCCTTCCCTTGCCCCTTCACGTACGGGTCTCCGGGCCGGACCGCCAGGACCTCCCCCCCGACCCCGCAACCGTCCTCGCCGCCGCCTCCGATCGGGAACACCGCGCCACCGACGTTGATCAGCGACCCCAGCTGACGCACCAGGTTCACCGCGGCGCCTTGCACCCGCTGGTACCGGGTCGTTCCCGAGCCGGCCGACGTCGACATGCTCCCCGACGCATCGATCAGGAAGTAAATGTTCGACACCTCGCGCACCGGCTGGTGGATCTGGTTCCCGCAGTACCCCTCGGAGTCCAGCGGAGGCGGGCTCGTCCCCTCCCCCAGATCGATCCCATCACCGTCGGGCGGCTTGATCACCGTGCCCGGACGTGGACCCCCCAGCTCCTCCTCGGAGCAGGCTCCCAACCCGATGGTCAGCGCGAGCGCGCCCAGCCCCCCCAGCACCGCCCCGGCGATCCCACGCCTCCCGATCTCGCCCAGCGCGCCCATTCCCGGAGCGTATCACCGCACCTTCGGCGCGGCCCCCGCGAAAGGCAGCACGCCCTGGCGCTCCGCCTCGTCGAGCACTCCCTCGTCGCCGCGTCGCCCGGTGCGCCGCGCGGTGCTCGGCGTCGACGGCCCAGCTTCCCCTCGCCACCCCGCGCTCCGCTCCCGCGATCCCTCTGCGTCCCGCTCCCGCGATCCCCCCGCGTCCCGCATGCGCGCATCTCCCACGACCCCGAGCCGCTCCCAGAACGCGCGCACGTCCTCCAGCCGCTCGGTCCGCGGCGCAGGCGGCAGGCTGTCGAGCAGCACCCGCCCGTAGCCTCGCGTCCGCACCCGCCGATCGAGGATCGCCACCACCCCCTGATCGGTCCGCGTCCGGATCAGCCGACCGAACCCCTGCTTCAGCGTGATCGCCGCCTGCGGCACGCTGTACTCCAGGAACGGCGCCCGCCCTTGCGCCTCCAGCGCTGCACAGCGCGCCGCCACCACCGGGTCCGACGGCACCGCGAACGGCAGCTTCTCGATCACCACCAGCCGCAGCGCCTCCCCGGGCACGTCCACTCCCTCCCAGAAGCTCATCGTCGCCACCAGCACCGCGTCCCGCGCCGCCCTGAACCGCCGCAAGAGCGCCCCCTTCGGCGCCTCCCCTTGCACCAGCGGCGGCTCTGGCAGCCGCTCCCGCAGCGCGTGCGCGAACGCCGAGAGCGAGCGGTTCGACGTGCAGAGCACGAACGCTCCGCCCCCCGACATCGCCACCAGCGCGCACGTCCGCTCCACCGCGCGCGCGATGAACGCCCCGTCCGACACCTCCGGCAGATCCCGCGGCGTATAGAGCAGCGACGACCGCGCGTAGTCGAACGGCGACGGCACCTCCAGCTCCTCCACCGGCACCGTCACCCGATCGTCGAGCCCCATCCGCGCCCGCAGGAACTTGAACCGCCCGCTCGTGGTCCCTCCGCTCGTGGTCCCACCGCTCGCCGGTCCCCCGCTCCCCGCGCTCACCTCGCTCGATCCGAACCCCCCCGTGGTCAACGTCGCGCTCGTCAGCACCACCGACCCGATCCGCTCGAACACCTGATCCCGGAAGATCCAGCCGAGATCCACCGGCGAGGCCCCCACAGCGATGTCCGCCCGCGAGAGCGCCGCATCCCGCCCGGCCGCGCTCCGCCCACGCGCCTCGGCCCAGGTCACCTGGTTCGCCACCGGGTCCACGATCTTCGCCGCGTCTTCACGCATCTGCGTCGCCCGCTGCGACACGAGCCGCACCGCCTCGTCCGCGGTCACGTCGGCCGCGTAGTTCGCCAGCGCCTCCAGCCCATCGTCGAGCCGGTGGTAGGCGGCCAGCAGACTCCCCGTCCACACGTCGTGCGGCAGCGGGATCCTCCCCTCTCCGCGCACGTCCGCCACCACCGCCGTCTGCGCGAGCTCCCCGAAGAGGAGCTCCGACGACGCCCGCAGCGCCTGCGTCAGCGACGCCCCTTGCCCTCCACCGAACACCCGATCGGTGAGCCCGGCCGCGAGGAACGCCCGGTCCGCGTCCCGCAGCATCGCCTCCACCCGCGCCCGCGACAGCCGCACCCCGAAGAAGGATGTCGCGATCTCCTCGAGCTGGTGCGCCTCGTCGAAGATCACCGCGTCGTACGCCGGCAGCGCCCGCGCCCCTGCGAACCCCCGCTTCGCCGCCGCCATCTTCACCGCCAGGTCCGCGAAGAACAGGTGGTGGTTCACGATGAGCAGCCGCGCCTCCTCGGCCTCGCGCCGCATCGACGTGACGAAGCACGCCTCGTTGTACTCGCACGACGATCCCAGGCGCGTGTCGCTCGACGACGACACCTCCCGCCAGATCGGGTCCCCCTCGGCCAGCGAGACCAGCTCCGCCACGTCGCCCGTCTCGGTCTCCTTGGCCCAGGCCTCGATCAAGGGCAGCGCCCGCCGCACCTCCGAGCGCCCCGCCTCCGGGCTGTTGCGCAGCTCGTTGTACCGGCGCAGGCACAGGTAATTGCCGAGCCCCTTCACCAGCGCCGCCTGCGGGTTCAGCCCCAGGTTCTGCGCGATGAGCGGCAGATCCTTCGTGTAGATCTGGTCCTCCAGCGCCTTCGTCGCCGTCGAGACCACCACCTTCCGACCGCTCAGGATCGCGGGCACCAGGTACGCCAGCGTCTTGCCCGTCCCCGTCCCTGCCTCGCAGAGCAGCACACGATCCCCGGCCAGCGCGCGCTCCACGGCGCTCGCCATCGCGAGCTGCCCCTCGCGCTCCTCGTAGCGCTCCAACGCCGACGCGAGCGGCCCACCCGGGCCGAGCAGACCCGCCGAACGGCCCGACGCCATCATGTCCGAGGCTCCTCGCTGTTTACTGGGGCCCGGCGGACCGGTGAAGCGTCAGCGCGAACCTGATCTCGCTGATCGCCGCATCGATCGACTCGACCGGCTTCTCGAACTGCACCTCGTACCACGTGTCGATGGTGCGCTCACCGTCCCCGGGATCCCGCACCTCCCGCAGCGCGCTCTCCGTCTCGCGGAAGCCACGCGAGAGCGCTGCCTCCCCGAGCCTGCGGGCCCGCTCGAAGAGCTGGTCCTCGGGCACGCCGGGAAAATCGGTACGCTGGGCCCGCACCACGAAGCCGACCTTCGGCCCCTGGGCGTCCACGAAGATGCCAGAGTCCATCAGCAGGTTCTCCCGGACACGCTCTGCGATGTGAACCACATCGCCTCGGGTCCGGTAGACCTCGGCTCCAGCATCACGAAGGGCTCTCTTGATCTCCGCGGGCGTCGTCATCGTCCGTTCGGTTCGCGAACTCCCCCCACCTCCACTGTAGGACAAGTCCATCTCAGTTTTGAGACCGCCTCGTCAAGGTCCCACTCGTCGAGGTCCCCCCAGCGGCACGGCGACGGCTCGCCACGTCGTCGTTCGGTGGCTCGGGACCGTCCGCCAGCGCCGGAATGATGCTGGCAGGGTCCTCCACCTCATCGTCCACATCGAGATAAGCGATGCCGACGATGGCGCCGTCTGGCTCCTCCTGGATCCAGACGATGCGGCCTGGCCGGGGCTCGGCGGCGCCGACCCCGACGTGGATGACCGCGCCGAGCTCGAGCGACTCCTCTACGATGGCACGGATGCCCCCGTAGCTCTGGTTGAGGGTCCACCCATCGACCGCGCGGCCTTGAACGAGAAACCTCGCTCGCTCGCTGCTTTCGCGGCGAGCCGCTCGGCGCCGGGTGGCATGCATCCCGGGGATCGCCTGGGACGATGGTGGCGTGAGGGTTCTTCGTCGAATCACAGGTAAATCAACATAGCACCGCGCGTGCCCAGCCGCCCTCTCGGGGGGCACCCGGGAGCAAAAGCGCGACGCGCCACGGACGGGCGCGCTCGCTCTCATTGCTGTCTACGCCGCGGTTTTCTCAGTGATCGTGGGCGTGGTCGGGCTGGTGGCCGGACCCATCCGACGGCTCGTCGTACACCGTGACGGCTTCCAGGATGGAGAATTGCTCACGCTTGATGCCCACGCCCCGGTCGGAGAAGTGCAAATCGTTCTCCTCCAGGTTCGCCCGGACACGCGCGATGAAGAGGATGGGGTTGCCCTGCTGGGTGTAACCGAGCTGGACCAGGGTCGCCTTCGGCCACTTGCCGCCGTCGAACGTCAGCTCGCGGCGGAGGGTGTAGAACCCCTCCTTGGGCAGCTTCTGGAGGGTCTCGGCCCAGGTCAGCCCCCGGAACGTCAAGGGGGGCCCGTGAAAGTGCCAGCGGTTGTGGATGTTGTGATCGGGCGGGGTCACGGTGGGGAGGCCGCCGTCCGAGTGGTTGTGGAAAGAGACGATGATCCCGGCCGGGACCTTCTCCTCGTTCCCGGGCAGGGGCCGGGTGGTGAGGTACAGGCCGCAGTCAGGGAGCAGGGGCTTGGGTGACGCCATGGCTAGGCTCCTCCTAACCTCGCTCGGGAGCGCCGTAAAGACACGCCGACGCCCTCGTGCTAGCTAGCGTCCCGTGAACCGGCTCAGTCAGCTCATCACCGGAGCGGCGGTCATCGCCATCGCGCTGGTCTTCGTCGTCAATTTCGGCCCGCAGACGGGCGCGCAGGGTCCGAGCATCGAGATCTCCTGCGCCGTCGAGGTGCACGGCAACTGCATCAAGTCCACCGAGTTCTGGGCGGCCTACCGCTTGATCGCGCCTCGCAACGCGGACGCCGAGCGCTTGAAGCAGCTCGGCCTGCGCCAGCTCGCGGCCGATGGGCTCTACGAGCGGTGGCTGCTCAACGAAGACGCCAAGCGCCTCGGGATCACCGTCTCCGACGACGACATCAACCAGGAGCTCGTCGCCGGCAGGGCGCACGTGAGCTTGCCCGTCGACTCGCTCTCGTTCGAGCGCACGCGGCAGCTCACGTACATGCTCGGCCTGCCCGGCGACGGCGAGAACTTCCGCGTCCTCGACGTCCTCGATCGCAAGACGAAGAAGTTCGACAAGAAGCGGTACGAGCGCGACGTCCGCCTGATGACGAAGCTCAGCCCCTCCGACTTCCGCGACTTCCAGAAGCGGGAGCTGGTCGCGAGCCGGATGCGCGATCTGATCCGGGCGCGTGTGCGCGTGAGCGAGGACGAGGCTTACCAGACCTTCGCCCGCGAGCGTTCGACCCGCACCATCGACTACGTGCGCTTCGATCGCCGGTTCTACGCCGACCTGGTGGTCGACGCGTCCCCCACGGCGGTGCAGGCGTTCGCCGATCAGAACAAGGACGAACTCGACAAGGTGTGGGAAGCGCGGAAGTCGCAGTACCTGCCGGAGTGTCGGGTGGCGCGCCACGTGCTCGCCCGGGTGAAGTCGGGCGAGGAGGACGCCGAGGCCGAGAAGACCAAGGCGAAGGCGAAGATCGCCCGCGCCCAGGCCCTCCTGAAGGAGGGGGTGAGCTTCTCCGACGTGGCGAAGCGGCTCAGCGACGACACCAGCGCGTCGCGCGGTGGTGATCTGGGCTGCGTCTCGCGCGGCAAGATGGTGAAGCCGTTCGAGGACAAGCTCTTCGAGCTGAAGGTGGACGAGATCTCCGAGCCCGTGGAGAGCGAGTTCGGCTTCCACCTGATCCAGGTGACGCAGATCGCGTCCGGCGAGGACACCGAGAAGGTGGCCCGCGCGCAGCTCGCCCGTGAGCTGTTCCTGCAGCAGGAGGCGGATCGTCTGGCCGCAGAGGGTGCCAAGCAGGTGCTCGCCGCGACGTCCGGCGGCAAGCCGATCCAGGAGGCGCTCGACACCTACCTGGCGAACCTGACCGAGGCCGCCAAGGCAGCGAAGGGCGGCGACAAGAAGGGCCCGAAGCCCGCCGCGAAGCCGGAGACGAAGCCCGAGGCGAAGCCGGAAGGCGAGGCCGCCGCGGACGAGGTGAAGGAGAACGAGCAGTTCACGTTCGCGACGCACCCGCACCGGCCGTCGGTGGAGGCGAGCCTCCCGTTCGGCGCGAGCGGGACGGCGCTCCCCTCCGCACAGGACGGGGCCGGCACGACGCGGAAGATCTTCGAGCTGGCGAAGGTCGGCGATGTGCTGAAGGACATGGTGCAGCTCACCAACGGGTACGCGGTGGTGCAGCTCAAGGACATCACCGCCGTCACGGACGAGCAGTGGCAGAAGGACAAGGAGCTGTACCTGTCGGGGATGCGGACGGCGAAGCAGGCGGACGCCGTGCTCAACTACGTGCGACGTCTGAAGAGCACGCTGGGGAGCGAGGTGAAGTTCGATCGGCGTCTGACGACGGAGCCGAAGGGGAACGAGGGCGGCGAAGAGCCCCCCATGGGCGACATGGAGTGAGGCGCGGACCGGGAGGGCATCCCCGTTGCCCTCCCGGACGGCCCAGCAGTCCGCGACGCGAAGGACCGACATGCAGCACATGGACGTGAAGCTCTCGAACGGTCTGCCGGTGGTGCTGGTCCCCCAGCCGAACGTGCACCGCGCCGTGGCGTCGCTCTATCTCCGGGCCGGATCGCGGTTCGAGACGGAGCACACGAACGGTCTGTCGCACTTTCTGGAGCACATGGTGTTCCGGGGGACGGCCTCGCTGCCGACGGCACACGCGCAAGCGCTGGCCTTCGAGCGGCTCGGGGGGACGCTGTACGCCGCGACGCACGTGGATCACGGGGTGATGAGCGTGTCGGTGCCTCCGGTGACGTTGCCGTCGGTGCTGGAGCTTCTGGGTGAGGTGACGACGTCGCCGCGGTTCACGTCCATCGAGGTGGAGCGGGGGATCGTGCGCGAGGAGATCCTCGAAGATCTGGACGAGGACGGGCGCGACATCGACGCGGACAACAACGTGCGGGCGCTGATGTACGAGAAGCACCCGCTGGGCTTCACGATCACGGGGAAGAGCGAGGCGATCGATCGGTTCGACGAGGCGATGCTGCGGGCTCACCACGCGCGGCACTACACGGCGTCGAACGCAGTGCTGTGCGTGGCAGGTCGGATCGGGGACCCGGAGGAATGTCTGCGGGTGATCGAGCGGAGCTTCGGGTCGATGCTGCGCGGTGAGTCGGTGGTGGTGGAGCCGCCGCCTTCGGTGCAGAAGAAGGCGCGGTTCAAGTTCCTGGAGAACCAGTCGAGCCAGACGGAGCTGCGGATCGCGTTCCGGGGAGTGAGCGAGCACGACGCGATGGAGCCGGCGGTGGAGATGCTGCTGCGGGTGCTCGACGATGGGATGTCGACGCGGCTGTACGAGCGGATCTGCGATCGTCTGGGGCTCTGCTACGACGTGTCGGGGATGTTCGAGGCCTACGAGGACGACGGGGTGGTCGACATCGCGGCGGGGGTTCAGCACGATCGGGCGACGGTGGTGGTGCGGGAGGTGTTCGCACTGCTGCGGGAGCTGACGGAGGCGGGTCCGCGCGAGGAGGAACTGGCCAAGGCGCGGGATCGGCATCTGTGGTCGGTGGAGGCGATGAACGACGACGCGGAGTCGATGGCAGGCTTCTACGGGCTGACGGCGCTGTCGCGGGTGGCGCGGACGCCAGAGGAGCGGCATGCGGCGCTGGCGCGGGTGACGGTGGGGGATGTGCAAGCGGCGGCGCGGGCGATCTTCAGGCCGGAGCGGTTGAGTGTGGTGGCGGTGGGGCTGCTGCGGGCGTCGGAAGAGGCGAAGCTGGAGAAGGTCGTTCGGGGGTTCGCGGGCTGAGCACCTGAGGCCAGGCTGGAAGGATGGCTCGCGGAGCGCGGCGTGACGGCGGTTGGGGCTGGGGCCGCATGAGCCAACTGGACGCGGCGCGGGGAGGCATCGCGCGCACAGCGGCTGCCTGACCACCCCCGCCCATGCCGCTGTGCGCGCGATGCCTCCCCGCGCCGCTGCGTTGGGGTGATGGCGGGGACCGCGTTCCGCGGCACGCGGGAGGTCTGGCTGCGAGTGGTCCCCGACCGGGATCATTCGGTCGTGAAGGAAGCCTACCTGAGTACCAAGGCAAGCATTGCCGTGACACGACCTCAGGCGGGTCGGTTGCTGACGTCAGGCGGTGGTGGTAGCGCCAGTTGAGTCCAGCCCATCCTGGATCCTCGAGGAACCTGCGTGATGAGCGATAAGCAACCGCATGACACCGTGACTCCTGAAGCGCGGAAGCTCCTGAAGGGACTCATCCACGAGGTCGTCACGACTGCCCGCCTCCCGCTGCATATCTCGGTCAACGCCAAGAACGCGCCATGGATCATCGATGAGCTTCGCAGTTCAGGGCTGGTCGTGGACTGGAGAGATGGCACGCTGCTGCCGACTCTTCGCGCACTTCGTCTAATCGCAGATCATCCCTCGCGACGTCTCCTGGCTGCGACCAAGGGGGTGTTCAACGCTCTTCGTGAGTTTTACATCGAAGATGCAGCTCGAGCGCGATCCACGACCGAACTCGTCTCACGGGGGAACGTCCAAAACACCTTGGCTGTCAAGGCGCTCACGGTCTTGGTGGCGTCCACAAGCATTACGCAAGGCCTGTCTCTCGAAGGAAATACGGGCCGGGTCACCGGTGCCCAACCGTCGGATCGCATCCTCATCGACGATCCCTTTGCCCCCGAACCAATCGAGCCCCTCCCCTCGTTGGAGGGCCCCGTCTCCATCTTCTTCCGGGACTTCCACGGGCTTGCCAAGGTCACGTGGTCACCGGAGGGCGTGTGCCTCGTCGCTGGTCCCAACGGTTCGGGCAAGAGCACGTTGCTCGATGCCCTCGCCTTCCTTCGCGACGCCTTCGTACGCGGTGTACCGCATGCGGTCACCCAGCAGCGGGGAGCGACTGGCATCCGACGACTCGATGCCTCTGGCCCACCCGAGGTACTGCTCGGGATGAGCGTGGGCGATGTCTCCTGGGAGCTACGACTCACCGTGGAGGGCAGCTCGGTTGGAGCCGCTCCTGGCGAAGTCGTCAAGCGAGCGGAGCAGGTCCTGCTACGGCGCGCGGCACATTCAGACGTCTGGTATCTCGGGCGTGATCGCCGTTCCGCCGACACCGAAGGCCGCACCTGCCTGCGTGTCTCCTGGGAGGTACAGCAGTCTCCCGTGCTCGCGCCGCTGGTCAATGCGCTCCGCAGCTTCCAGGTCTACGGCCTGTATTCCCTGGAAGGCCTACGCAATGGCGGTACCGGAAGCGAAGGCGAAGAACGCCTGGATCCTTCGGGCAAGAACCTCTTCATCGTCCTCCGCAACTGGAAGGCCGCTCCCCGCCGCTTCGGCGACAAGTTCGCCTGGGTCCTCCGCCAAGCCAAGCTCGCGTTCCCCGGGCTCATCGACGACATCGAGTTCGACCCCCCGGTCGGCCAGATCGTCCCCACCCGCTTCTACAAGCCTGGCGTCCAGACCGCGCTCCCCATGCACCGCGCCCCCGACGGCTTGCTCGTGGGCCTCCTGCACCTCACCGCCGTCGCCAGCGCGCAGGAAGGCGCGGTGATCGCCATCGAGGAGATGGAGAACCAGCTCCACCCTCACGCCATCCGCAAGCTGCTCGCCGCCATGCGCGAGATCGCCGAGGAGCGTCGCCTCACCATCCTCCTCACCACCCACTCGCCGGTCCTCATGAACGAGTTCCGCGACCAGCCGGAGCAGTTCTACGTCCTGGAACCTGGCCGCGACGTACTCCCGGTCTCGCTCGACCAGCTCCACGATCCGGAGTGGCTCGCCCACTTCCAGCTCGGCGATCTCTACGATCGCCTGGAGTTCGGCGCCCCGCGTCCCCAGGGCGTGTGATGCGCGTCAAGCTCATCCCCACGGGCCGCTGTGAGCTGATCGGGTTGCCGGAGTGCCTCGGTCGCCTCTTCCCGGACCACACCTTCGAGGCAGTCCCCGCGCGCGTGGACCCCGACGGCACGCAGCTCCCGTTCGACGGCTTCACCTCGGGCCGACTCACGTCGACGCTCATGCCAGGCAACCTGCTCAGGCTCGTGCAGCAGCTCGCCTCCGAAGTCCACCCAGGTCGAGACGGCAACGCCGCCGATCTCGCCGTGCTGATCGACGATCTCGAACTCGAGAACATCGATCAACCTGGGCTGGTCGTCGAACGTGTCCGCAGCGCCGTGCGCCAGCACCTCGACCAGCTCGGGCAGCGGGAGAATGCGGCCAAGGTGGCTCACGTCCGGGAAGCGCTGCTGGAGCGGGCCTCCTTTCACCTCGCGTCGCCCATGATCGAGGCCTGGTTCTTTGGCGACCTGGAGGCGCTGAAGCACGCTGGCATCCCGGACGATCGACTTCCCCCGCAGCTCCGCGCCGGCATCGATCTCGAACATTTCGAGACCGATCACGAGGCCTTCTCTTCCGACGACGGCACCCACTGCACCGCGATGCATGCCAGCGCCCGCCGCGGTTCGCCACCACGGCCGCGCTGGATGTTGAAGGCCCGGCCCGACCTCCCCCACTACCAGCGCGAACGTCATCCCAAGGCGTACCTCACCTGGCTCTGCCGCAACGCTGAGGAAAAACGCTGCTGCTCGACCTACCGCGAGACCCACGAAGGAGCAGCCGCGCTCCGAGCCCTCCGCTGGGAGCAGGTCCTGCAAACCCCTGGACATGGTCGCTTCGCGCGGGCGCTCCTCCGCGATCTGGCGGACATCCTCGGCCCACCGACCGTGGCGCTCACGGACGGCGAGGAACACCCGCTGCTCTCACGCAGCAACGCCCCGATGGATCGTGTCCTGCGCAATCTCTGATGGCTCTCTGGGCTGCCTGGATGCAGCGACGGCCGAGCACAAGGCCCTGGAGAATCACGTCGTCACCTCCGGACCCAAGCGGGTGCGCTACCCTCCCCCCTGATGGGTGAGCCGCCAGGAAAGCGCTCCGCTCCTGCAACCCAGGCCGACCTCGACGCGGTCCCGGAAGGGATGACCGCCGAGCTCATCGCGGGTGAGCTGTACAGCTTCTCCCGGCCGGGTGGTCATCACGCCAAGGCAGAAGGGATCTTGCTGGCCGATCTCGGCTCGCCGTTCATGCGAGGCCGTGGTGGCCCCGGTGGCTGGTGGATCTTGCCGGAGCCGAAGCTGCAACTCCGTGCGGATTTCGTTTCTCCGGATCTCGCAGGGTGGCGCCGGGAACGCATGCCAGAGGTCCCCGGCACGGCGTTCTTCAGCCTGCCGCCCGACTGGATCTGCGAGGTGCTCTCGCCGTCGACGGCAAAGCATGACCGGGCGCGCAAGATGCCCCTCCATGCGGCGGCCGGCGTGACGTGGTTGTGGCTCCTCGACCCGCTGGCGCAGTTGCTCGAAGTGTTCCATCTGGGGTCGCGCAAGCTGTGGGAGCTGGAGCACGTGTTCGAGGGAGATGCCGTGGTACGCGCCGCTCCCTTCGAGGCGGTGGAGCTGGAGCTTGCGGCCTTGTGGATCCAGGAAGCTGGCGCGTAACCACCAGGCGACATACGGAGCACGGCTCGGCATCCCTTCGCGTCGCGATCGGCGCGGCCATCGCCATCCACGTCGTCGACCTCATCCACGAACGCTCGGCGCACGGTCAGCCGGTCCTCACTGCACCGGCTTCGAGGCAAGAGAACGGGTCGACAGCGGAGGTGGAATCGAGCTCGGGCACATCCGTGGTCGACTTCCTGGCCGTCGAGAAGGTCCGCCTCGAGCCCCTCTGACGATCCTGGCCGGGTTCGAGCGTCGGCACGATCATCAATCGCGACGTGGTGATCGGACAGACGGTTTCGTGACTCGCCTGCCCCAGGCTTCGAGGCGAGTCACCGGCATCCCGGACGAGCCATCCCCCTCCAGGACTTCCCACGGTCCCGCCCACGCCCCCGAAAAGGCAGAACCCGATGAAACCTCAGGACTTTTCAGGGCATGAGCGGCGTCCACGCGCTCTCTGGACTGCACCTCCGTCCCTCATCAGGAGCTTTCCGGCAGTGAGCAGATGCACATTACCGACCCATGACGGCTGACCGCCACGCGATTGCCGTTCGACGCCACGCGGTCGCCGTTCGACGCCACGCGGTCGCCGTTCGACGCCACGCGGTCGCCGTTCGACGCCACGCGGTCGCCGTTCGACGCCACGCGGTTGCCGTTCGACGCCACGCGGTTGCCGTTCGCTCCCACGTGAATGGCATTCCCGTTCAGTCAGATCACCAACGTTCCCGCGTCTGCGAGCACTCCGGATGATGAAGACGAAGCCACGATTGGACGGACGCAAGTTGGCATCACGCGGTCGACGCTCTCTGGCAGGAGGACTCCGTTCGCGTCCGATGTGAGCAAGGTTGCGCATCGCAGCTCCATGACAATGTAAGGAAAACACCATCTCGCGCTGCGCGATTCCCAGCTGTCTCCCGTGCCAAAATCGTTCGACGCTTCGTGAACCTCGTTCACTGGCACGCAGTCGCCGTTCGACGTCTCGTGATTCTCGTTCGACGCTTCGTGAACCTCGTTCACTGGCACGCGGTCGCCGTTCGACGCCTCGTGATTCCCGTTCACTGGCACGCGGTCGCCGTTCGACGCCTCGTGATTCCCGTTCACTGGCACGCGATCGCCGTTCGACGTCTCGTGATTCCCGTTCGCTGACACGAGATCGCCGTTCGACGCCTCGTGAGTCCCGTTCACTGGCACGAGGTCACCGTTCGATGCCGCGTGAAGCCGCTTCACGGATAGGTAAATCCCGTCTACTGGCACGGGATTGCCGTTCGACGCCTCGTGAACCTCGTTCACTGGCGCCTGGTGGGTGCTCTACGTCTCGGTCAGGGGTCAGGATGGACAGAGGGGTCGGAGGGCTCGCCCCTGTCCGCTGACGTGGAGCGCTCTCCACGGCGTGCGCGTCAGCGGTTGAGACGCACGACCCACCGGAGTTGATTGGTGGAGGTCGCCTCCGGGCTGTCGGGGCCATGCACGAGGCTCATCGTGGCCTCACCGGAGCGACGGCGCGCAATGCCGGCTTCCCACCCGGCCGCATAGAACCACGGCATGTGCTGACCGTGCTCTCCGCCGACCACGTTGTCGCGGCGCACGTCGACGTAGAAGACCAGCGAGCTGTCGCCGTCCCGATCTTCGTCACCCGCCTTCAGCGCGGCCTTGGCTTCCTTGTACCCTCGCTCGAACTCTTGAGCGAAGTCCGCGGTCGCTTGCTCCCATCTCGGCACTTCGAACGACTCCATGAGCCCTCCTTGATGTCGTGACGTCACCATGTGACGTGTCCACCGTCAACGTGTGGCTGTCGATCACGACATCGATCACGAGGCCCCTCACCGTTCTACAGGGTTCGCGCGTTCGAGCTTGGTTCGAGCCTCGAACGAGAGCGACTCATCCCTGACGAGTCATCGGGAGCGGAACTGCGGAGCGCTGGCGGGTCGTACACCCGACGCATCTCGCGAGGCGCAGTCTGAGCCGGCGACCGGAGGAAGGCAAGGATCCCGGCGGTTCACGTGCTCTCGCAACAGAAGCGCATCGGCACACCTGCGCACGCCTGCACGATCGCCTCTGGCGCGTGGACTCGACGAGCGCCATCACGGCTACAGCCGATCCGGCGCGGCCGCCTCTCGCCCGGCGCGCTCAGTCCTGAGCGGTCGGGCGCACGACGATCTCTCCGACGTCGACCTCGGGCGGCTGTTCGATCGCGAAAGCGATCGCACGCGCGATCGCCTCGGGGCTGACCGCGATCCGTGCGCGCTCCTGGAGCTGATGCCTCAGCGCTTCGCCGGGCACCGATGCGATGAAGTCGGTACGCACGAAGCCTGGCGAGACCACGGTCACACGGAGCGCGTCACCGGCCTCCTGCCGCAACGCCTCCGAGAGCGTGCGCACGGCGTTCTTGGTCGCAGCGTAGACCCCTTGGGTCGGGACGATGCGGATCCCCGAGACGGACGCCGTGTGCACGAAGTGGCCAGCGCCCTGCTTGCGAAACACGGGCAGCGCGGCCGCGATCCCGTACAGCACGCTCCGGAGGTTCACGTCGATCATCGTGTCCCAGTCGTCGACGCGCAGCTCGTCGAACGCAGACACGAGGCCGATGCCAGCGTTGCTGACCAGCACGTCGAGGCGCCCGAACCGCTCACAGGCAAAGGCGACGAAGCGGGACAGGTCGTCGCGCTGCCGGACATCGATCGTGCAGAAGGCCGCCTCGCCGCCACGCTCCGTGATCTGCCGCGTGAGCCGTTCGAGCGGCTCGGCTCCGCGCGCGCCGAGCACGACCTTCGCGCCACGGTCTGCGAGCCATCGCGCGGTGGCCTCGCCGATACCCCTGCTGGCACCCGTGATCGCGATCACCTTGCCCTCGATTCCCTCGGTGTTCATGTCGAGAGCATGGCGGGCCAGCGAGATGAAGCCTTGGTGGTTCTTGGCGGAAACCTCCGGGCTCACGGCGACACGCGCACGCCAGGGGTTCGCGGGTCGTGCGATGGACGGTTACGATCGGTCATGGCCCCGCGGATCGAGCCACTGCCTCTGGCAACGTCGCGCTTCTCTGCCGTGCGCTGGTCGATCGACGAGCTGCACGTCGGCGTGAAGGACGCACTCACGATCGCCCGCGTGGAGCAAGGGAGCTTCACGTGGTGGAGTCACGGGACCGTCTGGGAGGTCGAGCCCGGCGCGATCCTCGTCCAGAACCTGGGGGATGTGTGCCGCGACCTCGCCCGCGTCGAGCGCACGACGTGTCAGGTCATCACGTTCGATGCCCATCACGGTGAGTTCGACCAGGCACGCCGTCATCCGCCCCATCTCGGCGAAAGCGACATGCGCGGCGCTGCGTTTCATGCGCTTCATGACGCCGTACGCGATGGGGCCGACGCGCTCACGCTCGACGTCGTGGCCGCGGAGGCGCTGGCATCGTTCAACAGGCGGAAGGACGAGGTGGCGGTGCGCTGTCCACGGGCCGTGCGCCGCGCGGTGGCGCTCGTGCGCGAGCGCTATGCCGAGTCCCTCGGCCTCGACGAGATCGCGGCGCATGCAGGCACCGACAAGTACCATCTGTGTCGCGCCTTCCGCGCGCGGATCGGGCTGCCGCCGTACGCCTACCAGCTACGGCTGCGTGTCAGCCGTGCGAAGAATCTGCTGCGCGCCGGCATGCCGGCCGCTCACGTCGGCGCGAGCGTCGGGTTCTATGATCAGAGCCAGTTCACCCGGCATTTCCAGCGCATCGTGGGCACCTCGCCAGCCCGCTTCGCGCGAGCGCACGAGCGCTAGACACGCGGAGGGCCCCTTCCCCTGTTGCGCCGTCACCATGATCGCTGCTGGTGTTCACATTCTCCACGTCGTGTTAGACGCGGCGCATGCGTTTGCGGGTCCTCTCCTTGCTTGGTCTCGTCGGTCTCGCGGGGTGCGAGGCACTCGGTGCGCTCTCGGGCCAGGTGAAGACGCCGACCGAGACGCCCTGAAGCGCGACGCTCGATCCAGCCCTTCCCCTGGGAGCTCTCTGCCTTCACGCACCGTGCAAATGCTCGCGAAGCCACGTGGCTCGCAGCGGGGGACCGCAGGTGATGCTCACGATGGACGAGGCGGCCGGTCGCCCCCCATCACCGACCGGGGTCCGACGAGCGCTCAACACCAGTCCCGACGCGCAGGGTGGTGCCCAACCGCCCTCAGCAGACCAGCCCTCTCGCAACCCAGCCCTCAGCAACCCAGCCCTCTCCGCAAACCCACCCTCGGGACCTGGCTAGCTCACGAACCACCAGGTTCTGGAGTTCTCAGGCGGGGATTCTTATTGCACGCATCTGCATCAACGAATATGGATCAGGTGTTCCCGTGAGCCTCCATCCGGACTCCTCCCCCTCCACGGCCGACGCGGCGGCCCGCTGCGAGCTGTACAAGCTCCTCGCGGAGCCGGTGCGGCTGCGCCTCCTCGGACTCGCGGCGGCAGAGGAGCTGGCGGTGGGCGAGCTGGCCGAGCTGCTCCGGGAGGGGCAGCCCAAGGTGTCCAGACACGCGGCGGCGCTGCGGGAGGCTGGGCTCTTGCTCGCGCGGCGACAAGGGACCTGGACGCTGTTGCGGCTGGCGCCGGACGTACAGCGCGATCCCGTGGTGGACGATGCGGTCCGAGCGGGGACGCGTGCGTGCGAGGCGGACGGGACGATGGCGCGCATCGCGGATCTGCTCGCGGGGCGGGATCAGGAGACGCGGGACTTCTTCGCGCGAGGGGGCAGGCCGGTGCGCGCCGGGGCGCCGTCCGAGGTGGCGTCGTACATCGCCGCGCTCGCGCCGCTCATCCCGCACCGGCTGCTCGCGATCGACGCGGGGACGGGGGACGGGGCGCTGCTCGAGGTGCTCGGGCCCATCTTTCATCGGGTGGTCGCCATCGACCGCTCCGCGGCGCAGCTGGAGCTGGCCAGGGAGCGGGCACGCCGGCGGGAGCTGCACAACGTGGACCTGGTGTGCGACGAGCTCGATGGGCTCGGGGTGCGCAAGGCGATCGCGCGGGCGCTGGGGCAGTCGCCGAGCGCGTCGGCTGGGGCCGATGTGGTGTTCGCAGCGCGGATGCTCCACCACGCGCCACAACCGCTCCAGACGCTGCGTGCGCTGGCGCGGCTCGCCCGGGCGCCGAAGGCCGGAGAGCGCGGTGGGGCGGTGTGCGTGCTCGATTACGAGGCGCACGACGATCTCCTGCTGCGCGAGCAGGAGGCCGATGTATGGCTCGGCTTCGAACCGAAGCAGCTCCGGGAGCTCGCCTTGGAGGCGGGGCTCGTGGACATCGAGATGAGGCAGCTTCCGGCTGCATGGCAAGGCGAGGGGCCGGATCGGCACCTCACGTGGCAACTCCTGGTCGGCTTCCGTAGCGACGCCGCTCCACCAACGAACGAAGCATCGAGGACACCATGACGACGAAGACGCAGCTCCCCTACAAGGTCGCCGACATCTCTCTTGCCGACTGGGGTCGCAAGGAGATCCGCATCGCAGAGAAGGAGATGCCCGGGCTGATGGCGCTCCGGGCCGAGTACGGCGAGTCGAAGCCGCTCAAGGGCGCGCGCGTCGCAGGCTGCCTCCACATGACCATCCAGACCGCGGTGCTCATCGAGACGCTGCTCGCGCTCGGCGCCGAGGTGACCTGGACGAGCTGCAACATCTACTCGACGCAGGATCACGCGGCGGCGGCGATCGCGGCGGCGGGCGTGCCCGTGTACGCCTGGAAGGGCGAGACGCTCGAGGAGTACGACTGGTGCCTGGAGCAGCAGCTCCTCGCGTTCAAGGACGGCAAGGGGCCGAACATGATCCTCGACGACGGCGGGGATCTGACGATCTACATCCACGAGAAGCACCCGGAGCTGTTCAGCGGCAACGACCCGATCCGTGGCCTCTCGGAGGAGACGACGACCGGCGTGCACCGGCTCTACGAGATGCACAAGGCCGGCAAGCTCAAGGTGCCCGCGATCAACGTCAACGACTCGGTCACGAAGAGCAAGTTCGACAACCTGTACGGCTGCCGTGAGTCGCTCGGCGACGGGATCAAGCGCGCGACGGACGTGATGTTCGCCGGCAAGGTCGCCGTGGTGTGTGGCTACGGCGACGTGGGCAAGGGCAGCGCGCAGGCGCTCCGCAGCCTCGGCGCGCGCGTGATCATCACCGAGATCGACCCCATCTGCGCGCTGCAGGCGGCGATGGAGGGCTACGAGGTGAAGCGGCTGGAGACGGCCGCGCCGCTCGCCGACATCATCGTCACGGCGACGGGCTGCAAGGACGTCGTGCGCCCCGAGCACCTCAAGGTGATGAAGGACGAGGCGATCCTCTGCAACATCGGGCACTTCGACTGCGAGATCGATCTCGCCTGGCTGGAGAACAACCCGGAGATCCGCGAGGAGAACATCAAGCCGCAGGTCGACCACTTCATCTTCCCCGACGGGCGCCGGCTGATCGTGCTGGCCCGTGGGCGGCTGGTGAACCTGGGCTGCGCGACGGGTCACCCCTCGTTCGTGATGAGCGCGTCGTTCTCGAACCAGGTGCTGGCGCAGATCGCGCTCTGGACCGAGAAGTTCCCGCTCGGCGTCCACATCCTCCCCAAGAAGCTCGACGAGAAGGTCGCGGCGCTGCACCTTGCCAAGCTCGGCGTGGAGCTGACCAAGCTCAGCGAGGAGCAGGCGACGTACCTGAACATGTCGGTCGACGGGCCCTACAAGCCCGAGAACTACCGCTACTGATCTCCCTCCCCCGCGTGTGATGTCAGGGCGCCCCTCGGCGCCCTCGACGCCACGCCCCCCCGCACCTCCCTCCCCTCCCCTTGGCCGCTGTCAGGTGAGGTGGCGTCGATCCCTCGTCCGCTGTCTTCGCCACGCGCAGCGTCAAGACCGCCCAGACAGGAATCAAGTTTTCCAGGACACATTTTCTGGAGAACGAAGAGAATGTCGGGCGGTGAGGCGCCTCTCATGGAGCGGGGCGTCCTCGCGATGGACGAAGGAGATGCCCTCATGCTGACGCGCGTTCACAAGAAGCCTGGTTTCGTCACGGTTCGACGGCACGGTCCTCGGACCGTCAACGTCGGCAAGTACAGCAGCGTCCCCGACATCGGCGCCGCGCCCATCGACGAACCTGCAGCCTGGTTCCTCGGTCCGCGCGCGGAGAACAGCGAGGTGCTCACGACCTTAACCAAGGACGTGCTGGAGCACATCGGCGCGTACCGACGCGGCTACCTGCCCGAAGATCCCATCATCATCACGCCGGAGATGCAGGCGACGAGCTCCTACACCACGGCCGTGGCGGAGATGAGCACGAGCTTCAAGGAGGTGCTGGGGTACTTCGCCGAGCGCGCGACGCCGTTCTTCTCGCTGCGCTACCAGGCGCACATGACCGGGGACAACCCGATGCCCGCCCTCGCGGGCTACTTCCTCGGCATGCTGCACAACCCGAACAACGTGACCATCCAGGCGTCGACCACGACCACGCTGCTCGAGCTGCTGGCGATGCGCGATCTCTGCCACATGGTCGGCTGGTCGACGGAGAACGACGATCAAGCGTGGTCACACATCACGGCCGATGGCTCGATCGCCAACAACGAGGCGGTGTGGACGGCGCGCGAGGTGAAGTTCTTGCCCTTCGCCATCGTCAAGGCGCTGCAGAAGGAGCCGAGCCTCGCAGGCGCGAAGGATGTGGAGGTGACGCTGACCAGCGGCACGAAGAAGCGCCTGGATCAGACGACCAACTGGGAGCGGTTCAACATCCGACGCGACGAGATCCTCGCGCTGCCGGGCCGGATGGCGGCGAAGCTGGGCAAGCAGCCGTACGAGGTGTGGTCGGTCGTGGTGAACTACGACGTCAACGCCGTGGGCGTGTGGGGGATGCTGGACGCCTTCGAGGGGCTCGGCGGCGCGCCCACGCTGTTCACGCCGTCGACGCGGCACTACTCGTGGCCGAAGGCGGCCGCGGTGAACGGGTTCGGCACGGAGCGGGACGTCACGATGATGGTCGATGCCGATGGGCGCATGTCGATCGACGAGCTGACGAAGGGTCTCGACACGGCGCTGTCGAAGAAGATCCCCGTGCTCCTGGTCGTGGCGGTGAATGGCAGCACCGAGGAGAGCGCCATCGACGATCTGACGAAGATTCTCGCGGTGCGCGAGGACTACCGCAAGAAGGGGCTGGAGTTCGACATCCACGTGGACGCGGCGTGGGGTGGCTACTTCATGACGGTGGTCCGCAAGGATTTCGGCAGCGTGGTCACGCCGGCCGATCTGGAGAACCCGTTCATCGAGGACACGCGGAAGGTGCCGATGAGCGACTACTCCATCGAGCAGTTCAAGGCGGTGCGCGAGGTGGACTCGGTGACGATCGATCCGCACAAGTCGGGCTACATCCAGTACACCGCCGGCTCGATCCTCTACCGGAACAAGGAGGTGCTCAACCTGGTGACCTTCACCGGTGCGTACATCGGCGCGGCCACGGAGCCGACGGTGGGCATGTTCGGGCTGGAGGGCTCGAAGGCGGGCGCGACGGCGGCGTCGGTGTTCTTCGCGCACCGCTGCATCCGCCCGTCGGAGCGTGGCTACGGCCGGATCTTGACCTTCGCGCTGCAGAACACGCGCCGGCTGTACACGGATCTGCTCTTCCTGTCCCGGCCCGAGGACAGCTTCGTCTGTACGCCGCTCCCTCGGATCCCGGCGGAGCGCAGCGGTGCGAGCGCGGCCGAGCAAGAGAAGCAGCTCGCGTTCATCAAGGAGACGATCTGGGGGAAGACGATCGAGGAGATCGAGGCGAATCCCGAGGCCCTCGCGCTCTTCCGCGAGCTGGGGCCGGACCAGAACATCCTGGATTACGGCTTCAATCCGCGCGTCGACGGGAAGGTGAACACGGATCCGGAGGCGTACAACCAGCTGATGCAGGGGGTCTACGACGCCTTCCACATCCACTACGACAAGGAAGGGTTGGCCGACAACATCCACAACTACAAGCTGCTCTTGAGCTACACGATCTTCAAACGGCACGAGTACGGCGATGCCTTCATGGACACCTTCGCCAAGCGCCTCGGGCTCGAAGGTCGCCCCGAGGAGCTGTACTGCCTGCGCTCGGTGATCATGGATCCGTATGCGCTGAACCTGAACAGCGCGTTCACCCAGCAGCTCGTCGACATCTTGCGTGACAAGGTGAACGAGCTGGCGAGACGCACGTCGCGCTCGGCCTCACCCAGCGCCTGACCCGGCCACCCGAGGCACCGCCCCGCGCCGCGACGCGCCGCGACGCCGTCGAAGCACGGGCGCGGTGGCCCTGGTCCGTGGCCAACGGGGCGGGCTCTTCGGTGGGCTTCCGGCCTCACCGGGGCTGCGGTAGGCCTCTGGGCGATGGACTCCCGCTACGATCCTGCCGAAGCACGCCGCGCCCTCGACCGCTACGCGAAGGAGCACGGGGAGGACGTCGCCCTCCGCGTGTACACGTCGCGCTTGCTGGGCGCCGAGTCGTCGCTGGTGCTCCACGGCGGCGGGAACACCAGCGTCAAGACGAGGAAGGTCGATCTGCTCGGGGACGAGGTGGAGGTCGTCTGCGTGAAGGGCAGCGGCTGGGATCTCGCGACGATCGAGCCAGGGGGCTTCCCGGCGTGTCGGCTCGCGCCGCTGCGCCGCGGGGCGGAGCGGCCCGCGATGACGGACGAGGAGATGGTGGCGCTCTTGCGAAGCCAGATGCTCGATCCGTCGGGGCCGACGCCCTCGGTGGAGGCGTTGCTGCATGCGTACCTGCCGGCGCGCTTCGTGGACCACACGCATGCGGACGCGGTGCTGGCGGCGATGGACCAGGAAGACAGCGCGTCGATCGCGCAGGAGATCTGGGGAGACGGGGTGCTGCTCGTGCCGTACGTGATGCCGGGCTTCGTGCTGGCGCGGCGGGTGGTGGAGCTGCTCGGGCCGTGGGTCGCGGCGGGCAAGCTGCCGGAGGTGATGGTGCTCGACAAGCACGGGATCTTCACCTGGGGGGAGACGGCGGAGGAGAGCTACACGCGGATGATCGAGGCGGTGACGAAGGCGGAGCACTACCTCGCGACGCGCGGGGCGGCGCTGCGGCCGGTGACGGCTGGGAGCTCCAGCAAGGTCCCCTTCCCCGCGGCGCTGTCGACGCCGCCCGGGGCGCCAGGGTCCTCGAGGGCGACGGGGGGAATCACCGAGAAGCCGCCGGTGCCCGCGGTCGCGCCGACGCTCCCGCCAGGAGGTCCAGGGGCGACGCAGGGGTCGACGTCGGCGCCCACGGTCCGCGCTGGCTCGAAGGCGGCGTACGTCCCTCCGCGCGAGGAGGATGTGGCGCACCTCGCGGCGGTGGTGCGGGGCGCGTTCGCACGGGCGTCAGGGAAGCCGTGGGTGTGTGCGTTCCGGTCGACGCCGGGGCTCCTGGCGTTCGCGGCGCGGGACGACGTGCGCGAGGTGTCGCAGATCGGCTGTGCGACGCCGGATCACGTGATCCGGACGAAGGCGAAACCGATGCTGCTCGACGGGGTGGAGCCGGTGCACCCGGAGCAGACGCGCGCGCTGGTGGAGCGAGGGCTCGCGGCGTACGCGGAGGCGTACCAGGGGTACTTCCAGCGGGCGTGCAGCGCGCGGGGGGTGTCGCGGCAGGCGCTGGATCCGCTGCCGCGGGTGCTGCTGGTGCCAGGGTACGGGGTGCTCAGCGTGGCCGGGTCACACGCGGAGGCGGAGATCGCGGCCGACATCTACGAGCACACGGCGGCGGTGATCGAGGCGGCGCAGGCGCTGGGCAGCTACCGGCCGGTGTCGGAGCTGGATCTGTTCGACGTCGAGTACTGGAGCCTGGAGCAGGCGAAGCTGAAGGTCGGGGCGAAGGCCGCAGGGCCGCTGTCGCGGCGGGTGGCGCTGATCACGGGCGCGGCGTCGGGGATCGGGCTGAGCACGGCGCAGCTGTTCCTGGAGGCGGGGGCGCACGTGGCGGTGACCGACTTCGACGAGCGGTCGCTGTCGGAGGCGGCAGGCCCGCTCGCCGCGAAGCACAAGGGGCGCGTGCTCGCGCTCGACTGCAACGTGCTCGACGAGGGGAGCGTGCGCCGGGCGTTCACGCGCACCGCGGCGCATTTCGGCGGGGTCGACGTGGTGGTCTCGAACGCGGGGCGGGCGTTCACGGGGGCGCTGCACACGGCGAGCGGCGACGAGGCGCTCGCGGCGTCGCTGGAGCTGAACCTGGTCGGGCACCAGCGGGTGGCGCGGGCCGCGGCAGAGCTGTTCCTGCAGCAAGGCGCGGGCGGGGCGCTGCTGTTCAATGCGTCGAAGAGCGCGTTCAACCCGGGGCCCGACTTCGGTCCCTACGCGGTGGCCAAGGCGGCGGTGCTGGCGCTGATGCGGCAGTACGCGGTGGATCTCGGGCCGTCGGGCATCCGGTCGAGCGCGGTCAATGCGGATCGGATCCGCACGGGGATCTTCGAGCTGGGGCTGCTCGAAGCCCGCGCGCGCGCTCGCGGGGTCTCGGTCGACGAGTACTTCAAGGCGAACCTGCTCCAGCGGGAGACCACGGGCGAGGACGTGGCCCGCGCCTTCCTCTACCTGGCGACGGCCGAGGCGACGACGGGCTGTGTGATCACGGTCGATGGAGGTAACGCGGCGGCATTCCCCCGGTGAAGGGCGGGTTGCCACGGGCGCTGGCGTTCCGAGCGACGCGCGCGGCGATTTCGCGCGGCTGACGCGCTCTGGGCGGGGCAGCGCGGGTTCTCGACGCGGTGCATCGCGGCCCCAGGCCAGCCGCTCACCACGCCGTGCGCAGGAATGGCGCGGGCGCCCCGCCTGGCAGGTTGGAGTTGGCGAGGGCGTCGTGTAGACAATCGGCCATGCGCGTCCGCTCGGCAAGGCTCCTGTCCGTGTTCACGACGACCGTGTTGCTCTCCCTGGGGAGCGCTGGATGCATCAAGCAAGCGCTCATGGACGGGCAGATCGAGGCCACGCGCAAGGGCGCGGCGGCGATCGACACGCTCGGGGACTACGAGGTGGCGCGCACGATCGCCTTCAACGGGCTGGGGCAGTTCGAGGGGATGCGCTACCTGGCGCCCGAGAACGAGGACGCGCTGTTCATGCTCACGAAGAACTGGGGCGGGGCGACCTACGGGTTCATCGAGGACGAGCTGGAGCAGGCCGAGGACGCGGACGGCTCCGAGAGCGAGGCGTACGCCTACCAGCAGTCCCGCGCGCGCGGAGGCTACGATCGGGCGATCTTCTACGGGATCAAGCTGCTGGAGCGCCGGCACCCGGGCTTCGAGGCAGCGCGCAAGAACGACGACACCATCCGAGCGTGGCTCCAGGGCTTCGACGACGCGGAGCGGGATGTGGAGGCGCTCTTCTGGACGGGCTACGCGTGGCTGTCGAAGATCAACGTGGCGAAGGAAGACCCGGCCCTGGTCGGAGAGTTGTTCATCGGTGCGGCGATCATGGAGCGCGCAGTGCAGCTCGACGAGACATACATGCACGGGAGCGGGCACGTGGCGCTCGGCGCCTACCACGCTCGGAACGCGATGGCCGAGCTGGACGAGGCGAAGAAGCACTTCGACCGGGCGCTGGAGATCAACGGCGGCAAGCACCTGTTCACGCAGCTCAACTACGCGACGAAGTACTACTGCATGAAGGGCGATCAGCAGAACTACGAGAAGCTGCTGAAAGAGGTGATCGCGGCGAACGATCCGCTCCCGGCGCAGCGGCTGCAAAACACGATCGCGAAGCGGCGCGCGAAGCGATTCATGAAAAAGAGCCGCCTCGACGCTTGCGGGTTCTGAGTTCGCGCGGACGTCACCAGCCTCCAGCCATCATCAACCCACGTCGAGGGGCGGCCGTGTGCGAAGCGCAGCGGCTGCAGCGACCCGCAGGTGTGCGGGCTCCAGCCGCCATGGCGCTCGTTCATGAGGAAGTGACGCGGAGAGGGTCGAGCGCCAGAGGGCGCTGCCCGTGCAGGTGAGCGCTGCGCCCGCTCCCACGGGCGCGTGGCTCACTTCATCATCTCTTTGAACAGGTCGTCGAGATCGCCCGACGGGGCCGCACCTTCGGCGCCGGCGTCCTTGTCAGTACCTGCGTCCGGCGTGGCAGGCGCGTCGCCCATCATCTGCCGGAACAGGTCGTCGTCCGTGGTGCCGCCAGCGGCTGGCGTGGCAGGCGCGTCGCCCATCATCTGCCGGAACAGGTCGTCTTCGCCGCTGCCTGCGCCAGGCTCGGCCGAAGGCGCGCCTGCCGGGTCCGGGTTGGCTGCGGGCTCGGAGGTGGCGTCGAGGTACGGGTTCTGGGTGCCGTCCTCTCCGAACTTCGCGCGATCGGCGGCGGTGCAGGGCAGCGGGTTGGAGCGGTCCTCCTGGACGCACTGGAGGAGCCAGGCGGCGCGCGGGGGCTCGCGGTTCTTCTCGGCCTCGACGTAGGCCCGGTCGATGTCCGCGTCGACGAGCACGGTGGCGATCTTGGGGATGTACATCACCAGGAACAGGCCGAGCGCGAGGATGCCGGTGAACGGGAGGACGACGCGGTAGAGCGAGACGAGAGGGCGCTCGAAGCGGAAGCTGGAGATGAAGAGGTTCATCCCGAGCGGGGGGGCGACGTAGGCGATCTCCAGGTTGAGGAGGAACATCATCGCCAGGTGGAAGGGGTGCAGCCCGAACTTGGCAGCGAAGGGCAAGATCAGGGGGACGGCGACGAGGATGGCGCTGAAGCCCTCCATGAGCATGCCGAGGATGAGCAGGAAGACGTTGAGGACCAGCAGGAACTGCCAGGTCTCCGTCAGGCCGAGCTGGAGCATGAACTCCAGGACGCGCGCCGGGATCTGCTGATCGACGACGAAGTTGATCAGCGCGTTGGCCATCGTGAGGATGAGGATCAGCGCGCCAGCGAGGGCCATGGAGGCCTTGGCGACGCGGGGGATGTCCTTGCGGAGGCTGAGGTCTTTGTGGATGAAGACCTCGACCACGAGGATGTACACGGCAGTGAGGGCGGCGCTCTCGTCCAGGGAGGTGAGGCCGGTGCCGAGGCCGCCGAGGATGAGGATGGGGGCGCCGAGTTCCCACTTGAGGAGCCAGATCGCCTCGGCCATGCGGACGAGGCTGGGGCGCTCACGGGGGACCTTGTACTTCACGCCGATGTAGGCGGCGTGGAAGCCGAGCATGACCATGATCATCACGCCCGGGATGAGGCCGGCCTTGAACGCAGCGGTGAAGTCGATGCCGGCGACGAGGGCGTAGATGAGGATCGGCAGCGAGGGCGGTAGGAGCAGGCCGAGGGAGCCGCCGGTGGTGACGAGGCCGAGGGCGTAGCTGTCCGGGTAGCCCTGCTTGCGGAGGGCGGGATAGAGGAGGCCGCCGATGGCGACGATGGTGACGCCGCTGCCGCCGGTGAGGGTGGTGAAGAAGGCGCTGGCGACGATGCACACCATCGCGAGACCGCCCGGGAGCCAGCCGAAGAAGGCCGACGAGGCGCGTACGATGCGATCGGGGGCCTTCGACTCGGCCATCATGTAGCCGACGAAGGTGAAGAGCGGGATGGTCACCAGGATCGGGGATCCGGCGAACCGCTCGTCCATGACGTTGGGCGCGATGAAGCGCAGGAAGCGGAGCTGGGGGTTGTCGTGGGTGAGCCAGAGCAGCTCGCTCGACCCGCCCATGATGGCGAAGAGCGGGGTGCCGAGGAGGCCGAGAAGAAGGACGACGAGGACGAGGAGCGTACCCATCACGCCCTCCCTTCGGCGCGCTCGCCGTGGCCGCCGGTGTCGAGGGGGTCGCCGTCCTGATCCGCGCGGCGGAGATCCTCACGGTGGGCTTCGTCGGGATCCACGGAGATGTGGCCGCTCAGGACGAGCAGGATACGGAGGAGGAAGCGCAGGCCGATCATGAGCAGGCCGAAGGGGAAGACGAGGCTGAGCGTGTGGACGAGGAGGCCGCGGGTGCTCTCGCCGTCCGGGGAGATGACGAGGGGGATGTGGGGTGGCGCGTCGTCGGGGACCTTGAAGTTGTCGAGCGGGGGCTCGGGGTAGTGCTCGGCGTAGCCAGCACCGTCGAGCCAGCCGTTCCACTCGGTGGGGGTCATCCACTCGTACGGGTTGCCCGCGATGACGCGCGGGCCGCTGCGGAGATCGAGGGCGACCTGCTTGCGGGCGAGGAAGAGGTGCTGGCCGACGTGGTGGGTGACGCGTTCGATCTTGGCGGCCGGGGGGTCGTCGGCGCGGGCGCCGAACGACTCGATGGCGATGTGATCGAAGAAGCCCCAGACGGCGGCGAAGCAGACGGCGGCCGCGGCGAGGTTGTTCAGCACGGCGGCAGGGACGCGGAGCTTGACCGGGAGGGCGCGGAAGAGGAGGTCGACGTGGATGTGCTTGCCAGCGCTGGTGGCAAGGGAGCCGCCGAGAAGGGCGAGCCAGAGGGTGAGCCGGGTGCCGACGCCGCGCAGGCCGCCCATGAGGGTGAGGGTGGAGCCCTCCTGGAGCCAGGCCTTGACGTTGTCGAAGTACTGGGTGCCGAAGCTGCGCCAGAGGGGCGCGACGGCGATGCCGGCGATGAAGGCGACGATGGTCGCGCCGCGGCGGGCGTTGAGGGTGAGGGTGCGGCTCGCAGTCCAGGCGGCGGTGCCGAGGAGGCTGGCGCCGACGATGGCGCGGAAGACGACGCCGGCAGCGTCGTCGCTGCTGGGGGGTGCGGCGAGGCCGGTGAGGAAGACCCAGGAGATGAGGGCGAGGATCAGCGAGAGGAGGACGATGGTGAGGAGTCCGGTCTCGAAGCGGGTCCACGCACGCTCGAAGCGGGCGAGAGGCTCGGCCCAGGCCGCGCCACGCGGTGGCGTTCGGCGAGGTGGAGGCGGGGGTGGTGAAGATGCGGACGTGCCACCAGCCGCTGGCGTTGCCGGAGGCGGTGGGCTGGAAGCCGAGGGCGTAGCGGCCGCTGGTGGTTCGGACGCTGCCGTCGAAGACTCGGACGCTGCCGTCGAAGACTCGGACGCTGCCTTCGGAGGTTCGGAAGTGGCCGTCGACGTCTCGGGGGACGTCGTCGAAGCCTCGGGGGGTGACGCGTCGGTGGATGCCGTTCGGGCGGCGTCTCGCTCGTCCTCGGCGTGCCGCGCGCTCGGGGGTGGCGGCGTCGAGCCGACGTGGTCACTGCGCTCTCGCCGATCGGGATCCTGCTCCGCCATGGGTGGTTGGCGACAGTAAACGAAAAGATGGGGGCGCCACCAGAACGCAAGGAGGCGAGGATCGGCGAGAAAAACCTGGGGAACAGCGACTGGGTGCCCGTAATGCAAGCTACCCGTGATCCTGGATTCGACGCCGTGAGCGTGCGGGTGGACGCGCCGCAAACCAGGGATGCCAGGGGGAGATGCGCGTCATGCCGCAGCGCGGCGCGAGGCCAGGAGGCGCTCTTGTTCAGGGTGACCGTGGTCTGTAGGATGATGCCGGGCCTGCCTCGACCTGCGGAGCGTCGGTATGAGCAAGCCGGAACGGGGCGCGTAGGGTGCAAGGCGCACGAAGCAACAACATCCTCGGGAAATACCGGCTGATCGCCGAGCTGGGGAGCGGGGGGATGGCCGAGGTGTTCCTCGCCGTCGCCCAGGGGCCTGGGGGCTTCAACAAGCTGACGGTGATCAAGCAGATCCGGCCGCAGCTCGCCGAGGATCCGGAGTTCCTGGCGATGTTCCTCGACGAGGCCCGGCTCGCGGCGCGCTTGAACCACCCGAACGTGGTGCAGACCAACGAGGTGGGTCACGACGGGAGCCGGTACTTCATCGCGATGGAGTACCTGGAGGGCCAGCCGCTCAACCGCCTCACCGGGCGGCTGGGGCGCGACCGGGTGCCGCTGGGTGCGCACCTGCGGGTGCTGGCCGACGCGCTGGCAGGGCTGCACTACGCGCACGATCTCACCGACTATGACGGGACGCCGATGGACGTGGTCCACCGCGACGTCACGCCGCACAACCTGTTCGTCACCTACGACGGGCAGGTGAAGGTGGTGGACTTCGGCATCGCCAAGGCGATGGACTCGTCGGCCGAGACGCGGACCGGGGTGCTGAAGGGGAAGATCGCGTACATGGCGCCAGAGCAGGCCCGCGGTGAGCGGGTGGATCGGCGCGCGGACGTGTTCGCGGTGGGGGTGATGCTGTGGGAAGCGGCGGTGGGGAAGCGGCTGTGGACGGGGATCCCGGACATGGCCATCCTGGCGCGCATCGTGAACGGCGAGATCCCCACGCCGCGCTCGCAGCGGCCGGAGCTGCCGCCGGAGCTGGAGGCGATCATCCTGCGGGCCATGGCGCACCGAAAGGAAGACCGCCACCGCACGGCGGGTGAGCTCCAGGCCGACATCGAGAACTTCCTGGAGTCGTTCCCGGATCGATCGAGCACGCGCGATCTGGGGCGGGCGCTGGCGCAGCGCTTCGAGGAGGAGCGCTCGAAGATCCGGTCGCTGGTGGAGGCGCAGCTCCGTGACGCGCGGTCGATGCCCACGGACGAGTACCGGGCGGTGGATCTGCCGCGGCTGGGTCGGCACAGCATGACGCCCCCGTCGATGGGTGGACAGGGGACCGGGACCGGGACCGGAAGCGAAGGAGATTACGGCTCGTGGCGTAGCTACCGGCAACCTGGTTCGCTGACGGTGGCGACCTCGGCCAGCGCGGCGATGGCGATGCCCACGGCCCGGCCGAAGGGGCTCCTGCTGGCGCTGGCGGCAGCGGGTGGCGCCGGGCTGGCGGCAGGGGTGTGGCTCCTGGCGCGCCACGGGGCCTCGCACGCGACGACGGAAACGCCTGCGGCGATCGTCGCGCCCGCGGCGCAAGCGACCGGCGGGCAGGCGGCCAACCCTTCGCTCCCTGGCGTGCCAGGAGAGGTGGATCTGAAGGTGACGGCGAGGCCCGCGGAGGCGCGGTTCTTCCTCGACGACGTGCTGCTCCCGGGCAACCCGGTCTCGCGCCGGGTGCCGCGGGACGGCTCGAAGCACCGGCTGCGGGCGGAGGCTGCGGGCTACAAGACCGAGACGCGAGAGCTCAGCTTCGATAAGGACTTCGACATCGAGCTGGCGCTGGAGCGGGAGTCTGGCGGGGAGCGCGCCGCGCTCACCCAGCCAGCCGGGCGGGGTGCTGCGGCCGCCGCGAAGCCAGCGGCGACGCCACCTCCTCCCGAGCCGCCTCCCCCCGAAGAAGAGCCTGCGATGAGGCGTGGCGGCACGAAGCCGGTACGTCAGCTCGACACCACGAACCCGTTCATGACTCCATGATGCTCAGGACCCACCGTTCGCGCACGATCCGCACTGGCCTGCACGCGGTGCTGCTCTGCCTGGCCCTCCCGCTCGTGACGCCGACGAGCGCGATGGCGCAGGGAGCCACCGTGGCACAGCCCACCAAGGCGATGAAGGACGAGGCCGCGACGCGCTTCAAGAAGGGCCTCGAGCTCTTCAAGGAGGCCGACTACGTCGCAGCGCTCGTCGAGTTCCGCCGCGCCTACGAGCTCGTGCCGAGCTGGCAGGTGCTCTACAACATCGGTCAGGTCCAGTACCAGCTGCAGGACTACGCCAACTCGCTCCAGTCGCTGGAGCGCTACCTCGCCGAGGGCGGGCGGCAGGTGCCCGCCACGCGCCGGAGCGAGGTGGAGAACGATCTCCAGACGCTGAAGGGTCGGATCGCGTTCGTGGAGATCACGGTGAACGTGCCCGACGCGGAGATCGTCGTGGATGACACGCTGGTGGGCACGTCGCCGCTCGGCAAGGCGCTCACGGTGAACGCAGGGCGACGTCGCGTCGGCGTGTCACGCGAGGGCTACCAGCCGCAGACCCGCGTGGTCGAGGTGGCGAGCGGCGACACGGCGAAGGCGAGCTTCGAGCTGCTCGAGCGCGGGGCCGCGACACCGGCGACGCCAGCGCCAGGTGCGGACAGCGAGGGCGATGGCGATGCCTCCAGCGGGCGCGCGCGAGCCACCGCCCAGGTCGACGGGAACTCCAGCTCGCGGGTCCCGTGGATCGGGTGGGGGATCACGGGCGGTCTGGCCGCTGGCGCGGCGGTGTTCGGGGTGCTGGCGCTGGGTGCGTCGAGCGATCTCCAGGACCTGCGCGGGACGCGCGGGGTGTCGGCGGCCGACCTGAGCGCGGCGAGCAGCAAGGCGACCACGATGTCGGTGGTGACGGACGCGCTCGCTGGTGCGGCGCTCATCGCTGGCGGTGTCTCGCTCTACTTCACCCTGCGGACGCCTCCCTCGGACAGTGCCGGGAACGCACGAGCGAGCAGTCCGGGGTTGCAGCTCGGGATCAGTCCGCGCGGCGCGCAGCTCGTCGGCTCCTTCTAGATCTCCAGGGCCGCGCGCTCCGCTGCCCCACGCGCCCGCGGGCATGTGCCGTCAGGGTCGCATGGAGCCCCGCGGCGCGTGGGATTCTCGCGCGAGATGCGCGCGAAGCCGCAGGAAAGGCCACGCACCACGTGGCTCTCCGCCTCGGGCGCGTGTCACCGTGATTCCGTTCGGCAAGGACGCTCCACCTGGCCCGCCCCGTGCAGCCAGCCCAACAGGGGCGACGAGCCGTGAGATTCCTTGCCGCAGTGACAGGGACGAAGGGAGCACAGAAGCTGGCGCTGCTCGCGATGGCAGCGCTCGGAGGCTGTGCACAGCTTCTGGATCTGGACTGGGAGCCGCTGGAGGCACCCGTCACCACCGACACGGGTCAAGGAGGACAGTTCGAGGACGGTAGCTCCGGTGCGCTGGGCGGGGTACCGAGCGCCACGGGCAGCGGAGGTGCAGGTGGCGCTGGTCTGGAAGGCGGCGGGCCTGCGAATGTCGGAGGTCACGGGGGCGCAGGCGAGGCCGGTAGCAGCACGGCTTCCACGACGAGCAGCACCAGCGGCACCGGGGGGGGCACGACGAGCGGTGGGGGCCCGGACGCCGGGACACCTCCACCCGGCACGTGCAGGGACGGGATCCAGAACGGAACGGAGACGGACGTGGACTGCGGCGGTCTGTACTGCGAGCGCTGTCGTGAAGGGCAGCACTGCCGCGAGAACTACGACTGCAAGAAGGGCGTCTGCGCTGGCGGGGTCTGCCACAAGGACGCTTTCAACAGCCACGCAGGTGGGCTGTGAGCGGCAACGCGACCGCGCGGCTCGGCGCCTGGCCGACGCCGACCGAGCCCGAGAGCGGGGCCTATGGATCGCCCGGGAGCGACAAGACGGAGCGGTCTCCCGACTCGCCCCAGAAGGTGGGCCCGGCGCGGGGAATTCCGGCTCCGGGCGAGTGGATCGCCGGTCGTTACCGGGTCGAGCACGTGCTCGCGCGCGGGGGGATGGGCGTCGTGGTGGAGGCGGAGCACGCGCTGCTCGGCAAGCGGGTGGCCGTGAAGCTGCTCCTCCAGGACGTGGCGGCCGACAAGAACGCGCTGCAGCGGTTCCTGGACGAGGCGCGGATCGCGGCGCAGCTGCCCGGGGACCACATCGCGCGGGCGCTCGATTTCGGGCGCACCGACGCGGGCGATGCGTACCTGGTGATGGAGCTGCTCGTGGGGCGGGATCTGGAGGCCGAGCTGCGGCGAAGGCGTCGGCTGCCGCTGCAGGAGGCGGTCGACTACATCCTGCAAGCGTGCGAGGGGGTGGCCGAGGCGCACACGCTCGGGCTGGTACACCGCGATCTGAAGCCGGCAAACCTGTTCCTCACGCGGCGCCGGGATGGGTCGGCGCTGATCAAGGTGCTGGACTTCGGGATCTCCAAGCGAACGCTCGGGGGTGCGCCGCTCACGCTCACGAACCGGAGCGCGGCGTGCGGGACGCCGGCGTACATGGCCCCGGAGCAGATGATGCCGGTCGCGCCGGTCGATGCGCGGTGCGATCAGCATGCGCTCGCCGTGGTGCTGTTCGAGCTGATCACCGGGCGCCGTGTGTTCTCCGCGGACAACCTGGGGCTTCTCGCGGTGCAGATCCTCGACGAGCCGGCACCGCGGCTCTCGGTGGCGTTTCCGGGTGTGCCAGCAGGGCTGGACGTGGCGATCGCGCGGGCGCTCGCGAAGTCGCCCGCAGAGCGCTTCCCCGATCTGGCCGGGTTCGCGCAGGCCATCGCGCCGTTCGGTGGGCCAGGAGCCGATGCGTCGGCGAGGAACGTGGCGCAGGTGCTGGAAGGCGCAGCGTCGAGCCGGAACGTCGTCGCGACGGGGCCCGGCTGGAACCGGGCGGGAGGTACGAACACACTGCCTGTGTCGAGCGGTGGCAAGGGGCTGCGGCGCGCGGTGGTGCTCTCGGGGGGTCGCGGCGATGTGGTGCCCACGCCGGGGGGGGTGCTGGCGCAAGAGGCGCCCACGCCCAGGGTCCGGCGAGGGCAGGGGCTGCAGCGGAGCTCCACGGGGGCAGCCGTGGTGATGCTGGTGACGGGAGCCCTTTTGATCGCGCTGATCGCGGGGCTGAAGTCGATGAGCGCGGGGCCCACGCCCCCTTCGGCCACGGCGGCGACGGGCCTCGCACGCGCGGTCCGGCGCGCGGGTGCGCTTCAGAAAGCGACGACGACGTCGGCCGCGCGGCTCTCCACGACGGCGGTTTCCGACGACAGGGGCTCGTCGGTACTTCACGAGGAGCAGCGTCAGGAGGAGCAGCGTCACGAGAATCAGCGTGAGGAGTCCGCGCGCACGGCGACGGCTGAAGCGCGTCAGGCAGCTCGGCGCGCTCGTGTGGCACCGCCCGGGGGCACGCCGGCGCACGCAGGGCTCAAGGGTCAGCGGGCAGCGGGAGCGTCGTTCCCCGCTCCGGCAGCCACCTCGCAAGGTCATGGCTCGACGGGGGCGGAGTCCCCGGCGGCACGGCAAGGAACACCGCAGAGCGCTCGGGAGGTGTTTGGTGACAGGTGACTCCCGACGCTCCTTCTCGCTCGGCATCACCCTCGCCCTCATGCTGTCGGGGATGAGCGCGGCGGCGGCCGAGCCCCCCCGCGGTCAGGCGCGCGAAGAGAGAGACACCCGGTCCGCGGCCGCCGTCTCCCGCGCGGAGGACCTCTTCGCCGAGGGACGGACGCTCTACGACGCAGGGCTGTTCCAGGAGGCCTGCGCGAAGCTCGCCGAGAGCCAGGAACTCGATCCTCGCGTCGGGACCGAGGGGTTGCTCGCGTCCTGTCGCGAGCAGGAAGGGAAGCTCGCGACGGCGTACCGTGGGTATCTGTCCACCGAGCAGCGGGCGCTTCTGTCAGGGGATCCGCGCGGTCAGTTCGCCGCGGAGCGCGCCTCGGCGCTCGCTCCTCGGGTGCCGAAGCTGACGATCCGGGTGGTCGATCCAGCGCCGGGGCTCCAGGTGACGCTGAACGGCGATCGCGTCCCGACGAGCGCGCTGAGCGCAAAGACATTGCTCGATCCAGGAACGGCGGTGATCGAGGCCACGGCGCCGGGTCGGAAGCCGTTCTCGGCCACGGTGCAGATGACGTCCGGAGAGCACAAGGTCGTCGCCATCCCGGCCCTCGCGCCGCGGCAGGTGGCGGCACAGCCAGGGCCGGTGGCGGAGAAGCGAGGCTCGACCGGGACGAGCCCGCGCAAGCTGGTGGGCTGGACGGTCGGTGCCATCGGGCTCGCCGGAATCGGTGTCGGGACCGGCCTGGGCGTGCTCGCGTTCACGCAGCGCTCCGCGTCGAACGAGTACTGCGGCCCGTCCAATCGCTGCGCGCCCGAGGGCGGCGCGCTCCGCGACGAGGCGCGCGTCACGGCCAATGTGGCCACCGCCTCGTTCGCCGCCGGGCTCGCTGGTGTCGGGGTCGGCGCGCTGCTCGTGCTGCTCCCTGAGCCGCGCACCGAGCGTTCCACCGGGAGCTTCCGCCCACAGCTCGTGCCCGTCGCAGGGCCGACCAGCGGCGGCGCGGTGCTGCGCGGTCGCTTCTGACCGGCGCTCCCTCGCTCCTGGCTCCTCTGGTAGGCTGGCCATCTTCGACGGATCCATCATCATCGAGGGTGGAGGGGCGATGAGCGAAGACGAGGTGCTGCGACGGCAGCTCGAGGAGGCGCGACGGGAGGTGGCGCGGCTCCAGGACGAGCTCTCGCGGCTGCGCGAGGCGTCGTCATCACCCGGCTCCGAAGCGCCGACGGAGGGGGGGCCCGCGCTGCTCGGCGCCATGATGCAGACGAGCATCGCGGCGATCACCGTGCTCGACACGAAGGGGCGCCTCGTCTTCGCCAATGGTCGGGCCAAGGAGATCCTCGGCGCCACGCCGGAGGAGCTCCTGCACCGCACGTACGACTCGCCGTCATGGCGGTGCGGGACGCTCGACGGGAGCCCGTGGCGCGACGAGATGTCGCCCTTCGTCCAGGTGATGCGCAGCGGGAAGAGCGTGTTCGATGTGCGGCATGCCATCGAGCTGCCCGATGGTCGCCACAAGCTGCTCTCCATCAACGGGGCGCCGCTCTGTGACGCGCGAGGGGACGTCACGGGGGTGGTGTTCTCGATCAACGACATCACCCGCCGCGTGCGGATGGAGCAGGCGCTCCAGCACATCGTGCAGAGCACCGCGTCGACGGGGTATGCGTACATCGAGTCGCTCGTGCGCGCGCTCGCGGAGACGCTCGAGGTGCGGTGCGCGTACGTGGTCGAGCTGGTCGAGCCAGGGAGAGACCGTGTGCGCCATGTGGCGGCGTGGCTCGATGGGGCGCCAGCGAGCGGCTTCGACTTCCCGCTGGCCGGGCGCCCCTGCGCCGAGGTGGTGGAGCCCCGGCTCCGGTTCCACCGCAGCGGCGTCGCGGCGCTCTTTCCTCGAGACGAGCGGCTCACGGCCCTGTCCATGGAGAGCTACCTGGGGGTCCCGCTGCTCTCGTCATCCCAGCAGGTGCTGGGGGTGATGGCGCTGCTCGACAGCAAGCCCCTCGACGAGTCGCTGCGGCCAGAGACGATGCTCCAGCTCTTCGCCGACAAGGTCGCGGCCGAGATGGAGCGCAAGCGCGTCGAGGACGAGGTGCGCCGCAGCGATACGCGCTTGCGTGAGGCCGCGCGCGTCGCGAGCCTGGGGATCTGGGAGTGGGATCTCACCACGAACGTCGTGCAGTGGTCCGAGGAAATGTGCGCGATCCATGGGCTCTCGCCGTCGGCGCTCACGGGACAGGCGAACGACTACCTGGAGCGCATCCACCCCGAAGATCGCCCCGAGCAGCTCCGGCTGCTCCGGGAGCTGCTCGAAGCCGCGACGAGCGAAGCCCAGAGCGCGAGCTGGGGCGATGGGCAGGAGATCACGCCGGGGGGCACGGCGGAGTTCAGGGTCGTACGGCCCGACGGGGCCACGCGGACGGTGGCGGGACACGCGATGCTGACCCTCGGCCCGGATGGCAAGCCGCAGCGGCTGCTGGGGACGCTGCTCGACCTCACCGAGCAGAAGCAAGCCGAGGAGGAGCGGGCACAGCTCCGAGCGCAGCTCGTGCAGGCGCAGAAGATGGAGAGCATCGGGCGGCTCGCGGGAGGCGTGGCCCATGATTTCAACAACCTGCTCACGGCCATCCTCTGCTGCGCGGAACTCGGGCTGCAGCAAGGGCGCTGCGACGACCGCGCTCGGGAGTATTTCCAGCAGATCACCGAGGCGGCCGGTCGAGGGGCCCGGCTGACGGGGCAGCTGCTCGCGTTCGCACGGAAGCAGGTGCTGGAGCCGCGGGTGCTCGATCTCAACGAGCTGGTCGAGCACGCGATCGAGATGCTGCGCCGCTTGATCGGGGAGGACGTCGAGATCGTGTGGCTCCCGGCGCGGCGGGTCGGTCGGGTGAAGGGTGATCCGGGGCAGCTCGAGCAGATGCTGGTGAACCTCGTGGTCAACGCGCGGGACGCGATACCGAGCGGTGGCAAGGTGACCATCGAGACGGCCGACGTGACGCTCTCCGACGACTACGCGCGGCGTCGCGCCGAGGTCGATCCCGGCGACTACGTGATGCTGACGGTGACCGATACGGGGACGGGGATCGCCCCGGAGCTGCTCTCGATGATCTTCGAGCCGTTCTTCACCACGAAGGAGGCCGGCAAGGGGACAGGGCTTGGGCTGTCCACGTGCTACGGGATCGCGAAGCAGCACCGGGGGCACATCGCGGTCTACAGCGAGCCGGAGCGCGGGGCGTCGTTCCGTGTCTATCTCCCGCGGGTCGAGCAGACCATGACGGCGCCCGAGGCCCGCTCCGACGTCGCGCGTGAGGTGGCGGGGACCGAGACCGTCCTCGTCGTGGAGGACTACGGCCCCGTGCGGGTCATGGTGCGGTCACTGTTCGGAGACCTGGGCTACAACGTGCTGGTCGCGACCGACGGCGAGGAGGCGCTGCGGGTGGCGCGGGCGCACGCGGGGCAGATCCACATCCTGGTCACCGACGTGATCATGCCCCGGATGGGCGGGAAGGAGCTCGCCGCCACGCTGGTCGAGGAGCGCCCTGGCCTCCGCGTCCTCTACACGTCGGGGTACACCGAGAACGCGATCGTGCACCACGGCATGCTCAAGCCCGGCATCGCCTTCATCCCCAAGCCCTACCGGCCATCGGAGCTGGCAGAGCGGGTTCGCTCCCTGCTCGACGACCCGGGGGCTGTGCGGCGGGGCTCCTGAGCGACCCCTCTCGGCGCAGGCGGCGTCAGTCGCACACGGCGCCGATGGTGCCGGTGAGGCTGCCCGAGGTGGCGGAGAGGTACATGCCGGAAAAGACGTTGCTCTGGGCCACGCCGTTCGCATTGGCGGGCATGCACCAGATCTGGATGTCCGAGGGGGCCTCGCCCGTCTCGACGTTGAAGTCGAGGGGCCCGGAAGCACCGTTGAAATCGATGGATTCGCCGCGCCCGAGCAAGCTGAAGGTGGTGCTGAGCGAATCGACGCCAGCGTTCACCAGCTGGCCGGGTGGGACCATCTTTGCGAGGCCGCTCGCCAGCTCGTGGCCGGTGGGCTGGGCTGCGCCGCTGGCGACGGTGCTGTAGGCGAGGAGGTAGGCCGCGTCGTACGCGCCAGCCGCACCGAAGACGTCAGGGCTCGTGCCGTCCTGGAACTGGGTGTTGTACGCGCCACGGAAGACGTTGAAGCGCGGGTTGGTCGTCCCGGGGATCGTCCCGGTGATCCGTCGCCGGAGCTGGGCATCGTCCTTGACGACGGAGCTCCAGAGCTGGGGGATCACCCCGCCGTCCGACAGCACATAGCGTGGCCTGTAGGAGACGCTCTGCCATCCGGCCTCGATCGGCGCCATCACATCGAGGACGCTCTCGCGCGTGCCGAAGGCGAAGATGATGTGCGGCTCCATGTCGAGCATGGCCTGGATGGCCGCCGCATACTTCGGCGGGTTCTGGGCAGCGTTGTCGGGATCGCCATAGTCGAAGCGCTGGTAGAAGCCGTTGTTCGAGACAGCGAGCGCGGGAGCGTCGTTGAGCTGGAGAGCAATCTCCACGGCCCTTCCCAGCCCGCTCCCGTAGGCGTCTCCCTTGTGCACGATGGCGAACCGCAGTTTGTCGCCCGCCTGCATCGAGAGCTGCTGGCGCACCGAGTCCTGGATGGTCTGCGCATAGAGGGTGAGCGCTTCGGCCTGGTAGATGTCGGAGGGGGCCGTGCGCCAGACGAGGCCGTCGTCGGCCAGATCGGTGATGGCCACGCTCGTGGACGAGGGCGAGATCACCAGTGTCCCTCCCGGGATGGTGGCCTCGGTGGCCATCTTGATGGTGATGCCGCTGAAGGCAGCCCCGACGATCGCAGGGACCCCGAGCGAGACGAGGTGCTTGGCAGCGGTGACGGCCGTATCGGCGTCGCTGTCGTCGTTGCATCCCACGAAGGCGAGAGGGCGACGCGCCGACTTCCCGGGGGCGGGCGGGAGACCATTGGCCGTCTGCCCGATCTCCCTCAGCGCGAGCCGCACGGCGTTGGTGATCAGTCGCCCCTTCTCCGCGGCCTCTCCCTCCGTCGGCACCACGACGCCGAACAGGATGGCGTCCTCTTTTGCGTAGTCTCCCTCGACGACCGTGCACTCAGGAGAGCGCATGTCGATGCACACGCCGTCCGCCACCTTGCAGGCGTGGTAGGGACCGAGCTGCTCCACGCACTGCTGGTGGGTGGAGCAGGCCGGCTCGGAGCACACTTTCTCGGCCGAGCACACCGTGCCAGGAAAGCTCGAGCAGTCTGAATCGGTCGAGCACTGCTCCGCGCTGCGATCGATGATGAACGTGCAGGAAGGCAGCGAAAGCCCGAGGGCGAGCGCGATGATCCTGCTTCCGAGCTTCATGGCACGTGTTCCCTTCATGGCATCACTCCGCACCCTGGCGGATCCATGGCCGCTATCCACGCGCTGGTCAGCGCGATGCCCGCCTGATCGGGCATGCGGTTGGTCAGCTCGGGCATCTTGATCTCCGGATTCGTGGAGCTCATCCGGAATATCATGATGCTGTTCTCGGGGTGACCTGGCTCGATGTCGTACGTGTGCCCCCCGGTCCCCGCCCCCGCCGCGACGGAGATCTTGCAGATGCCGTTCTGGAGGGGTGTACGCTCCCACTCCAGAAGTACCAGCCCGCTGGGACCTCCAGCGCCACCAGGTCGGTGGCAATGGGAGCAGTTGGCGTGCAGGTACGCTCGGGCACGATCGTCGAGGGGCTCATTCCCCTTCGGGTCGGCGAAGGCAGGGAGGGACGCGGGGGGCGGGAGGTCCCCGGCGAAGAGCCCCTGCTCGGCGAAGAACTCGAGCTGGTTCCGCGTCCCCTCTGGCGTGCCCACGTCGTGGTTGAGCTGTGGCGTGATCAGGCCGAGTAGCACGACATTCTCGTCGCGTTGGTGGCAGCTCTTGCACTGGTTGGTGTTGGGGACGACATACTGGGTCTGACCCGCGACGCCCTGCTCGTCGACGTACGCGATGTCGACGCGGCCCCCCGCGACGTGTCGCTTCGCTTCGGTCTGCTCGTCATTCCAGAGGTAGGTGTGGGGAACCCAGCCGTCCTCGCCCAGGATGAGCAGGCGGGTCTCGACGATGCGGGCAGGCCCCTCGGGCGCGCGCTGGTCCAGCGAGAAGAAGAAGGTCTTGATGATGATCGTTCCCAGGGGGAACTCCCAGTCTTCAACCTCTCTCAGCTCGATGCGCTCGCCCTCGGGCAGGACGATGAACCGCCCCTTCTCGGCGTGATCGGCCCACAGGGGCGAGAGCACGTCGTAAGGGACGACGCCCGCCCTGGGCTGCAGCTCCGCCATGTTCCCTTCGAAGAAGCCATACTCCGAGAGGGTGTCGTAGGGGATCTCTCCCGTGGGCTCAGGCTCGGTCTCGGTGGTGGTCGTGGTGGTCGTGGTGGTCGTGGTGCCCGACGTCGACGGTCCACTCTCCTCGCCACCGCAGGTCATCGAGGCGAGCGCGAGCCCAAGGGCGAGCGTGATGCGCTCAGTCGATCGGGAGAGGCTCATAGGTGCACGCCACCTCGTCGAGATCCGTGCTCGAAACGGGGAAGTCGTTGCAGTAGTTGAAGTTCAGGTAGCTCGACGTCTCGCTCGAGACGCAGTTGGTGAGGTGCCCGTCGTCGACCGCTGCCGCATCGATGCACCCGTCCCAGAGGACGTTCGGGATGGGCCTGGTGACCGTCACCGAGGCGATGAGCGGCGCAGGGTCCTGACCATTGTCGGTATAGGTATTGTCGTGCACGTAGTTCCCCTGGGGGAACTTGTCGTACTGGGGATCGTTCGGCATCCCGAAGAGGATGTTGAGGTAGCTGACCACCAGCACGGCGGCGGAGCGGTTGCCGCTCAGGGTGTTGCCATGGATCTCGTTGTCGTCCGACGCGAGGATCATGATGCCGATGCCAGGCGGGACCTTGGCCACGGTGGTCCCTGGAACGCCGAAGTTGTCGAGGTTGTTGTTCTCGACGCGGTTCTCGAAGACGTTCACGCGCTTGCCGTCGAGCACCGGCAGCCCGGGGAGGTTGAACACGAGGATGCCGGCGGTGTTGTCGTGCGCGTAGTTGTTTCGAACGAGCGCGTCCGTCGAGTTCTCGATCTCGATGCCGGCGACGTTGCCGAAGGCCTCGGAGTCGACGACGCGGATCCGCTCGGACTGGCCGACGTAGATGCCAGCGTCACGCGCCCCCTTCACCACGCAGTTCTCGATGACGACGTCGGTCGAGCTGACGGGATAGAGGCCATACGCGCCGTTCTCCACGGCCGCATCGGCGTCCCACCGCACGGCGACGTTACGGAACGTGATCCCGGCGACACCGTTCGCGCGAATGCCGTCGCCTGGCGGGTTGATGACGGCGAGAGACTCGACGGTCACCTGATTGGACTGGATCAAGACGCCATTGGCGCCCACGTCCTGCTCCGTGAAATCGAGGACGGTCTCGTCGCGCCCTGCCCCCTTCAGCGTGACTCCCTGAACCGAGAGGCTCAGCTCATTGGTGAACGCGAACTTCCCGGCGCTGAAGCAGACGGTGCTGTCGACCTCCGCCATGATCAGCGCGGTCTGGACGGCGGCCTCGTCATCCACGCCTGCGCGAAGCAAGACGTCACACCCCGGCGGGAGAGCCGACTCGCCACCTTCGCCCCCCGAGCCGCCCGTGCCTCCAGCGCCACCGCTGCTGGTGTCACCGCCCGAGCCCCCCGCCCCATCGTCGCCGCAAGCTGCACCGATGACGCCGAGCGACGCGAGGAGAAGGGCCGCGCCCGCGGCCCGAGTACACCCGTAAAACAGCCTTCTCGTTTGCATCCAGACAAGCTACCGGACGTCTCGGCAGACTGTCCATCGCGAGCACCCGCGCCGCGCGGCTCGACGTCCCAGGTCGGCGCCGCCCTCGCAGGACGAGCGGCGCGTCCGTCGGCTCGACTAGGTGGACGCCGGGTCCAGGCGGATGTTCTTCCAGTCTCCCGAGCGGAATTTCCAGGCCATGATCGCCGCGAGCAGAACGACATAGAGCACGGCGGCCGCCCAGATGCCAATGAGGCCGAAGCCCAGGGTGATCCCGAAAAGCCAGGCCAGAGGGACGAGGCAGGCGAAATGGAGAACCAGCTCCACCACCATCACGAAGACGGTGTTCCCGGCCCCGAAGAGCGCCTGGGTGAGGATCATCGCGACGGCGACGATGGGGGTGCAGACGCCCATGACCTGCATCGGGCGGAGCGCGGCCTGCTGCACGAGCTCGCTGCCGCTGACCACCGAGAGGATCTGCTGCGCGAAGACGGCCTCGAGCAGACCGACGACGCCGAAGATGACCAGACCGAGGCGCGCGCTGGTCCAGCCGAAGCGGGCCGCCTTCTCCGGATCGTTCTCGCCGAGTGACTGCGCCACCAGGGTCGCCGTCGAGGTACCGAAGGCGAGGCAGGCGGTGAAGGTGAGCTTGAGGACGCCGACGATCACGGTGGTCGCCGCGCTGTAGACGGGCTCGGAGCGGCCTCCAGGGCACAGCGGTGACACCGCCCCGGCGGGGGCAATGCTGTCGAGCTGGCTGGCGATCGCATAGAAGAGCGCGAACCCCGTCATGATGGCGATGGTGGCGACGCCGCTAGGAATGGAGAGCTTGAGGATCGACCAGGTGAGGGAGCGATTCCGCCTGGACCACTGGAACGGTCGGTAGAGCTTCCGGTACTCGGGCAAGAGGGCGTAGGCGACCATGATCGCCAGACCCACGTAGGTGGAGACGACCCCCGCGATGCCAGCCCCGGCAATGCCGAGCTTCGGGATGCCGAGCGAGGGGTTGCCGAAGATGAGCAGCAGGCACAGCGCGATGTTGAGGGTGTTCATCACGACGGCCGACACCAGGTGGATGTGGGTCTTGCCGATACCGTCGAAGAACGCCTTCAGCGCGAAGGTCGCTGCCATGGAAGTGACCCCGAGCAACCGCCACTGCAGGTACTCGTGCGCCGCCTGGCGGGCCCCCTCCACCTTGATGATGGCCCCCAGCAAGAACGGCATCAGGAGATAGCCGAGCGCCGAGAAAGCGACGCCCGCCACCGTGGCGAAGAGCAGCGCGTTGAGCAGGACGGCGCCCGCGTCCTCGAAGCGCTTCTCGGCGTACCTGCGGCCAGAGAATGCCTGGGTGCCCACCGAGATCGCGCTCAGCGAGCCACCGAAGAGCCAGAGGATGATCAGCGACGGGAGGAGCGCTGCCTGCGCATTGGAAGATTCGGGGCAGGGCAGGCGCGCAAAGAAGACGATGTCGACCTCGTTGACGACGCTCTGGGTGAGCATCGCGGCGACGGTCGGCAGCGCCAGCCGCAGGATCGCGCGCCTGGGTGGGCCAGCGGTGACTGCGTTGGATCCCGGCGCAGGAAGGGTGATCTGGGCCATCTGAGCCGGGCGGTATACAACGTGGCGGCAAGATGGTCCACGCGGGGGTGGGCGCCGCTCGGGCGCTGCATCGCCCCCTCGTCGTGCAGTGCGCTCAGTCGGCCTTGGCCCGGCGGGACTTCCGCTTGCGACGGCGCTTGGCTTCCTCCTGCGAGGCCCCGTCGTCGGCGTCGGTCGCGCGCTCGGGAGCGACTTTCTTCACCATGTCCTCGGTGGGGTCCGCGGACGCTCGGAGCGCAGCGGTCTGCTGGGGCTCTCGCTTGGTCGTCGCCTCCGTGGCGGAGGGCGCTTCCTCGGGGGCGCTCCCCTTGTCGCTCCGGTCGGCGCTTGCCTTCTTCGATGTCGCCGCCTTCGATGTGGCTGCCGTGGCCGCACCAGCATCCGCGCTCCGCGACGCGGGCTGAGCATTGCGCTCGGCCCTGGAGGCTCCCCTCGGTCGGCTCTTCGGCGCAGGAGGAGGCGTCGGCGGTCCCTGCAGGGCGACCGCCGCCGGGTGCGCTTCGACGAGATCGACCGAGGGTGTCGCGCGCTCAGCCAGCGCGGCGGGAGAGCTGGGCCCCTCCCCCGATGGTGTCTTCGCCTCGGCGGTAACAGGCGTCCCGGCCTGCGTCTCGACGGAGGCGGTCTCGCTCACGGTCGCGCGCTCCGCTTCCTGCGCCGATCCGGTGTCGTGAGGGAAGACCACGGCGGGCTGCGCGCGCCAGGGGAGGAAGGAAGCCGCGCGGGCGCCGAGGTCCACGACGTTGCTGCCTTTGCCCGAGAAGGCGAGCGCCGCGAGCGCCACCGCAGCGGTGAGCACCAGCGATCCCGCCACACGCCGCCGCGTGCGCTGACGCGCGGGCGTGGCGAGCGCGGCTTCCAGGGCCGAGCGCATCTCCGCGGCGCTCGAGAACCTCACGCTGGGGTGCCGCGCCAGCGCACGCATCACCAGCTCATCGACGTGCCTCGGGATCTGGCGCTCGGGAGCGACCTCCCGCACACGCTCCGGGCTCCCTCGGGTCTTCGCCTCCAGGAGCGCGACCGTGCTCGAGGCGACGAACGGCAGCTTCCCGGTGATCATCTCGAAGAGCATGCAGCCGAGCGCATAGAGGTCGGCGCGGCCATCGACACGGCCCGTCGAGGCCTGCTCCGGGGCCATGTACTCGGGCGTCCCGACGACGGCGACCGCGGAGCGAACCGGGGTGAGGCCGGGCTCGGCGGCGTCGTCAGGGCCGGTGGCGAGTCCGAAATCCAGGAGCTTCACGCGGAGTCCCCCGAGCGTGGCCGCGGCGCCCTGGCCCGACACCGCGGAGGCGCCACCCTCGATCGCCCGCAGGAGGAAGACATTGCCAGGCTTGAGATCACGGTGCACGACCCCTTCGGCGTGGACGCGCTCGAGGGTCGAGAGGACGGGGAGCGCCATCGCGAAGGCTTCGCGCCAGTCCATCACGCGCTCACGCGAGAGCCTGGTCTCCAGCGACTCTCCTTCGCAGAGGTCCATACCGCAGAAAAGCCGTCCGTCCGTCGCGACGCCGAAGTCGTGGACCTTGACGAGGCCATCGTGGGCGAGCGCGGAGAGGACCCTCGCTTCACGTCGGAAGCGGGCGGCGATCTCCTGAGAGCCCGCGTGCTCCGCGAGCATCACTTTGAGGGCCAGGCGACGCCCGAGATCCACGTGCTCCGCCTCGTACACGACGCTGAAGGCCCCCCGTCCGACCTCGCGCAGGAGCTGGTAACGCGTCCCGGGCAACGACCCGGGCGCCTCGAACGCCTCTGCGCCCGCGCGGTGCCCGCCGGCAGCACGCTCTCGTCCCTTCATCGGCTCTCGAGGCACCTCCTCCGCCTCCGCGGAGGCCTGCGATGTCTCGGGCGCGACCGGCGGTCGACCCCCCGATTCGACAGGGCGATGACGCCCCAGCCCACGGGCGCGCGCATCGGCAAGATGCTCGGAGAACTCGCGCCGAGCGCGCCCGGGCTCACCAGGGAAGAGAGCGTGCATGAAGTGCGCGGCACGCGCCCGGATCCCTCGCTCTCCACTCGGCAGGGGCTCGGCGACGGCCAGCAGGGCGGCGAGATCACGGGCGGCCTCTCGGCTGGAGCCGTAACGCTCTTCGCGCTGGAAGGAAGTCAGCCGCGCGATGAGGCCATCGAGCTCCACGGGCGCGCCCGTCGACGCGCTGATCGGCGGTGGACTGGTCCGATTCTGGGCGACCGCGGCCAGGTGCGCCTGGGCATCCCCTTGAAGGAAACGCCGCCCTGCGCAGAGTTCCCACAGGATGATGCCCAGCGCATAGAGGTCGACGCGAGCGTCACCAGGGTCGCCGTTGGCGACCTCGGGGGCGACGTAGCCCGGCTTGGCGAAGACCACTCCCGCCACGGTGTGGCAGCGGCGGTTCTGTCCGCGCGCCGTCCCGAAGTCGATGATCTTCACGTCGCCCGCGAAGCCGACCATCACGTTCTGCGGCGACAGGTCGCGGTGCACGATGGCCAGCGCGCGACCTGCGGCGTCCTTGCGCTCGTGAACGTGAGCGAGCCCCTCGGCGATCAGCGTCGCGATCGCCACAGCTTCGGACCACCCGATCTGATGTCCGACCTGAGCCGCCCGGGCGCGTACGTCACCGAGGCTCCTCCCCTCGACGTGCTCCACGACGACGAAGGGCTCTCCGCTCTCCTCGTCGATGTCGGCTTCCAAGATCTGAGCAACGCCCGAGTGCTGGAGTTGAGCCTGGACGCGTGCTTCGTCGAGGAATCGAGCGATGAAGCTCGGATCTGCCGCATGCTCACGGCGGATCACCTTCACGACCACCGGCCGCTCAGCGCCTTCGAATCCGGCCGTGGAGGCCAGGAAGACCTCTCCCATGCCTCCCCTCGCCAGGCGTCGCAGGAGGAGATACCGGCCAAAACGGCGCGGCAGCTCCTCGCTGTTGAAGGGGCGTTGAGGCGCGTTCGAGCTGGTCGCAATCGGCTGGGCGGTCGCCATTGAGGCTACCTGTAAAGATGTAGGACAACGTGGGCCAAGTTCAGGGCGCACGTCACCTGGGAGCTGGGAAGCATCCCTCCTACCTGTGTTGCTCCCTTCGCAGCCCTGGGTTAGAAAGGGTCAGCACTCATGGTGAGGTATCCCGTAAAGCGCCTCTTCGCCTTGCTGGCGTTCGCGCTTGGGCTCTGCCTTCCGCTCCGTGCATCGGCGGCGATTCTCCAGGCGTGTGAACACGACGCGGAGACCCGTGTCGTCGCCCAGGAAGCGGTCCACAGCTCCGCGTGTGACGGCGTGTCGACCCATGGGGACGACGCCGGCGCGCTGAACGCGGCGCCGCTCTGCGATCCAGAGGGCGCTTCCGTGGTGGCCCCACCGCGCATCTACCCGATCGCGGACGCTCGCATCGATGCCGCGTCGGCTTGCGGAGATACGGACACCCTCCCCACGATCGGACTCCGCTCCAGCGACCCTGCCCCGCTCGGGGAGCTCGCGGCGGCGCCTGCGTGGGCCGTACTCGTCCCTGATTTGACACTCCCCCTCCCGACCATCGAGGGGCTCGCCGTCGCCTCGACGCCGGTCGCCACCGAGCCCAGGCCGGGGTTCGGTCCCGGCATCTATCATCCCCCCCGTTGATACCGGGCTCGTTCAGGCGTCCAGAGAAGCGCCTGACCGGGTCCTGAGGTTGGTCTGCGGACGTCCCCCCGTCGGAGCCACGGCTTCGATGCAACGAGGTGGCCGTCCGTGAGCCTACCTCCTGCTGCAACGGGCTGGATCTGACGCGCAACGCTGGCCGTGGGCCACATGCCAGCTCCACGAGTGAGAGCTGGTGGCGGCGATGCATGAAGCACCGCCGTGGCTACCGACTGCGGAACGAGCGCCAGATCGAGGAGTGAAACGAAGACTTACCCCGCGACGGCACGCCGCTCCGGGGCAGCAGAGGTCCGGACTGGTCCGGGCATTCTGCATGGAGAGGAACGAGAATCATGAACAAAGGTACAGCCATCGTCGGCTTCCTTCTCTGCTTCATCGCAGGGATGGGGCTGATGTACAGCGTCGACCGGAGCGCTGGCCGCACGGCCAGCATCACGGCCGAGGCTTACGCGGACGGCGAGCCGTGGAGCGACGACGAGGGCTTCCCGGCCGTCTCGTCGAAGGACCCCATGTGGGGTTCGCGGACGGCGCCCGTGACCATGGTCGTCTTCAGCGACTTCGAGTGCCCCTTCTGCGCTCGCGTCGAGACGACGATCACCCAGCTCAAGGAGAAGTACGGCGCCGACAAGCTCCGTATCCTCTGGAAGAGCAACCCGCTGCCGTTCCACAAGAACGCACGCCCGGCGTCGGTCGCCGCAGAGACGGTGTTCCGGCTCGGTGGGTCGAAGGCGTTCTGGAAGTTCCACGGTCGCGCCTTCGAGAACTTCAAGGGTGGTCTGACCCCCGAGAACTTCGAGGCGTGGGCCGCCGAGGCTGGCGTGGATCGCGCCAAGTTCAAGGCTGCCTACGACAAGCAGGAGTTCGCCTCGAAGATCGATGCGGACATGGCCATCGGCAAGACGGCCGGCGTGACCGGGACCCCTGCCGCCTTCATCAACGGCGTGTTCCTCAGCGGCGCGCAGCCGATCGACAAGTTCAGCGCCGTCATCGACGAGCAGCTCAAGGCGGCGCAGACCGCGGCCGCCTCCGGCACCAAGCCCGACAAGGTCTACGTCAAGGTCTCGCAGGAGAACAAGGCGAAGGCGCCGCCCCCCAAGGAGCGGCAGCAGAAGCCCGAGCAGGACGACACGACCGTCTGGAAGGTGCCCGTCGGTGACTCGCCCGCGAAGGGTCCCGAGACGGCGCTCGTCACCATCGTGGAGTGGTCCGACTTCCAGTGCCCGTTCTGCGGCAAGGTCGTCCCCACCCTCGACGAGATCATCAAGACCTACGGCGACAAGGTCCGCTTCGTATGGAAGGACAACCCCCTTCCCTTCCATCAGCGCGCAGAGCCCGCCGCCGAGCTGGCCCGCGAGGCACGCGCTCAGAAGGGCGACAAGGGCTTCTGGGCCGCCTACGACCTGCTCTGGAAGAACAACCAGAAGCTCAGCGACGAGGACCTCCTCGGCTACGCCAAGGAGCTCGGGCTCGACGTCGACAAGGTGAAGGTCGCCATCGCCGAGAAGAAGTACGGCGCCAGCATCCAGGCCGATCAGGATCTCGCCGATGACCTGCAGGCCTCCGGCACGCCTCACTTCTTCATCAACGGCCGCCGCCTCGTCGGCGCGCAGCCGCTCGAGAAGTTCAAGGCGCTCATCGACGAGGAGATGAAGAAGTCCGAAGCGCTCCTCGCCAAGGGCGTCTCGCCGAAGGACCTCTACAACCAGATCATCAAGGACGGGAAGACGCCGCCGCCGCCCGAGCGCAAGGAAGTGGCTGCACCGGGGCCGAGCAACGCCTGGAAGGGCGGCGACAAGGCCAAGGTCGTGATGCAGGTCTTCTCCGACTTCGAGTGCCCCTTCTGCAAGCGGGTCGAGGACACGGTCACGCAGGTCGAGAAGACCTACGGCGACAAGATCAAGATCGTGTGGCGTCACCGCCCGCTGCCGATGCACAAGAACGCGCCGCTCGCCTCCGAGGCGGCTCAGGAGGCGTTCGCTCAGAAGGGCAACGCGGGCTTCTGGGCCTACCATGGCCTCCTCTTCAAGAACGCCGGCGCAGGCCCGGACGTCCTGGCGCGCCCTGCCCTCGAGAAGTACGCGGAAGAGGCAGGTCTCGACCTCGCCAAGTTCAAGGCGGCGCTCGACGGCAACACGCAGAAGGCCGTCGTCGACGCCGACAATGCGGTCGCCGAGAAGGCTGGCATCAGCGGGACGCCGGCGTTCGTGATCAACGGCTACTTCATCAGCGGCGCGCAGCCGTTCTCGAAGTTCAAGAAGATCATCGACACGGCGCTGCGTGAAGCTGGCGACGCTCCCCCCAAGGGTGGCGCGGTCAAGCTCGAGGCCCCCAAGAAGCCTCTCGCTCCCAAGCCCTCCCAGGGCGACGGCGCCTACTGACCTCCCCCAGGGCGCCCGACACCCGCGTTCCACGCAGGAGGGTCGGGCGCCCTCCGCTCTTCACGACACGACGCTCCGGGCACCTCGCGCTGCTCCAATGCACGGGGCAGGGCCGGCGCCCCGACCGAGAGCACGAGCCCACCGCATCCAGCGCACGAGCCCACCGCATCCAGCGCACGAGCCGGAGCGGTCAGCGCGCTACATCCGGAAGCCTTGCGCGCGCTCGTCGTGCGGGATCACCTTGAGCGCCCTCGCTGCAGCTTCCGCCAGGAAAGCGTGGGAGTTGCTCAGCATGACCTGGAGCGCAGGGACGAGCTCGCGCGCGCGGATCGCTGCCGCCGTCTCGATGGCCATCAGCTTCCGCGGGAGGGACTCGTCCATGTCGAGGAGGATGTACTCGAGCCCTTGGAGAATGGGGGCGCCAGGTGCGGCGGCCCGGCGGGCACCGTTGGCCGTGGGTGGCATCCACGAGGAGCCAGGGGTGTTCGAGGCCCCCCCGTCATGGACCAGGGCCGCGGCAGCGCGACGCGCGACGCGTCGGATCGCGGCGTCTTCGTCGAACAGTCGGGGCAGCAAGGCATTCGCAGCTTCGGGATAGCGCAGCTCTCCGAGCACGTGTGTGGCCCAGAACCGTATGTCCGGGTCCGGAGACGTCGCGCACGCCGTCATGATGGGCAAGGAAGGGCGCCGAAGGGCGACGACGAGCGTCAGCAGCGGGCCACACTCCGACGCCGGCGGCAGCCTGCTCAGCTCTTCTTGAGCACGCGCTCCGGCCAGCAGCTCACGGATGCGATGATCCACGCGGAGCGGACCCGGGAACCGCCTGGAGACCTCCTCCGCGGCCGCCTCGCCATCGCGGACCAGCTCGGCAAAGGCGCGCGGAGCGTCATCGCCATCCTCGATGACGGCTTGCACCAGCGCCGCACGATCATGCCCCGGGACGTCGTTCCAGGACGCCGCGCCGGGTGAGGTCCCCTCGCCTCCGGCCGACAGGCGCGGCATGGGGAGCTCCAGGGTGGGGGCTGTCGCGAACTCGGCTTGCCGATGGCCTTGCCCCCCTCTTCCCGTCTCCCGCTCCATCCCACGCCGCAGCCCACCCGCCAGAGAGGCCAACGAGAGCGGTTCCTGATCCTCGACGCCAGTCCCCCTCAGACCGAAAGCCCTGGCGACATCGTCGATGGGACGGGGCACGTCGGACGACGTGCTGTAGGCGGCGGTTTCCTCGGGAGCGCGGACATCGGGCGTGACACGCTCCTCGTGTCCTGCCCCGGTCTGCACGGCACGCGCGTCGCCCAGCGGCTCACCGACGGCATCCCTCCAGCCGCGCAGCTCCTGCATCAACACGGAGCGGGTGCGCTCCGAAAGAGGACCTCGCGCGGCTTCGCTCGCGCTGTCTCCCTGGGTCTGCCCTCGCTCTCCCTCACCCGGCGCTCCGGTGTCGCCCGCGCCTCGCGGAGACACCGTGGGCGCCGCTGCCGGAGGGGGCCCCTGCCGCGTCTTTTTCTTCCGGAGGATCAGCTGCTCCAGCACCTGGCTCGTGAGCGCAGCCAGCGCGATCAGATCGCCGATGGTGGTCATCTGGACTGGCGAGGATCCCTCGTCGCCATAGACGAACGCGACCACTCTCCCACGAACCGACACGGGAACGATGGCAGCGGCCGCCATCTCCGATCGACCCAGCGCCCTCACGAAATGCGCGTCTGCGGCAGTGCGCGCCAGAGAGGCGATCTGAGGCACCCCTCTGCGCCGCAGCTCTCCCAGCTCTCCCGGGGCATCGAGGCCGATGCGCAGCGCCGCGACGTCGTCGTTCGACGTACCGGGGCCAGCTGCGAAGCGGCCCTGCGCCACCTCACCTTGCACCGCGAAGAGCGCCGTGTAGACGAAGAACTGCTGCGCGAAGTCGAACAGCACGTCGAGCACGGCTTCCGTGGTCTCGACTTCCGCCAGCTCCTTCTCCGCCATCACGACGGTGAACGGACCACCGCGTCGCCCCTGCTGCGCGAGCGGCTGGAGCTCCGGTCCCGGGACCGGCTCGGATGCTCTCGCACCGGTCGGCGCAGGCGGAGCATCCTGCCCGGAGGGCGAAACCTCCTGCCCCGAGAGCGCTCGCTGGGCCCAGCCGCCGAGAACATGCGCGCCTGGCACCGGAGGCGTGCCGACCGGCAGATGCAGATCCCCCCCTCCCCCGAAGGCGTCGCCGTGGCCTTTCGCCTCGAGCAGCTCCGAAGCCGGATCGTACTCGGGGACGGGCGTCGGCAGCGCCGACGGGACGGGTGTGGGGAGGAGATGAGCGAGCGACGGTGACGGCGACGAGGGGACCAGGGTGGATGCGGTGTGCTGGTCCGTTTCCCAGGAGAGCGCCTCCTCTGGAAGAGGTGCCGCACCAGGAACAGGCACGCCCTCGCCCTGCTGCCAGGCGACGACGGACAGGCCTCTCAGCGTGGACCGAGGAGGGGGGATCCCCTCGTCGGGTCGCGGCTCCTGCGCAGCGGCTTGCAAGGCCTTCATCCTGGCTTCTGCGCGCTCATCCAGCCGGGCAGCCAGCTTCGCCAGGCGGTCCTCGATCAGGGTCCCGTAGTGCGTGGCCTGGGCTTGCCGGATCCGAACCAGGGGCGCAGCGACGAACTGCAATGCCGCAGCGAGGGCGAAGCCGAGATCCTCTTCGACCGCCGTGGGGAGGGGCTCGGAGGTGGCGATCACCAGCGTGTCTTGCTCACCCCGCCGGATCGCCAGCGGAAAGATCCGATGTCTCTCCGCCAGATCGGAGGGCAATGCGCGGAGCACCTCCGGCGATTCGGGGGCGAGCTTCCCGGCCGCAGGCAGCATCCCCACACTTTCGGCGAAGAGCGCCGTCAGATCCGATTCCGAGGCGGCGTCACCTTCGAGAAGCGCTGTGGCGAGATCACCACCGTGCAGCACTTGCCGTGCGATCGCAGACTCGACCGCACGCATCGATGCAACTCCGCGTTGCACCAAGAGAGAACTGAGCGTCAACATCCGCATGCGCTCACGGCAGAGAAGAGCAGAACTCGCCCTAGACGGTACCGGAGGGTGGGTGGACTCGTCGAGACTCTTCGCCGCTCCAGCAGGGCGAACACGTTCAGAGAGAGCCTCCCCGGTCCTTCACAGAAGGGTCCTGGCTCTCTTTCACACCCAGCGGCTGAGGCGCCGACCCGAGCACACACGTGAAGCGCAGCCCCATCGTGTCCCCCTCCCCGGCAGCGGCGACCGTCAGGCTCCCGCGATGGGCGCTCAGGATCCCCCGGGCGATGCCGAGTCCCAGACCGAGTCGCTCGCGACGCCGCGGAGGAAGCGCTCCCGCCCCTGTGCTCGACGTCTGCAACACCACCGCCGACCGCTCCACGAACGGCTCGAACATCCGGTGCAGTGTCTCCGGTGAGACAGCCCCGGCCTCGTCGGAGATGGTCACCGTCGGACGCCGATCATCGCCCCAGGCCAGCCGCATCCGTACGGTCCGACCACGCGATCGCACGAGCGCGAGCCCCGCGACGTACTCCAGGGCGACCTGCAGGAGATCGAGATCCGCCGCAAGGGTCACCTCGCCTTCCCGCAGCTCGTTGTCGACGATCAAGCGCGCCTCACGCGCCGCCGCCACCTCGTAGAGCTCCGCAGCCGTCTTCTGGACGAGCACGACGGGATCACAAGGCTCCACGACCATCTGCCGGTTCGGATCTTCGTAGAGCCACACCGCGTGGTTCAGCTCATCAAGAAGTCGCTTGAGACGATCGCCTGCTCCCCGGACGCGGTCCAGCATGTCACGGTGAGAAGGCTCGATGCTCTTGCCGTACCGGAGGAGGAAGTCGACCCCGGCAAGCATCGTGGCGAGTTCCCCCCGCAGGTCGTGCCCCACCCGGGCGAAGAACTCATCATCCAGGATGTTCATGAGGTTCCTCTCAATGGATAGTCTCCGTGCCTTCGTCCGGGCAGGCGCGCGTCAGCCGCAAATCGTGTCAGGGCGAGCCCCAGTCACTCCGAACTCACGACGGAAACCCGTCCCCTGCTGCCGACTGCGACGGCCGTCACCATTGCAAGGAGACGACCTGGTCGCAAACTTCCCAGGGGCTGCGCGTCGGTCACCAGGTGTCATCTCGGGGTACGTCCATCCTTCGTCGAGAATCACTGCGAGCACGGCTGGTGGTCTCGGCAGGGTCGCCACACACTGAACCATGAACAGGGAATCATGGCCACAGCGAAGCAGAACGTGATCTCTCCGGCGGCGCGCGACGGCACCTACAGTGAGGGGCCGGAGGAGAGGCCCTGGCGCGTGCTCATCGTGGATGATGATCCCGATTTTCTCGCCATCGCAGAGGCCTACCTGGCTCACTACGGCTTCGCCGTGGAGCGCGCATCAGGAGGTCTTCGGGGCGTGTTCCTGGCAACCCAGGTCGTGCCTGACGTGATCCTGTGTGACCTGCGCATGCCCGGGATCGATGGCTTCGTCGTCGCCGACGCGCTCCGCGCGGACCCTGCCACACAGAATACGGCCATCTTCGCCTGTACGGGCCGCCGCGATCTGGAAGCCCGCGCCGCGCTGCATTCCTCGTCGTTCGATGGCGTGCTCGTGAAGCCTGTGGACTGGGATGCAGCAGCCCGGCTCCTCGAAGAAGCGATCCTGCAGCGCGGAGTGCCACGCCGGCTCCCATAGAAGGGCCTTCGCCATAGAAGGGCCCGAAGGCCTTCGCCACAGGAGGACCTTCGCCATCGAAGAAGCCCCCGGGTCAGGCTCGGCCCGAAGCCCATCCGGTAAGTGGTGGACGTCTGCTCGCCCTGAATCCTGCGGCGCAGACCGGAGGACTCGGGTATACAGACGAATGATCGCCATTGCTCCCCCCAAGGCTGCAGCCAGAGCAGGTCGAGTCATTCCCAACCGACCGAGGTTCCGGAGCAGGGCGCAAGCCTGATTGCAGCCGTAAAGCATCCGATCCGGGATAGAGAGAACGCATGGACCCGACAGGCAACCACGACACCGCGCCGCTCGTGTTGGTGGTCGACGACTTCCAGGACAACCGCGAGATGTTCGCCGAGTATCTCGCCTTCTCGGGCTTCCGTGTGGCGGAGGCCGCCACCGGGCGAGAGGCGCTGGACAAGGCCTTCGAGCTCCTCCCCGACCTCATCCTGATGGACCTCTCCCTGCCCGAGATCGACGGCTGGAAGGCGACCCGCTTTCTGAAGAACGACCCTCGGACCAAGGCCATCCCCATCGTGGCGCTGACGGGCCACGCGCTGGCGGGCCATTCGCGTGAAGCCAGGGACGCGGGCTGCGACGCATTCCTCACCAAGCCGTGCCTGCCGGACACGCTGGTGGCGGAGATCCGACGTGTACTCGCAACACGCAGCTCTGGTGACAGCACCTCCAGCAAAGGCGCTCCGGATCCTTCGGAGCACTGATCGACGGCGTCGACCCGCCCGCCTTACGCCCTCAGCGCGCGTGCTGACTGGAGATGCCGGGGACGGCGGGCACGGGACTCCGGCGGCGCCTGACTTCCACGCTGGCTCTCCCTCTGGCTAACTCTTCTCCGAGGTCGAGCAAGATGGCGCGGGTCACACGCAAAAAAATCACCACCAAGCGAGACAAGCCGAGCGTCACCTCGTCGACGACGCTCGAGAACGAATGCGAACGCCTCGAGCAGCTCTGTCACGCGCTCGAACAGCGTGCCGAGACGATGGAGCAGGCGCATCGCCAGACGATATCCACCGTCTCTCACGATCTGTGCAATGCGCTGAGCGTCATCGTGATGAGCGCCAGGCTCATGCTCCGCACCGTGGGTCCCGAGGCCGCCGGTCGAAAGCAGCTCGACGCCATCCTGCGGGCGGCGGACGAGATCGAGCAGCTCGCGCGTGATCTCGTCGACGCGAACCATGTCGAGGCCGGCACGCTCCGCGTGGATCATCAGCCGCTGGAGATCGTGCCTCTCGTCAAACAGGCGCTGGACATGGCGGCCCCTTCCGCGGCTGCCAAGCCCGTCACCCTCTCCAGCGAGGTCACGCCGGAGCTCACGGCCGTTGCGGCGGACCGAGAGCGGCTGCTCCAGGTCCTCGTCACCTTGATCACCAACGCCGTACGATTCACCCCGCGCGGCGGCCACATCACACTGCGCGCGGAAGCCGCCGGGCCGGCCGGGGGAGGAGGGGTCCGGTTCTCGATCGCGGATACCGGACCAGGGATCCCCGCCGAGCAACGGGATCGCCTCTTCACGCGCTTCGCTCAGAGCCGCCGGCCACCTTGTCAGGTCGTCGGACTCGGCCCTTACGTGGTGAAGGGCATCGTCGAGGCGCACGGTGGCGCCATCTGGGTCGACAGCGAGGTCGGCGTCGGTACCACGGTACGCTTCACCATGCCCCCCGCAGGGACCCTCCGCGAAGCGGCGAGCGCCGCCCTCTAGCCGCCCAGGGAAGCCGCCGTCGCTTTCCCCATCGCTGCGATCCAGCGACGCAGGATGCCATCCCCCTCCACCAGCCGGGCGATGGACGTCCATTCGTTTCGCTGATGCGCCTGGGCATTCACGCCCGGACCGAAGTTCACGGCAGGCACGCCCAGCTCGGCGAAGCGGGCCACGTCGGTCCATGCTTGCTTGGGCTCGACGCCGTTCACCCCTGCAGCGCGAAGCTGCATCACGAGCGGGTGGGAAGCATGCGGCAACGCGGACGGGCTGAGATCCAGCCACGCGACCTCGGCGCGATCGCCCACCAGCCCTTCGATCTCGCGCTGCGCCTCCTCGATCGAGGTCCCCGGCGCGAAGCGGTGGTTCAGGTTCAGCGTGAGCTCATCCGGGATGATGTTCCGCCCTCGGCCGCCCTCGATCAGGGTGGCTGAGGTCACCGTCCGGTACAGGAGCCCATCATGGACGACATCGCGGGGCTCCAGCGCATCGAGCTCCACCAGCAGGCGCCCTGCTTTGTGGATGGCGTTCTCTCCCTGCCAGGGCCGCCCGCTGTGCGCGGTTCTCCCGCGGAACGTCACGGTCGCGTGCAGCGAGCCCACCGCCCCGAGGCTCAGTCGATTGTCGCTCGGCTCCAGGCACACCGCGAGATCGACCTGCCCGAGCCCGGGCTCACGCTCCAGCACGAGCCCGAGCTCGTTGTCGCGAAACGGTCCCTCCTCGCGCGCATAGAACACCAGCGTCAGATCCAGCCCATCGAGTCCCTCCGGCGCGTGCTCGACGAGGTCCAGCATCAGCGCCAGGCCTGACTTCATGTCACTCGCGCCCGGACCGTAGAGGCGATCCCCCTCGATGCGGGGCGGTCCATCATGCGCGGTCCTCACCACGTCGAGGTGCCCAGCCAGCGCAACCTTGGGCCCCCCCGTCCCCCGCGTCACCTGCACCACCAGCGAGTCGCCATGACGTCGAGGCGGTTCAGGAAGCCGCGCCCGACGCAGCCGCTCGACGAGCGCGTCGCAGAGCGCCTTCTCTTCCCCAGTCGGCGAAGGGATCTCGCAGAGCCAGAGGAGGGTTGCCGCGAGCCGGTCCGCTCGCACGGGGTCACCTTCGACGGGCGTCGTCATACCGCGACCCCGAAGTCACGAAGCGCCGAGTTCAAGGAGACCTTCCGGTCCGTCGCCGCCGTCCTGTGACCGATGATCAACGCACAGGGCACGCCGAACGTCCCCGCGGGGAACGTCTTCGGGCGCGTCCCCGGGATCACCACGCTGCGGGGAGGCACGCGACCGCGGTACTCGACCACCTCGGGCCCGCTCACATCGAGGATGGCCGTGGAAGACGTCAGCACCACGCCCGCCCCGAGCACGGCCTCTTCGCCCACCACGACCCCCTCCACCACGATCACCCGGGATCCGATGAAGGCCCCATCTTCGACGATCACGGGCTGCGCCGACGGCGGCTCGAGCACGCCTCCGATCCCCACGCCGCCCGACAGGTGGCAATCGCGGCCGATCTGCGCGCAGCTCCCGACGGTCGCCCAGGTATCGACCATCGTCCCGGCGCCCACCCGCGCACCGATGTTCACGTAGCCGGGCATCACGATGGCGCCCGCCTCCAGAAACGCGCCATACCGCACCGTTCCCGGGGGCACCACGCGCACCCCCGCGGCGTCCAGACCTCGCTTCAGCGGGATCTTGTCGTGGAACTCGAAGGGCCCTGCCTCCATCACCTCCATCTTGCGCAGGGCGAAATAGAGGAGAATCGCCTCTTTCAACCACGCATGGGTCACCCACGCTCCGCCTGGTTCGGCGCGCTCGGCGACCCGGAGCACCCCGCGATCGAGTGCGTCCACCGCGCTCAGGACGGCCTCTTCATGAGCCGACGAGCGCAGCAACGCGCGGTCCCTGTAAGCAGCCTCGACGAGCCCCCTCAGCGCATCCACATCCATCACCGACGGGCCTTACCACGTTCCGCCGAAGGCGCCGACTTCGTGAGACGAGCGCATGGCGAGCGTCGCGCCCTCCCGCGTCCAGGCTCCCGACGGCATCGTCCGTCGCTCCGTCGCTCCGTCGCTCCGTCGCTCAGAGGATGAGGGTGCTGGAACTCGCGCCAGCCTCCGGCAAGCGCAGCTCCATTCCCGCACGTCGCGCCGTCACCAGGGCCACTGCGCGGGCACGCTCGCTGCTCTCCCTCAGGGGCACCATCAGGGCCACCCTCGTCCCCCCTTCATCGCCTCCCCGCGCCGCTCGAAGGCGCACGACCGCTCGCCCGTCGGCCCGACGTCCAGCTTCGAGCAACAGACAGGTCACCCCCGACTCTGCCAGCGCGGCCACGACGAGTTCCAGCAGCGGCCCGATCACCCGGGGATCGGCCTCCACGCTGTCACAGTCTTCGCCGAGCGCGACCAGCAGCCGGATGGCGGGTTGCGCCTGCAAGAGACCACTGCCCCGCTCTCTCAGCAGATCGCCCAGGTTGAGCGAGGTGGGTCGAAGCTCGATGGATGCGACCAGCAGATCGAGGAAGAGAAGGGCGCTCGAGAGTTCGCGCGACGTCCGTCTCACATGGGCTTCCATGGCGAGCCGCTGCCGAGCGTCGATGGTCCGCTCGGGAGGAGTGGCCCTCCCTCGGCCGCCAGGACGGCTCTCTTCGGGAGGAGTGGCCCTCCCGCGGCTGCCAGGACGGCTCTCTTCCAGCCCACGCCCCAGCTCCGACTCCAGCCGCGCTACCTCTGCTTCTGCTGGCGTGATCACCGCCCGTGCAGCAGCCACACTCTCCGAGTCGGCAGCCATCGTCACGGCCAGCGCCTCCGCCAGCGCGTCGAGGGCGCCGCGGAGCGTGGCGCAGCCCTCCTGCACCTCGGGTAGTGCCCGCAGGATACCCCGCGGTCCTACCCGACGTGAGCCGAGCAACTGGACGAAGCTCTCGATGGCAGCAGCGCCGTCGCGAACCGCGCCGCGCGCGGCTGCGAGGCGCTCATCGAGCATCAGGAGGCCGAGGAAGCCGTCGGAGACACCTCGTAACCGGCGAAGAAGTAGGAAATCTCTCGCGCCGCGGTCGAGGTCTTGTCGGAGCCGTGCGCGGCGTTCTCGCCGACGCTCGCCCCGTAGAGCTTGCGGATCGTTCCCTCCGCCGCCTTCGCCGGATCGGTCGCGCCGATGACCTCACGGTACCGGGCCACCGCGTCTTCACGCTCCAGCGCCATCACGATGATGGGGCTGCGCGACATGAAGGCGACCAGCTCATCGAAGAACCCGCGCCCCCGGTGCTCCTCGTAGAAGCCCTCGGCCTCCTTGCGGGACAGGTGAACGCGCTTCAGCGCCTTGACGGTGAAGCCCTCGGCCTCCAGCCGGGCGATGATCGCCCCGGCGTGGTTCTTCTCGACGGCGTCGGGCTTGATGATGGAAAGGGTTCGCTCCAGGGCCATGATGGGGCGGGCTTATGCGAAAGTTCGCGTCCTTGCAAGAAGTTCCCATCCGGCCGGGCCTGCCCAGGCCCCGTGCCCGCTTCGCGCTGGGCGGTCTCCCCCTCCCTCGGGGGGCGCCATGAACCTGTAACATTCACCTGCTAGAAGGTCCGCCATGCCGAGCCACGTTCTCATCGTCGAGGATGAGCGCGATCTGCAGCGCGTCGTCGCCTACAACTTCCGTCAAGCTGGGTTCGACGTCGTCTCGGCGATGAACGGCGAGACCGCCCTCCGTGCACTCAAGGAGGAGCGTTTCGACCTGATCATCCTCGATCTCATGCTGCCCGACATCTCGGGGACCGAGCTCTGTCGCCGCATCAAGCAGAGCCCCCAGACCGCCCAGACACCCATCATCATGGTCACGGCGAAGGGCGAGGAGGTCGACCGGGTGGTGGGCTTCGAGCTCGGCGCCGACGACTACCTGGTCAAGCCGTTCAGCGTCCGGGAGCTCATCCTCCGCGCCCGGGCCGTACTGCGCCGCTCCGAGGGCCCTGGCCCTGCACCCGAGCGCTTCGACTTCGGCGCCCTCCGCATCGACCGCGCAGCGCACCGGGCGTGGGTCGAAGGGCAAGAGGTCGCCCTCACCGCGCTGGAGTTCCGCCTCCTCATGATGCTCTACGATCGCCGAGGCCGCGTGCTCTCGCGGGACACCCTCCTCGACGAGGTCTGGGGCTCCCACGTCGACGTGACCGCCCGCAACGTCGACACCCACGTGAAGCGGGTCCGCGAGAAGCTCGGCGTCGTCGGGGAGTACATCGAGACCGTGCGCGGCGTGGGCTACCGCTTCCGCGCCGACGCAGGCGAGAGCACCAGCAGCGGATGAGGCGGCGACTCGGCCTCGGCGGCAGGCTGGTCCTCGCGACGGCGGTGGTGCTCCTCGGCGCCGGCGTCGTGCTCGAGCAGCTCAGCTCGCACGAGCTGGAAGCGCTCCTCGCCCGCCACGCGGCCCCCCCGGCCGCCATCGACGCCGCCCTCGCGCGCTACCGCCAGCTCGTCCTCATCGGCGTCGCCGCTGCGATCCTGGTGGCCTCCGCCGTCGGCGCAGCGGCCGCCCTCCTGGTCACCCGCCCCGTCACCCGCCTCACCCGCGTCGCCCTCGCCATGGCCCGCGGCGATCTCACCGCCCGCGCCCCGACCCGTGGCGCTGGCGAGGTCGCTCAGCTCGGGCGCGCGCTGAACCAGCTCACCAGCGCCCTCTCCCGCTCCATCGGGGAGCTGCGCGGCGAGCGCGACGTCCTCGCCGGCATCCTCGACGGCATGCGCGAAGGCGTCCTCGTGCTCGACGGCGACGCCCTGATCGTCCTCGCCAACCGGGCCGTCCGCGGCATGCTCTCCGTCGGAGAAGACGCCGTCGGCAAGTCCGTCCTCGAGGCCATCCGCAGCGCCCGCCTCGCCGAGGCCGTCGACCGCGCGCGGGGTCAAGACGAGCCGGTCGACATCGAGGTCGAGCTCGGCCACCTCTTCGGCCTCGGCCGGGGCGCAGCCTTCACCCTCCCTGCCGCCCGCCGCATCCTCGTCCGGGTCTCTCGCTTGCAGAGCGATACCGGCCGACCGGGCGTCATCGCCGTCTTCCACGACGTCACCGATCTGCGCCGCCTGGAGACCATCCGCACGGACTTCGTGGCCAACGTGTCCCACGAGCTGCGCACCCCGGTGACGGCCATCAGCACCGCCGTCGAAACCTTGCAGATGGGCGCGCTCTCCGATCCTGGCGAGGCCCCCGAGTTCGTGGCGATGATCGACCGCAACGCCCGGCGGCTACGTCAGCTCGTCGACGATCTCCTCGACCTCGCCAAGATCGAATCGAAGACCCTCAAGCTCGATCTCCAGACGCTCGACGTCAGCGGCGTCATCGAGCACGCCACCCACCTGTGCGCCGAGCCGGCGCGACGCCGCCGCGTCGAGGTCACCGTCGAAAAGCCGTCCGATCTGCCCCTCGGCCGCTTCGACCAGCGCGCGCTCGAACAGGTGCTCACCAACCTGCTCGACAACGCCATCAAGTACGCAGGAGAGGGGGCGCACGTCACCGTCTCGTCGCGCACAGAAGGCGACCTCCTCGCCATCACCGTCGCCGACGACGGTCCCGGGATCCCGGCCCAGCACCTGGGGCGCATCTTCGAGCGCTTCTACCGCGTCGACGCAGGCCGCTCCCGCGACCTCGGCGGGACCGGCCTCGGCCTGGCGATCGTGAAACACCTCGTCGAGCTGATGAGCGGCGCCGTCGACGTCGAGAGCGCCCTCGGACGCGGCACCCGCTTCACCGTGCGCATCCCGCGCGGCGCGTGAGCCTCCGCCGCCCATCCACCCCTCTGTCACCGTCCCGTCACTCACCGCCGGTAGACACGATTGCCCTGACGCAGAGGCGCCCGGTGGAGGATACTCCCCGCGTGCGTCCCCTCCCCTCCCTCAACCCCGAGCAGCGCCCATCCACCCGTAGATGACCGCGATCGATCCCGAGATCGGCGCCGAATCGGCGCCCGCCACCAAGCTCCAGGTCACGCACCTGAACGCTTACTTCGGAGATCTCCACGTCATCCGGGACATCACCCTCGGTGTCCCCGCCGAGAAGGTGACCGCCATCATCGGCCCCTCCGGCTGCGGAAAATCCACCTTCCTGCGCTGCCTCAACCGCATGCACGAGCACGTCCCGGGGGCCCGGGCCAAGGGCGAAGTCCTCCTCGACGGCGTCGACGTCTACCACCCCTCGGTCAACCCCGTCCGGCTGCGGCGGCGGGTCGGCATGGTCTTTCAGAAGCCGAACCCGTTCCCCACGATGTCCATCCGCGACAACGTACTCGCCGGCCACCGGCTGAACGGCACCCACATCGACGCGCCAGGAGAACTCGTCGAGCACTGCTTGCGCCAGGTGGCCCTCTGGGACGAAGTGAAGGACCGGCTCGACCAGCCCGGCATCGCCCTGTCCAGCGGCCAGCAACAGCGGCTCTGCATCGCCCGGGTGCTGGCCGTCGAGCCCGACGTCGTCCTCCTCGACGAACCCTGCTCCGCCCTCGATCCCATCGCCACGGCCCACATCGAGGAGCTGATCGAGGAACTGAAGGATCGGTATACTCTCCTCCTCGTCACGCACAACCTGCAGCAGGCGGCGCGCGTCTCCGACTACATGGCCTTCTTCTACATGGGGAATCTCGTGGAGTTCGACCGGACCGACGTCATCTTCACCAACCCCAAGGAGAGCCGGACCGAAGACTACGTGACCGGCAAATTCGGCTGAGATCCCGACCGATGCCCACGCACACCAGCAAGGTCTACGAGCACGAGCTGCGGACGCTGCGCGACAAGCTCCTCCTGATGGGCAGCCTCGTCGAGGAGATGATCCACAAGGGCTCCACCGCCCTCTCCACCCGCGACTCCGGCCTCGCCAAGGCGACGATCCGGCTCGACCGGCGGTGTAACCGGCTGGAGTGCGAGGTGGACGAGCTGTGCATGCGCATCCTGGCCACACGCCAGCCGGTCGCCTCGGATCTGCGCTTCGTCACCACCGCGCTGAAGATCGTCACCGACCTCGAGCGCATCGGCGATCTCGTGGTCAACGTCTGTGAACGCGTGGAAGAACTCAACGAAGAGTCCCCGCTGGCCGTGACCGAAGAACTCACCAGCCTCTCCGAAGAGGCGGCGGCGGTCGTGCGAGAGGCCCTCGACGCCCTCGTCTCCCGCGACGTCGAGCGCGCCCAGAAGCTCCTCGAGCACGACGACCAGATCGACGACCACTACGCCCGCATCTTCCAGGACGTGCTCACGCTCATGAGCCGCGATCCTGCCACGGTGTACCGAGCCACCCGCGTGCAGTCGATCGCCAAGTACCTGGAGCGCATCGCCGACCACGCCATGAACATCGCCGAGTCGGTCGTCTTCCTGGTCAAGGGCAGAGACATCCGCCACAACAACCGCCTCAAGGAGAGCGACCCGCTCGAAGGCGAGCATGACGAGAGGCCCTCACGGGCCCGCTGAGCGCCATGGGGGGCACGACCTTCACAGCGGCGCCCTTCGCGTGGGCCGCCGCGGGCGTGCTCGCTTCGGGCCTCCTCGGCTGCGGCCGCTCGGGGCCCGACCCCGTGGTCACCGTGGATGGCTCCAGCACCGGCTACCCCCTCAGCGAGGCCGTCGCCGAGGAACTCCAGCGCAGGACCCCGCCCACCCGGGTCGTCGTCGGGATCTCGGGGACGGACGGCGGCCTCCAGAAGCTCTGCGCCGGTGAGGTCGACATCTCCGCCGCATCCCGGCCCATCCGCCCGAGCGAAGCGGAAGCCTGCCGCAGCGGGGGGATCGACTACCTCGAGATCCCCGTCGCCTTCGACGGCATCGCCATCGTCGGAAACCTCGCCAACACCTGGGCCGATCACATCACCACCGACGAGCTCCACAGGATCTGGGAGCCTTCGGCAGAGGCCAAGGTGAACCACTGGAGCGACGTGCACCCAGGCTGGCCCGCGCGTCCCCTCCGCCTCTTCGGCGCCGGCCTCGACTCCGGCACCTACGATCACTTCACCGAGGCCATCGTCGGCCGCGTACACGCCAGCCGCAGCGACTACACCTCCAGCGAAGACGACAACATGCTCGTCACCGGCGTCGCCGGCGACCCGCTCGCCCTCGGCTTCGTGGGCTACGCCTACTACGAACAGAACCGCGATCGGCTCAAGCTCTTGCCCGTCGACGACGGCAACGACGAGAACGGCCGAGGCCCCGTCGCCCCCACGCGGACCACGATCACCGAGGGGACCTACCAGCCCCTCTCTCGCTTGCTCTTCCTCTACGTCGCGCGCAGCGCCCTGAAGCGCGCCGAAGTGACCACCTTCGTCCGCTTCTACCTCCAGAACGCGGCCAAGCTCGCCGACGAAGTCGGCCTCATCCCGCTCCCCGAGAGCACGTACCACCTCGTCCAGGCGCGGATCGCGCAGCGCATCACCGGCTCCCTCTTCGACAAGGGCTACCTCCCCGCGCGCGCCATCGAGCAGCTCCTCGCTCGTGACCTGCGCCCCGCCGAGGCTCCATGAAGCCCGACCTCGCCCGCGACCTCCGCCGCCCCAGCGCCCCCTCCGAGCGGGCCGCGAAGCTCGTCTTCTCGCTCTGCGCCGCCGTCTCGCTGCTCACCACCCTGGGCATCGTCGCCGTCCTCCTCCAGCAGACCCTGGGCTTCCTCCAGGCCGTCTCCCTCCGTCAGATCTTCGCCGACGTCTGGTGGACGCCTCGCTTCGCCGAGCCCCGCTTCGGCATCTGGCCCCTCGTCTGCGGCACCCTGCTCACCACCGCGATCGCCATGATCGTGGCCATCCCGCTCGGCCTCCTCGCCGCCATCTACCTCAGCGAGCTCGCCGGCCCCCGCCAGCGACGCCTCCTCAAGCCCCTGCTGGAGCTCCTCGCCGGCGTCCCCACCCTCGTCTACGGCTACTTCGCCCTCACCCTCGTCACGCCAGCGCTCCAGCGCGTCCTCCCCGGTCTCAGCAGCTTCAACGCCCTCAGCGCCGGCGCCGTCATGGGCTTGATGATCCTGCCCCTCGTCGCCTCCCTCAGCGAAGCCGCCCTCCACGCCGTCCCCATGAGCCTCCGCGAGGCCTCCTACGCCCTCGGCGTCCGCAAGCTCCCCACCCTCTTCCACGTGGTCATCCCGTCGGCCTTCTCCGGCATCGCCGCCGCCGTCCTCCTCGGCGTCTCGCGCGCCATCGGCGAGACGATGGTCGTCACCATCGCCGCGGGCCAGCAGCCCCAGCTCACCCTCGATCCGCGCGTCTCCATCGAGACCATGACCAGCTACATCGCCCAGGTCAGCCTCGGCGACACCCCCACGGGCACCCTGGAGTACAAGACCGTCTTCGCCGTCGGCCTCTGCCTCTTCACCATGACGCTGGTCCTCAACGTCCTCTCCTACCGACTCCGGCGCCACCTCCGCCGAGGAGAGCGCGCGTGAGCGACGACCTCCACACCCCGATCCCGGGCGCCACCACCGAGCGCGTCTTCCACGCCATCGGCTTCCTCGCGCTCCTCCTGCCGCTCCTCGTCCTGTTCGTCCTGTTCGCGGGCGTGCTCACCGACGCCTGGCCCCGGCTCGGCTGGGGATTCCTCACCGGCATCCCCTCACGCCGCCCCGAACTCGCCGGCATCTTCCCGGCCCTCGTCGGCAGCGCCTACCTCATGACCCTCACCGCCGTCATCGCCGTCCCCATCGGCATCGGCGCCGCCATCTACCTCGAAGAGTACGCCCGCCCTGGCGCCCTCACCTCCCTCATCGAGGTCAACATCGCCAACCTCGCAGGCGTCCCCTCCATCCTCTACGGCCTGCTCGGCCTCGAGGTCTTCGTCCGCGTCCTCCACCTCGGCAGGAGCCTTCTCGCCGGCGCGTTGACGCTCTCCCTCCTCCTCCTCCCGATGGTCATCATGACCTCACGCGAGGCCCTCCGGACGGTCCCCCACGCGCTCCGTGAAGCCTGCTACGGCCTCGGCGCCGACCGCTTCCGCATGCTCCGCCTCGTGATCCTGCCCATGTCCCTCCCCGGCATGATCAGCGGCATCATCCTCGCCCTCGCACGCGCCATCGGAGAAACCGCGCCCCTCCTCACCCTCGGCGCGCTCACCTACGTCGCCTTCGTCCCCGACTCGGTGCGCAGCGCCTTCTCCGCTCTTCCCCTCCAGATCTTCGGCTGGATCAGCCGTCCCCAGGCGGGCTTCCACGAGAGTGCCGCCGCGGGCATCGTGGTTCTGCTCGCGCTCATGCTCTTCATGAACGGAATCGCCCTCTGGCTCCGCGCCCGTCTCCAGCGGCGTACGCACGGGTGAACCCAGCGCTTTCACGGCCTCGTACCGCGCCGTATCCTGATACGTCGCCCATGTCCCACGAGATCTGGATCTTCGGCTACGGGTCGCTGGTATGGCGCCCCGCGTTCCCCTTCCAGCGTCAGCACCCCGGCTACATCGTCGGCTGGGCGCGCCGCTTCTGGCAGGGATCCACGGACCACCGCGGCGTCCCTGGCGCACCAGGTCGCGTCGTCACCCTCGTGGAGTCGCCTGGACATCGCTGCTGGGGCATGGCCTACGAGGTCGCCCACCACCAGCTCGCCGAGGTGCTCGACATCCTCGATTTCCGCGAGCAAGGCGGCTACGTCCGCCACGATCTCCCGCTCTACCTCTCCGGGGACGAACAGCGCCCGCGCAGCGCCACGGTCTACGTCGCCGCCGCGGACAATCCCTCGTACCTCGGCCCGGCGTCGCTCCCCGACATCGCCCACCAGATCCGCGCATCCCGCGGCCCGAGCGGACCCAACATCGATTACGTCCTCCGCCTCGCCGAGGCATTGAGCGCCATGCAGGCAGAAGACGAGCACGTCCATGAGCTGGCGGGCCTGCTCCGCGAGCCCATCCTGGCGGAGACCGGCTGAGCCCGACGCCCTGTCCGGAAGCACGCACGGGGTCGCCACCAGGCTCGGCACCGCACCGATCCTGGCTTCCCTCGAGGCTGGCGGAAGTCGGAGGTCTCGATCCCCACACCTCTTCTCGAGGTGCCCACTGCTTTCCAAGCAGGTCCGGTCCCTGACCGGTTCGACTTCCAGGAACCTGATCTCATGCGAAGCGGAAAGGGGCTTCCGTTGGCATCACGCGGCCGCCCAGTCCGCTGGATGCAGCGCTTGCACGGCCCTCGTCGCATTCCGACGAGGCTCCTGCGCATCGATCGTCGCTGCCACCAGGCGGGGGTCCGAGATCTGGGCGCGTGGGCGTCGTCGTCGTCCGACTCGGCGTGGGCTGGCAAGATCGCGGATGCATGTCCGCCATGTACATCGATGTCGACGTGAATCACGGCGTCGACGCCGACCAACGCGGCGTGGGCTGGCAAGATCGCGGATGCATGTCTGCCATGTGCGGCGATGACGACGTGAATCACGGCGTCGACGCCGACCAACGCGGCGTGGGCTGGCAAGATGGCGGATGCGTGTCCGCCATGTGCATCGATGACGACGTGAATCACGGCGTTGGCGCCGACCAACGCGGCGTGGGCTGGCAAGATGGCGGATGCATGTCCGCCATGTGCATCGATGACGACGTGAATCACGGCGTCGACGCCGACCAGCGCGGCGTGGGCTGGCAAGATGGCGGATGCATGTCCGCCATGAGCATCCATGGCGACGTGAATCACGACGCCGAAGAAGTCGAACTCTCGCGGCTGGCCCGAGGAGAGCCACCGTCCGGGCGACGCGACGTCGCGGCGCCCCTGCCAGGAGTCGAACCTGGGCTACGAGCTTCGAATGCTCGCGTCTGGAGCCACCAGAACAGGGGCTGGACATCGGGCCTCCCTGCGAGGAGTCGAACCTCGGAAGCCGGGGTAGAAGCCCGGCGCCTGGAGCCGCCAGGACAGGGAGCATGGGTGGCCGATCGCGCGCCCAGACGACGGGGATCAGCCTGGTGCCGCCCACGGGTTTCGAGCCCGTTGGTGCAGACGAGGCGATGAGACGACACGAAGCGCGTGACACGACGAGAGAAGCGTGGCGCCACTGGCGGGATTCGAACCCGCGACCGCCTCATTCATGGTGATAACCGTCATTTCCACGGCCCGTAGCGGGCAAGGTAATGAATGACGGCGTGCACAGGTGCTCTACCAGGCTGAGCTACAGTGGCATGTCGGTCCGGAAACGTGAGGACATAGCGGGGTGTGAGGGTATCGACCCCTCGCGCAGGAGCGCTGGAAACGCCGCGATCACCATGACGCTACGCCCCGGAAACTGCGCCCCCGCGTCGCCCGGAAACTGTGCCCCCGCGTCGATCGAGATCGTCGAGGAGCCGTCGCGTCGAACTCTGCGGCGTCGACCCCTGCCGCGTGGGGCATGTCAGGGTCCGAAGGATCGGCGCGCGAATGCTTGAGACCAGAGCCCCCCTCCGGAATCGAACCGGAACCGACTGCTTACAAGGCAGCTGCTTTACCATTCAGCCAGGGGGGCGACGCTCGGGAGCCTTCGTCCGGAATCGAACCGGGACCGCCTGCTCGTGGGGCGGATGCTCTGCCATGGAGCGACGAAGGCGAGATCGTGCGAGAGCCATGGCTCCGCGCGAAAGGCAGAGGAAATGCGCAGACGGGGGACAGGCCGCTGGACGCGAGGCGTCTGCCAGGCGGCGGTGATGGGTCCTTCAGCCCGGCTCGAACCAGTAGACGACGCGGCTCTTGGGCGTCCCCTTCAGGGTATCCGCCCAGCGGAGCAGCTCCTTCCTGGCCTCGTCCCACAGGGCCTCGGCGAACCGTGGCTCGTAAGGGGAGTCTTCGGGAGAGGGGCCTTCAGCCAGCGTTCGCAGCTTCTTCTCGGTCAGTGCTCCCGCTCCGAAGATCTCGTCCTCGTCCAGGGGGAGGTCATTCTCGGCGGCGACCTCGCGCATCTGCGCGAAGAATCGCTGGAACTCTTTTTCGTGGGCGTCGCTGAAGGTCGCTCCCTTCGGACAGGCCTCGTTGCACGCGAGCATCAGCAGGAAGGAGGCGCGTGACTCCTCGATCTTCACATCGATGCGCGTGGAGCGCTTGGATGGCTTCATGGTCCTGGGGCTCAGGGGAACCCACCCCTCCTCGGTCTTCACTTCGAGGAACACGTGAGGCGTGATGTCGACGCTCATGTCGTGCGAGGGTAGCGCCGCCGGCTGGCTGCCAACATCCGAAACCCTCCGTCGGTGTCGCCGTCCTCTCTGGCGAAGGGCGGTGGTCTCCGTCGTCGGCCTCCAGGGCCGCAGCCCGGCCTCGAGGCGCTCAGCGGAAGGTGCCGAGGCCGAAACGGCGCCGGTACTCGCCGGGCGTCAAGCCCATGACGTTGACGAAGATGCGGCGGAAGGCGCCTGGATCGCCGTAGCCGAGACGCCAGGCGATCTCGTCGAAGCTGTGGGGCGATCGTTCGAGGAGATGGCGCGCGCTCTCGACCCGGAGCAGCTGGAGGTAGGTGCCCGGCGCGTGCCCGGTCGCGCGCTGGAAGCGACGGACGAACGTGCGCTCGGTGAGCTTGGCTTGCTGCGCCATGGCCGCCACGTCGATCTTCTCGGCACGCCTGGCGTGCAGCCAGTGCTGCACCCGGACGATGGCCTCGTCGCCGTGGGTCATGACCGGCGCGAAGGTGTCATAGAAACGTTGCTCGCGGCCTCCAGGGTCGACGACCCAGTAGCGCGCCGTCGCGAGGAGCGTGCTCGGGCCGAGATACCGACCGACGAGGTGGAGGCCGAGGTCGATCCACGCCATCACGCCGCCGGCGGTGACGATGTCGCCGTCATCGATGAGGATCTCCTGGGTGTCGACCTGGACCTCGGGAAAGCACTCGGCCAGGCGAGCGCCGAGCGCCCAGTGCGTCGTCGCGCGGCGCCCCTCCAGGCATCCGGTCGCGCCGAGGAGAAAGGCTCCAGCGCAGACCGAGCAGAGCGTCGTCCCGTCTTCGTGGCGCTCGACGAGCCAGGACGCGAGCGCCGTGAGCTTTGCGATCTCGGCGCCATCCGACCCCAGGCTGGGCGGCAGGAGGATGGCATCGAGAGGCCCCTCGGGTGGCTCGGCCACCTTGCGCCGCCCGTCGACGCGGAGCACGGACGCCACGATTCCCGGCCCCCCCTTCGTTTCGCTCATCTCGGCGCCGAGCCGGGTGGCGGTCTCGAACAGGTCGACGAGCCCGTGGACCGCCGCCTGCTGCGCGCCAGGATAGGCGAGGACTCCCACGGTGGCGCCGGTCGCTCTCTTGACCATGTGGCAGAATTAGCCTGAAGAATGGTCGGAACGCCACTGGGCTCGTCCGGTCGCGATCGGTAGGCTCTGCACCATGACGAAAGCACTCCTCGTGATCGACGTGCAGAACGACTACTTCTCCGGTGGCGCCTTCCCGCTCTGGAATCCCGAGGCGACGCTCGAGCGCGTCGAGCACGCCATCGGGCAAGCCAAGGCGAAGGACATCCCCGTCATCCTCATTCAGCACCTCGCGCCACGCGGCGCAGCGCCCTTCTTCGAGGAGGGATCCGCCGGCGCCGAGATCCACCCGCGCATCCTGAGCGCTGCCCCGGGTGCGCCCGTCGTTCAGAAGACCTATGCCGACAGCTTCGTGAAGACGACCCTGGAGGAGACGCTGGAGAAGCTCTCGGTGAAGGAGCTTCTCGTGTGCGGGATGATGACGCACAACTGCGTGACGCACACGTCCATCTCGAAGTCGGCCGAGAAGTACGGGGTGACCGTCCTCGCCGACGCCTGCACGACGGTGACCGAGCTGCTCCACCAGCTCGCGCTGCACGCGCTCTCGCCTCGGGTTCGCCTCGCGCCGACGACCGAGGTGCTCTGATTCCTGCGGCAGGGTCACGCGGCCCCGCCACGCCGCCGAGCCAGGCGCGTCGAAGGTCACCGGGCCGGGATCACGAGGCCTGAGCGGTCGGCATGATCGTGACCTGCTGGAGGTTGACGCGCTTCGGCAGGGCCACGGTGAACGCGATGGCCTCGGCCACGTCCTCGGGCGCGAGCCACTCGATCTGCGACTTCGACCCTTCGAGCCAGTCGCGCGCGCCCTGGAAGTCGACGTGGCTCTGCAGCTCCGTGCCCACGATGCCCGGCTCGATGGCGGTGACGCGAACCCCCTTGGAACCCAGCTCTGCCCGGAGGTGGACCGACAGATGGGTCACGAATGCCTTGGTGCCGCTGTACACGGCGAATGCCGGGAAGATGTTCCTGGCGGCGATGGACGAGATGTTCACGAGGTCTGCCGGTCCCCGCGCGGCGCCCGCCTGCACGAGGGAGGCAGTGAATGCGCCGATGACGTTCATCAGGCCATGGATGTTGAGATCGATCTGCTGCTCCCATTGCTCGACGCGCTTCGCTTCGATCGGGTTCGGCAGCATGATGCCGGCATTGTTGACGAGAATGTCCACGCGCCCGAATCTCTCGAAGACCTCGGCGGCGACCCGCTCGACGGCTGCTCGGTCGGTCACGTCGACATGCCACGCGGCGGCCTGGCCACCAGCCTCCTGGATGGCGTCACGGAGCGCGTCGAGCTTGTCCTTCCGGCGAGCGAGCAATGCAACACGCGCCCCGCGCGCGGCGAGCACCTTCGCGGTCGCCTCGCCGATGCCGCTCGATGCTCCCGTGATGACCGCCACCCGTCCCGCGAGCGTGCCCTGGGCTTGCTGAACCATGTGTCACTCCTCTTGCTGGGGCCCTCGCATTCCGCGCGGCCCGTCGATGAGACGAGGTTGGTTCACGGCGGCCGAAAGCGGAAGGCACGGAACTCTCGAAGGCATGCACGATCCTCTGAGCGGGGCGATGAACGCTGGCGCCGCCCCGACCCGTCGTGGAGGATGAGACCCATGTCGAGAGCACCGCGGGAGAGCAACTCGCTGGCCGCCGGGATCGCCATGCTGGCGCGTCAGGAGGGCTGTAACAGCACGCTCCATCCCGGCGTCGTGGTCTACCACCTGACCGCCGCGGAGCCGCCGACGCCCCTCCTCTACCCCTCCAGCTTGATCCTCGTCGGCTCTGGAGAGAAGCAGGCGACGCTGGGCGATCAGCTCTTCGATTACAACGCCGACCATTACCTCGTGGTGACCCCGCCCCTGCCGATGCTCTGCAAGACCATTGCGTCGGCCCGGAGGCCGGTGCTCACGGTGCAGATCGAACTCGATCTCGCCCTCCTGCGCGAGCTGCTGCTCGACGTGGATCTCCGGCCCCCGCCCCAGCCAGCGCGCGCCGCTCGCAGCGTGTTCCGGGCGCCGCTGCCGCGCGATCTCGAGGACGCCGGCGCGCGCTTGGTGGCCTGCTTGGCAGAGGAGCGGCGCACGCGGGCGCTCGCGCGGCAGACCATTCGCGAGATGCTCTTCCTGGTGCTCGAGGGTCCTTATGGGGATTCGCTTCGGGCGCTCGCAGAGGGTCCGGTGAGTCAGCTCTCCCATGTGCTCCGCCACATGACGACGCGGTTCACGGAACGCATGATGATCGGAGACCTCGCGCAGATGGCGCACATGAGCGTTCCGACCTTCCATCAACACTTCAAGACGATGACCGGGACCTCGCCCTTGCAGTACATGAAGGCGGTCCGCTTGACCCGAGCGCGCCAGCTGCTCCAGGCGGGAGGCCTGGTGAAGACGGTCGCGCACGACGTGGGCTACGAGAGCGAGTCGCAGTTCAGCCGGGAGTACCGACGGCTGTTCGGGGCCCCTCCGTCAGCGTCCACGCAGCTGACGCCGCGCGAAGAGCGCTGAGCGCCTCCCCGGCACCCGCTGCCACGAGAGGCCGAGGTCGAGCAGACGGGCGCTCGCGCCACGCAGCTCCGATCTCACCGAGGGCCCAGCACCGCGGACGGCGTGCCTCGAAGCGGGCACGGTCCGTCCGACCGCCGTGGACACGTCAGAGGACTCCGGCTTACCTTCAGCGCATGGAAGCGCTGCTGAAGAAGCTCGACGCCGAGATCAAGTCGAAGGCCCCAGCGACGCACGGCGCGTTGCGCCCGCCTGCCGACGCCGCGGCGCTCGACCGCCTCGCCGCCCGCTTCGGGGGGACGGCGCCGCCAGCGCTCGTCGCCTGGTACACGCTGCACGATGGCGTCGAGGGGGGGCATGACTTCGACCCCAACAGCACGTTCTTCTGCCTCTCCATCGACGAGGGGCTCCGTGTCGGGCGCGAGCTCCTCGGCGAGGACAAGGGCCACCCGCTCCTGTCGAATGGCGGAGGAGCCTGGGTCTGCTACGCCGCCGATGGCTCCCTCGTCGCTCACCGGCACGGCGAGACGTGGACCTTCGCGCCGAGCCTCGAAGCCTGGGTGACGTCGGTGACGGCCGCCCTCGCGCAGCAGAAGGTGACGACGATCCCCGCACCGCGAATGCCGGCGACGTGGGCCCCGGTGACGGACCTCCCCAGCAGCACGAGCGTCCTCATCGCCTTCACCCGCGCCGCCGCCGTCGGCACCGTGGTCCTGAAGGAGACGCTGCAGCCCAGCGGCGTGTACGGGGAACTCCTGGTGAAGGCGCAGCCGAGCCTCTGGCTCTGCCTCCTGCCCCGGAGCGCGGCCGATCGCGCGGCAGTGCTGGAGGGCGCGATCGCGGAGTGGAAGACGCACCACGCGGCAGCGCCGAGCTGGAGTAGTGGGTACCTGAAGACCGACGAGCAGGCCGCCATCTCTCTCTCTCCGTCGCCAGGGACGCTGGTATTCCGCGGGTGATGTTCCCTGGGCGAGCGAGCTGAGGTCGCGTTCTCTCAGCTCACCCGCGATCAGGCCGTCGAGAGGACGCGGTGCTCAGGAGTTCCCATGGCCGATAGCTCATTCCACCCTGAATTGCGCGCCTCTGCGCGGTGGCTCCCGCGCGGGGTCGTCCGAAGCTGGTCGCTGTGGCTGATGGCGCGGCTTCCGACGCCGGCGCCACGTCTGCCGGACGGCGTGACCGTGGAGGAACGGCCGCTCGGGGGTACCAGCGCGTCCGTGCGCATCCTGCGCGCATCAGGCAGCTCCCGGCGCGCGCCGGTCGTGCTGTGGATTCATGGTGGCGGCTATGTCGTCGGTCGCGCGAAGCAAGACGATCTCGTCTGCGCTCGCATGGCGCAGCGGCTGGGCGCCGTGGTGGTGTCGGTCGACTATCGGCTCGCTTCGAACCACCCGTTCCCCGCGCCGCTCGACGACTGCGTCGCTGCCTGGGACCTCCTCCAGCGCGAGGCGGCGTCGCTCGGCGTCGATGCGAAGCGCGCCATCATCGCGGGGCAGAGTGCGGGAGGAGGGCTGGCGGCGGGGCTCGTCCTCCGCCTCGCGGACAGCGGGCGTCCGATGCCGATCCTGCAGGTCCTCGTGTACCCGATGCTCGACGACCGCACGGTGCTGCGCCAGGTGGACGAGCGTCACCACCGCGTGTGGGACCAGAACAGCAACGCCATCGGCTGGTCGAAGTACCTCGGTCGCCCCCCGGGCGGCGCCGATGTCTCCGAGCACGCGGCCGCTGCGCGCAGAGCCGATCTCCGTGGGCTGCCGCCAGCCTGGATCGGCGTGGGCACGCTCGATCTCTTTCACGATGAAGATCTCGACTACGCGAGGCGCCTCGAGGCCGCGGGCGTCCCCGTGGAGGTCGAGCTCGTGCCCGGCGCGTACCACGGGTTCGACGCCGTCTTGCCTCGGGCACCCGTGAGCAAGGCGTTCGTCGAGGCCCGGGTGCGGGCGATGGAGCGAGCGTTCCATCGCAGCACACCTTGATGGCCACGACGTCCATCCAGCCACCACGACGGCAGCCGGCCCCGCTCCGCAGCGGCCCTCCGGGTGGGTCGGGCCGCGTGGCGGCACACCTCAGTGAATCGCTTTTCCGCCCGCCAGTTCGGCAATCAGGGTCGTGATTCGCTTTTGCCGGGTCTCTGGACGCTTGGCAGTCTGGAGTCGGAGATAGATCGCGAAGAGATTTCTGCGATCGAGCGTCGCAAAAAAGGCGCTGGCAGCAGGGTCCTTCTGCAGCGCTTCGAGGAAGTCGTCCGGGATGACCATCTCGGACGACCCTGCATAGGCTCGCTCCCAGCGCCCATCCTGGCGGGCTGCTTCGACATGCGCCAGGCCAGAGGGCTGCATGCGCCCTTCGGCGATCAGCCGCTCGGCGTGCTCGCAGTTCTTCTTCGACCAGTTCGATTTCGCGCGGCGAGGCGTGAGGCGCTGCAGGAACGAGACGTCGTCGAGGGACTTTCGCTGCCCGTCGATCCAGCCCCAGGCAATGGCAGCGACGACGCAGTCGCTCCACGTGACCGTCGGCATGCCCGACTCCTTCTTGAACATGCGCACCCAGAGTTCTTGCTTGGTCGCATGATGCGACGCCAGCCACGCCTCGAGCTGGAGCGGCGTCTCGAAGGAGCGCGTCTCGGATGAGAGTCGGCTCCCCTCGGCAGACGTGTCCCCCGGAGCCTCGACGAGCGCGCGCTCCCGCGGCGCTTGCGCTCTGCTCGGCTCAGGAAGCCTTGTATTCCGTTGCGACATCAATGACCCACGTGATGCCGAAGCGATCTTTGAGCATCCCGTACAGCGGCGACCATCCCGATGGCGAAAGCGGCTGCGCGATGGTCGCGCCTGCAGAAAGCTTCTCCCAGAGCGCCGTGATCTCGGCCGCCGAGTCACCGCGGACCGACACGAAGAAGGCGTTCTTGCCTTCGTCCCAGGGCATTGCGGCGGGCACGTCATACGCCATCACGCGGAAGCCATTCTTTGCGGCAACCTGGCCCCACATCACCTGCTCGGCTTCCGCGGGCACCTGGACGTTCCGTGCATCCTCGTAGGTGAGGATGGTGACGTCACCACCGAACACGGACTGATAGAACTCCAGCGCGGCGCGGGCATTGCCACGAAAATTCAAGTGATTGGTCACGCTCACAGGCATGTGTCTCTCCAGTTCGGGTTCAGCGTTTCGAGCGATTTCGCACCGCCGCTCGGCGGGGCGCTCGGGATTCGTCGGCCCGCGGAGCGGCGTGGTCCGGTCGTCGATCCGTCGCCTCCGAGGGCGAGCCAGAGGACTGGCCTCGTAGGGCCGGCAGCATGATGCCGTCGACCAAAGACAAGAGGAACTCCAGGTCGAACGGTTTGCGCTGCACCAGGGTACGGTAGGCAGCCATCGATGGCGCGACCTGAGACAGCGTCACGATGTCCGCAGACGCGGAGACCTCACCGCGTGCGACGGCACGCTGCATCAACGCCAGGCACGCTTCGGCCCATGGCTCGACGACGGCGCGGCTGGCTGCCTCGGAGAGCGCAGGGTCCTGCACGAGCAGGGAGGTGAGCCCTGACATGATCTTCATCTTGCGCTCGCCTTCTTCGAGCGACTGCGGCTTGAACAACCCCAGGAAATCGCCGCGGAGTGTGCCTGTGTCGGGCAGATGCTCGATGTCGACCTGGTTGCGCTTCATGTAGGCCACGGCCTCGATGATCATCTCGGCCTTCGAGGACCAGCGGCGGTAGATGGTCGCTTTTCCGGCTCCTGCCCGCGCGGCCACGAGATCCATGGTCAAGCTGGCAGCGCCCACCTCGGCGAGGACTTCGAGGGTGGCCTCGAGGATCTTGGCATCGCGCGACGGGTCTCGCTTGCGCCCGGGCTGCCCTGGCTCGGCCTCGATGAGGTCGTCGTCCTGGGTCATGTGTGGCCTCGCGACATCGAGACGTATCGATACTTGGCAGTTCCGGAACCGTCAAGTTCCGAAACTCGGTCGTATCGTTTCCCTCGGTCCCTCCCTGCTCCCACGCCGGGGCACGCTCGAAGCGTGGCCCGGCGCGCCGGGGATGCCGCTCGATGTCTCGTCGGAAGCCGGCGGCTTCCTGGGAACGCGGACGCGCTCAGCGGGCTCTGACGGCCTTCTGCCGGGCACCGACGAAGGCCGCCAGGTGCTCGCCAGTCAGCGTCGACTTCGCCGCCACCAGGTCGGCCGGGGTGCCTTCGAACACGACCCGCCCGCCGTCGTGGCCCGCGCCAGGTCCGAGGTCGATGATCCAGTCGGCGTGCGCCATCACCGACTGGTTGTGCTCGATCACGATGACCGACTTCCCTGCGTCGACCAGCCGATCCAGGAGGCCGAGCAGCTTCTGGAGGTCCGCCAGGTGCAAGCCGGTGGTCGGCTCGTCGAGTACGTAGATGCCGCCTTCGGCGCCCATGTGCGTCGCCAGCTTGAGCCGCTGGCGCTCGCCGCCCGAGAGCGTGGTGAGCGGTTGCCCGAGGCGCACGTAGCCGAGCCCCACGTCGGCGAGGCGCTTCAGAATCGCGTGCGCGGCTGGCGTGTTGCCCTTGCCGGCGCCGAAGAAGCCGACGGCCTCGTCGATCGGCAGGTCGAGCACCTCGGCGATGTTGAGCCCACCGAAGCGGTACTCCAGGACCGACGCCTGGAAGCGCCGGCCCTCGCAGTCCTCGCAGACCGTGGAGACGCCGGCCATCATGCCCAGGTCGGTGTAGATCACGCCGGCGCCGTTGCAGGTCGGGCAAGCGCCCTCGGAGTTGGCGCTGAAAAGGGCGGGCTTCACGCCGTTGGCCTTCGCGAACGCCTTGCGGATCGGCTCCAGCATGTCGGTGTACGTCGCCGGGTTGCTCCGCCGTGACCCGCGGATCGGGGCCTGGTCGACGGAGACCACGCCCTCTCGGCCGCTCACCGAACCGTGAATCAGCGAGCTCTTGCCCGACCCCGCCACGCCGGTCACCACCACCAGGACGCCGAGCGGGATGTCGACGTCGACCTTCTTCAGGTTGTGGGTGCTCGCGCCGCGCACCTTCATCACCCCCGAGGGCTTTCGCACCGACGGCTTCAAGGACGCCCGGTCGCTCAGGTGACGCCCGGTGAGCGTGCCGCTGGCCCGCAGCCCCTCGACGGTGCCCGCGAAGACCACCTCACCCCCCGCGGTGCCTGCGCCAGGACCGATGTCGACCACGTGATCGGCGATCGCGATCGCTTCCGGCTTGTGCTCGACCACGAGGACGGTGTTCCCCTTGTCGCGCAGCCTCTGGAGCAGGCCATTCATCCGCTGGATGTCGTGCGGGTGCAGCCCGATGGTCGGCTCGTCGAAGACGTAGGTCACGTCCGTGAGCGACGACCCCAGGTGGCGGATCATCTTGGTGCGCTGCGCTTCACCGCCCGACAGCGTGCCGGAAGGCCGATCGAGGCTCAGGTAGCCCAGCCCGATCTCCACGAATGAGTCGAGCGATTGCCCCAGCGCCGTGAGCAGCGGCGCGACCGAGGGCTCGTCCAGGCCGCGCACCCACGTGGCGAGGTCGTTGATCTGCATCGCGCAAGCGTCGGCGATGCTGATGCCCTTGATCTTGGAGGACCGAGCGGCCTCGGTGAGCCGGGTGCCCTTGCAGTCGGGACAGGTGGCGAAGGTGACCGCGCGCTCCACGAAGGCGCGGATGTGCGGCTGCATCGCATCGACGTCCTTGGAGAGGAACGACTTCTGGATCCGCGGGACGAGCCCCTCGTAGGTGAGGTTCAGGTTGTCGAGCTTCACCTTCGTCGGCTCCTTGTGGAGGAAGTCGTGAAGCTCCTTCTTGGTGTACTTGCGGATCGGCTTGTCGAGGTCGAGGACGGCCCCGAAGATGCGCACGTACCAGCCGTCGGCCGTGTAGCCGGGCACGGTGATCGCCCCCTCGTTGAGCGACTTCTTGTCGTCGTAGAGCTGGGTCAGATCGATGTCGGAGACCGAGCCCATCCCCTCGCACCGCGGACACATGCCGCCGATGATGGAGAAGGTGCGCCGCTCGGTCTTCTTGCTCGTGCCCTTGTCGACGGACAACTGCCCGACCGCGGTGACCGACGGGACGTTGAACGAGAAGGCCTTGGACGAGCCGATGTGCGGCTTGCCGAGGCGGCTGAACAGCACCCGCAGCATGGCGTTGGCGTCGGTCACCGTGCCGAGCGTCGAGCGAGAGTTCGCCCCCATGCGCTCCTGGTCGATGATGATCGCCGTCGTCAGCCCCTCCAGGACGTCGACCTCGGGCCGAGCCAGCGTCGGCATGAACCCTTGCACGAACGCGCTGTAGGTCTCGTTGATCATCCGCTGCGACTCCGCAGCGATGGTGCCGAACACGAGGGACGACTTGCCCGAGCCCGAGACGCCGGTGAACACCGTCAGCCGCCGCTTGGGGATCGCGACGCTGACGTCTTTGAGGTTGTTCTCCCTGGCGCCCTGGACGCGGATGAGGTCGTGACGGTCTGCGGGATGCTGGTTCGAGGAGGCCATGTCCGGGATCATGTGGTCGAGGTTCGACGGTTTGTGAAGCAGTCTACGCAAGCGCCCCAGGTCACCCGGGGAATCGAGCAGCGTCGGCTCTGCGCCAGCGGCTGACATAGGGCAGCACGAACAGGTACAGACCGGAGAACAGGAGCAAGGCGAGCGGAGGCAGCGGCAGGTAGCTCACCCACACCACGGGCTCCTTTTGCGCCAGGGCGACGAAGCTCGCGATGACGGCCAAGGTGAAGGCGAGGGACACCCAGCGGTGGCTCTCCCGGATCCATCTGTTCCAGTTCACGAGGACCTCCTCTGGCGACGAGACGCGACGCCGTGGATGATCACGCCGAAGGACACGGACCTCGACCCGCTCATGCCGCCCTCGCGAGGAGGTCGACGAGCTTCTGGCCCATCATCTTCCAGCCGTAGCGCGCGCCACCGAAGTTCTGCTTCTGGTCCGGCCTGAAGCCGGTGTGTACGAGCGACAGGTGCGTGCCCTTCGCCGTGGGTGTGAGCGTGAACGTCACGACGGTGTCCATGTCGCCCACGACCCACCTGTAGCTGAGCTTCCGCTGCACCTCGCTTTCGATCATCCGGCAATTCACGACGCCATCCCAGCCAGGCATCGGCTGCGTGTGAAACGAGAACGCCGTCCCTGGCGCGAGCTCGAAACCGACGACGGGCAAGAGCCACTCCGCGAGCAGCGACGGGTCGGTGAGCGCGCGCCACACCTTCTCCGGTCGGTGATTGAAATCGAATTCGAACGAGAGGGCTTCCGTCTGCGATTGCGCGGTCTTGTCAGTGAGCATCAGGGGTCCATCTTGTCGAGCAGCTGCTCGAGGCGGTCGACGTGCTCCGTCCAGAAGGCGCGGTAGTGCGCGATCCAGTCGACGAGCGGCTTCAGGCCGCGCGGCTCCACCCGGTAGTAGACACAGCGCCCCTCCCGCCGGCCGTTCACCAGGCCGGCATCCTTCAACGTGGCGAGGTGCTGCGAGATCGCCGGCTGCGAGATGTCGAAGCGCGCCGTGAGGTCCTTCACCGCCGCTTCGCCACGCGTGAGCGATTCGAAGATCGCCCGGCGGCTGGGGTCCGCCAGCGCCTGGAAGATCTTGTTCTCGGCCACGACCGCGCTCTGCATGCACAACTCATAAGTCTATACTTATTGATTGTCAAGCGCGCGGATCGGGCCACCAAGGTCGAGCAGATGGAGGGGCGAGCGCCGGTGCACGTCGCCGCGTCGTCACCGCAGGTACGCGATTCCTTGAAAGGCCGCGACCTAGCGTGAGGATGAGGGAATACGGACACGCGCCGACCCCGGACCGCTCTCCATCAGCTCGACGCCGCGCTCGCCTGCGAAGGCGTCTTTCTCGAAGTCAACCTGCCCATCGGCATTCATGGTCATGAGCGAACGATGGCTCGACCCGACCGACAGCCCCAGCGTCCCAGCGGACGAATGCCATGGCAAAATGGACGAACCGCGACCGCACCGCTCATGTCGGCATCTGCTTCTGCCCGGGTGTCTGGGGCTCGAGCGCGAGCCTGATGAGGGACATCCTGCACATCGCCTCGGTCGTCTCGCGGGCGCGGTCCGGCAGTGGCGGGATCGAGGCCAGGTTTCTCGGCGTGCAGCCCGGCGACGTGCCGACAGCGGACGCTGGTCAGCCCGGCGGCTCCGGCTGCCGGACCGAATACTCGGTGCCCGAGCGGAAGGGGATCGTCATCGACGCGAACCCGTGGCGCGGCTCGCGCACGTAGGCCACGTAGTCGCGGTAATCGGCCCTGAAGACCCCGACGTTGTCGGTCACCACCACCGCGCCTGGGCGCAGGGCCGGGGCGACGAGCTTCAGGACGTCGAGGGCCCGCAGGGGGAATCCATCGTTGAGCATGAAGTCCACCTCGCCGAGGTCCGCCTGCAGCGTCTCCATCGCGTCGCCCACGCGAATCTCCACGAAGGCTGCGAGCCCCGCCTCCTCCACGTGCGCCTGCGCGCGCTTCGCTTTCTCTGGCAACAGCTCGGTGCCGATGACGCGCCCACCGCCGTTGTCGCGCACCGCTGCCGCCAGCCACAGCGTCGAGACGCCGAAGGACGTGCCGAACTCCACGATCGTCCTGGCGCGGAGCGCACGCGCCGTCAGGTAGCAAAAAGCGCCCTGTTCGCACGCGAGCGCGAGGTACTTGTCGGCATAGTCCAGCTCCGTCCCCGGAGCGTCGATGCGGCGGCCGAGAAGCATCCGCGGTAGCTGCGGCAACAGGTGAAGCAAGACACCCGGCACCTGTCGGTCGGCCTCCCCGTGGAGGCGCCGCAGCACGGCGCGCACCCGCTCGTCGGGCAGTACGTCGAAGGGATCGGACTTCATGGTCGGCCTCCGGTCACTGGCATGCGCGAGACCATACGCAACCAGCGCCGTTGACCGCATTGCGCAATCAAGACAATTTGTTTGTCGAAACGGTCATGGCAGCGAGGCGGCGGAGCGCGAAGGCGACCCGGGTTGCCCACCCGATGGGGTGGACGATTCGCGGCGACGTCCAGGTGGCGAATGAACCCCCTGGCGCGGCAGCATCGCTCGACTCGCTCGCGACCCGCTTCGCGCTCTCGGCGCGTGGACGCTGGAAGCTCTCGACCGCGCGCCCAGCGAACGCGATCGGGCTCAGCATGGAGAGTGGCGGCCTCGAGAGCGAGTTTCACGCGCACCGCGAGTCGCAGCTCATGTACCTGGTGCGTGGAGAGCTGCTCTGCGAAGCGTCGAGCGCCCTCTGGATCGTGCCGCCCCAGTCCGCGCTGTGGATCCCCGCCGCCGTGACGCACCGGATCCGCGCACGCGCACCGCTCGAAGGCTACAGCGTCTTCGTCGATCCCGACGCGGCGCCGAACCTCCCGCCGGAATGCTGCGCGGTGTCGGTGACGCCGCTCTTCCGCGAGCTCTTGCTTCGCCTGGCGACGCGCCCCGCGCTCTACGATCTCGACGGACCGGACGCGCGCCTGGTGGGCGTCCTCCTCGATGAACTCACGACGGTCTCGATCGAGAAGCATCGCCTGCCGATGCCGACCGATCCGCGGCTCCGTCGCCTGGTGGATGCGATGATCGCCGAGCCGGCCAGTGGCGCGACGACGAAAACCTGGGCCAAGCGGATCGGCGTCGGCGAGCGTACCCTGAACCGTCTTCTGGTCGAAGAGACGGGCCTGAGCTTCGGCCGCTGGCGCCACCAGCTCCACATCATCCTCGCCATCCAGAAGCTCTCCCGCGGCGCGACCGTGCAGAGCGTGGCGCTGGACCTGGGCTACGAGAGCGCGAGCAGCTTCGTGACCATGTTCCGCAAAGCGCTCGGCGCGTCGCCCGCGCGGTACATGGCGAGCCGCCTGGCCACGCTCGCGTGATCCCAGGGACACGTCACGCGCACGCAGGTATCGTCGGGTGGATGCAGGACGCCCCGGCGACTCGGGTTTGCTACCGCTGCAACGAGGCACGGCCCTTGACGGCGTTCACGCAACGGGTCGATGAGCGTCACTACAGCATGTGCCGACCGTGCGTCTCCGAGATCCTGACGGCGGGCAGGTCAGGAGCTGGGCGTCGCCAACGTCTCCCGCACACCATGACCGAGCGCATCTGTTATCTGTGTCGCCGCAAGCTACCGAACGCTTCGTTCACCTTCAGAAGCAACGGCACCTACTTCTCGGCATGCAAGGACTGCAATCGCCATGTCTTCGCTCAACGGAGGCGCTCCCGCCTGGCTGGTGCTGGAGGCAGCTTCTCCACCGCAGAATGGCAGACGTTGATTGCCCAGTACGACCGCTGCCCGATGTGTCGTCGCGCGTGGAGCGAGATCCCGCTGCTGTCAGGAAGGTCCAGCACCATCACCGCAGACCACATCGTGCCGATCAGCAAGGGCGGCTCGAACTCGATCGAGAACATCCAGCCCCTCTGCTACTCCTGCAACTCGAAAAAAGGCGACAAGCACGCCATGTAGACGCTCTCGGCGCACGCGATCAGGCAGCTCTCGAGACGCCGAAGGCCTCCTCGCGCAGCCCGAGGCAGCCCCTTGTCGAACCCCGTCGCTGGGCGCCTGCCTCCATTCGACGGCGAGAGGCGATCGGCCAGCTCAACCGCCGAGCAGTCGCTCGCTCAGCTCCCAGAGCCGCTTCGCAGCCTCGGGATCAATCGAATGCGACGCGGCGTCCGCCGGGACGCTGTCCGCCGTCAACGGTCTCTTCTCATCGTCGAGCGGCGCGATGTCGTTGTCCCTCAGATACACGCCGCCGATCTCGGCGAGAAGCGGACTCGTCGCAGCGAACACGATCGTGCTCGCCCCCTGCGCCGCGGTCTTCTTCCCGCGCGCCGGATCGATGATCGGCTTTCCGGTATCGTCGATGAGACCCATCGCGCGGAGCGCCTCGACGCCCGCCGCGGCATTCAAGCTGGTGCCTACCACCACGCCGGGATGGACGGCATATGCCCGGATCCCCTCGGTCGCGAAGCGCCGATCCAGCTCGACGGCGAAAAGCACGTTGGCCTTCTTCGACTGCGCGTAGGCGAGGTTCGGATTGTAGCCAGTCGTGAAGTTGGGATCGTCCCAGCGAATCTCGCCGAAACGCTGCGCACCGGACGAGACATTGACGACACGCGCGCCGTGCGCCTCGCGCAAGGCAGGCAAGAGCGCCCGCGTGAGCTGGAAGTGACCGAGGTGGCTGGTCGAGAACTGCAGCTCGAAGCCGCGCGCATCACGCATGACCTCTCTGGGCGCCGGCACCGCTGCGTTGTTGATGAGAACGTGGAGCGGGCGACGTGCGTCGACCCAGCGCGTCGCGAAGGCATCGACGGACGCCGGGTCGACCAGATCGAGCTGGCTCACCTGCACGTGATCGAGCCCCGCGATCGCAGTGGCAGCGCGTTCTGGGTCCCGCGAGCCGACGGTCACCGACGCCCCCGCCTTGACCAGGGCACGCGTCGTCTCGAGCCCGAGCCCGGCGTGCCCCCCGGTGACGACGACGTTCTTGCCGCTCAGGTCGATACCTCTCAGGACGTCGTCCGCCGTCGAGGCAGCGCCGAAACCAGTTCCGATGGGATGTTGCTTGTGCGTCATGGTGAAGTCCTAGACCTCGCGAGAGAGGTGGGATTGGAAGGACCGGACATTTCCCGAACGACACGCACGAAGCTGCCTTGAACGCCCGTGTCTTGCAGGCGACACTGGGACCGTGACGACGACGACCACCGATGCGACGCCGAGTTTTTCTCGATTCATCGAGGCCGTTCGAGCACTCGGTCCCACGGACACGCAGTACGACTGGCTGCCGGACGGAAGAACGACGCTGGTGTTTCGCGTGCTCGACCGTGGCCGTCTCGGCGATGTGTGCATCGCCGGCCCGCAGACGCGCGCACACTTCAAGAATTTGAGCGGGGTCACGCGCGCAGCCGCGATCCGATTCAAGCCTGGCTGGACGGTCCCCCTCGTCGGCATCCCGGCGAGCGAGGTGACGGATCGCATCGTCCCGCTCGACGACATCTGGGGCCGGGCAGGTACCGAGCTTTACGCCGAGCTGCTCGCCACGCGTGATCTGCCACAGCTCATCCAGTGCGTATCACGCGCGTTCACGCGGCGTCTCTCGCAGACGGTCGAACCGTCGTCCGCACGCATCGCGCGGCGCGCGGCGCGCTTGATCGAGGACGGTGAGGGGCGCGTGGAGCGCGTCGCCCAGCAGCTCGGCGTCACGGCGCGCCACCTTCGCCGTGCGTTCACCGAGAACATCGGTGTGGCCCCCAAGGAGTTCGCGCGCACGGTTCGCTTGCAGCGGGCCATCCGCATGTCGGCGAACTCGAATGACTGGAGCCGCATCGCCACCGATGCGGGCTATTACGACCAGGCCCACCTCATTGGCGACTACCGGGAATTCCTCGGTGTCACGCCGACAGCGCTCTCGAAACGCGAACGCGGTGCCACGCTGGAGTTCGCCTGACTCGCTCTCGAGCACGCTCATCTCCCCCCTGATCGTCAGCGCCTTTTGCTCGCATCCCCTCGACGAGTTCGCGGCCGCGTCGAGGGTGCCGTCGTCTTGATGAAGTCGACGAAGGCGCGCAGCGGCGTCGGAAGGTACCGACGACCTGGGTAGTAGAGAAAAGGCCCGGAGAAGCTCAGCCACCACGGCTGGAGCACGGGCACCAGCTCGCCTCGGTCGATGGAAGGACGCAGCCATTCCTCGAACAGATAGATGATTCCGCAGCCAGCCACGGCCGCCTCCACGGCGAACTCCGTGGCGCCGCCGATGCTGGTGATCAGCTGGCCTCTCGGCTCGACATGAATCGTCTCTCCGTCCCGCTCCATTTCCCACGAATGCAGCGGGCCATTCGAGAGGCGCCATCCAAGGCAATCGTGTTCGAGCAGCTCGCGCGGATGCGACGGCCGCCCACGGCGAGCGAGGTAGGCGGGCGAAGCCGCGGCAGCATATCGCTGAATACGCGGGCCAATGGGGACCGCCACCATGTCCTTCTCCAGCGACTCGTCGTACCGGATCCCGGCATCGAACCCCTCTGCGACCACATCGACCCGACGCTCCTCGGCGACGATCTCGACACAGATCTCGGGGTATTTCGCGAGAAAAGGCGGCACGATGCGGGGTAGCACGAGCCTGGAGGCCACGGTCGGCACGTTGAGCTTCAGACGACCGGCAGGACGATCGCGGTAGTCGTTGACCACATCCAGCGCAGCGCGGACTTCGCCCAGCGCCGGGGAGATTCGCTCCAGCAAGCGCGCACCAGCGTCGGTGGGGGTGACGCTGCGCGTGGTGCGATGGAGCAGCCGAACGCCGAGTCGTTCTTCCAGCCGACGAACGGCATCGCCCATGCGCGACGCGCTCGTCCCTGCCGCGCGAGCGGCGCTGCGAAAGCCCCCCTCGCGGGCCACGGCCAGGAACGCGGTGAGGTCTGCGAGGTCATCCATGACTGTCCGGAATTTCGCACAGGCTGTGCAGACTGCAACGGATTGTCGTGCAGCGAATCGTTGGCAAGATCCACGGAGAACCGCGCACCCAAGGCCGACACCATGACCGACCTCTCCCACGCAGACAGCTATCCCCTCGCCTCCCACCTCGTTCGCCGTCTGGGCTACGGCGCCATGCAGCTCGCCGGCCCCGGCGTCTTCGGCCCCCCGAAGGATCGCAAGGCCGCCGTCGCCGTGCTGCGTGAGGCCGTCGCCCAGGGCGTCAACCACATCGACACCAGCGATGCCTATGGTCCGCACGTCACGAACGAGATCGTCCGCGAGGCGCTGCACCCGTACCGCGATGGCCTCCTCATCGCCACGAAGGTCGGCGCCGTGCGCGGGCCGACGGGGTCGTGGGACCCTGCGGCCTCCGCCGCCGACATCGAGCAGCAGGTGCATGACAACCTGCGCACTCTCGGCCGTGACGTCCTCGATCTCGTGAACCTTCGCTCGATGATTCGCATCGAGAGCCCAGCGGAAGGATCCATCGAGGCGCCGCTCACGGCCCTCGCAGAACTCCAGCGACGCGGATTGGTTCGTCACATCGGCCTGAGCAACGTCACGCCCACCCAGATCGCAGAGGGACGCAAGCTCACGGAGATTGCATGCGTCCAGAACCACTACAACCTGGCACATCGCCACGACGACGCGATCATCGACCAGCTCGCCGCCCACGGCATCGCCTACGTCCCCTTCTTCCCTCTCGGTGGGTTCACGCCACTGCAGTCCAGCGCGCTCGACGCCGTGGCAGCTCGCCTGGAGGCGACGCCGATGCAGGTGGCGCTCGCGTGGTTGCTCCATCGCTCGCCCAACCTGCTCCTCATTCCCGGCACGTCTTCGCTCACTCACCTCGCGGAGAACCTCGCCAGCGCGTCCGTCCGCCTCGGCGCCGAAGACCTGCAGACGCTGAATCGACTCGCGCAGCACCCCTGACGGCCCCCCGACAAGGTGGGAACTGGAACCGCCCCCACCTGCCGGGGCTCTCCCACCCGGAGCTGAACTCCAGAGTCCCCTCAGGTCTCTGAGCGCGCGCCTCGTTCACGCCCCGTCGTGCTCGACGCGGCGCCCCGGAGCTCGCCGAGGAACGCGCGAGGCGTCACGCCGACGATCTTGCGGAACTCGGCAATGAGGTGCGCCTGGTCGTAATAGCCGGTGGCGCTGGCGATACCCGCCCAGTCCACGTGGAGGCCCGCCCGAGCCTCCCGCAGGGCGCGATGGAAGCGCGTGAGCTGCGAGAACTCTTTCGGGCTCATGCCGACGGCCTCGCGAAAGACGCGCCGAAGGGTTCGCTCGCTCACGCCGAGTGCCTTGGCGACGTCGTTCACGCGGGCGGTGCCCAACCTCGCCGCCGCGTCGAGCGCGAGCTGTGTGGGGGCCTCATGCGCCTCCGAGGCAGGGAGGCGCCTGGCGATCACCTCCTCCAGGATCGCCACCACCTCGGGGACCTGGCGCGCCTCGAAAAGCCGCTCACCCAGCTCCCTGGTGGCGGCGACGCCCCACAGGTCTTCGAGCGGGACGATGCGGTCGGCGATCACCGACGAGGGCACGCCGAAGACCGCCCCGTGCGTCCCCAGATGCAGACGCACCATCACCGTCCTCTGGCCACTGCGAATGACTTTTCGATGCGCACGCTGTCGCGCCCCGATGGCGTGAAAGTCGAGGCCTCGGCGCGCCGATGGCCCGAAGCGAACGACGAGGTGAGGCTCGGCGCGTGGGATGGAGACGCCCGCCGTGTCGAAGCCGCACTCGTTCACCCACAGCGCGGCCACCGCAGGCGCGACCGCAGCGCTCGGTGCGAACCTGTGTTGGTGCAGACCGCTCGCGTACACGGCGCAATTCTGGCCATGCAGGCGCTCCTCGGCAAGCGCCGATGCGCTTGGCCGATTCTTCCAATCTCCGTCGAACGCCGGTCGTTACCGTTGCTCCCATGAAAATCCTCGTCACCGGAGCGACCGGAAAAGTCGGGAGCCGTCTCACGCGTCATCTGGCCCAGCGCGGCGACCATGTCCGCGCCCTCGTGCGCGATCCCGCGCGCGCTGCAACGCTGCGCGGCGAGCACGGCGACCGCATCGAGCTCGTCCAGGGCGACCTGCTCGACGCCGACTCGCTCACCGAGGCGGTGCGCGGCGTCGACGCCGTCGTCCACTGCGCCGCGTTCTTCCGTGGTGCGACGCCCGAGCAAGCGCACGCGGTCAACGACCAGGGTACGCAGTACCTCGCGAACGCCGCGCTCGCCGCCTCGGTCAAGCGCTTCATCTTCACGAGCACCGGCCTGGTCTACGGCGGCAACGGCGGCCGCCTCGCGAACGAAGACGCCCCCTGCGCGCCGACCTCTGCGTACCCGGAGAGCAAGCTCGCCGCGGAGCGCTTCCTCCTCTCGGTCGACGGCCTCGACGTGCGCGTGCTGCGGCTGCCGTTCGTGTACGGCGATGGCGACCCGCACATCGAGGAGATCGTCCCGATCATGCGGAGCTTCGCCCCGACGCAGCGGATGTCGATCGCACACCACGCCGACGTCGCCCAGGCCGTCGCGCGCTTGCTCGACGCCCCATCGCCCGCGCACCGCATCTACAACGTCGTCGACGATGAAGCCCCGGACCTCGCCACGCTGCTCGCGTCGGTCGGGGCGCCGCCGCCCGATGGATCCAATGCCGAGCACGGACGGGCGTTCGACGTGCTCCTCGACGGCCGCCGAATCCGCGAGGATCTCGGCTTCCAGCCGAAGTACCCACGCCTCGCCGATGCTGTCGCCGCTGGCGCATAGGGTGGCAACCGACGGCTGACTCACCCACAATCGCCGTCCAGATTTCATGATGACCTCCCCGGCCGACGCGCCACCGCCGTGGCCCCCCCAGATCACCCGCCGTCCGCCCCCTCCCGTCGCCGGCTTCTCCTCGCAGATGCGGCTCTGGTCCTTCTGGACGCTCATCTCCGTCAGCTGGGCGGTGCCCGCTTGGAATGAGGAGTCTCTGGTCGCCAAGCTGACCCTCGGCGCCATCACCTTGATAGGGCTGTGCGGCGGCTTGTTCGGCCTCGCGCGCGCCTGGCGTGAGCGACAGGCGTACCCCCGCCTGCTCGCCGCCCACGCCGAGAAGGATCGGCGCCTCGTGCCCGCGTGGGCGCGGGTCGACAAGAGCGTGTTCGGTGCGGAGCGCGTCGCCACCTCCGACGGAGTGGATCGTCTGCTCGGCTACGAGATGGCGCTGGAGCTGACGGTGTGGCTCCCGGACACGCGCGAAGCGGACCATCGCCACGCGCTGGAACGGCTGACGCTCTCGTGCCGGCATGACGTCGAACCGCACGTCGCCTCCGCACTGGGCACCAGCACGTGGCTCGAAATCGCCTACGATCCCCTGGAACGCACCATCCTGCCGCAACACCTCGTCACACCAAACGGTGCCAAGATTCCCGTGCAGCCGCTGCGCTGAACACGCCCTCGCCACCCGGCATCTCAGTGCGCAGTGAAGCCGCCGTCGACCGGCAGGCCGACACCCATCACGAAGCTCGCACCGGGGCTGCACAGCCACAGCACGGCGGCGGCGACTTCGTCGGCCCGGCCGAGCCGCCCGATCGACTGTTCCTTCATGATCTCCTTCATCGCGTCGGCCTGGCCTCTCAGCATGTCCTGAACCATCGGTGTGTCGATGGTGCCAGGGCAGACCGCGTTGATACGGATGCCACGCGGCGCGTACTCGACGCCGGCGCTCTTGGTCATGCCGAGCACGGCGTGCTTGGTGCCATGGTACGCGGCACGCTGCGGCAGCCCGACCAGTCCACCGAGCGACGAGTTGTTCACGATCGCCCCCGAGCCTTGCGCACGCATCACGCGCAGCTCGTGCTTCATGCTCGCCCAGACGCCGAACTGGTTGACCGCCACCACCCGATGAAAATTCTCGGTGGGCTCGTCCGCGGCGTCGCTCGGCGGCACCTGAATGCCGGCGTTGTTGAACGCCATGTCGAGCCGGCCGTACTCGGCGACGGCGCGATCGACCGCAGCGGCGACCTGCGCCTCGTCCGTCACGTCGCAGGCCATGCCAATCGCGACGCCGCCCTCGTCGACGATCTTCGACGCCTCCGTCGTGGCAAGCGTTCCGTCGCGGTCTGCCAGGACCACGGACGCACCGCTCTGCGCGAAGGCACGCGCCGTCGCCAGCCCCATGCCCATTGCCGCGCCCGTCACCAAGGCCACCTGGCCCTTGAAATCATAGGTCGGATTCATCGTTCGGTTCTCCTGGAGGGTCGAGCGTCGAAACGGCTCGCGACGAGCGGCTTTCATGAGCGGTCCTCCAGGCTCGCATTGTCGATGACGAACCGGTACTTCACGTCGCTCTTCAGCATCCGCGCGTACGCCTCTTCGACTTGCTGAATGCGAATCAGCTCGATGTCGGCGACGAGCCCCTTCTCCGCGCAGAAGTCGAGCATCTCCTGTGTCTCGGCGATGCCGCCGATCATCGAGCCAGCGATGCTCCTGCGCTTTCCGACGAGATTGAAGACCGCGGGCGACGGATGCGCGTGCTCCGGCACGCCGACCAGCACCAGGGCACCATCACGCTCGAGCAGCCGCGTGTACGCGTCGAGGTCGTGGCTCGCCGCGACGGTGTTCAAGATCATGTCGAAGCTGTTCGCGTGGGCACCCATCTCGCTTGCGCTGCGCGACACCACGACCTCGTCGGCGCCGAGGCTCTTCGCGTCCTCTCGCTTCGACTCCGACGTGGTGAACGCGACGGTGTGGGCCCCCATCGCGTGCGCGAGCTTGATGCCCATGTGGCCGAGCCCGCCGATGCCGACGACTCCGATCTTCTTGCCGGGGCCGGCCTTCCAGTGGCGCAGCGGCGAGTAGGTGGTGATGCCAGCGCAGAGCAGCGGGGCAACGGCCGCGAGCTGCTCCCGGGGGTGACGGATCTTCACGACGTAGGCATCCTTGACGACGATGCGCTGCGAGTAGCCACCGAGCGTGTGACCGGGCGCGCCGGGCGTCGGCGAGTTGTAGGTGCCCGTCATGCCTCGCTCGCAGTACTGCTCGAGGTGGTCGGTGCAGGATGCGCAAGTGCCACAGCTATCGACGATGCAGCCGATACCGACGAGATCGCCCTCCTTGAAGCGGGTGACCTCGACGCCGACGGCCGAGACGCGACCGACGATCTCGTGCCCGGGCACGCAAGGGTAGAGCGTGCCCGACCACTCGCCGCGGACGGTGTGCAAGTCGGAGTGGCAGACGCCGCAGAAGGCGATCTCGATCTGCACATCGTGTGGGCCCGGCGCACGACGGACGATGTCGATGGGCTCCAGCGGTTTGATGGCGGCATGCGCGCCGAAAGCTCTCACGGTCATGCGAGCACTGTGTGCTCCCGAAGGTTGCTCCGAAAGAGCCGGTACGTGAACGAGCCGTTCAGTCACAGTTGACAGTCCCCGCGGTAGACAGGCGACGGATCGAGCCCGTGGGCACGATCCACTTTGCCCAGCTTCAGCCGTTCCTTGTGGTCGCCCGTGCCAAGCACTTCAGCGGTGGTGCACGTGATCTCCGTGATCAACGCCTCCAGGGAAGCTCGCGTGGAAGGAGGAATGGCTCCGACGGGGGGACTCGAACCCCCAACCTTCCGCTTAACAGGCGGTCGCTCTGCCATCGAGCTACGTCGGAATGCAAAGGCACATGAGGTGCCTCCGCACGAGGGACGCACACGGTGCACCCCTCTTTTTCGCATGAGATCAGGTTGTCAGAGATCAGGGCGGAGACGCAGCTCCGCGCAGGAGAAGGATGGGTACCGGGAGCAGGATTCGAACCTGCCTCTGCGGATTCAGAGACCGCCGTCCTTACCAAATGAACGATCCCGGTAGACACGACACACAACCAGCGTACGAGCCCGGAACGACGAAAACCGCCTCGGACTCTCCAGAGCATGCCCATTCAACGACACAATGACGCACGACGCTCCAACCCCTCTCGGGGCGGCTGAGATCACCGCGCAGAACCACTGATTCTGTTCGGTGCTCCAGGAGCAGTGGATCCGGGAGGAATCGAACCTCCACACTTCCGCTCAAGAGGCGGTTGCTCTACCGTTGAGCCACGGATCCTCGAACACACACATCCGACGACCACAGCGATGGCTGCGGCCCTCCCTCCCCTATGCAACTCCCCAGAGCGGAGCGAGCTCACGGCCCGAAACGACGAAGGCCGCCTCGGGTCACCCCGGGCGGCCTCTTGCCGACATCCTTCGCTGGACGCCTGCTCAAGCCGTTCAGGGATACCTCTCGAGATCTTCCGCGTTCTTCACCACGCTGGAGCGCCAACTGCCCGGCACCGGGGAGAACTTGCACCCGCCCTCGTGAGAGCTGCCTGCCAGCCGTCTCTGAAGAGCGCCAGCTCGCTGCGAGACGCACGGCCCGAAGGACGATACGCACCACGACAGACGATTTGCTTTCCGGAAGACCATCATCGTTCTCTGTTCAATTCATTTATCACCTTGCCCATTTCAGTCAATACAATTTCATTCATCGACTCATTTCCATGTCAATCAACGACAACAAAACAGGCGACGATCCAGCGACTCGACGACACACGACGCCCTCGCACACCTCCATCGAGGATTGCTCGTGAACGAATGCATGGTTCCGGGGGCAGGACTCGAACCTGCCTCTGCGACTTCAAAGGACGCCGTCCTGACCGGATGAACGACCCCGGAATGCTGCGCTCGTCGATGTCTTCGTCGATTCTGCTGGCCCGTCAGTGGATCCGAGAGGACTCGAACCTCCACACTTCCGCTTAAAAGGCGGTTGCTCTGCCATTGAGCTACGGATCCTCGGACACACCTCTCCCTGACCGCCGCGATTGCAGCGGCTCAATGCTCCTGTGATGTTCGAATCGTTGCCCCCTCGATCGCAGGGCACACCATGCCCCTCTCCGGGTGGGCCGCAAGGACACACACCCCTCCCGTCGCTGGAGACTCCGCCGGACGAATGCCGACGCAATGACCAGCCATGCAGGCCTCACGGACCGTGCCCCCATTCCGAGCTCGTCCCCCGTCACCGGGTTCGTGAGGTCGAGGGGAGGGCCTGAAACGCCGAAGGCCGCCTGGGTTGTCCCGAGGCGGCCTTCTTCAACGTCGAGGAGACGCCAGAATTACCGCCTTCGATGGCCCTTCCCCTGATTCTCGAGCGCTTTCGAGCCACGCTGAGAAGACAGCTTGGACTGTCTGGCTTGGGACGCACCTTGACCGCCACCGAGCAAGCCAATGCCCGCTTCACCTTCCCGACGGGAGGCGGTGACGGTCGTTTGCTGGCTCCATTGACGGTTCATGATGCTGTATCGAATTGAGTACCCCAGCTGAGATGCTCCGGGCAACCAAATAGTTCCCGTCTGGTCCACTTTCTTCTTGGATTCATGAATGCAATCCCTGTGTTCAGGGGTCGGCATTCGGAATTTTCGTGGAAGGTCACGACGCTCGCTTTCGCTGGGACGGGAGAGGTGCCGCCATCTTCGGGCGCTGGCACGCTCCAGGCGCTGGCACGCTCGGGTCGTCGGCGACCGTGGCATCATGAGACCGAGACACGCGCCATGAGATGCCCATCGGCCCTGAGACGCCCATCGTGAACGCCAGACCGAACACCGTCGCACGCTACCTTCGGCTCGACCTCACCGAGACCGAGCAAAGCGCGCTCGGAGACGCCCTGCTCGCGCGCGGCATGAACGAGGACGACTGGCTCGACTGGTACGACGCGCGCTTGTGCCTCTTCGACCTCGAGCGAGGTGCCGCGCCACTCGCCGACATCGCGCGCACGGTACTCGGCCGGAGCCCCGTCACGCTGGTCTCGATCGACACCTTCGTTCGCTTCGACTGGAGCGCCTTCAACGGCCTCGCTGCGCTGGAGCCGGTGATGGGCACGCTCCCTGGTGCGCTTCCGAGCGCCCGCGAGTGGCGCTACTTCGCGCCCGACGACACACGCCCCCCTTATCTCTGGGCCTCCCACGAAGCGTCCGGTCTCCAGGTCGCTGGGGTGCTCGACGAGCCGCTCTGGGATGCCTGGTGGTCGGCGTTCGACCTGGCGACGTCGGCGTTCCCTCGACGCACCGGGTGACGCTGGAGCCAGCTTGGGCCCGCGAGCGCGCCGTGCCGGCCGCACCTGCTGCCCGAACTCTCAGCCCAGAGTTCGCCGGCCGAAGTCTTCGTTCGCCGACCGAGATCTCAGCTCTTGTCGCCAGCGCTTCCGCCTCGGCTGCCGTGCGCGTGGGGAGGGTGATGCGCGTGCCCGGCGTGGTCGTGACCTTCCGGGGAGCAGCGCGCATCCTCCCAGCCCACCCAGTACGGTCCATCGGGGCCGTGCTCGCGCTTCCAGATGGGCAAACGCTCCTTGAGGCGGTCGATGAGCAACCGGCACGCGCGGAACGCCTCACCACGATGGGGCGCACTCGCTGCACACACGACGGCAGCGTCCCCGACCTGCAATGCCCCCACCCGGTGCGCGGCAGCGATACGCACCCCCGGGATCTCGGCAGCGATCTCCGCGAGGAGGCGCTCGAGCTCCCCCTCGGCCATCGTGGCGTACGCCTCGTATTCGAGGAGCGTCACCGCGCGGCCGTCGTTGTGATCGCGCACCACGCCGAGGAAAGTCGCCACCCCGCCCGCACCAGCGTGAGCGACCTCGGCGACCACCTCGTCAAGCCGCAGGGGCTCGGTCCGGATGCGCCCTCGTGAAGCGCCAGCAGGTCCAGCAACGGCATCGCTCCCGACGGCCGTGGTCGAGGCGTCGACCTCCGACGTCACTGGCGGCCGAGGCTCGGCCTCCTCTCGACGGAAGTGACCGGAGCGCCCCCCGCTCTTCTCGAGCAGGCGCACACTCCCCAGCACCATTGCCCGGTCGATGCCCTTCAACATGTCGTAGAGGGTCAGCCCTGCCGCGCTCACCGCGACCATGGCCTCCATCTCCACGCCGGTCCGATCCATCGCCTCGGCCGTCGCGGTGATGTGTACGGCCGCCGCCGCCTCGTCGATCGACAGCTCCACCGCGACATGGGTCAAGGCCACCCCGTGGCAGAGGGGAATCAGCTCCGGCGTCCGCTTCGCCGCCATGATGCCGGCGAGGCGCGCGGTGGCGAGCACCTCCCCTTTCGGCGTGTCTCCCGCGGCGAGACGCCGTGCCGTCTCCGGCCGCATCTGGATCGTGGCCCCGGCCACGGCCCGACGCAGGGTCGTGGGTTTGCCCTCGACCGACACCATGTGGACTTCACCCCGCTCGCTCAGGTGGCTGGACAGGGCCGCAGCCCCGCGGGGAGCCGGCTCCGGCCGCTCCTCGGCGTTTCGCTCCGGCTGGTCGAGGGGCTTTCCGGCATCCTGGCGCGACATGGGGGTGATCTGGCACGGCCCCCCGCTCCTTGTACAGCGAACACCTGGCTCAGCGAGCACCTGGGTTCAGCGAACACCTGACTCAGGAGCTCCCACGCTCGGGGAAAGGCTGCATGGCATCTGCCACTGCGTGCCTCGGCCGTCGACGCCAGCAGTTCGCGCGAGAAACCGGGACGTGCTGGGCGCCGACACAGGCAGTTCCCGTCCGATCGCCAGTGTGGCGGCCGCCGACGCAACCCTTCGCACCGGCAGCATCGTCTCCACACCGCCGCCACAGGGAGTGCGACCCCGGAGAGCGAGGGCGTCACGTGGACGGTGACGGTCTCACCGCGCCAAACCACGGCAGCAGCCGCCGACGTACCCAGTTTCGCGGTGAAACTGGGTGTGTCGACGCCCGCCGACGCCCTCAGTTTCGCAGTGAAACTCCCTCCGTCGGCCGCCGACGCACCCAGTTTCGCCTCAACCACCGGGTAGGTGCGGCCTACGCCCCCAGTTTCGCTCCGGGATTCTGCCCGCGGCCGACGACACCCCCAGTTTCGCTCGGTGAGCGCCCCCGTCAGGCCGCCGACGCCCCCGCTGCTCGGCCGCGGGTGCTGGTCCTGTCTCGACGCGCTCGAGCAAGGTAGCCAGGGAACGGCTCAATCGAGGTAGCCAGGGAACGGAGGGAACACGGAGAGCTCGTCAGGCTCGTGCTGGACCACGAAGCGCGCCCCGGTGGACTCGGCCAGGGCGCGGAGGCGATCCATCGAACGGAGCGTCTCTTCCTGATCGGTGTTGAAGGGAGGGACGCGTCGGTGCTCCCAGTTGCCATGGGTGTGCGTCAGGTCCCCCGAGATGAGGAAGGTCCCGGCCCGGTGGAGCCGGAGCAGCAAGCTCTGGTGCCCAGGCGTGTGACCCGGGGACGGAACGATCGTCACGCTCCCGTCACCGAAGACGTCGGTCTCCCCGTCGAGATGCCGGATCTGCGCCGCCTTGTAAGAGGAGAAGAGCGCCGGCTCGATGCCCTGCGGCGCGGGGCTCGACGTCGCCCAGGGAAGCTCGCGACGGTTCAAGAGCCAGGTCGCGCCCGGAAACAGGTTGGCGTTCCCCGCGTGGTCGACGTGAAGATGAGAGAACGCGACGTAGTCCACGTCCTCGGGCGCGAGCTGGAGCCGACTCAGCCGCTCCCGCAAGGGCATCTCGACGCGGAAACGAATGCTCGACCCGGAATCGACGACGCCGCCCGGAGTCCGGGCGACGGCATCATCGATGCCCGTATCCCAGAGCAACGCGCCACGCGGGTGGTGGACGAGGTAGCAAGCGGCGACCAGCTCGCGGGGGCCGCCGTCATCCCCGAAGAACGACATGTCCTGGATGTCGGCGCGACCGCAGTCCAGCGCGTGGACGCGGACCGACGGGGGCGCCTGGACACCGTCCTGAGGGGTCACAGGCGGAGGTTCGCCGCCACCGCACGCAGGCATGGCCATGACCAGCAAGGCCGCCAGAGAGACTCGTCCACGAGAGCGCATCGGTCCTCACTCCTTGCCGCTGCGCGGGCGCCACCGGGCAGCCCGATCGACGCAGCGAGCGGATACGGAGGGAGGGTAGTGGCGACGATTTGTCTCCAGTACGGGCAAGAAGTCGCTTCATTGTAGACTGGAAGGCACCAATCCGGAGATCACGGCGCCGGGAGGCGAGAGAGAGAGCATGGGTGTCTCCGGTCGCCGGGAGGTAGCGGGGGATTGACGAGCTGGCGGCGGGGGCTCAGCGAGAGCAACGGTGAGGGTTCACGGGCTGCGCCAAGGTCATGCATCGCGCGATGTGCTGCAGCCACACGAGCTGCTGGGTCACGTGAAGCTGCTGGGCACGTGAAGCTGCTGGGCACGTAAAGCTGCTGGGCACGTAAAGCTGCTGGGCACGTGAAGCTGCTGGGTTACGTAAGAAGAGAGGGGGTCGGGTGTACGGGGTGAGTGATCGGCTGCGGGGGGTCGTCAGCTTCGTGCAAGCGGCGGAGGCGGGTAGCTTCGCGCTGGCGGCGCAACGGATGGGGCAGTCGCGGTCGGCGGTGGGGAAGGCCGTCATCCGGCTGGAGGAGCAGCTCGGGGTGCGCCTGTTTCACCGGACGACGCGCGCGTTGCGCCTCACCGACGATGGGCAGGCGTTCTACGAGCGCTGCTCGCGCGCGCTGGCAGAGCTGGAGGCGGCAGAGGCGCTGCTGGAGCGAGGGCGAAAAGAGCCTGCAGGGCGGCTGCGGGTGAGCGTGCCCGTCCTGTTCGGGCGGCGATGTGTGGCGCCCATCCTCGTGGAGGTGGCTCAGGAGTACCCGCAGATCGCGCTGGAGGTCTCTTTCACGGATCGCTGTGTGGATCTCGTCGAGGAGGGCGTCGAGCTCGCCATTCGCGGGGGGCCGCTGGCAGACAGCGCCGGGCTGATGTCACGCCGCCTCGGCAAGCAAGTGATGGTCGTCTGCGGTTCCCCGGAGTACCTGGCCGATCGCGGGACGCCCGATGTGCTCGACGAACTCGCGCTGCACGAAGGGCTCGTCTACGGGCGGGAGGGGCGCGTCGTCCCGTGGCGCCTCCTCGATGCAGAGGGACATGCGCGCGAACTCACGCTCCCGAGTCGCATCCGCTTCGACGATCTGGAAGCCATCGCCGCTGCCGCCGTGGCGGGCGCGGGCCTCGCCTGGCTCCCTTGCTGGCTGGTCGCGGATGCGCTGCGCGCTGGCACGCTCGTTCCCGTCCTCGAAGGAGAGCGCGCCTTCGGTTACGACATTCACGCGGTGTGGCCGCTGACCCAGCACCTGCCCAGCCGGGTTCGTGTCGCCATCGATGCGCTGGTGGCCCGGGTTCCAGAACGCCTGCACCGCGAGGGGTGACGCGCTCGGCGGAGGGCATGGCGTTCGACTCGCGCAACCCTGGCTTCGTTCGAGCAGCCCTTGCGCAACGCACATGCTTCACGTCGGCGCGTCGTCACGGTTCCAGCGACTTTCGCCGAGGTTTCGAGGCGTTCAGCGCGGCCTCGATGCTGGCAACCTGCTTGCAATGGGCCCCCGCGCTCGCGCCGCGCAGGTGCCGCGGTGGCGAGCCATGGAGTTTCACATGAGCCTCAATCATTCGATCTTGGCCTGCTTTTTCCTCGGGAGCGCGATGTTCATGGGCTGCGCCATCGGCGGCGAGCCGACGGAAGACGAGGACGACCTCGAGGTCGAGATCGTCGACGAGTCGGAGCACGCCTTGCCGGCCTACGACGTCAGCTTCGAGTACTTCACGAGCAAGCCGTTCGCCTCGGCGACGCAGACCGGCTGGCGCATGCTCACCTGCGGTGGTGGATGGATGTCCCAGGGGGAGCCCTCGAACTACGTGAAGATCACGCGCGATCGGTGTGACATTCCGGGGGTGGGCACGAAGAGCTGTCACTACTGCATCACGGTCGTCGAGAACGACAGCGTGGCGGAGGTGTGCCCGCGCATCCCCTGCAACTGAGGCGCTGCGAAGGCGCTCGGCGCGCTCAGCCGCCGATGGCGCGCATGGAGACGCTGGCTGCGGTCTCCTCGGTGCAGCCCTTCCACACCGTCCCGTCCGGCTTGAGGCGCCAGGCCTCGTCGAGCCGGGCGAGGATGCCGTTCAGATCACCAGCGTGCGCTTCCTTCGAGGCGTCGACGCCGTCGTCGGTGGCGAGGCAAGGGCGGAGCACGCCGGTGGAGGACACCCGCAGGCGGTCGCAGGTGTCGCAGTAGGTGTCGCTGGTGCCGCTGATGAAGCCGACGCGCAGGGTGGGGTCGCGGCGGGAGCGGATGTACTTCGCCGGGCCGAGGCCTGGCTCGACGGCGGCTTCTTCGGGCAAGAGGTGCTCGGCCAGGCGGTCGCGCATCTCGGCGGCGGTGATCAGGTGCTGCTTCACCATCCGGGCACCCTCGGCGATCGGCATCACTTCCAGGAAGCGGGGGATCATGCGGCGCTCCCACGCCCACAGAAGGAGGGACTCGAGCTCGTGGTCGTTCTGGCCTCGGAGGACGACGGTGTTGAGCTTGATGGGAGCGAAGCCCACGGCGAGGGCGGCGTCGATCCCCTCCAGGACCTGAGCGAGGCGACCACCGCGGGTCATCTCGGAGAAGCGCGCCGGGTCCAGCGTGTCGATGGAGATGTTGAGGCGGTGCAAGCCAGCGTCGCGGAGGGGTCGGGCGAGGCGGGTGAGCTGGGAGGCGTTGGTGGTCAGCGCGACGTCCTCGAAGCCGAGCGAAGCGATGAAGCCGACCATCGCGACGATGTCCGGGTGGATCAGCGGTTCGCCGCCCGTGAGGCGCACGCGACGGATGCCACCCGCACGCAGCGCTTCCAGGAGGGTGCGCCAGGTGCTGGTGAGGAGTCGACCTTCGACGTAGCCGTCATTGCGGGAGGGACGGCAGTACGTGCAAGCGAAATCACAGCGGTCGGTGACCGACAGGCGCACACTGCGCGGTGGGAGGGCCGGCGTGGCTGGACGTGGAACGAGGGGGGCACGTGCGGCGTTTTGTCCCAGGACAGGCAAGGAGCGCCGGGGCGCAGCGGGTCGCGAGGGGGTCGGCGGCGGCTCCCGGAGGAGGTCGGTGCGCATGGATCCGCCCCTGGTCCTACCCGCCAGCAACGGGTGGGATGAGTGCGACTTCGTCGCCTACCCGGACGGGATCGCCGGGATCGGCGTAGGTACCGTTCACGGCGACGCGGAGGCAGCCCTGGTAGGGGACGAGGCCGGGGTAGCGAGCGCAGACGTCCGCCAGGAGCTCGGAGGCGGTGCAAGGGGCCGGGAGTGGGAGCGAGACTTCCTCCTTCCCCAGCACGTCTCTCACGCCCGCAAAGGCGAGCACGCGCACAGCGCCAACCATCTGTTGAGGCTAGCACAAGGCCCGTCACCGCGAGCTATCATCGCCCCGGGGCTTATATGAGCGACGATGCCTTCCTTCCTGGCACCATTCTGGCCGGCCGCTATCAGGTGAGACGCGAGCTGGGTCGCGGCGGAATGGGTGTCGTGTACCTGTGCCGTGATCTGGTCGTGGACGAGCGCATCGCGCTCAAGCTCTTGTGCCGGCCTGGTGCACGCAACCGTCCGGAGGATGCCTGGTGGTTCCAGGAGGAAGCGCGTGCGCTCGCCGGGCTCAGCCATCCAGCGATCGTGCGCGCGCGCGACTTCGGCGCGCTGCCGGACGGGACGCCGTTCCTGGCGATGGATGCCGTGCCGGGTCGCTCGATGCACGAGTGGCTCTACCTGGCGAAGGTGAACGAGGAGCCCCTGCCTTGGCCGATCCTCTGGAGGCTGGTCGACAGCGTGCTGGGGGCGCTCGCCCATGCGCACGCGCGCGGGGTGATCCACGGGGATCTCAAGCCGTCGAACGTGCTGCTCGACATGCCCGCGGGAGGCGAGCCGTCGGTGCACGTGCTCGACCTGGGGCTGGCGTGGCTCGTCCAGGATCGGATCGATCATCGCCTCGATGGTTCGCGGGAGTCGGCGCCGACGGTGCGCTGGGGCGCTGGGACGCCCGGGTGGATGGCGCCCGAGCAGATCCGCTTCGCGGCGCCGCACGTGGGGGCTCCGACGGATCTCTACTCGCTGGGGTGCATCCTGTACGCGTGTCTCGCGAACCGCGAGGTGTACGAGGGGACGAACGAGGAGCTGCTCCAGCAACACCGGAGCGCGCCGATCCCGGATGTGCCGCTCTTGCCCGGGGTGCCGAGCGACGTGGGGCGGTTCGTGAAGCGGTTGCTGGCGAAGCGGCCGTGGAACCGGTTCGACTTCGCAGGGGATGCGCGCCGGGTGTGGAAGCGGTTCGAGGCGTCGGAGTCGAACTCGATGCTGACGCCGCTGCCGTCGACGTTGATCACGTCGGGGAGGATCCCGCCGAGCCGGCAGGAGCTGCTGACGCCCGATCTGCAGGAGCCGCCGGACAGCGAGGAAGAGGCGCCGCTGTCGGTCACGACGTCGGGGCTGCTCAACCTGAGGCCGAGCCCCTTCGTGGCGCGCACGGGGGAGCGCGCGCGGCTGATGGAGCTGGTGGCGGAGGTGGTGGACTCGCCGAAGCCGGTGCACAAGTTCGTGCTGCTCGCAGGCGACGCAGGCGTGGGCAAGAGCCGGCTGTCCGAGTGGCTGTGCGAGGAGGTGCACGAGCGGGCGCTGCTCGTGCCGCTGCGCGCGCGCTACCGGCGGATCTCGGCGCCGCTCGACGGGGTGGTCGGCGCGGTGACGCAGCACTACCGGCTGGAGCGAGCCGAGCGGGACATCGTGGAGAAGGTGCTGATGAACGTCTGGGAGGTGTCCTCCGAGGACGAGGTCGGCAAGACGTGGGTGGCCGCAGCGGCGGAGTGGATCCGGCCGACGCCACCAGGAAGCAACGCGGTGGGGCCGACGGGGAAGCGGTTCCGGCTGGACCGGCCGGAGCTGCGGTGGCTCGTGATCCGCAAGACGCTGGAGCGGGTGGGGCGGGATCGGCCGATCCTCTTGTGGCTCGACGATCTGCACTATGCGTCGCCGTCCACGTTCGAGAGCTTGATGACGCTGCACCGCGACGCGCCGATGCTGGGGATGCTGGTGGTGGCGACGGCGCGGAGCGAGGCGGTGGAGACCGATCCCGCCGCCGCGGCGCGCCTGGAGGAGAGCCTGAAGGCGTGGAACGGGGAGCGGCTGGACGTGGCGCCGTTCAATGCGCAGCAGATGCACTCGCTCTTGCGGGAGACGCTGCCGCTCGACGAGGCGGCGGCCGAGGCGGCGACGGCGCGGAGCAAGGGGAACCCGCTGTTCGCACTCCAGCTCTTGCACGCCTGGGCGGGTGGCGGACACCTCGCGCTGCGAGCGGGGAAGTACTACGTGCCGCGGCCGGCGATGGCGGTGCAGGCGGCGACGACGGCGGAGCTGTGGGAGGAGCGGCTCTCGGCGCTCCCGGAGGCGATGCGGGCAGGCGCGCGCGCGGCGGCGGCGCTCGGTGGCGACATGCGGCGCGAGGTGCTGCTGGTGCTCTTCGAGATGCTCGGGCTGCCTGCGCCGCAGAGCATCGTGGCGATGCAGCGGGCGCAGCTCCTGCTCGCGACCGGGGACCGGCTGCGCTGGCCGCACGCGCTCTTGCAGGAGCACCTCTTGGCGCAGCTGTTCCAGCAGCCCGACGCGAGCCGGGTGTTCCGCGCGGCCTCCGAGGCGCTCTCGCGGCATCCTCTCGGCACGAGCCGGCGGATCGTGCGGCACCGCGCGGTGAGCTTGCTGCGCGCAGGCGATGTCGATGCGGCGGCGGATCTGATCCACCGCCACGTGATGGACCACTGGAAGAGTTCGCGCGACGTGTCGGCCACGCTGCGCGACCTCGCCGTGCTGGACGGGCGGCCTTCCGGGGAGGGGCGGCCGGCGCTGATGGGGACGCGGCTGGCGATCCACCTGCGCTACCGGGCCGAAGCGCTGCGGCTGGCGGGGCGGCTGGACGAGGCGCGGCGCGACGCGGAGGAGGCGAAGCGCCTGTTCGAGCAGAGCGGCGACGAGGAGAACCAGGCGCACTGCCTGCGCTTGCTCGGCCACATCGCGTCGGACCTGGGCGGCGAGGCGCAAGGGCGCAAGCAGGTGGCAAAAGCGCTCTCGCTGTTCGAGTCGCTGGGACACGAGCAAGGCCGGACGCAGTGCGAGGTGCTGCTGGGCGAGATCGACTACCTGCTCGGCGACCACGCGCGGGCGCGGGCGACGCTGGCGAGCTGCGCGGCGCGCGCGGCGGTGATGGGGGATCGGCTGGGCCGAGCACAGAGCTTGCTGCTCCAGAGCATCGTGGAGCAGGCGGCGCCCGCGCCGTCTCCGGACACGATCCGCGGCCTCCTGTCGGCGGCGCGCGCGGACTTCGACGCGATCGGCTACCGGCTGGGGCTGGCACAGTGTGAGCTGGCGCAGGCGCACGCGGAGCACCGGCTGGGCTACCTGGACGAGGCACGCTCGCTGGTGCTGACGGCGCGGCAGAGCTTCCGCGATCTGGCGAACCCGCGCGGGGAGGCGGGCTGCGAGCGGCTGCTGTCGATGCTGGCGCTCGACGTGGACGACGCCGATCTCTCGCTGGAGCACGCGGAGTCGGCAGGGCGGATCTTCGAGCGGCTGGCCGATCCGTGGGGTCTGGTGGAGGCGCGGGTGCTGCTCGCGCAGATCGCGCTGAGCCGCGGCGAGACGGACCTGGCGCGCGAGCACCTGATCGCGTGCGAGGGGGTGGCGGTCTCCGAGGCGGAGCCGAAGCAGCACCGGCACCTGACGCAGGCGTGGTTGGCCGCCGAGGAAGGGCGCTACCACGAGGCGGCGAAGGAGATCGAGGCGGCGCGGGCGGCGTTCAAGGACAGCCGCAGCGGCGACCACACACCCCAGCTCCTGCTCCGCTTCTCGCGCGCGGCCTGGCCGAGGCCGGCCGGGTCGCGGGTCGCAGGGTGGCTGCGGGCGATGGGGCGCGAGCAGAGCGACGGCGACCGCGCCTCGGAGACGCCGGCGGCACCCGACGTCACCACCTGAGCCCGCACTGAGCCCGCGCTGAGCCCGCGCGGCGTCAGGCCTCGCCGACCTCGTTGGCGAAGACCTTGGCCGGATCGGGCTCGGGCTTCGCCTTCTCGGCGGCGGCGGCCTTCTCGCCCACCGCGCGCTTCCAGCGGCCAGCGAAGTAGTACGCCATGCTGACGACCATCGAGACGATGAAGCTCAGCGAGATCGCGTACCAGATCCCCAGCTCGCTGTTCATCCCGCGCGACAGGACGTAGGCGACGGGCACGCGGAAGATCCACAGGCTGATGAGGGAGATCAGCGTGGTCACCATCGTGCCCCCGGCGCCATTGATGACGCCGTTGCTGACGAACATCAGGCTGAAGAAGATGTAGCAGGAGCCGACGATGTGCAGGTAGGCGACGCCGTGCTCGATGACGACGGGGTCGCTGATGAACACGCGGAGCAGGGCTTCCGGAAAGATCACGGAGACCGCCGAGATCACCAGCGTGATGGCGCCGCTGAAGATGCAGCCCCAGGTGAAGATCTCGCGGACGCGGCCGAGGTGGCCTGCGCCGAGGTTCTGGCCGGTGAGCGTCGAGATCGCCATGCCGAAGTTGATGGCGGGCAGGATGGCGATCTGGTCGATGCGCGAGGCGGCGCCGAACGCCGCCGTCGAGATCTCGCCGAAGCCGTTCACGATGCCGGTCACCATGACCATCCCCAGCGAAGCCAGGGACTGCTGAATGGATGCAGGGATGCCGATGCGCAGGATGTGCCCGACCTCGGCGCCGAGGTGGCCTCGCCGGGGCCACGAGGGCGCGATGGGTGACCTCCGGCGGTGGAGGTGCACCTTGAGGGCGATCAGCACGACGAACTGGGCGAACAGGGTCGCCCAGGCCGTCCCGTTGAGCCCCAGCGCGGGCAGACCGAAGTGGCCGAAGATCAGGATGGGATCGAGCACCGTCATGAGCACGACGGAGGCGAGCTGGAAGAGCAGCGGCGTCCTCGAGTCGCCCATCCCCTGGAGCATGCTGCGCATCGCGATCATGCCGAAGCTCAGCGGGATCGAGAGCAGGTAGATGCGCAGGTAGCCCACCGCCTCGTCGAACACCTCGGGTGGGGTGTCCATCGCCCTCAGGATGAACGGCGTGAACAGCTCGCCGAGTGCGGTGAGCCCGATCCCGAGCCCGTAAGAGAGCACCATCGAGGCATCGACGACGCGCCGCAGCTCGTCGAAGCGCTTGGCCCCGAAGCGCTGCGACACGACGATGTTCGATGCCAGGGTGATGCCGAGGGCGATGCCGATGACGGTGAAGACGACCGGGAAGCTGACCGTGACGGCTGCGAGCGCCCGGGTGCCGAGGTACTGACCGACCCAGATGGCGTTGATGAAGCTGTACGCCGTGTGGAGCAGGCCGCCGGCGATCATCGGCAGGGAGAACGTCACGATGTGGCGCGGGATGCTCCCCGTCGTCAGGTCAGTCCCGGCTTTCGCTCTCATGCGTCAGAGTGCTCGCTTGCTTAATGATTTCGATACGATAACGCGACGCATGCCCGGGAGCAAACCGCGCCCCCCCGCCTCGACGGGACCCCGCGCGACGTCCATGTGACGCGCCCATCGCTCGCGCTCCGCCTCCGGTCCGGCCTGGGCGTGATGGGCGAGTCCCTAGTGTCGAACATGTATTTCCACGGCGGGATCAGGGCCCATCACGCCGCCTTCATGGACCTCCGAGGCCCTTCTCGGGTATGCAGATCCCATGGCGACTCGCGCTACTTCATTGTCCGGATTCGTCTTGCTCGCAGCGCTGCTCGCAGGCTGCGAGAGCAACGCGTCCATCGGCGTGATCCAGGTGGCGGCGCTCGGCGCGTCCGGCGAGCCCCTGGCAGGCGCCCTGGCGGCCATCGAAGAGGGTGGCTTGTTCGTTCCCGCGTACGTGTACGGTGCGCAAGCGGGTACGGAGCCCACCGGCGAGGAAGAGATCCCGCCGACGCCGGGCTACTTCACGACCGTGCTGCCCCGCGGCCCCAAGGGCATCCACATCTTCGCCGAGGGCTACCAGGTGGCGTCGAGCGAGTTCATGCTCGCGCCGAAGGAGACCGAGGTCGAAGAGGTGGAGGTCCGGGCGACGCCGATGCCCGAAGGCGCAGCGAGGCCCGCCACGGAGAACGCCGTCTTCTCTCCGTCGAGCGTGACCCCCGGCAACACGACGACGCTGACCGTCGATGTGACCGCCGCCGAGGAGGATCCCATCTCGGCGCAGGTGCTGGCGATCCAGCCAGGCGAGGGACTCGCCGCAGCGTTCGGCCCGCCCGTGCCCGAGGAAGAGGGCGCCGAGGCGGTCCCCGCGAACGGTACCTGGTCCGCGACGCTGTCAGCGCCGGTCGAGCGGGGCTCGTACGTGTACTACGTGGTCGCAGCGAGCGAGAATCGGATGCTCGCGCCCATCATCACCGCCACGCTCATCGTCGAGTGAGCGATCGCCGCGAGCGAGGATCCTCTGCTCGCGCCCCTTCTCATCGCCACGCGCTCCCTCATCGCCACGCGCTCCCTCATCGCTGCACGCATCACCGCGTGATTCGCTGATGATCACGTGCAGCGTCAGGCCCCCCACCGTGAGGTAGTGCCGAGGCGCACGTTTTCCTGCTGGTTTTCACGGAAAATTGATCGCTGCGCGGAAACGACGCAGCCGCGGCACGGTTCGTTTGACTCCGAACGATGTTGCAGGATCCATCTGCGATCATGCGACACCACATCCTCGCCGCAACGGCGATGGTCGGCGCCCTCCTCGCGCCCGCCATCGCTTCCGCCGCCAACTACACCCTGTGGATCCACGGGCGCAGCACAGGCGGTAACACGCAGCCTGGCAGCCACTCGTACTTCGGGCACTTCGGCTCCGCGAACACCGCCGCCGGCGTCAACAAGAGGGCCGTGAACTGGGACGGTCGGAGCCGCATTGCGGACCAGAACGTCCACATCCGCAACGCGCTCGACTGCTACTGCACGGGGCCAAACTTCTGCTACATCGCCGCGCACAGCGCCGGTGACGCGCAGATCGGCTACGCGCTCGCGCAGTTCGGCACGTCGAGCCGCAGCAACAAGAACGCGACGCCGAACGCGAGCGGCGTGTGCGGGAACAGCGGCGGGACCCAGACCGGCTGGAACATCAAGTGGATCGACATCGCCTCCGGTGCAGGCGGCGGCAGCGAGCTGGCGAACCTCGGGCACTGGGCCGTGTCCGATCCGCTCACGGGCGACCTGCGGACGGCGACGATGCGCTCGCTGTACAACCACAACGCGACGCAAGGAAAGTGGTTCTACATGTTCGCCGGCGCCAAGGGGACACTCTACTCGGGCGTTCTCCCGGGCCAGGACGACGAGGCCGTGGCCTACCACTCGACCGGCGGCGTGTCGCAGACCGGTAGCTTCTGCAACCCGGGCGACTGGTTCTGTGACGGGACGCTGCAGACCGGCACCGGCGGCGCGAACAAGGGCTCGACGCGCATCTCGCTGTGGAGCAACCACACGGTGGAGCTGCGCGACGACTCCGAGCAGTACGGCCACGGCGCGGGTGGCAGCTGGGGTGGCATCGTGGGACCGGTGCGCCAGGACATGGTGAGGTACGCGCTGTGATGTGACAGGAGGGGCACCGCGTGCGTCCCCTCCCCTCCCCTCTTTTCATTCCTCACACCTTGGCTCCGTTGCCGTCGAGGCGACGTCGAGGCGATGTCGAGGCGATGTCGAGCGTCGAGGCGACCGCTCATGAGACGTCGTCGCGGCAGCGCGCGCGAGCGCGACAGGTTCACACAGCGATCTCATGGCGCTCTTCAGCGCACTGCGGCAATGACGCGCTTCTACGCGCAATTGCAGGGAAAATTGCCATAGCGGTGTCTCGCGTGCGAGTCAGCGCACCGTCGCATCACGAGAAAAGTCGTCGAGGCTTGGAATCGACGTGCGCAAATCAGGCCGCATTGACTCCGCACGCGCGCATTGGATCCATCCGCTTTCATGCGCCATCATCTGCTCGCTGCCACCGTGGTGTCCGCTGCGCTCCTCGCGCCGGGCATCGCATCTGCCGCCAACTACAGCCTGTGGGTCCACGGGCGGAACCCCGGGGGAGGCACCCAGCCGGGAAATCACAGCTACTTCGGGTACTGGGGCTCGGCGAGCACCGCCGCCGGGGTGAACAAGAAGGCCGTGAACTGGGACGGTGTGGGCCGCATCGCGGACCAGAACTACCGCATCCGCGACGCCTTCGACTGCTACTGCACCGGGGACAACTGGTGCTACATCGCCGGGCACAGCGCCGGGAACGCGCAGATCGGATACGCGCTCGCGCAGTTCGGGACGTCGAGCCGCAGCAAGAAGGACGCGAAGCCGAACGCGAGCGGCGTATGCGGGAACGCCGGTGGCACGCAGAACGGCTGGAACATCAAGTGGGTGGACATCGCCTCGGGCGCGGCCGGCGGCAGCGAGCTGGCGAACCTCGGGCACTGGGCCGTGTCGGACGCGCTCACGGGCGATCTGCGGACGGCGACGATGCGCGCGCTGTACAACCACAACTTGACTCGGTCGATCTGGTTCTACATGTTCGCGGGTGCCAAGGGGACGGCGTACTCGGGCGTGCTGCCGGGCCAGGACGACGAGGCCGTGGCCTACCACTCGACGGGTGGCGTGTCGGCAACGGGCAGCTTCTGCAATCCGGGCGACTGGTTCTGCGACGGTGATCTGCTGACCGGCACCGGCGGCGCGTACAAGGGCTCGACGCTGGTCAAGCTCTACACGAACCACTCGGTGTCGCTGCGCGACAGCAACGAGCAGTACAACCACTACGCCAACGGGGCGTGGGGTGGCATCGTGGGCCCGGTCCGTCAGGACATGGTAAACTACGCTCGGTGAGCCAGGAAGGTCGATGACACGAAAGCAGCGGCACAAGGGGGAGCTGTCGAACGAGAGGTCCCCCGGCCGCTCCTGGTGGAAGGTCCCCGCGCTCGGTGCGGGGGCCTTTCTTCTTCTCTTCCTGGTGATCAAGGCGGTCCATCGCCCGGCCGCCGCCGAGCCGGAGCCCGCGGCCACGCCCGCGCAGCGCCAGCCCCGTGAGACAGGCGATCGGCCTTCTCCACGCGCACCGCGGGAGCTGCCGGCGGAGGCGCCGCCGCCCCGCAAGGAGTCGGCGGGCGACGTGGTGAACGATCCGCGGATCCTGTGGGAGCTGCGGCTCGAGCGCGCGCGGCACACGCTCGACTCGTACCTGGAGTCGACGCGCTATCCGCCGCAGTCGCGGCCCGCGAGCGAGAACAGCGATCAGATGGCGCCGCACCACGTGGACACGGTGAAGCTGCCGCTGTCGCGTGACGACAAGAAGGTGACGAAGGCGAAGGTCACCCTGCGGCAGGATCGCTTCTTCGTGGTCGGCGACGAGCAGGTGCGGATGACCCTCGCCTGCGAGAACGACAACCGGCCGGCAGCATGCTCGGTGGCGTCGTCGGTCGCGGGCGTGCCGCCCGAAGACCGGGATCGCGCGCCCGGTGGGCCGCAGGACGTGCCCGTGCCGTTCTCGAACGCGGGGCAGGAGGGCTTGCTGACGGCCGTCTTCCAGCCGTCGGCGCAGGGGTTTGGTGGCTACCACGGCAGCATCCGCATCACGGTGCAGGTGCAGGTGGGGTCGGAGAGCGGAGCGACGTCGTTCGACGTGCAGTACACGCCAGCCGCGCCGGCCATGTTCACGGGGGCGATCCGCGAGGTGCTGCAGAATGGATCGCTGGATCTGTTCGTGGGGATGAAGGTCGACAAGCCGGGGCGCTACGTGCTCACGGCGCGCGCCGACGACGCCAAGGGGCGCTCGTTTGCGTACCTGAGCTACAACGATCTGCTCGGGCAGGGGCCGCAGGAGGCGCGGCTCCAGCTCTTCGGGAAGCTCGTGCGCGACGAAGGGGCCGAGCCGCCCTTCGTGATCCGTGACGTGGAAGGCTACCTGCTCAAGGAGTCGTATCCCGACCGCGAGCTGATGCCGCTGATGGCAGGGCCGGTCCACACGACGCGGCGCTATGCACCGAGCGATTTCTCCGAGTCGGCGTGGGAGAGCGAGGAAAAGACGCGGCACGTCGAGGAGTTCACCCGAGACGTGGAGAACGCGGAGCGCGAGGTCGAGGCCCATACGCCGTGAGCGAGGGTCGCGCCGCGAAACGGCGGCCCACGAGCGTCGATGGCCGGGCGGCTCCCGGCGTCGCGCGGCGGGCTCGACAGACGGTGTGACCTCCGAGCCCGCCCGGCCAGGTGATCCTGGCACCTCGGCGCTGGTGGTAGAGGTTGCCGCCGATGGTCGGGGCCAGTAGCCCTATGCCATGAGCGAGCCCACACCTCCCCGCCCCCCTGGCCACGGCGAGCACGAGCTGCCTCGCGTCGACGTCAACGAGCGCGGCGCTCCCCGGGATGGACAGCCGCAGGAGATGAACCGGCGGCTGTTCATGCAGCTCCTCGTCTTCCGCTGCCCGGCGCAGACGGCGCCCGCCGGAGTCGCGCTCAGCGTGGGCCGCGCCGTCCAGGAAGCGGGCGTGAGCGTGGTGGTGTACGAGGACGTCAACGATCCGCGCGGGATCGGGCTGCTCACCTGGTCGGAGGATCCGGCGGTATTCGTGGATCGTGTGCGACCGGCGGTGAACAGCCTGGAGGCGGGCGTGCTCGATCTCCGGAGCGACCTCACGATGTTCGGGCGGAGCTACTCGACCGGGTACGAGAACGATCTGGCGTTCTGGCTCCTCGATCGTCCGGCGCAGACGGTGCTGAACCCCGCCTGGCCCTGGGCGGTGTGGTACCCGCTGCGGCGCAGTGGCGCGTTTGCGCGGCTCGAAGGCCGCGAGCAGGGAGCCATCCTGCGCGAGCACGGGACGATCGGTCGCGCTTACGGTGCGCAGGATCTGGCGCACGACATCCGGCTCGCTTGCCATGGCCTGGACACGAACGACAACGAGTTCGTGATCGGCCTCGTGGGCAAGGAGCTCCACCCGCTGTCGCACGTGGTGCAGACGATGCGCAAGACGCGGCAGACGTCGGAGTACATCAGCCAGATGGGCCCGTTCTTCGTGGGGCGTGCGGCGTTCAGGGCCGCTGCGCGCTGAGGGAGGTGGGCGCTCATTTCACGCGCCTCGCGTCCCCAGCGCATGGCGTCTCGCCCGGATCGCGCTTTTTGGCCCCCCCTGGGGACCGTCGGTACGCTTCGCGGCGAGGAGGCCTCCCCATTCATGGATATGTTGCTAGCTAGCGAGCGCGGCGCCACCCGTCGCGCCGTCCGCGTGGATTGCCAGGTCGTGCGCGCGCACGACTTCACCTTGCTCGGTGAGACGGGGCTGGATCTGTCGAGCGATGGCATGTTCCTGCTCTCGACGGTGCCAGTGTTCACCGGGGAAGAGGTGCTCGTTTCGTTCCGCGTCCCCGGGACGGACCGCATCATCGATACGTCGGCGACCGTCGCCCGGGTGGTGCACGGTCGCAGGCAGTGGGATCGAGCCCGCGGGATGGGCCTGCGCTTTGCGCCGCTCGATCCCGAGGATGAGCGGTACTTGCGCTGGGTGCTCCGGCGCATGCCTCCCCCCTTGCCGACCCGCGCGATCCGGGTCGATTACGCAGCGACCGCCAGCATGATCGCGCTGAGCTGACGAGCACGCGAGGCGAAGGTCGCTGGCCCCGAGGAGCGCGGGTCAGCGTCCAGCGCGGCGACAGCGGATCAGGTCGGACGTGCGCGCGAGGAGTCGGGCGCCCTCGCTGAGCCACACGCCGCCCTCCACGAGAAGGACGTCGGCATACCCTCCGCTTCGAGCGAGCAGTTCCAGCCTGAAGCCGGCGCGGGCGGTCCCCACGGTCGCTCGCTCCCCCATCACCTCCGCAATCAACGGGACGTCACGGGGACAGGTCATGACCTCACCACGCTCTCTGGTGGCCGAGAGGACGGAACCGTAAGCCGAGAGCGTGCCGAGTGCACCGGAGGCGGGAGGGGCTTGCCGCAGCTTCGCCGCCGGAATCCACCCCATGATCAAGGCCTCGTCGCGCCACCAGAGCACCCGCTCGTGGGCTCCCGCGCTGCCCACCACCGTGACCTTGGCGTCATCATCGTCCTCTGCGCGCAGCTCGGCCACGGCCGGGCCTCCTGGATCGAGGGAGAGCGGGACGGCTTTCCCCACGGACAGCAAGGCTTCGCGCTCCGAGTCGGGCGGGCCGGCCGCCGATGAGGCGTCGAATTCCCTGATGCCGAGCGTGACATCGCTGCAGGTGACCTGCTCCACCAGAGGCGCACCGAGGACCTTCACCCCGCTCACGTCAGACCAGCCGAGCGTGATCTTGCCAGGAGCCACCGCCTCCAGATGGAACAGCGTGAAGGCGAGCGGCACAGCGAACCCCCTGAAAGGGAGCGCGCGGGCGGGCCGCAAGGGGATGGCCTCGCCATTCACACGCCCCCGGAGCAACAGACCGTCGGCGTCGACCTCCATCACGGCCTGCAGCGGCCGACCCGCCGCCAGGTGGACGCGCGCGTCCACGCTGCTGCGCACCTCGGCGAACGGAGGTCCACCTTCCTGCAAGCGAAGCAGCACGGCGTCGCCGTCGGGAAAGACCGGGCCATCCAGAACACACGCGACGCTGCTCGGGAGCTCGATCCGCGGGGGTGAGGTCTCGTCGCTCTCGACGGCGGCTGCCCCTTCGCTGCCGGACGTGGCGCCTTCGGCCGAGGGGAGCTGCAGCACCACCGGCGCGACCGGAGACGACACCGGCCCGCCGCAAGCGCCGAGCCCGAGTGCCAGAAACGTCAGCGACCACGCTGCTCCTGGCCCGATCCGGCTCACCACATCACCCGGTTGCGTCCCGCCCGCTTCGCCGCGTAGAGCCGCTCGTCGGCCCGCCGGATCAGCTCCTGCGTATCGACGGGTGGCGACGCCCAGGGCTCCAGCGCCGTCACCCCCAGGCTGATCGTCACGGGGATGCCGACCCCCTCGTACTCGACGGGGGTCGCCTGCATGAGGTGCCGCAGAGATTCTGCGATCGCGATGGCGCCTTGCTGATCGGTGGAGGGCAGCACCACCGCGAACTCCTCCCCGCCGTAGCGCCCGAGGAGATCCGTCTGGCGGATGCGCTGAGCGAGCCTCCGGACCAGCTCCTTGAGCACGGCGTCCCCGGCGAGGTGGCCGTAGTTGTCGTTCACTCGCTTGAAGTGATCGACATCGAACATCACGAGGCCGAGCGGCAAGGTGTACCGGATCGAGCGCGCCAGCTCTCGCTCCATCAGATCGAGCAGGTAGCGCTTGTTGAAGGCGCCGGTGAGCCCATCCTGGATGGAGACCCGGTAGATCTCCTCGTGGTAGGCGGCCTCGATGTCCGAGCCGAAGAGGAACTTGACGATGACCTCGCCGAAGCGGATCAGGTCGTTGCTCTGCAGCGCGCTCGACTGCACCCGCTTCTCGTTCACGAAGGTGCCGTTCGTCGATCCCAGATCCTCGAGCACCCAGTTGCCGAGCACGTTGATGATGCGCGCCTGACGTCGTGAGACCGAGGCGTACTCCAGGCGCACGTCGACCTCGCCCTCGCGGCCGACCAGAATCTCCTGCTTTTCGAGAGGGTACCGGCGCCCCAGGTTCACCCCGGAGGGGTGGAGATGCACCAGCGCCGCCACATTGGTCGTGCCAGGCCCGGACGACGGCCCGGGTGCCTGATTCAGGACGACAGTACGCTCCTTGTCGGCCATTCGCCGGATCTCCTCGCTCATGCTACCCGCATCCCGCCGCGCGGATAGCGGGATTCTGCCCGCAAATCGTCCATCGCATCCCGGGAAGCGCGCAGCCTGCTGGTTCAGCCGTCCTTCAGGTGCATCGCGAGGAAGGCGCGCACGTGCTTCCAGGCGTCCTCGGCGGCCTTCTCGTCGTACCGCTTGCCCGAGGGATTCGCGAAGGCGTGATCGGCGTCGTAGCGCAGGATGGAGTGCATCACCCCGGCCTCGTGCAGCGCCTTGTCGAACTCGTCGACCGCCTTCGGGGGAATCCCGCCGTCCTTGTTCCCGAAGACGCCGAGCACGGGGGCGCGGATCGCCTGAAGCGCGGCCACGTCCGTGACCAGGCGCCCGTAGTAGATCACGGCCGCGTCGAGCGCGGGCTCGTGCATGGCGAGCTGCAGGGACCAGGCGCCTCCGAAGCACCAGCCGATGGATCCGGTGCGCGGTGAGCGGGTCCTCGGATCCGTCTCGAGGAAGCGGTTGGCACCGCGCAGGATCTTCAGCGCGCCCTCGTCGTTCACCGCCTTCATCGCTGCCATGGCGTCGTCGGCATTGGCCGCCACCTTGCCCCCGTACAGGTCCACGGCGAGCGCCGCGTAGCCATCCTCCGCGAGGCGATCGGTCCAGTGACGGATGTGCTCGTTGAGCCCCCACCACTCGTGGATCACCACCACCCCGGGCAGCGGGGCCTTCGCGTCGAGTGGGAGGCTCAGGTAGGCGGTGGACCCCTCGACCTGCACCTCCTGGCCACGCGGCGCCGGCGCGCGATCGGCCTTCAGCTCGTGGATCGCCTTGAAGGCCTCCTCGGAGAGCAGACCCGTGTACGACGTGCCCGTCGTGGGCGAAGCCGAGCCGACCGCGGCGGGCGTGGTGTCCGCGGAGGCAGCCGGTTCGCGCGGTTCGCCCGTGCCGGCGCCGCATGCGACGACGGCTGCAGCGATCGTGATGGCAGACCACCGGACGAAGCGGGATGGGGACGCACGGCGCATGGTGACGGACCCTAGCATCACGCCGTGCCACCGCGCGAGATCACGGTGGTCTGCTGGAGCGACGCGCAGAAGGTGCGCTAACGTGGCGCTCGCCGCATGGCTTCTCGCTCCACACCTCTCCCGCCATGCCGCCCCTGGCGGTCCCTTTCAGGCATCTGCGCGCTCGCCCTCACCCTCGCGCTCTGCGCGGCGTCGACCGGGTGCACGTCGGTGGGATACCTCGCCCAGGCCGGCATGGGGCAACTCTCGCTCGGCCTCGGCGCGCAGCCCATCCGCGAGGTGGTCAAGGATCCCAGCACTCCCCCGCGTCTCCGCCACCTCCTGTGGCGCGTGAGCGACATCAAGCGCTTCGGTGAGCAGCACGGGCTACAGGCCACGGACAGCTACGAGACCTACACCGCCCTCGATCGTCCCGTCGCGGTGTACGTGGTGAGCGCTTGCGCACCGCTCGAGTTCAAGGCGAAGACGTGGAGCTTTCCCATCGTGGGGAGCGTTCCCTACCTGGGGTGGTTCGATCGCGACCGGGCACGCAGCTTCGGCGCCGAACTCGTGAGGGAGGGGTGGGACGTCGACGTGCGCGGCGCGAGCGCCTACTCCACGCTGGGCTGGTTCAGCGATCCGGTGCTGTCGTCGATGATTCATGAAGGCGACGAGGCGCTCGGCGAGTTCGCCAACACGCTGCTGCACGAGTCCGCGCACGCCACGTTTTACGTCGCCGGGCAGAGCATCCTGAACGAGAGCGTGGCGACCTTCATCGGAGACAAGCTGGCTGACCGCTGGCTCGCGGAAGAGTCCGGCGCCTCGGCGGAGGAGCGGCGCGCGTACCTGGAAGAGCAGCGCGCGTCGACAGCGCGCAGGCGCGTGCTGCACGAGACCTACGTCGCCCTCGATCAGCTCTACCGCTCGGCCCGACCGGACGCGGAGAAGCGCCTGGAGAAGCGGAAGCTGCTCGCCGCCGTGGAGCGCCAGCTCGAGGCCAAGCGGCCCCTCACGAACGCCACGCTCATCCAGTACCGCACCTACAACGCAGGCATCCGCGAGCTGGAGAATCTGCTCACGGCCTGTGGAGGGAGCTTCCCCAGGCTCATCTCCGCACTCAAGCGCCTCGACCGCGCCAGCTTCTCGAAGCCTCAGCAGGAGGATCTGGGCCCTGCGCTGTCCCCGCTGGTGCGCGCGGGCTGTCCCTAGCGCCGCGTCGCTGCATTGCGGCATCCGCCCATCGACGACACATCGACGACGCTCGACGAGCGCTCCAGCTCAGAGAACCGACTTCAGCAGCTCGATGGCGTTCCGGACCTGCTCCCGGGCGAGCGCGAAGACGAGCAGCACGGCGATCATCGCGATGAGGAGCACCGTCACCGAGGACTGCCGGTTCGATGCTGGCGTGGAGATCACGTAGATCGGCCCGCTCGGAACATCGCGCAGGGGGAGATTGCCGGAGGGGATGCCGGACAGGCCTTGCAAGCTCGATGATCCCGGCACGCTGCTGCTCGGTGGTGGCCGGTCGTGGACGTCTCCACCGGCCGCCGGGTAGCGCGAGTTCGAGGGCACGCTCTGGTATCCGGCGAATCCCTGGTGGCTCGATGCGCCCGGTGGCAACGCGACGCCTGCGTACGCCTCGGCCCTGGGAGCCACAGCGGGACCAGCGTGGCTCGCGACGCCGTGGAGCACCGCCAGGAACATGTTCGCCAGCTCGGCGGCGGACTGGAACCGCTCGCTGGGATCACGCGCACAGGCGCGCGCAAAGAAGAGATCCACGGTCGGAGAGAGCTCGGGCACGAGCCGCGAAGGCAGCTCGGGAGGCGCGGAGCAGATCCGCAGGATGACCTCCCCGAGCGACGCCCCCTGGAACGGCTTCCGACCCGTCAGCGCGTAGTAAAGGATCACCCCCAGCGACCAGAGGTCCGAGCGGTGATCGACCGTCTTGCTGGCGCGCACCTGCTCCGGGCTCATGTAGTCCGGCGTCCCCAGGAGCATGCCGGTGGCGGTGGCCTCCGTCGTCGCGTGCGCGACGGGCGACGCGAGCTTCGCCACGCCGAAATCGAGCAGCTTGATCACCTCTCTCCCACGGACGCGCGCGACGAAGATGTTGCTCGGCTTGAGATCGCGGTGGACGACGCCGACCGCGTGCGCCGCCTCGAGGGCCCTCCCCGCTTCCACGGCCACCATGGCCACTTGCTCCGGCGGAAGACGCCCGCTTCGCTTGATGCGGACGCCGAGATCCTCCCCTTCGAGCCGCTCCATCACGATGTACGGCACCCCGTCGTCGACACCGTGATCGAGCACCTGCACGACGTGCGGCGATCGAATGCGCGCTGCCGCCTCGGCCTCGCGACCGAAGCGTGCCTGCGCGATGGTGTCGTGTGTGAGCGCCTTGCTCATGAACTTCAAGGCGACGGGGGTGCGGAGCCCGAGGTGCAGCGCTCCCCAGACGGAGCCCATGGCGCCACGCCCGATGCACTGCTCCAGCCGGAACTTCCCCGCGATGACCTGTCCCGCTGTGAAATCCACCCTGCGGTGGAGGCTAGCAGGCAACCACCGCCAGATGCGACGCCCCAGCTCGACCGTCGAGAAGAGGCGCTCCGTTCGACGGGAAGACATGCGGCATCCACATTGCTTCTCCGCCCGTCTGCGCCCATGCACCCAGGCCGGCGCACACTGCGATGCCGCAATTCCCTGCCAGTCTGCTGTGGCTCCTCGCCGTCCTCCTCCTGGGAGGATGTCGCGAAGATGCGGGCCAGGCGCGGGCGCAAACCCTCGAGGGAGACCGGCGCCCTCCCACGGCTCGGCTGGTGCCGGAACCTTCGGACCTGCCCCCACCGGACGACCAGGACCACAGCCCCCCCGAAGAGCCGAGCGCGCAGGCCGCGCCCACCCCCGCGGTGGACGCCCCGGCCCTCGCCCCTCCCGATGCACTGCATCTCTGGGACATCGGAGAGCCCTGGAGCTTCAGCGTGGCCGACAGCGACCACCAGGGCGCGTTGATCCGGCAGATCGAGATCCAGAGCTTTGCGCTCGCCGTCCTGGAGATCGGTGATGTGGTGACGCACGTGAACGATCAACCCGTCGATGGTTCGGATCGTCTCGCGCGCTGCCTTCGTCGCATCGAGCCAGGATCGCAGGCGGTCTTCACCGTGCGGCGGGGCGAAATGACCCAGCATCTCCTGCTCGACGTTCCACGAGCGCGAATTCGTTGAGGTTCGCTCGGCTCGCGGGGCCCGATGGTGGGACATCGTGGGCCAGGACCTTGCACGACGTCGTGGGCGCGTTATTGGAAGAAGCATCATGAGCCTGATTGCCCGACCTCTGTTCTCCAGGTTCGCCCTCGTGAGCCGCCCTCTGCGGCCGCTCTGGGCAGCGCTCTGTCTGCTCGCCCTCGCCTTCGCCGTGACGGGGTGCTCTCGCTACAACGAGCTGGTCGAGAAGGATCAGATCGCCGCCCAGAAGTGGTCCGATCTCGAGGCTGCACTCCAGCGTCGCTACGATCTCATCCCCAACCTCGTCGAGGTGGTGAAGGGTTCTGCGAAGCACGAGCAGGCGACGCTCTCGCAGGTGGCCGAGGCCCGCGCCGCAGCTGGCAAGATCCAGCTCACCGCGGACGACCTCACCGATCCCGAGAAGATGGCCGCCTTCCAGAAGGCCCAGGCCGACCTCAAGGGCTCGCTGTCCCGCCTGATGGTGATCCAGGAGCAATACCCGGATCTCAAGGCCAACAAGGGCTTCCACGACCTGCAAGTGCAGCTCGAGGGGACCGAGAACCGCATCCAGCGCTCGCGCGAGGAGTACAACCTGGCCGTGCGTGAGTACAACGCCGAGCTGCTCAAGGTCGGTGGTCAGGTCGTCAACAAGGTCACCGGCGCGCCGTTCAAGCCTCGCGTGTTCTTCACCGCGACGACCGAGGCGCAGACGGCTCCGAAGGTAACGTTCTGATGGTCGCCTGGGCCCGTGGCTCTCGGACGGCGGGCGCGGGGCGCCTCCGCGCTCTGGTCGCCGCGGCGCTCGCGCTCGTCGTCATCGCGTTCAGCTCGGCCTTCCCGAGAACGGCGCTCGCCGCCTTCACCCCGCCGCCCCTCCGCGGGCACGTGGTGGACACGGCGGGCAAGCTCTCGCAGGCCGAGATGCTGCGCCTCGACCGGAAGCTCGACGCCATCCGGCAGAAGACAGGCTTCGAGATCGTGGCGTTCGTCGCCGGGAACCTCGAAGGCGAGCCCATCGAAGACATCGCCTACAAAGCCTTCAACACCTGGAAGATCGGGCAGGAGCGCGCCGACAATGGCGTGCTCCTCGTGATCGCGCCCGCCGAGCGGCGCGTCCGGATCGAGACAGGCAAGGGCGTGGGCGCAGAGCTCACCGACCTCCAGTCCAACGACATCATCCGGGAGGTCATCGCGCCGCTGCTCCAGCAGGATCGCTTCTACGAGGCGGTCGATCGGGGCACCATCGCCATCGCCGACACCCTGCTCAAGGGCGCCGATGGCAAGGCGCCAGCGCAGAAGGTCGCCAAGCCGCCGGACATGGTCCGGACGGCGTTGACGGCGGGCGGCATCCTTCTGGTCATCATCCTGTCGATCGTGTCGCCCACGTTCCGCTCGCTCCTGTGGTTCATCATCCAGCTCTTCCTGCTGTCTGGTGGACGGGGTGGCGGCGGTGGCTCGGGCTACGGTGGCGGCGGAGGTCGCTCCGGCGGCGGCGGGTCGAGCGACAGCTACTGAACCGAGCTACACCTCGAGCGGCCGCGCGTGCGCGATCTGCTCGTCGACCGCCGGGCCGCGCTCGGCATCCCGCCCAGCTTCCCCCACACAGAGCCCGAGCTGACGACGCTCCGCCATCGTCAGGAGCTGCAGATCGCGCAGTGCCCGATCGGGTGAGCGCATCACCTCGAGCAGCAAGCTCTCCAGCCGCCCCGGCAGCTTCTCGATCTCCGTCTTCGTGAGGTTCTCGGAGCACCCGTCGAACCGCAGCCTCGCTCCACCTTGCTCGTGCAGCTTCTCCACGTGGATCCGCAGGCCCTTCTGCTCGCAGCCCGCCGTCATGAAGCGGAACGACGCGGGGGCGTCCCCGAAGCGCACGTCGCACCCACCTCCCGAGCAGGACAGCGTGACGTCGAACGGCCGATCGCCACGCACGCCCGCCAGCCGGTTCACCTCGCTCAGCGGGAACCGCCGGTGGGGTGCCCCGCGCCGCGCTTCCTGACCGAGCGCCAGGAGCAGCTCCCGAAAGCTCAGCCCCGTGCCGAGCTGATACCAGGCCGGAACCGTGCTGGTGAACTTGCCGACCGTCTGTCGGAAGTCCTCGGTGCTCCGGTTCAGCGCAACCAACCCGAAGGCCACATCGTCTCGCTGGGTCACCCGCGCGAAGTAGCTGTACAGCGCGCCCAGGATCACCTGGAACGGCGTCGTCCCCTGCTCCGCTGCGAACACCTGCATCTCCACGAAGCGCGCGCGGTCCAGGATCAGATCCGATCGCCACCGGCGGGATGGCTGCCCCGCCGACCTGCCGAAGGACCGTGAAGGCAAGAGCGGCTCGGGGATCGTCGCAAGCTTCTCGCGCCAGTACGCCTCGTCGCGCTGGAACTGCTCCGACGCCATGTAGGCCTGATCGTGAGCGATGAAGTCAGCGTAGGAGTGTCGGATCGCCTCGTCGATCGGCTGCCCCGAGAGCAAGGCGTTGTAGGTCGCTGCCGCGCGCTGCGTGACCAGCGACATCGCGTAGCCATCGGCCACCAGCGGGTGCACCCGCGTGAGCCAGTAGTGGCGATCCTCTGCGACCCGCACCAGCTCGAACTGAAACAGGGGCCCCTCGCCACCCGGGGCGGGCCTCTCCAGCTCGTGCTGGAGCCACTCGTGCGCCCGCTCCTCGGCGTCCTCCCCTCCGGACAGGTCACGCCGCTCCAGCGTCACCGGGACCCGGTCGACGATGCGCTGCACGGGGGCCGCGTCCTGCTGCACGAGCGCTAGCCGGAGGGCGTCGTTCTGCTCCACGACGTGCTCCAGCGCGCGCTCCAGGGTGGCGACGTCGATGGGACCGTCGATACGGGCATACCCACCCTGACTGGAGGGCGGAGCGTCCGCGCACATCGACTGCTCAATCCAACCCTCTCTCTGGGGTGAAGAGAGGGGATATGCCGTTGTCGTCAGGGTTATCGGCGTCGTCATGTTAGTCATATTGATTATCCGCGCGCAAGACAGGAGCGCACGAAGATTCACGACCTCACCAGACATTCGACAAAGGACGCATACCCGGGATCACATGGGCAATGGTCTACGTCCCTGGCGACGTGATCGCATTGCAATCAGCACATTCTCGCTACACCGAATGGCGCGCGCACCCGTCGACCTCGCCACGCAGATACGATGCCCCAGACATCGGATTGCGTCGCCGCAGCGCCCCCCACCCGCGCAAGGCAGACATTCGCGAAATGGGCGCGCCGCGGCGTGACGTTGCGAACACGACGGACCGTGCCCCAGGCATCTCGAAACTGCTCCAGGCGTCAGACCAGCAGCGTGGACCTGGCCGCCTCCGAGAAGAAGTCGACGAACGCGCGCACCCGAGGCGGCAGCAAGCGCCCTTGCGGGAAGGCGATGTGGATGGGCAGCCCCTCCTCGCGGAACTCCGAGAGCAAGCAGACCAAGCGCCCTCGCCTCACGTCCTCCTCCGCCACGATCTCCGGCAGGTGGGCGATGCCGAGCCCGTCGAGCGCCGCGGCCCGCAGGGTCTCGTTGCTGTCGGCCGCGATCGGCCCGCGCGGAAGCAGACGTCCGCCCGAGGGCAGCTCCCAGGGCACCCGCAGCCCGTTGCGCACGTAGGCGAGCCCCGTGTGTCCTGCCAGGGCCTCGGGCGTCTGCGGCGTCCCGCGCGCCTCCAGGTAGGAGGGCGCCGCGTAGAACTGCCGCCTCAGTCGACCGATGCGCCGGAGCACCAGCCGCCCATCGTCCACGTGGCCCACCCGCACCACCACGTCGACCTGCTCCGACAGCGGGTCCACGTACCGGTCCGTGAGCCCCACCTCCAGCTCCAGCTCCGGGTATGCCCCCGCGAACGCCGAGAGCCGAGGCAGCACCCACGCCCGACCGAGATCCAGCGGCACGCTCGCCCGGAGCAGCCCCCGCGGCGTCGTCGCCTGCGTCACCCGCACCATCGCCTCGTCCAGGTCGTCGAACGCCCGCCGCACCCGCTCGTAGAGCTCCTGGCCCTCGCTGGTCAGCGCAAGCCCCTGCCCTCCCCGCACCACCAGCCGCACCCCGAGCTGCGCCTCCAGCTTACTGACCAGCTTACTGAAGGCCGACGGGGTCATCCCCGCCTCGCGGGCCGCAGCGCTGAAGCTGCCAGCGCGCACGCTGCGCACGAAAGCACGAAGGTTCGGCCAGGGATCCATGGGCTTTGCCTCCCAGGCACATCGCCTTTGCCCGCGATACGCCTCCCACGCCGCTCAGGCAAGCGCCATGGTGGTGGCACCCACGGCGCGCCCCCGAAGCCACGGCGGCCTGGCCGAAAGAGAGAGCACCATGACACGCGCACTGATCACGGGAGCAACGGGATACATCGGCGGCTCCGTCGCCCAGCGGCTGGTCCAGGATGGCTTCGAGGTCGTGGCCCTCGTCCGGCGCAGCGAAGACGTCGCCCGGCTCGAAGCCCGCGGCCTGAAACCCCAGGTGGGCAGCCTCGACGACGGCGCCCTCCTCGCGCGCCTGGCCAGCGAGGCCGATCTGGTGGTGAACACCGCCGACTCCGATCACCGCAGCACCCTCGAAGCCCTCCTCGGCGCCCTCCGCGGCACCGGCAAGCGGCTCGTCCACACCAGCGGCTCGTCCATCGTCGCCGATCACGCCGACGGCGAGGCCTCCGACCGCATCTACGACGAGGACACGCCCTTCACCCCCATCCCCGAGAAGGCTGCTCGCGTCGCCATCGACACCCTGGTGCGTGACGCCGCGCGCGACGGTGTGCACAGCATCGTCATCTGCCCGACCATGATCTATGGCCGCGGCACCGGCGTGAAGCGCGACTCCATCCAGGTCCCCCTTCTCGCGCGCGTCGCTCGCGAGCGCGGTGCCGGCGTCCACATCGGCGCCGGCCTCAACGCCTGGTCGAACGTCCACATCGAGGACCTCGTCGACCTCTACGCCCTCGCCATCGAGCGCGCCGCCCCCGGCTCGTTTTTCTTCGCGGAGAACGGCGAGAACTCCCTCCGCGACATCGCCACCGCCCTCAGCCACGCCCTCGGCTTCGGCGGCAAGACGGTGAGCTGGCCCATCGCCGAGGCCATCGAGCAATACGGCGCGGAAGCCGCCCGCTTCGGCCTCGCCTCGAACAGCCGCGTCCGTGGCGTGCGCTCCCGCGCCGACCTCGGCTGGAAGCCGCACCGCACGGCCCTCCTCGACGAGATCGAGCGCGGCTCCTACCGCGACGACTTCGGGCGCTGAGCCAGGGCAGCCCGCTCGCGGGCCCCGACGATCCGTGCGCGAGCGACGACGGTCCGCGCACGAGTGCCGACGACCCGCGCGCGAGCGCCGACGACCCGCCGCGCTAGATCCACTTCTCCTGGCGGTACCAGTCGAACGCCGCCCGGATCCCGCGCTCCAGCCCGAACTCGTGGTTCCACCCCAGCACCGAGCGCAGCGCGTCGCTCCGGCACGTCCACGCCTCCTGGGCCCCCATCTTCGCCTTCTGCCGGTTGAACAGCCGCGGCTTCCCGTCGAACCGCGTCGCCAGCTCACCGCCCACCGCGGCCAGGCTCACCAGCGCCTCCGGCAGGTTCAGCGTGCGCACCCGTCGCCCGCTCGCGTCCACGATCGCCTGCTGGAAACGCTCCCAGGTCAGCGGCTCGTTGTCGCACACGAAGAACCCCTGCTGCACCGCGCCCGGGTGCGACGCGGCCGCCAGCATCGCCGACACCATGTCGTCCACGTACACCGCCGAGAACCACCGGTTCCGGTTCCCGAAGAACACGTTCCGCCCCTGCGACGCCTCGCGGAACAGGTTGAAGTAGTCCACGTCCCCCGGACCGTAGACCCCACCGGGCCGCAGGATGGTCCACGGCAGCTCCTTCGCCGCCTCGACCACGTACTCCGCCTCCAGCTTGGTGTCCCCGTAGTGCTCCAGCGGACGCCGCGGGCTCGACTCCACGTGGGGTTTCGCCGCGCTCGAGGGCCCGTAAGCGGCCAGTGTCGACACGTGCACGAACCGCTTCACCTCCGGGTGCGCCCGCTTCAGCGCCTCCAGCAGGTTGCGGGTGGGCATCACGTTCGCCCGCGAGAAGTCGTCGCGCGTCACGCCCTTCGTCGCCCCGGCCAGGTGGAACACCACATCGGGCTTCTCTTCGGCCATGAGCCGCTCCAGCCCGGCCACGTCCTCGTACTCCACCTCGGCCGAGCGCCCCTTCTTCGCCACGGGGGAGCCCCGGCGGCGCACCGCCACCACGTCGAGCCCGCGGGCGAGCAGCGCATCGCGCAGGCGGCCCCCGATGAAGCCGCTGGCTCCGGTCAGCAGGGCCTTGCCCTGGAGTGCTTGGGGTTCTGCGGAGGGAGTCGTCGTCTCGGTTGTCACGGCGAGCGGATCTGCCGCGTGTCGCGGGGCGCTGCAAGCCGAGCGGGGCGCGAAAACGCCTTCGCGCAGCCCTGCGGCGGCGGCCGGGTCCCCCCGACCGCGCCGCCGCAGACCGGATCACGTGTCAGGCGACACGCCGCTCAGCACCGCGGAGCACCGCTCAGCGCCGCTCCGTGCAGCGTCATGCAGCGCAGCGCCGCTCACTCGAGCGCCCGGAGCTGACCGAGCAGCATCGGCACGTACTCGAACCACGCCGGCAGCTCCCGGCCGCACGAGGCCGCCCAGAGGGTGCCTTGCAACAGCCGCAGGTTCCGGAACAGGGTCACCCGTGACGGCGCTGGCGCCCCCGGATAGGCCGCGTGCGCCACCATCTCGTCACCGGCCTCGAGGCCGCACAGATCCCAGCCCACGGGGCCCAGGCACGTGTCCTCGAAGTCGTTCCAGAGCCAGCCGCCCGTGACCGGGATCAGGTTCCCCACGTGCGCATCCCCGTGGATCGGCTGCACCGGCCCCAGCCCCACCGCGCGCAGCTCTCCGAGGATCCTGTCGGCCATGCGCTGCATGAACGCCAGGTCCTCCACCGACACCAGCGTCGTCTCTCCAGCGAGGCGGTCGAGCCCGCGCTGGATGTCACCGAGCGGCACCAGCTCGGGCAGCTCCCCCGGGTAGTCCCGCAGCGCCGCGTGCAGCTCGCCCAGCATCTGCGCAGCGACGACCGTCTCCGGCGGCTTGTCCCCCGCGGGCTGGACGTACCGCCAGAACGACATGTGCAGCCCATCGTGCTCGAACGGCGTCGCGGGCAGCTCGTCGCTCGGTGGCACCACGGGCGCCCCCTGCGCCGCAAGGAATGCGGACACGTCGAGCTCCCGCTGCAGCCAGGGCTCGATCGGCGCGCGCAGGACAGCGGTCACCGTGCTCACCCGGGCCACCACGGGCGCGGGCGAGAGGAGCACCCGCACCGCGCACGCCTCCGCCAGCACCTTGGGCTCCTTCACGGTCAGCCCGTGGGCCTTGGCAACGGCCACCGCCGACGCGACGGCGCGTGCGTTCCGCGCGAGGTGGCGTGCCGTCGCCTCGTCGAGGATGCGGCGCACCTCGTCCTTCGACGCGGCCCCACCAGCCTTCGAGGAATCCCCGCCGACGCCTCCTGGCGGCGCTTCGGGCGATGACGGCGGGGAAACCGGGGAAGCCGAGGCGCCCCGCATGGGGTCCTCGGACAGCGCCTCGGGCGAGGACGTGGAAGCAGCGGGATGGGAAGAAGAAGCATTTCCTGATCGGGTCGACATCTGAACGTCTCCAGTGCTCGTGTGGCCATGTGGCCGTAGGGACGAGCCACGGAGAGCCCGCGCGCGCTTCGCTCACGCCTCGGCGTCCCGCGGCGCTGCGCCGAGGAGGGGCCGGACGCGACGCATCGCACGTCGCCCGACCCATGCCTCGAAGACAGCATCCGGCCCGAACACCAGGGTGCAAACGACGCCGTTCAAGCTCTCCGCAGCGCGAAAAGCGGACACGGCGCGCAGCAGCGAGCGACCGGCGCGCCGTGAACGGCACGCCTCACGACCTCAGCGACACGGCGCGACCCGACGGGTCACGCCCATGGCGAGGTTCAGCTCGCTGCTGCCGTGCCGCGCTCTCGGATGAAAGCGAACGGCCCGAAACAAATACAGGCACCCATGCGCCCAACCGTAGTGCGCTCACGACGCTGCCGTCAAGCGACCGAGGACGCCCCGCTTGCCAGGCTTCCGGGGTCGGTCCGGGCCGGCGCTGGCTTCACAGCCAGTTCATGTTGCTCAGCGTGTGCTTCCCGTCGCTGCGCTCCGTGTTCGTCGCTGGCGCGTAGACCCGCGTGGAGAGCGTGTTCGCCGCCGTGTCGATCTCGACGAGCCGCGTGGGGTTCGTCGACCCGTCGTGGAAGCAGTTCAGGAACTGGTGGATCTGGTTCCCGTGCACCCCCGTGTCCAACCGGTACGCCGCGTTGCCCACGTGCCCGGAGAACACCAGCCGCACGTTCGCGTACTGCTTGATCAGGTTGTCGAACACGTACTGCGGGCTGTTGTTTCCGTAGCCGCCATTCGTCTGCATGATCGTGCCATTGCTGTTCAGGTGAGAATGGGTGATGACGATGACGTTATCGTTCGGGTGCTGCGCGAGCACCGTTTTCGCCCAGTCCACCGCGCCCGTCCTCGCCCACAGCTCCAGGCTGAGCACCATCCAGCTCGACCCGCCGGCCGTGAACCGATGGTAGGAGTTGTCGATCTTCCCCGCCTCGTAGACCCCGCTCAGCGCCGAGAACCGTGACGTCGGGAAGTAGGTGTTGAACGTCGTCGTGTTCCGCAGGTTCGCGTTCACGTTCCCGGGGCACGCGCTCCCTCCCTGGCACACCGCCGCGGTGTCGTGGTTCCCGATGGCGATGGCGTACGGGATCTGCGCCGTGTCCAGCTTCACCAGCGCATCACTCGCCCGCACATAATGGATGTGGTCGGGCGTGTCCCAGTCGACCATGTCACCGCTATGGGCCACGAAGCGGACATCGAGGCTCGCCCGGTTCGCCACGATCCAGTCCAGCCGGTGCGTGAACCGGGTCGGCGCATAGACGATCTCCTGCTGCGTGTCGGGAATCACCACGAACGTGAACTTCGTGTCGTCGTCGGGTGGCGTGACCGTGGCCTCTGGCGCCGCGTAGAACTTCACCCCCTCATCGAGCCAGCCCGAGGCCGACAGGCTCGCCCGGTCTGCCGCGCTCGTGGCGAAGCGGTGCTTGTTCAGCGTCGGACTCCGGTAGCGGTAGACCGGGATCAGGCATGGCCTGCTGGTCTTCGACGCATAGAACCGGATCCCCTCGTCCGACGTGTACCCGTACTGCGTCTTCGCCTTGTCCCGCTCGTTCTCGTCGATGGTCCAGAGGAAGTTCCCCAGCGTCGGATTGTAGAGCCGGTACACCGGCGACAACCCCGTCCCGGTGCTGGCCGCGCCGTAGAATGCGATCCCTCGATCATCGGTGAAACCATGGTTGGTCGCCGCATTGGCCGCCTCGTTCGCGTTCAGCGTGTACAGGCTCGCCCCGCCGTTCGGCTTCACCCGGTGATGGACCGGCGCAGGCATCTCCGCGCACGCCGAGACGGCCTCCGAAGCCACCTCCACGGCCTCTTCGATGACCCCCTCCTGCTCGACCTCACCCCCCACACAAGCGGCGAGCGCGAACGACCCGGCCAGCAACGCCACGAATTTGAAGATCTTCACTCTGCCAAACCTCGGTTTCTCTGGAACTGCAAAAGTCCCCTGGGCGCACCACGACCGCTCCCGGGCTGCACAGCGCCCGTGGTCGTAGCACTTCTGAAACCATTCGAGGTCGAGCTGGCGGGCCGTCACTCACCGGGGTTCATGCGTGCAAAGACGACCCGGCATTGCAATCATCCAACCGGAGCAGGCCCCTCGGACCGCCCCGCAGGCAGCCACCTCAGGGCGCGTTGCTCGCCCCGGCGCGGATCTTCTCCCGCACCCACTTCCCCGCGTCCGTCAGCGCCGACTCTTCCCAGCCCCCCGTGGGGCTCGCTCCCGGGCGCAGCGCCGACGCCGCCTCTTCCTTGTCGAACAGCGACCAGTTCGCCCAGCTCAGCTTGTGGGTGTCCATGAAGTCGAGCCAGCGCTGCGACTCCTCCAGATCGATCCCACCATTGCCGGACGCCTCGCATGTCCCCCACTCGGTCACGAACAGCGCGAGGCCCTTGTTCATCGCCGTCGTCGCCTTGTCCCGCAGGAACTGCCGGTGCGTCCCCGCATAGAAGTGGAGCGTGTAGGCCACGTTGTCGAAACCGACGACGGGATTGTCCGCCGCCACGTCCACGTCCTGCGACCACGTCGGCGTCCCGACCACCACCACGTTCCGCGCGCCCGTCTGACGGATGGCGCCGAGCACATCCTCCGCGTACGCCTTCACCTCGCTCCAGGGCTCACCGTCGGGCTCGTTGAAGATCTCGAAGATCACGTTTGGCGTCTGCCCGTACGTCTCCGCCATCTCGGTGAAGAAGCTCCGCGCCTGCGCCGTGTGCTGCGACGCGCTGTGATCGTGCCAGTCGATGATCACGTACACCCCGCGCGCGATCGCCGCGTCCACCACCACCTTCACCCGCGCCTTCTCCGCGTCGGGGTTCACCAGATACCCGTCCGGCTCCACCCCCAGCGCCGCGCGCACCACCGTCGCCTTCCAGTCGTCCACCAGCGTGTCCACGATCGACGCATTGTAGAAATTCTGCGCCCACTGGCTCCAGAACAGGCTCATCCCCCGGAGCTGCACCGCTTCCCCGTGCTCGTCTTCCAGCCGGTTTCCAGCGACCGACAGCCACCCGTGCCGGCCCACCACCGAGCCCTCCGGCTGCACCGGCGGATCGACCGGCGTCTCCGGATCGGGATCCGTGCTGCTCGTCGACGTGCCCGACGTGCTCGTCGTCCCCGTCGTCATGTTCCCGTGCGGCGCGGTCCCATCGTCCTCGGCCCCACCGCACCCCGTGACCAGCGCCGCCAGCGCCCCGAGCAGCGCCATCGACCGCTTCCATCCCGCCCCGTGCGACCTCGACGACCCCAGCGACTTCCCTGCAACGTGGACCATACCCGACCCTAACCCAGCGCACGCACCCACCGCTCACCGAAATCACCAAGCCGCATCGATTTCGAGCCGTGTTTGCCAGGCCGCGGGAAAAATCGCGCTGCATTCGCGGCGCGCCCATGACCATTTCGATCGCATCCACCGCGATCGAATCGATCACCCCCTCTCCGTGCTGGATCGAACCGATCATCCTCCCGCGGAAACACCACCTCCACGGCCGCTCGACCTTCCCTCGGGTGATAACGTCGCTCCATGGCGCCCCCGATCTGCTTCTTCCGCGATCTCACCACCGCGCTTTCCCCCCTCGCTGGCGGCAAGGGCAGCACCCTCGCCCGCCTCTCCCGGGCCGGATACCCCATCCCTGACGGCTTCATCGTCCTCACCCGCGCCTTCGACGGCGACGCCCTCACCCCCACTGCCCGCAGCCGCCTACGCCCTGCCCTCGCCTTCCTCCGCGCCAACCAGCGCGACTGCGCCTTCGCCGTCCGCTCCTCCGCCGTGAACGAGGACTCCGCGCAGGCCTCCTTCGCCGGCGCCCTCGACACCGTGCTCGACGTCCGCGACGACGACGCTGTCGCCGACGCCATCGAGACCGTCCGCCGCTCACGCCACCACGAACGCGTCGCCGCCTACAGCCAGGCCCAGGGCCTCCCCGCCCAGCAAGACGTCGCCGTCGTCGTCCAGCGCCTCGTCCGCCCCCAGATCGCGGGCGTCCTCTTCACCGCCGACCCCGTCACCGGCAGCCGCGACACCCTCGTCGGCAACTACGTCCACGGCTTCGGCGAGCCGCTCGTCGCCGGCGAAGCCACCGCCCTCGCGTTCACCCTCACCCGCCCTCACGGCGACTACACCGGCCCCGAAGCCCTTCGCCCCCACGCGCGCGAACTCCACCGCCTCGGCACCCGCCTCGAAGACGAACTCGCCGCTCCCCAGGACATCGAGTGGGCCCTCGTCGACGACCAGCTCACCCTCCTGCAAGCCCGCCCCATCACCACCTTGCGCGCCCACGACCCCATCACCGGCGTCTGGAACGACAGCCTCACCGGCGACTACCTCTGGACCAGCACCAACCTCGGCGAAGCCGTGCCCGACGTCATGACCCCGTGCACCTGGTCCCTCCTCCAGATCTTCCTCGCCGACACCTTGCCCATCCTGCACTTCCGCGGCCTCACCCCTGCCGGCAACATCGGCGGTCGCCCCTACCTGAACCTCTCCGTCGCCGCGACCCTCAGCCACGCCTTCGGCATCAGCCCCCGGCGCTTCAGCGCCCTCGCCTCCCTCGTCTTCGGCCGCCTCCCCCCGGGCGTCGAGATCCCCCTGCTCCCCATCCCCCGCTGGCCCATCCTCCGCGCCTTGCTCCCCGAGGTCGTGCGCCTCCAGCGCCGCGTCCGCGAGCACCACCGCCTCCTCCCCGCCTTCGTCGCCGAAGGCCCCGCCCGCTGCGACGACCTGCGCGCCCGCATCCAGGACACCACCCGCCCCGCCGACCTCCTCACCCTCTGGAGCGACGACCTCCTCCCCTATTTCCGCCTGTGCTCCCGCATGCTGGAGGCCGGCGCCCGCCACGAAAGCAAGCAGAGCATGGCCTTGCGCCTCGCCCTCCGCGCCCTCGTCGGCGAAGCCGACACCAACGCCCTCCTCTCCAACCTCGGCGCCCACGACAGCCCCCTGGAGAGCCTCGGCCCCCTCGTCAGCCTCACCCAGCTCACCCGCGGCACCATCGACCGCGCCCGGTACGCCCGCCGCCACGGCCACCGCGGCCCCCACGAGTTCGAGGTCTCCCTCCCTCGCCCTGCCGAGGACCCCCGGTTCATCGACCGCCAGCTCGACGCCCTCCGCGACGCCCCCCTCGACGTCGACGTCCTTCTCGCCCGCCAGGCCCAGGCCCACGCCGACGCCTGGACACGCCTCGAGCAGCGCCACCCCCACCTCGCCGCCCCCCTTCGCCACCGCCTCGATCGCGCGGCCCGAGGCGCCCGCGATCGCGAACTCGCCCGCTCCGAAGCCGTCCGCGTCTTCTGGCCCCTGCGCACCTTCGTCCTCCGCGCTGGCGAACTCACCGCCCACGGCGACGACCTCTTCTTCCTCAGCATCGACGAGATCCTCGCCCTCCTCCGCGGCGACCTCACCCCCCTCGCCCGCATCCCCCCCCGCCGCGACGCCCACGCCCGCCAGAGCGCCCTCCCCCCCTATCCCCCCCTCGTCCGCGGCCGCTTCGACCCCTTCCAGTGGGCCGCCGACCCCCGCCGCCGCAACGACCTCTTCGACGCCCGCGGCGACCTCACCCCGCCCCCGCACGCCATCACCGGCTTCCCTGGCGCCGCAGGCATCGTCGAAGGCCACGCCCGCGTCCTCACCACCCACGACGACGCCCACCTCCTCCAGCGCGGCGAGATCCTCGTCACCCCCGTCACCAACATCGGCTGGACCCCCCTCTTCCCCCGCGCCGCCGCCATCGTCACCGACGTCGGCGCCCCCCTCTCCCACGCCGCCATCGTCGCCCGCGAGCTGGGCATCCCCGCCGTCGTCGGCTGCGGCAACGCCACCACGCGCCTCCGCACCGGCGACCGCATCCGCGTCAACGGCGCCCAGGGCACCGTCGAACGCCTCGACCCCTGATCCCACACCCGTCTGCCACCAATCCCTTCCCCATCTGCTGCTGACCTCTCACCCGTCTGCCTCCCGCTCGCTGGCCCTCTGCGTTAGGGTCCCGCCACATCCCCGAGCCTTCCTCGACCTTCAAGGAGCCCCCATGAAACGCCTGCTCTCCACCACCTTCGCCCTGCTCTGCCTCGGCACCGCCGCCACCGCCGCCGCGCAGACCAGCACCCAGCCCACGCTCACCTTCCACGACGACTGGACCGTCGAGCAGGAAGGACAGCCCAGCACCGACACCCCGCTGCGCATCCGCTACGACCTCGACCGCCTCGCTCAGTGCCGCGGCCCCTCGTGGACGATCACCGGCTACATGATGAGCAACCGAGGCCCCGTCAGCAGCTTCACCGTCGCCAGCCCCTGGACCACCGGCCCCACCGCCGAACTCAACCTCGCCGTGAGCCGAGGCGGCAACCTCGAACTCTGGTTCCAGGTCACCGACGCCAACGGCTGCAGCGCCTGGGACTCGGACCACAACTGGAACTTCCACACCTGGGTCACCCACGACCCGACCGTCACCTTCAGCGCCGACTGGAGCGAGACGCTCACCGGCACCCTCCAGGCCGGCAGCACCCTCATGGTCGATTACGACATCGGCCGCCTCCCCCTGTGCCGCGCCTATTACCTGAACTACGTCGCCTGGAGCGTCAGCTTGAACTACCGCTTCGACGGCGGCGAGATCTTCACCGCACCGCTGACCACCACCTGGGGCGAGTGGAACCTCCAGTACTGGCGGCAGATCCCGGCCTTCATCAACATCCCCCCGGGCGTCAGCCAGGTCGAGATGTGGTTCTCGAACACCGACCGCAAAGCCTGCCAGGAATACGACTCCGACTACGGCCAGAACTACATCTACCAGGTGCAATGACCTCGGCACCGGGGTCCTCTCCGAGCACGATGTTGCGCGGCCAGATGCGTGCAAACCCTTCCTTCAGACCCTGAATGCAGGCGCAATCATCCTGACCCAGCAAACGAAGCCTCATAGGTAGGAACGAAGCCTCCTCACGCGACGCCACCCCGGCCTTCCCGCCGAGCGCCTCGGACGCTCGACGCTCACACCATTTCGTCGAGCCCGAACGCGCGCTCATCGACGTCCTCGCGCGAACCGCACACCCACGCGAGAACCCGCCCTTCATCACACCGCTCCGTGATGCGTCGTCGCACAAGGGGATGGCGTCGGCCCCCATCGCTCCAGTACAAGACCGCGGCGCCCTGACGCGTGCGGAGCGCACGCTGCGCCGCCTTGCGCCAGGTGCCTTTCGGAAAGGAATTTCCCATGGCTGATCTCTACGCTCGCCTCCGCAAAGAAGACGCCGCCGTACTGCTCGTGGATCACCAGGCCGGCCTCATGTCGCTGGTCCGCGACTTCCACCCCGACGAGTTCAAGAACAACGTCCTCGCCCTCGCCGATCTCTCGAAGTACTTCGGCCTGCCCACGATCCTCACCACCAGCTTCGAGACGGGCCCCAACGGCCCCCTCTTCCCCGAGCTCATCGAGATGTTCCCCGACGCGCCCTACATCGCGCGCCCCGGCCAGATCAACGCCTGGGACAACGAAGACTTCGTCAAGGCCGTGAAGGCGACCGGCAAGAAGCAGCTCATCATCGCCGGCATCGTGACCGACGTCTGCGTCGCCTTCCCCGCCCTGTCCGCCATCAAGGAGGGCTTCGAAGTCTTCGCCGTCGTCGACGCCTCCGGCACCTTCAACCCCACCGTGCGCGAAGCCGCCCACCAGCGCATGGCCGCCGCCGGCGTGCAGCTCATGAACTGGTTCTCCGTCGCCTGCGAGCTGCATCGCGACTGGCGTAACGACATCGAGGGCCTCGCCGGCGTGTTCTCGCGGCACATCCCCGACTACCGGAACCTCATCACGAGCTACTCCGCCAAGAAGTAGCCGACCTCGGCTCGCCCCCCGCGCTCCAGGTCGCCCTCCTCGCTCGAGGGGGTGCGGCATGCAACAGCTTCGACTTCCAGAACAGGTACAACGAAGCGCCGTCGCCCTCCTCGCTCGAGGAGCGAATGAGCCGACCAGCAACGCGGAGCAATCGCCGCTGCGACCACGACCCCCGCTACGCGCACAGCGCAGCCTGATGCGCGAAACTCTCGGTGACGTGACGGCGCAGCTGGTTGTAAGCGAACTGGGATGCAGGGCACGTCTCCTTCTGCAACCTGTCCTTTGGAGATCGCTCGCCCATGTCCATGTCGGCCTCACGGAGTCAGCCCGCATTCCCCTTCGTGTCGGCCTCCTCTCCGCGTCCGCGCCGGCGCCCTCCCTTTCCCCGAGCGCTGCTCCTCCTCATCGCCGTGCTCCTCGTCGGCGCATGCGGCGACGCTGGCGGCCCGCTTCTCTGGTCGAGCAGCTCCCAGGCCCTCTGGGAACCCTCCCCGATCCCGCCGCTCCCCCCGCTCCTGTGCCTCGGCCCCGGCGACGGTCCCTCCCCCTTTCCGCCTGACCTTACGCAGGGGACCACCACCGCGGCGGGGACCCTGCCAGGGAGCTTTTCGGTCACGAGCACGGGCGAGGCGACGTACACGATCCCGGTCCCCACGCTGCCTGGCCGTGCCGGCATCGAGCCCTCGCTGGCGATCACCTACGACAGTGCGCAGGGTGAAGGGCTGCTCGGGATCGGCTTCCACTTGCAGGGCCTCTCGTCGGTCGATCGCTGCCCCCGGAACGTCGCGCAGGATGGTCACATCGCGCCGGTCCGGGATGCCGAGGACGACGCCTTGTGCCTCGATGGGCAGCGGCTCGTCCCCGTGGACCCGCAGCCAGGGCGTGCGCCGCGGGAATACCGCACGTTCCCGGACAGCTTCACGCGCGTCGAGGCCGACTTCGCGGAGAGCGAGGGGTGGCCGGCGGAGCGTGGGCCGAAGCGGCTGCGGGCGCATGGCAAAGCGGGGCTGATCTACGAATACGGTGGAGAATCATCGGGCCGGGTGCTCGCGCAAGGGGAGGCGGTGCGGTCCTGGTTGCTGACGCGGCTCAGCGACCGGGATGGCAACACGATGGCGGTGGTCTACCGGAATGACCTCCACGCGAAGGGCTACACCGTCGAGCACGCGCCGCAGCGGATCACCTACACCAGGCACCCGACTGTGCCGGCCTCGCGCATGGTGGAGTTCACGTACGGGCCGCTGGAGGCGGCGGACGTGCGCGTACACTATGCCCGCGGGATGGAGCTGCGCCGCTCGCTGAGCTTGCGCTCGATCCAGATGTTCGGGCCGGGACACGTGCTCGCGAGGGAGCTGCGCTTCGGTTACGGGCATGGGCCGGCGACGGGTCGCTTGCGACTGGAGGCGGTTCGGGAGTGCGCAGGTGACGGGACGTGCAAGCCGCCGACACGCTTCACCTGGCACACGGCCGGAGCGGCTGGATACACGCAGCAGCAGACACTGGTGGAGGTGCCGCTGTCGGAGCGCGGCACGTTGATGACGATGGACGTCAGCGGCGATGGCCTCGACGACCTGGTGACGTCCGACATGGTGGTGGAGGCCGGCACGGAAGAGCCGATCACCCGCTGGTCGGTCGCGCTCAACCGGAGCCAGGAGCTGACGCCGGGGTTCTTCGAGGCGGCCGTCACTGGGCAGGAGCAGCCGCATTTCATCGACGCAGAGCCGCCGTACCAGCCGGAGCTGGGGACGCCGCTCGACTACGACCACGATGGCCGGATGGACCTGTTTCTGCACGATGTGCACGGGCAGTCGATGACGTGGGAGGTGCTGCTGTCGAATGGAGATGGGCGGTTCACGCGGCGGGATACGGGGGTGCCGCGGCCGTTCACGATGGGCATGACGCCGGCGGGATTGCGCAGCCCGGATGCGTCGACCCATCTGGTGGATGTTGACGGTGACGGGATGGTGGACCTGCTGCAGTGCTACCTGAGCGCGCACGAGCAGCTCTGGTACTTGCACCGCTGGACGGCAGCGGCGGGGGGCTTCGCGCCGCACGGCGATCGGGTGCATGCGCTGAGCTCCTACCCGTGCCACGCCGAGCTGCACGCGGTCGATGTCGACGCGGATGGGCGGGTGGACCTGGTGATGCAGGAGCTGATCCTCGTCGGGAGCCAGGTGCGGGCGGGGTGGCAGTACGTGGCGTTCTCGTACGAGCTGTCCGATGGATCGTGGACGCGCGCGCTGACGGGGCTGCGGCTCACGCCGCCTGGGGACCGGGTGTTCTTCCTCGACGTCAACGGCGATGGGCTGCCCGATGCGGTGCAGAGCAGCCGGGACGATGAGCAGCTGTACACGTCGATGAATATCGGCGCGGGATTCGCGGCGCCGGTACCGAGCCTGGCGACGCCGACGCTCGGGGCTGCGAGGTTCGTTCGGTTTGCGTCGGTGCTCGATCACAACGCGGATGGGCGACAAGACCTGCTGCTGGCCATGAGCGATGGGGGATCGGAGTCGCTGCCCGCGTGGAAGGTGCTCCAGGCGACGGGGGAGGTCGGTCCGGGGACGTTCGAGATCGTCCATCCCGGGCTGCCGATGGGCATCGTGCTCCAGCAGGACGAGCTGCCCACGCCCGACCATCCGCTCACGCCGCGGGTCACTGACGTGAATGGGGATGGGGCGCAGGATCTGCTCTATGCGTTCAACAACCAGGTCCATGTGTTCGAGAACGTGCTCGGCCAGGAGGACCTGCTCGCGGCCGTGACCGACGGCATGAATGCGCACGCTCCGGAGGACGCCGAGTACCTGCCCAACGTGCAGATCCGGTACGACCACCTGATCGATCGTGCGCGGACGACGGAGGGCTTCGAGGATGCTCCAGGGATCCCGTCACCCGAGCAGCGCACCTACCGGCCTCTGGAGCAAAGCGATGAGGAGCCCTGCCGCTATCCGGTGCGGTGCGTGGTCGGGCATCGGCGGGTGGTGAGCGGCTATGTGCTCAACAATGGCGCGGATCGGCCGCGCACCTTCCAGGTGGCCTACCGCAATGGCCGTCACCATCGCCTGGGCCGAGGGTTTCTGGGGTTCGGGACGCGGATCGTGCGTGACCTCGATACCGGCGCGGGGACGGCCGAGTTCTACGACAACGTCACGTTTGATGGCGCCTTCCAGGCCTTCCCTTTCCGAGGGCAGGTACAGCGCTCGTGGCGCTGGAGTCCGAGCTTGCCGCTGGACGCGCATAGCGCGGAGCCGGCGTCCCTCGAGCTGCTGACGACGCGGAGCTACGCGGTGGTGATCCCCACGCAAGCGGGGACGTACTTCACCCTCTCGCTGCTGGAGGGCAAGAGCCGTCATCAGGGCACGTTCTCACCGGGGAGTGGGAAAACGCTCGAAGAAGCCGTGCGCGCTCTGGAAGGAGATCTCGCCTCGCGAATGAGCGACACGCTCCGCACCGTCAGCGACTTCGACCTCTACGGGAACATCCTCGCCGAGCAAACGCAGACGGAGGGCGTCGACCTCGACCTCTCGGTGACGCGCAGCTTCGACAACGACCCGCTCTCCTGGCGCCTTGGCGAGCTGACGCGAGAGACGACGTGCAGCAAAGCGGGCGGTGAGACGCAGTGCCGGGTGATGCACCGGAGCTATGACGGGCGCGGCCACGTTCGCCTGGAGCGCGTCGGGGGAGAGCCCTTCGACCCGGAGATGCAGCTCGATGTCTGGTTCTCGCGGGACGCGCTGGGCAACATCCACAGCACCCGGTCACGTGATGGGACGGGGCAGGTGCGCGCGAGCTGCACCAGCTACGACGCGCTGGGCTTGATGCCTTATGCCCACCGCAACCTGGAGGGCCACCAGAGCTATACGCGCTACGACCCGGCCGTGGGCGTGCTGCGGGCGTCGGTGGATCCCAACGGCCTGGTGAGCCGCTGGGCCTACGATGGCTTCGGGCGGGTGACGCTGGAGAGCCTCCCCGGGCGCATGCCCACCGTCATCCGGCGGACCTGGACGAAGGACGGCGGAGCGGCTGGCAACGCCTGGAACCTGAAGATCCGCACCGCCTCGGTGGGGGGCCAGGACGAGACCGTGCAGCTCGATGGTCTCGGGCGGGAGGTGCGCTGGTGGTGGCAAGCGCTCGACGTGGGGGAAGAGCAAGCGCCGCGGATGATGCAGGAGGTCGCCTTCGATGCGCGGGGCGAGCACCTCGCGTGGCGCTCGCTGCCGATCGTGGATCCCGCGCCACCAGGCTCGGTGCAGGTGCGAGAGACGTGGCAATACGACGGGATGGGGCGGGTGCTCCGGCACGTCACGCCGTGGGGGGCGGCGACGACGCACGAGTACATCGGGCGGGACGAGGTCATCACCGCGCCTGGGCAGGCCGTCACCCGAATCGCCAGCGATCCGCTCGGGAGGCCCACGGCAGTGGGTGATCCCGAAGGTGGCGTCAGCCGGTACACCTACGGTCCCTTCGGGGGGCTGCGCGAGGTGACCACGCCCGCTGGTGCCGTGACGCTGACCGAGCGGGATGCGTTTGGCCGCGTGCGACGGCAGGTGAGCCCGGACCGGGGAGTCTCTACTGCGCACTACGACGGTTACGGGCAGAAGATCTCATCGCTCGACGCGGCAGGACGCGCGGTCACGACCCGCTACGACACGCTGGGTCGGATTTTCAGGCAGGTCGACGAAGACGGCGTCACCGAGTTCCGTTGGGATGACGCGCAGCATGGAGTGGGTCAGCTCGCGCTGGTGGTCAGCCCCGATGGGCATCGGCTGCGCTACGGCTTCGACCACCTCGGGCGACCAGCGACGACGACGCTGGAGATCGGAGGGGAAAGCTTCACCAGCCGGCTGTCTTATGATCTGAGCGGCCGGCTCGAGCGGATCGAGTACCCGAGCGCGCCGGGGATTGGCAGCTTCGCCATCGAGCGGGAGTACGATCCTCACGGGCGGCTGCGGGCGCTGAAGGATGCGGGGTCGGGGGCGGAGTTCTGGCGAGCCACCGCGATCGATGCGGGGAATCGCATCACGGGGGAGCGCTTCGGTGGGGGGACCGCCACCACGCTCCGCACGTTCGACGCGGCACGGGAGCGGGTGAGTCGGATCGAGACGCAGACGGCAGGTGGGCCCGTCCAGCAGCTCTCCTACCTCTGGAACGATCGCCGCAAGCTCGTCGAGCGCTCCGATGGCCTCCACGCCAACGTCGAGCGCTTTCGTTACGACCTGCTGGACCGGCTGACGTGCGCGCAGTTCGGGCTGATCAATGCTGCCCTCTGCGAGCGACCGTTCACCTACGGACCCGACGGCAACCTGCTCCAGAAGCCCGGCGTCGGTGCCTACGAGTACGACCCCGCGCAGCCCCACGCCGTCGTCCGAGCTGGTAGCGCGTTCTACGGCTACGACGCCGTCGGCAACCAGACCTCACGACCCGGCGCGACCATCGCCTACACCGCGTTCGACCTACCGAAGCGAATCGCGCTCACCAGCGGCGACACCGTCGACTTCGCGTACGACGGCCTCCAGCAGCGGGTGCGCAAGACCACGGCGACGCAGGAGATCGCCTCCTTCGGCGAGGTGTACGAGCGCGTGACCGATGTCGTCACGGGAGCCGTCGAGCATCGCTACCACGTGCGCAACGACGAGCGCGTCGTCACGCTGGTGCGGCGCTCGGTCGCGCAAGGCACGCGCACGCTGCATGTCCATGTCGACCACCTCGGGTCGATCGATGTGCTCACCGACGGTGTGACCGGCAGCGTCGCCGAGCGCCGCAGCTACGATGCCTTCGGCGCACCGCGCCATCCCGACTGGGGTTCGGGTCAGCCTCCGTCACCCCACGAGCTGTCGTCGCTTGGCTTCACCGGGCACGAGGCCGACCTCGACCTCGGCCTCGTGAACATGAAGGGGCGCATCTACGACCCCAAGCTCGGACGGTTCCTCACGCCCGATCCGCTCGTGCCGCGGCCTCTCTTCGGGCAGAGCTGGAATAGCTATTCGTACGTGCTAAACAGCCCGCTGTCGCTGGTCGATCCCAGTGGGTTTCAAGAGCAGCCACCTGCGACAGAGGACGGATGCTCGCAGGGCTGCACCATCTGGGTGTTCGGTCCTCCCCGCGAGCCGAAGCCACCTGCGCCGCCCAAGGTCGTCGAGGGCAACCTGGAGGACGCCGCTGGCACTGGTTCGACCCAGGCGCCGGTCGATGTCGGGACCTCCGGGGTCCGTAGCGGATGGAGTCCGCAGCTCCCGGCCACGTTGCAGACCTTGGGCCGTGGTGACGCCATCGCCAGGCGCATCATGGACGGCGTCCGCATCGGGATGGCCAGGATGCTGCTGGAGTCCGCAAAGCTCGGCATCCTGGGCGGCACCAGCCGCGTCTACGTCGCCTACACCAACCTCACCGCCGCCTGGAATGGCTACAAAGAGAGCGGGCTCCCCGGCGCTCTCGACGCCGTCAATCCCGCCAGCCAGATGGTCCAAGCCGGCGTGGAGGCCTACGAGGCTGCCGCCGCAGAGGACTGGGAGGCCGCCGGCGCCAGCTTGTTCAAGGCCGGGTCGATCGGGATGTCGATCCTGGCGACGGCTGTTGGCGTCGGGGGAGCGATCACTGCGACAGTGGGCTCGACGGCAGGAGCGGCGGGGAGGGCAGCCGCAAGAGCCCCCTCACTCCCTGCATATGCTGGCGGAAAAACGTCGGGAGTACTACGGACCACCGCAGGCGATACAGCACTGCTGAGCGGCTACAAGGGGCCGTCCGCATCGATGCCTCGAGGAACGCCAGGCATGAACGGACGCATCAAGTCGCATGTAGAAGCTCATGCGGCTGCCGTGATGCGAGAGCAAGGGATGAAGGAAGGAACCCTGTACATCAATCGAGTCCCCTGCTCTGGCGCCACCGGATGCGACGCGATGCTCCCAAGAATGCTCCCACCAGATGCACACCTTCGCGTGGTCGGTCCGAATGGTTACGATCAAGTTTTTGTCGGGCTGCCCGACTGAAAGGTTCAACGTGTTTACGATTGAGATCAATCAACATCGACAACATGCCGCGTCGCTTGATGATGTTGACCGGATCCTGGACGAACTCCATGCCGCGAGCGCTAGCCTGGGACCTCAGCTCGTATCGGTCGAGATATGTGAGTCAGGTGATTCTCTAGCGATCGGTTTGGGTTTGGCTCGAAGTGTTCTTAATTATATGAGCGGTAGCAAGGAGCCACCGTACTTCACCAGCACGGGCGAGCTTGACGTGGATGAGCCCATCGCCTTCCGATTCGGCGGAGAATGGTCGGAGTTTCCGCTCCGGAATAGTATCCCGACATCGATTGCCCGACAGGTGATGAGAGACTTCTGCGTAACGGGCAAGCTCAGTCGGAACATTCAGTGGGAGCAGGATTAGTTTCAGACCTCCTGAGGCGCCATCACGCAATGCGTGGGTTGCAGTCGAAGACAGGGCCGCGGCCCTCTTCGGGCAAAGCTGGAACGGCTATTCCTACGTAACCAACAGCCCGCTGTCGCTGGTCGATTCCAGTGGGTTTCAAGAGCAGCCACCTGCGACAGAGGACGGATGCTCGCAGGGCTGCACCATCTGGGTGTTCGGTCCTCCCCGCGAGCCGAAGCCACCTGCGCCGCCCAAGGTCGTCGAGGGCAACCTGGAGGACGCCGCTGGCACTGGTTCGACCCAGGCGCCGGTCGACGTCGGGACCTCCGGGGTCCGCGGAGGGTGGAGCCCCCAGCTCCCAGCCACGTTGCAGACCTTGGGCCGTGGTGACGCCATCGCCAGGCGCATCATGGACGGCGTCCGCATCGGGATGGCCAGGATGCTGCTGGAGTCCGCAAAGCTCGGGATCCTGGGCGGCACCAGCCGCGTCTACGTCGCCTACACCACGATCACCGCCGCCTGGAATGGCTACAAGGAGAGCGGGCTGCCCGGCGCCCTTGACGCCGTCAATCCCGCCAGCCACATGGTGGAAGCCGGCGTGGAGGCCTCTGAGGCTGCCGCCGCAGAGGACTGGGAGGCCGCGGGCGCCAGCTTGTTCAAGGCCGGCAGCATCGGGATGTCCATCCTCGCCACCGCTGTCGGGGTGGGGGGAGCGATCACCGCCACCGTCGGGTCGACAGCGGGGTCAGCAGGGAGAGCTGCAGCTGCGGCAGGGAGGCGAAGTGGTGCGACTCCAGTCCGAAATGCCCATCTTGCGAATCAAGCGCATCCGAAGACAGGTGTTCCATTTGACAGAAATGGCTACCCCGATTTTTCTGCATTCCGCCATCCGACAATCGGTGACGTGCGAATAGAACTCTCAGGTTCGCGTTCCACAGACTTCGCCCGTGCGAACACAGCTGCTGGTGTGACAGAGACGCCCGCAGGCTACACATGGCACCACCATCAAGACAGGGGGTTGATGCAGCTTGTCGAGACGAACGTTCACAAGTACACCGGGCATAGCGGTGGATTCAGCACTCGATGATTGCCGCCTGGGAGAACCTGTGGATTTCTTCAGTAAAGAAACGACAACGATGTCCGGGCCAGTCGTCACCACCGAACTGCTTCGACAGGCGGAAGCTCGTCTTGGACTTCGACTCCCGAGAGCATACGTCGAGATACTACGCCAGAAAAACGGAGGAGTGCCCGCGCGCCGCTGCTTCCATACGGACACTCCGACGTCCTGGGCGAGCAACCACATAGCGATTTCATCGCTACTTGGCATTGGATTCGAGCAGGGAGTGGACGGGGAATTTGGCAGTGCCTACTTGGTGCAAGAATGGGGCTATCCAGACATCGGTCTGGTCATATGCGATACCCCCTCTGGTGGACATGACACCGTCATGCTCGACTATCGCAAGTGTGGCGCGGAGGGAGAGCCTCAAGTTGCATACATCGACGAAGATCGGAGCATCTTGACCATTGCCGCCGACTTCGCGTCGTTCGTCCAGTGCTTGGTGGACTGTTCAACGCTGCTGCCGCCTTCCTCATAATTCGACATGCGAGGATTCACTTCATCACGTACCAGCTGCGGAAGCCGCGGCCCATCTTGGGACCGCGCGGGCACGAGCTCGACCTCGGCCGCCAACCGGCACCGGCGACAAACAGCGCGCCCGTCCTCCCGAAACACGCGAGGACGGGCGCCTTCCTTCCCACGAGTGGCCTACGGGCCCTCGCGCATCACCCCGCGGCCGGCGTCGCTCCCCCCGTCATCGACGGCGGCTCCTCGTCCAGCGCCTCGTCCACCTCGAGCCCCCTCTCCAGCCCCTTGGCTGGAGAGCTTCCCAGCGGCGGCGTCGACGACCCTTGCGCTGCCGCCCGCGCCCTCCGCGCTGCCCTGGCCGCTGCGCGCTGCTGGAGCCGCTGCCCCTCGTAAGGCCCCAGCAGCTCCCGCTGCATCGCCGTGTTCCCCTCGTAGTCGATGACCACCTGCGCCGCGAAGCGCACGAACGCCTCGTGCCACGCCAGGCTCGCCAGCTCCGTCGCGCGACCGGCGCCGCCCGCGTCCTGACCCAGCGAACGCCCGTAGCGCTCCACGTGAGCCAGCACGTGCAGCACCTCGGCCGCGAGCCCCAGCGCGGTGACCGCGGCATCGACCTCCGGCTCCCCGAGCCGCTGTCGCAGATCGGTCAGGTGCTTCAGCTCCATCTCCATCGGCAGCCGGATGAAGCTCGTCCCCTTGGGAAAGAGGCGCGTCCGCAGCAACCGCACCTGACCGAGCGCCTCGCGCTGCGCCGGACCGAGCGGAACGAGCGTATCGAGCAGCATCTCCTCGCGCGCTTCGAGCATCCGGTGAAACGCTGCCACCACCGTGTCGGTCGCCTGATCGGCGGCCCTCGGCGGGACATCCCGCACATTCAAGAGCGCCAGCGTCGAAGCAATGACGGCATCTCCACGGGTCCGGGTCGCGCCTTGGAGCGGAGTGGCTCGGGTCGCTGCCAGGATGGGGCCCAGCGCATTCCCGACGTTGATCTGACGGTCCACTTCCAGACGGGTCGTATTCAGCATGTTGAACAGCCTCATGGTTCTCATTCGGTGAAATTCCGCAAATAAGGAAAGCTCCGGAGGCCCCTAACCTGGATCCTGGAAAGCCTCCGCGCAAGGCGGACAACCACGGCCAGATGAAAAATAGGTGGCACAAGGTGGGTGAACGTCCGCTGGAGCTGCCAGGGCCAAGGCATGGCCCGCGTACCCATCGCATCGCCTGGGCCCCCGGATGCAGCGCGCTCGAAGAAGCGCGACTCCATGGGTCTTTCTTGCTTCCGCCGCGCGGTGGGGGCTCGCGGACGACGGAAGCTCGCAGAGGTTCCCCGCCACGCGTCCGAACCTCCCGGAGCTTCCCTGGCACGCGTCTGAACCTCCCGGAGGTTCCCCGGCACGCGTCTGAACCTCCCGGAGGTTCCCCGACACGCGTCCGAACCTCCCGGAGGTTCCCCGACACGCGTCCGAACCTCCCGGAGGTTCCCCGACACGCGTCCGAACCTCCCGGAGGTTCCCCGGCACGCGTCTGAACCTCCCAGAGGTTCCCCGACACGCGTCCGAACCTCCCAGAGGTTCCCCCGACACGCGTCTGGTGGGTCCAGAGGTTCCCCCGACACGCGTCTGGTGGGTCCAGAGGTTCCCCCGACACGCGTCCGGTGGGTCCAGAGGTTCCCAGCCTCTGCCCGCTTCCAGCTCCACCGTCAGAGAGACGGCCGCCCCAGCGACGTTTCCCCTCGCCCTCGCTCCACGGCCCCAGCCAGAGCCCTCCGGACCGTTCCCACTGCCATCACAGCATCAGCCACGCCCCTCCCGACCATCCTGAGGCGCTCTCTTTATCGTCACAGCCAGACCACCCATCGCCAGCCGAGCAAGGCCCGAGCGAGTCTCGACAGGTCCCCTCCACGGCGGCCGTCGAGAAGGCCGACGCGCGAGGCGGGGACGTTGGCGCCCGACGAAGACGTGGCCCACCGTCCCGCCAGGGCGCTACCATGGCCTCGGTGGGGCATCCGGCAGGCAGTCCATCGGGCGGCGTCCCCGACGCCCCACGGCAAGCGACCTCCCCCCTCACCCCCGGAAAACCCGCCGCAGGTCCCCGCGACCGGGCCGCACGCCCAGCCTCATCCCCAGCCCGAACTCGCCCTCCCCATGCCCAGCGCGCCACCTCCTCGAACCCAGCCCCCGAGGAGCCCCCACCCCTCCCCTCGACACCGCGCGCGAACCTCGCCCGACGCGAAAACCCTGGGAGGTTCGCGCTACCCCCGCTCTTTGACATTCCGCAGGGTTACGGGCGCGCACTGGGCCAGGCACGGCGAAGTCGGGTATGCTGGGACGAGGTTCGCGAAAACAGCGCGAATTTCCCTGGATATTCCGCCACTTGGGGATGCCAGGGGGTCGCCCTCCTCGCCTGAGGGGGGCGTGGGTTGAAACCAAGTGACGCCGTAGTCGTCGTCGTGTCGCGTCAGTCGCCCTCCTCGCCTGAGGGGGGCGTGGGTTGAAACGGCGCCGGCGCTCTGGCGTCCGCGAGAGGTAGGTGTCGCCCTCCTCGCCTGAGGGGGGCGTGGGTTGAAACAACACCGTCTGGTCGACGATGGCGTCGTACAAGGGGTCGCCCTCCTCGCCTGAGGGGGGCGTGGGTTGAAACCACTCACCCGTGTGGATCGTGGTCACGATGGCGGGTCGCCCTCCTCGCCTGAGGGGGGCGTGGGTTGAAACATCAATTGTCAGCGCACGGGACGAGAGGTGACCGTGTCGCCCTCCTCGCCTGAGGGGGGCGTGGGTTGAAACATATCCTCGTACAGCGGCGCATTGGTGAGCGGGACGTCGCCCTCCTCGCCTGAGGGGGGCGTGGGTTGAAACGATGACAAGCCCAGCGACCCCTGGTTTATCCGTGTCGCCCTCCTCGCCTGAGGGGGGCGTGGGTTGAAACGTTTACGACGAGCTAGACCCAGGGGGACACGATGGGTCGCCCTCCTCGCCTGAGGGGGGCGTGGGTTGAAACGTCGACATGTTGGTGTGCAACTGCGACGCCACCCGTCGCCCTCCTCGCCTGAGGGGGGAGTGCAGCGCCTTGCCTGGCTGGAAACCATGCAGATCGTTCTTTCGTGAGAGAACGCAGCTCGGACGTCACTCACCGTGCGCGCAACAGAACGTGGTGGTCTGGGTCGGCTCGAAGCCGCCCAGGAATTCGCCGCCCTGAGGCGTGCATGTCCCCGGGTCGAGGCGCCTGAACTCTGCGTTCATGCTTGCGAACTGGAGTGGGATTGAGGTGAGGAGACAGCCTCCGTGATTGTAGCCCACGGTCGTCGCGAGGCTGCGTAGGTTGCATTCGCTTTGCTCATTCAGCCGGAAAAAGACGTGGCAACCGCTCGTCTCTGGGGGCGAACAGCGACATGGACTGCACGACGAACGATCCTCGGCCATGCCGTGGAAGCGATGCATTTCTGGATGGTCGGGTGGGCAACTCGTGACCTCCGCGGCGCTGAACATGCAGCGCTCGAATCCGGGCGGCGGAAGTGGGTTGCAGTCTTCTGCGTGGTCGCTGCATTCCTCGCGCTTCTCGAAGGTCGAACAGGCCATGGCAAACCTGTCCCAGGAGAAGGTGGCTTGCTTTTTCACCTGAGGAACGAGCGGCTGGCACTCGGTGCGAGACGAGCCCCAGAAGATGGCGCCTTCAGGATCTTTGATGGGTGGGAAAGACCAGCAGGAACCATCCCACCCAGGAGGAGCGAGCACGTCGAGCAAGGGTCCCCCGCAAGTGCCTGTGGTGATGGTGACCCCGGCAGGCAGCAAGCATTCCACATCGCTACACGCACAAGCTTCGCATGTTCCGTGGGTCTGGAGTCCTGTGTGCCCCTCGTACACCAGCGCGGGGGCGGCGTCCGGACAGGCAGGCGCAAGGGTCTGCTCCCCAGTCCATAGCCACACTGGACCTTCCCAGCCGAGAAGCGGTTGAGCATCACATTCCGCTTCCTGGCAATGCGGGGTCACCGTGCCAGTAACTTGCTGGACGGTTGAGTCCATGCCGCAGCCAACCACTCCGGTCAGGCCTAGCTGAACAAGGAACAGACCTATCCTTCGGGTAGTTTGCACGGCAAACACCATTCACATCATGTGAGAATGAGCTGAAGACTACCGGCAGCAAAAAGTGGCTGGTTCGAGAGGGTTTGCCACATTCCGGCGACTCGCAGCGCCTTGCACTCTCTCGTCTTCGTCAATCCTCGCTGGGCCGGGACCCATGCAGATGGTTCTCTTGTAGAAGACCGTCGCTCGGACGTCACCCTCCGTGCTCGCAACAGAAGGTGGCGGTCTGGGTCGGTTCGAAGCCGCCCAGGAATTCGCCTCCCTGAGGCGTGCATGTCCCCGGGTCGAGGCGCCGGACCTCCGCGTACATGCTTGCGAACTGGCGTGGTGCCGCTGTGGGGAGACAGCTTCCCTGATTGTAGCCGACGGTGGTCCCGATGATGCGGCGGCTGCATTCGTTTCCTTCACTCAGATCGACAAAGAAATGGCAACCAGTCGTTTCTGGGGGCAAGCAATCACACGGACTGCACGATGAACGGTCTTCGACCATGCTGTGGAAGCGACGCATCTCCGGATAGTCCACTGGGCAGCTCATCGCCTCCGAGGCGCTGAAAACACAGCGCTCAAATCCTGGCGGCATGAGCGGGGAGCAGTCTCCTGCAAGATCGCTGCATTCATCGCCTTTCTCGGCGGTTGAACAGGCCATGGCAAACGTGTCCCAGGTGAAAGAGGCTTGCTTCTTCACCTTCGCAACGGCCGGCTGACACTCGGTTCTCGAGGAGCCCCAGAAAATGGCACCTTTCGAGTCGTTGATGGGCGGGAAAGACCAGCAAGAACCATCCCATCCAGGAGGAGTGAGCACATCGATCAAGGGTCCGCCACAATCGCCTTTGCTGACGCTGACCCCGGCAGGCAACAAGCATTCGAGATCATTGCAAGCACAGGTGTCGCACGTTCCGTGGGTCTGGAGTCCTGCGTGCCCCTCGTACACCAGCGAGGGGGCGGCGTCTGGACAGGGAGGCGCAAGAGTCTGCTCTCCAGTCCAGAGCCACACCGGGCCTTCCCAGCCGACAGGCGGCTGATCGTCACACTCACCCGGTTGGCAAGATGGGCTCACCGTGTCAGTGAATTGCTGGACATTCGAGTCCTTGCCGCACCCAACCACTCCAGTCAGGCCTAGCTGAACAAGGAACAGGCTTGTCCTTCGGGAGGTTTGCACCGCAAACACCATTCGCAACGTGTGAGAATGACCCGAAACTACCGGCAGCATAAAATCGCGAATTCGAGGAGAATTCTACTATTGAACAGTGAGTGTCGAGGCTGGTGGGAGTGCCTCTGGATTCAACGGCAGCAAAATGTCGTGGGTTCGGCGGGGACGACATCCCCGATGATCTCTCCCCCCAGCGGCTCCGAACGCCGCGCCCCCCTTTCTCCTTCGTTAGACCTTGCTTGACTGGAACCCATGCGGATGGTTCTCTCGTGAATGAACGCAGATCGGACGTCACCCACCATGCTCACAACAGAAGGTGGTGGTCTGGGTCGGCTCGAAACCGCCCAGGAATTCGCCTCCCTGAGGCGTGCATATCCCCGGGTCGAGTTGCCTCACTTCTGCCGTCATGCTGGCGAACTGGCTCGGAACGGAGTTGAGGATACAGCCCCTCTGCTGGTAGCCCACCATCGTTCCGAGCATGCGAATGGTGCATTCGCTATCCACGCTCAGACCGAAAAATACGCGGCAGGTGCTCGTCTCCGGGGGCGAACAGCGACATGGACTGCAGGAGGAACGATCCTCGGCCATGCCATGGAAGCGATGCATCTCCGGATAGTTCGGTGGACAGGCGTTCGCTTCCGAGGTGCTGAAGACACAGCGCACAAACCCTGGAGCGGGTGACGGGGAGCAGTCGTCCGTTCCGTCGCGGCATTCGTCGCGATCGCTGGAGCGCGAACAGGCTCTGGCGAATGTCGCCCAGGTGGATGTCGCGGACTTCTCTGGTTGTGGAACGAGGGGCTGGCACTCGGTGCGCGAAGTTCCCCAGAAGACGGCGCCTTCAGGATCCTTGATGGGTGGGAAAGGCCAGCAGGAGCCATCCCATCCAGGAGGAGCGAGAACATCGAGCAAGGGTCCACCACAGGTTCCTTTGGTGATGGTCACCCCCGTGGGCAGCAAGCATTCCAGATCGCTGCAAGCACAGGTGCCGCACGTTCCGTGGGTCTGAAGCCCTGCGTGGCCTTCGTACACCAGCGTCGGAGCAGCATCCGGACAGGAAGGTGCGAGTGTCTCCTCGCCAGACCATAGCAACACTGGCCCCTCCCAACCGAATGGGAGTTCGACATCACATTCTCCTGCATGGCACGATGAAGAGACGGTGCCGGAGGACTCGGTGACGTCCGAATCCATGCCGCAGCAAATCAGGCTGGTCAGCATCAGTAGAACGAAGAGTGAACCTAACCGTCGGGCAGTTCGCACAGCGAGCACCGTTCACTTCGTTTGATGAGCTGGCTGCTCTGACAGCCTGACCCCTCGTGCGACATCATCCATTTCCATCGAAACGATGGTCTCTGCACGTGTCGTCACCTGGCCCTTGCTCAGTTGGAACGCATGTCGATGCTTCCCTCATGAAAGAAAGCCGATCTGACATCACTCTGCGTGCGCGCAACAGAACGTGGTGGTCTGGGTTGGCTCGAAGCCGCCCAGGAATTCGCCGCCCTGAGGCGTGCATGTTCCCGGGTCGAGGCGCCTGAACTCTGCGTTCATGCTTGCGAACTGGAGTGGGATTGAGGTGAGGAGACAGCCTCCCTGGTTGTAGCCCACGGTCGTCGCGAGGCTGCGTAGGTTGCATTCGCTCTCCTCATTCAGCTCGAAAAAGACATGGCAACTGCTCGTCGCTGGGGGCACACAGTGACACGGACTGCACGATGAACGGTCCTCGACCATGCCGTGGAAGCGACGCATCTCCGGGTAGTCGAATGGGCAACTCGTGACCTCCGAGGCGCTGAAGATGCAGCGCTCGAATCCTGTCGGCGCGAGCAGGTCGCAGTCTTCTGCGTGGTTGATGCATTCCTCGCGCTTCTCGAAGGTCGAACAGGCCATGGCAAACCTGTCCCAGGCGAAGGTGGCTTGCTTGTTCACCTGAGGAGCGAGCGGCTGGCACTCGGTGCGAGATGACCCCCAGAAGATGGCGCCTTCAGGATCTTTGATGGCTGGGAAAGACCAGCAGGAACCATCCCAGCCAGGAGGAGCGAGCACGTCGAGCAAGGGTCCACCACAAGTGCCTTTGGTGATGGTGACCCCGGCGGGCAGCAAGCACTCCACATCGCTACACGCACAAGCGTCGCACGTTCCGTGGGTCTGGAGGCCTGCGTGCCCCTCGTACACCAGCGAGGGGGCGGCGTCTGGACAGGGAGGCGCAAGAGTCTGCTCTCCAGTCCATAGCCACACCGGGCCTTCCCAGCCGACAGGCGGCTGATCGTCACACTCACCCGGTTGGCAAGATGGCCTCACCGTTTCAGTGAATTGCTGGACATTCGAGTCCGTGCCGCACCCAACCACTCCAGTCAGGCCTAGCTGAACAAGGAACAGGCTTGTCCTTCGGGAGGTTTGCCCCGCAAACACCATTCGCAACGTGTGAGAATGACAAAAAACTACCGGCAGCATAAAATCGCGAATTCGAGGGAAATTCTACTATTGAACAGTGAGTGTCGAGGCTGGTGGGAGTGCCTCTGGATTCAACGGCAGCAAAATGTCGTGGGTTCGGCGGGGACGACATCCCCGATGAGCTCTCCCCCCAGCGGAGTGCATTGGCCCGGCTCGGAGCTCCGGACTTCTGCCACGATACCCCGAAAGTCTCTCGGAGAAGGAATCATCTGGCAGGCGCCATCGTCGTGGCCGACGGTCGTACCCAGTATCCGCTCGTGGCACGCAGAATCCGAGCTGAGAGCGACGAACACGCCGCAATCAGATCTCTCCGGAGCTGCGCAGTGACATGGACTGCAGGAAGTCCCATCCACGATCCCTCGGTAGAATCGGTGCATCTCGGGGTATGCCGACGGACAATGGGTTGCCTCGACCTCACTGAAAACGCACAGCTGAAAGCCGCCTTCGGGACTGCATCTCTCGATTTCGGTGGAACAGGAGATCGACGCTGGTGCCGCAGGTCTCGCACAAGCTCTGGCAAAGATATCCCACGAGATGCTCGATGACTTCTCCGGGGTCGGGAGGACTGGCAGGCACTCACTCCGCGATGATCCCCAGAAATCTACCCCTGTCGCCTTCTTGACTGACGGAATCGGCAAACACGAGCCATCCCAGTCCAGTGGTGGAAGCACCTCGATGAACGTTCCAGAACAGTCGGTCTGGGTGATTCCCACACCCGAGGGGAGCTTGCACTCGGGTTGTGTGCAAGCACATGTGCCGCAATCACCGCGCGCTTGCAGGCCCGCGTGCCCTTCGAAGACCAAGTCGGGGACATCGGTCGGGCACGGGGGCGCTTCTGCCTCTGGGCCCGACCACAGCCATACAGGGCCTTCCCATCCAAGAGGAGACATCTGAAGCAGGTCTCGCTGCGACAGGGCGCCCTCGATCCATCCGTGAAAGGCTGGGCATTGCATGAACTCAGTTGAATGATTCCCCCCCAAACGAGGAGTGCCCCTGCCCGCCAAGCGTTTTGCATGCGGATTTCTTTTGCGATATCCATTCGTGCGCAAGCCATCGCTACCACGCACAGCTCGAAGCCGTCCCGCGCCGCCTTCTGACGCGGCGCGCACCGCTCATACCGCTGTTCGCAGATGCCAGCGGCTCTGAACGACTTACCCCCTTCTACTTCGTTAGACCTTGCTTGGCTGGAACCAATGCGGATGGTTCTTTCGTGAAAGGACGTGGCTCGAACGTCACCCACCGTGCTCACAACAGAAGGTGGTCGTCTGCGCCGGCTCGAAGCCGCCCAGGAATTCGCCTCCCTGAGGCGTGCATGTCCCTGGGTCGAGGCGCCGGACCTCCGCGTACATGCTTGCGAACTGGCGTGGGGCCGCAGTGAGGAGACAGCCTCCCAGGTTGTAGCCAACGGTTGTCCCGATGGTGCGGCGGCTACAATCGTTACCTTCACTCATATCAACAAAAAAGTGGCAACCGGTCGTCTCCGGGGGCAGGCAATCACACGGACTGCACAATGAACGATCCTCGACCATGCTGTGAAAGCGACGCATCTCCGGATAGTCGGCTGGGCAGCTCATCGCCTCCGAGGCGCTGAAAACACAGCGCTCAAACCCAGGCGGCACGAGCGGGAAGCAGTCTCCTGCGAGAGCGCTGCATTCATCGTGTTCCCCTGCCGTCGAACAGGCCATGGCAAACGTGTCCCAGGAGAAAGAGGCTTGCTTCTTCACCTGCGCAACGGCCGGCTGACACTCGGTTCTCGAGGATCCCCAGAAAATGGCACCTTTCGAGTCGTTGATGGGCGGGAAAGACCAGCAAGAACCATCCCATCCAGGAGGAGTGAGCACATCGATCAGGGGTCCGCCACAATCGCCTTTGCTGACGCTGACCCCGGCAGGCAACAAGCATTCGAGATCATTGCAAGTACAGGTGCCGCACGTTCCGTGGGTCTGGAGTCCTGCGTGCCCCTCGTACACCAGCGAGGGGGCGGCGTCTGGACAGGGAGGCGCGAGAGTCTGCTCTCCAGTCCAGAGCCACACCGGGCCTTCCCAGCCGACAGGTGGCTGATCCGCACACTCACCCGGTTGGCAAGATGGGCTCACCGTGCCGATGACCTGCAGGATGTTCGAGTCCACGCCGCAGGCAACCAGAACGCTCAACCCCAGCCACACGAAGGACAGACCCGTCCATTGGGTAGTTTGTACCGAGCGCATCATTCACGTCATGTGAGAATGAGTTGGAACTACCGGCAACAGAAGCTGGCTGGTTCGAGGAGAGTTCCGCCATTCACCAGCTCTCCACCCGCCGGTTTGCAACTGCCTGGCTGGTCCCGCAACAGCTCCAATTCCACGCTGCTTATGGTCTGGATGGTGTTCGGGGGGGCACCACAAGAATTGCCATCGAGCGCGGTTTCCAATCCTAGGTTACCGCCCTGACAATCCGAACCTTCATGGAAGGTCATTCGGCCCTCGCACGTCCCCCCCTCCGGAGCGCCGCAGCTGCAGGGCATGCACGACGAGTCATCCGCCACCCCGCCGTAGAACACCCGCACCTGCGGGTAGCCCAGCGGACATGACGGCCCCCAGCCCGGCTTCGGGCTCTCGGGTCTCCCGTCACCGCCCTGGAAGATGCACAGCTCGAAGCCGTCCCGCGCCGTCTCCTGACGGGGTGCGCACTCCTCGTGCCGCTCTTCGCAGCTGCCGATGGGTCGCATCGCCTTGCACGCTTTCGCCTTCGTCTCCCATCCGAACGAGGCCTTCTGCACGGAGATCGTCACCGGCTCACACGCGCTCTGGCCCGTGGCCCCCACCCGCAGCGACAGTGGGTCCACGAACGGGGTGATGGCGAGACACGACCCGTCCCAGTCTTCGGGCAAGTCCCGCGTCATCAGCGGGACCCCGCACATGCCGTCCGCGGCGCTGGCGCTCACTCGCTGGGGGAGCTCACAGTGCGGCGGGGCGCACTCGCATCGGGCGCACTCGGGGATGGTCTTCAGGCCTCGGTAGCCTTCGTACACGGGCGCTGGAGCGCGCTCGGGACAGTTCGGTTCGTCGGCAGGTTGGCCATGCCAGAGCAGCACCGGTCCCTCCCAGCCGAGCGGTGCCGGGGGGACGCACGTGCCTTCGGGGCAGGAGCAAGGGTCTGCGCATTCGCGGCAGGGGTCGGGACACGTGTAGATGTCGACCCGGCCAGTCGTGCAGGCCACCAGCGCAGCCACCAGGAGGAGCGGGGGCAGGAGCAGCGCCGAGAGGACACGGAGCCGTGGTCGCCCTGCGCGAAGGGAGGGCGAGAGGCTCGGCGTGTGGAGTGGCTTGGCGGCGGTCACATGGGCCTCGGTCGACGCTGGCGTACGCTTGGGCGCAAGGGTCTGGTGAGGGAGCCGTCACCACGAGCGTATGCGACCTCCACGAGCATCCCGTGAGGGGCTCGTGTACCGCCGCTCTAACACGAATCACGCGCTCGCCCATGCCGTCGATGCATGCGCTGGCCGCTCTGCAGACGAAAGATGAGCCTTACGCCAAGCGGTCGGGAATTGCCTCTTTGAGTCAGATTCGCGAGCGGAGCGTACAGGGGCAGGCGGGAGAGGCACAGGCGTTCGCTGTCCCACGTCACTCCTCGCTGCCCACGCCACGTCGGGCTCCGGCGCGGCGTCCTCACCCGCGCCTGCCGGGTCCCCGCCCCGTCGTCCGCGCGGGGGCCTGGCCGTGCAGCGCCTTGGACGAAGATGGCCAGCCTCGCCCAGGCGGGTCACGCCAGACCTGACCCAATGTGGCCACCTCGCGACGACGCACGACACGAAACGCATCGCCACGGTGGGTACGCAGGAAGAAGCGACGATGCGCCGCGATGGTGGCCGCTTTCTTGCTCCTCGTTCCTTCGCCTCGATGGCGTCGGCAACGGGCGTCTCCAGAACGCTGCACTGGCGCCGCGCGGCTCCTTGTTCCCATGCTCCGAGCGTATCCATGATCCCTCATCCCGAGACCGATCCCCCTGCACCGCCCGCGGCCCTCACCCGAGCGCCGCTCGCGCACCTGGACGAAACGGGGCGTCCTCATCTCCTCGTGGAGCATCTGGAGGCCGTGGGCGCGCTGGCGGCCGAGTTCGCGGCGCGCTTCGGGACGGCAGACATCGCGCGGTGCGCTGGGCAGTGGCACGATCTCGGGAAGTACGCGGCCGACTTCCAGGGGATGATTCGCGCGGCGAATGGCTTCGAGGCGCACCTGGAGGGGACCCCGGGCGGGCGGATCGATCATTCGTCGGCGGGCGCGGTTCACGCGGTGAAGGTGCTGGGGTCCGTGGGGCAAGCGATCGCGTTTGCCATTGCGGGGCATCACGCGGGATTACCGAATGCCGCGGCGCTGAAGGAGCGGTTGCAGACGAAGATGCCGCGGTACGAGGCCGCGAAGTCAGGGGGGATCGACGAGCGCTTGCTGAGCGCCGCACTGCTGGATTTCCCGGCCTGGCTGAAGGAGGGGCGACCGTCGGACCGGATGCGGCGGCTGGAGCTCTGGATCCGGATGGTCTTCTCCACGCTGTGCGACGCGGACTTCCTGGACACGGAGGCGTTCTTCCGCGCGGACCGGGCGGCGCTGCGGGGGGATGCGCCGGCGATCGAGGTGCTCAATGGGCGGCTGCGGGACCACCTGGGGGGCTTGCAGGCGGGGGCGCGCAGCTCGGAGGTGAACCGGGTCCGGGCGGAGGTGCTCGCGGCGTGTGTGGCGGCGGCGGGGCGGAAGCCGGGGGCGTTCAGCCTCACGGTGCCCACGGGGGGTGGCAAGACGCTGGCGTCGATGGCGTTCGCGCTGGAGCATGCGGCGCGGCACGGGCTCGATCGGGTGGTGGTGGCGATCCCGTTCACCTCGATCATCGAGCAGACGGCGAAGGTGCTGCGGGATGCGCTCGGGGACGAGGCGGTGATCGAGCACCACAGCGCGCTGGATCCGGAGGAGGAGACGCCGAAGGGGCGGGTGGCCTGCGAGAACTGGGATGCGCCGGTGGTGGTGACGACGACGGTGCAGCTCTTCGAGAGCCTGTTCGCGGCGCGGCCGTCGGCATGCCGCAAGCTGCATCGGCTGGCCCGGAGCGTGATCGTGCTCGACGAGGCGCAGACGATGCCGGTGGGGATGCTGGCGCCGATCCTGGATGGGCTGCGGTCGCTGGTCGGGGAGTACGGGGCGTCGGTGGTGGTCAGCACGGCGACGCAGCCGGCGCTGGGGCGCGCGCAGGGGCTGTCGGTGGGGTTCGAGGCGGTCGAGGAGATCGTGCCGGCTTCGGTGAGGGCGTTCGAGCGGCTGCGGCGGGTGGAGGTGCGCTGGCCGGAGGAGGAGGCGCCGACGTCGTACGCGGCGCTGGCGCAGGCGGTGGCCAGCGAGCGGGATGTGATGGCGATCGTGCATCTGCGCCGGGATGCGCGGGTGCTGTGCGAGGCGCTGGATGCGGTGCTGGGGCACGAGGAGACGCTGCACCTGTCGGCGTTGATGTGCCCGGCGCACCGGAGCGAGGTGCTGGCGGAGATCAAGACGCGGAAGGGGCGCGGGGAGCCGGTGCGGCTCGTGGCGACGCAGCTCGTGGAGGCGGGGGTGGACCTGGATTTCGCGGTGGTCTACCGGGCGCTCGGGGGGGTCGACGCGCTGGCGCAGGCGGCAGGGCGGTGCAACCGGGAGGGGCTGCTGGAAGGGCGGGGAGAGCTGCGGGTGTTCCACGCGCCCACGGCGCCGCCGAAGGGCGTGCCGCAGGCGGCGCTGGCGATCACGCGGGGGCTGCTGCGCGAGGACCCGGGGCTGGATCTGTTCGCGCCGGCCACGCAGCAGGCGTACTTCCAGCAGCTTTACGGGTCGCGGAACCTGGACGCGAAGGAGATCCAGGCGGCGCGTGAGGGGCTTCGGTTCAAGGACGTGGCGGAAGGGTTCCAGATCATCGAGGACGAGTGGTCGGCCCCGGTGGTGGTTCCGTACGACGGGCGCGCGCAGGCTTGTCTGCGGGAGCTGGAGGCGCTGGGTCCGAGCCGGAAGCGGCTGCGGGTGCTGCAGCGGTACACGGTGACGGTGCCGCGGAAGGCCCGCGAGCGATGGGAACGGCTCGGGCTGGCGCGCGAGGTGGCCGGGGCGGTGGTGGTGCTCGAAGGGGCGTTCGCCGCAGCCTATGACCCGCGTCGCTTCGGGCTGGTGCCGGAGCGGGTGGGGGCGGCGGATGCTGGGGCGCTGGTGATCGAGGGGTGAGGGCTGGCGGCGCTGAGCGTCGAACCGGAGGGGAAGCGCTGACGGCGTGAGCCCCAGCGGGATGGTGAGTGCAGGGCGCAGGACGCAGGACGCAGGACGCAGGGCGCAGCGACGGCGGACGAAGGAGAGGTATGCAGAGCAAGCGGTTCAAGATCCGGGCGTTCGGGCCGATGGCTTGCTTCACCCGGCCCGAGATGAAGGTGGAGCGGGTGAGCTACGAGGTGATGACGCCCTCGGCCGCGCGGGGGCTCGTGGAGGCGATCCTGTGGAAGCCGGCGATCCGGTGGCACATCCACGAGATCGCGGTGCTCAATCCGGTGAAGTGGGTGAGCTTCCGGCGCAATGAGGTGACGGATCGGGCGTCGCCGCGGGTGCTCGACTACTGCGCGGACGAGCCGTCGCGCCGGGCGCAGCGGAACACGGTGGCGCTGCGTGACGTGGACTATGTGATCACGGCGTCGTTCGCGATGACGGAGCGGGCCGGGCCGGACGACAATGTCGTCAAGTTCGAGCAGATGTTCGCGCGGCGGCTGGAGAAGGGGCAGTGCTTCCACGCGCCGAGCCTGGGGTGCCGGGAGCTTGCGGCGTCGGTGGAGCCGGCGCCCGAGGCGGTGACGCCGATCGATGCGGCGGTGGACCGGCCGCTGGGGATGATGTTCTACGATTTCGATTACCGGGGCGGTCGGGCAGCGAGGCCGCTGTTCTTCGAGGCGCGGTTGTCGGGCGGGGTGCTGCATGTGCCCGGCTGGGAGCAGGTGCTCCGGGAGAATGCGGCGGGAGGTGCAGCGTGATGCTGCGCTCGCTGTACGCGCTGGCCCAGCGGGTGGAGGGGTTGATCGAGGATCCGCATTACGAGAAGAAGCGGATCGATTTTTTCCTCCACGTGAATGACCAGGGGGACTTCGTGAGCTTGATCCCGACCGAGGAGGGAGGGCGGGCGCTGGAGCGGATGGTCCCGCGGATGCCCAAGCGCACGGTGAACGTGGCGCCGGGCTTCCTGTTCGACAACGCGAAGTACGTGCTCGGGCTCGGCGGGAACGAGAAAGACCCCCTCAAGGCGAAGCGTAACGCGGAGCGCAACGAGGAGTGCGCGGAGGCGTTCCAGCAGGTGGTGGACGAGGTGGCGTCGGCGCTGCGCGAGCCTGGCTTGCTGGCGGTGTCGCACTTCCTTGCGCGGCGTCGGGAGCAGCTCCCGAAGGTGCTGAAGGAGCGGCCGGCGTCGACGTGGACGGGGAGCGAGCAGATCGCGTTCGTGCGCGCGGCGAATGGTGAGGTCGTGCACGATTTGCCCGCCGTACGCGCCTTGTGGGCGGCGCGCCGGGAGCGAGAGGCGAGCGAGGGGGCGGTCGAGGTGCGGTGCCTGGTGACGGGCGCGATGGCGCCGCCAGCGCGCATGCACGGCAGCGTGAAGCGGGTGCCCGGGGCGCAGACCTCGGGGGCGGCGCTGGTCTCGTTCAACGCGGAGGCGTTCACCTCGCAAGGGTTGGTGCAGGGGGAGAATGCGCCGGTGAGCCGCGCCGCGGCCGATGGGTACGTGACGGCGCTGAACTACCTGCTGGAGGGGACGCCCGAGCGGCGCTTCCGGTACGGGGTGCCCGTCGGCGCCGACGCGGTGACCGTGTTCTGGACGCGGGAGCAGCACGAGGTCGTCGACGTGTTCGCCGACCTGTTCGCGCCCACCACGGAGAGCGCGGTCCGGCTGGCGGAGGCGCCACTGCGAGGCCTCTCGCCCGCCGAGCTGGACGCCACCCCGTTCTACGCGGCCACGCTCAGCGGCAATGCCGCGCGGGTGGTGGTGCGCGACTGGATGGAGACGACGGTCGCCGAGGTGAAACGCAACGTCGGCCAGTACTTCGACGACCTGCACCTGGGGAACGCGGAGCCTGTGCCGGTCGGGATCAAGGCCCTGTGTGACTGCATCGAGGCGCCCGGGGGCCGCGGGCTCCGGCCCGACCTCGCAGCCCGCCTGTTCCGGGCCGCGCTGCGCGGGGAGCCGTTCCCGCGTGAGCTTCTCTCCGCTGCGCTGCACCGTCTTCGCCTCCCGCCCGACAAGCAGTGGGAGGCCCGGCTCCTGCGACTTCGCTGCGCTCTGATCAAAGCCACGCTGCTGCGCCTGCCGCGCAGCGGTCTGCCTGCTCTGGAGGTCTCCGTGTCTCTCGACGAACGTTCGACGCAAGTTCCTTATCTGCTCGGCCGTCTCTTTGCCGTCCTGGAGCGTCTCCAGGGCGCCGCGCTCGGCGACATCAACGCGACCATCCGCGATCGGTACTTCGGGGCGGCATCGGCGACGCCAGCGCTGGTGTTCCCGCGCTTGCTCAAGCTGTCGGTGCACCACAGCGCCAAGGCAGAAGGGAATGGGGGCTGGCTGGAGCGTCTGAAGTCCAGGATCATGGACGGGCTGCCGGCCGAGAGATTCCCGCGCACGATGCTCCTCGAAGATCAGGGGCTCTTCGCCGTCGGCTACTACCATCAGCGGGAGCGCTTCTTCACCCCTCGCCAGCCGACCGAGGCGCAGCTTCCGGCAGAGGCGACGGGTGATCACGGCGCGGCCAGCGCGACCAGCACGGAGAGCGCAGAGCGCGCGGCCAGCGCGACCAGCACGGAGAGCGCAGAGCGCGCGGCCAGCGCAGAGCGCGCGGAGACGCCAGCCACCATGGCCAGCAGCGCGGCCCCGAACAGCACAGCGACCTCTGGTAGCGCACTGACGAATAGCGCACTGACGAAAGCCAGCACCACGGCCCCGGCGGCAGAGCGGCCCTCCCGAAAACGCACGACCTGAATCGCCCCGACCGACCCCACGGCTTCCCACCAGGAGAATTCTCATGACCCAGCTTCGCCATCGTTATGACTTCGTGCTGCTCTTCGACGTGAAGGACGGTAACCCCAACGGCGACCCCGATGCGGGGAACCTGCCGCGCGTGGACCCCGAGACGGGTCAAGGCCTGGTGAGCGACGTGTGCCTCAAGCGCAAGGTGCGCAACTACATCTCGCTCAGCCGCGCAGGCGCCTCGGGTTACGACATCTACGTGAAGGAGAAGGCCGTGCTCTCGGCGCAGCAGGGCCTCGCCTACGCGGCGTTGAACCTCAAGAGCGCCTCCACATCCGAGGGCGACGAGGCGGCCGAAGCCGAGGAGCCGTCCGCGAAGGGGGGCAAGAAGGGCAAGGCGAAGCCGGAGTCGACGAGCAAAGCGTCCGATCGCGAGGCAGTCGACCGCGCGCGTGACTGGATGTGTCGTCACTTCTTCGACATCCGCACGTTCGGCGCGGTGATGGGGCTGAAGGAGAACAACTGCGGGCAGGTGCGCGGGCCGGTGCAGATCACGTTCGCCCGCTCCATCGATCCCATCCTGACGCAGGAGCACTCCATCACCCGCATGGCGGTCGCCACGCAGCGCGAGGCCGACGCGCAAGGCGGCGACAACCGGACCATGGGCCGCAAGAACACGGTGCCTTACGGGCTGTACCGTGCCCACGGGTTCATCTCGCCGCAGCTCGCGCGCCAGACGCGCTTCGAGGAGCCCGACCTCGACGTGCTCTGGGAGTCGTTCCGGCAGATGTTCGAGCACGATCGGAGCGCCGCGCGCGGGATGATGTCGCTGCGGGATCTGATCGTGTTCCGCCACGAGAGCGAGCTGGGTAACGCGCCTGCGCATCGCCTCTTCGACCGGGTGCTGGTGGAGCGGCGCGACAAGAACCTGCCCGCGCGCGACTTCGCCGACTACGCCGTCCGGGTCGAGGAAGCCCCGAGCGGGGTGACCGTGCTGCGCCCCGCGGCCTGATGGTGAGACGCGGCGTCAGGAAGGGGTCGGGAGGGCCCGCCACGGTGGGCCCAGGGGACGACGCCACCGAGCCACGAGGCAGCGAGGCCACCGAAGGCGTGGCCCCGGGAGGCCCGGGAGGCTCCACGTCGGCTCACCAGGGCGCCCAGCCGGCCCATGGCGCCCCCTCCGGCCCTCCTGGCCACCTCCCCCCTACCCTGAGCGAGGCAGACGCGCTGGTGCCGCTGTCCGGCCTCCAGCACGTGGTGTTCTGCGAGCGGCAGGCGGCCTTGATCCATGGGGAGCAGCGCTGGCGGGAGGACGCCGCCACCGCGGCCGGGCGGGTGCTGCACGAGCGCGCCGACCTGCCCGGGGGTGAGCGGCGCCGGGGGGTGTGGATTGAAACTCGTTCAGCGAGGCATCTCCTCGAGCGATCCCGAGGTCGCCCTCCTCGCCTGAGGGGGTGTGGATTGACATGGCGACAAGGACGTCGTGTTCAGCGGCAAGAACGATCGACATTCACACCTGACGAGGAGACCAGGCCGGAGCGGGTGGCGCTGGCGGGGCTGGGAACGCTGGTGCGCGAAGGGCGCGCGCAGGGAGGCGGTGCGCGTCACACCGGAGGGCGAACGCAGATGGCGCGAACCCCGGCGGAAGGGGGAGCGCAGGGCGCAGGGAACGGTGTACGACGCGAGGGATGCAGAGCAAGCCGTTCAAGATCCGGGCGTTCGGGCCCCTGGCCTGCTTCACGCGGCCCGAGACGTCGGTCGACCGCGAGAGCTACGAGGTGATGACGCCCTCCGCGGCGCGCAAGCTCTTCGAGGCGATCTTGTGGAAGCCGGCGATCCGGTGGCACGTCCACGAGATCGCGGTGCTCAAACCCGTGACGTGGGTGAGCTTCCGGAACGATGAGATGCCGGGTCAGGCGGCGCCGCGGGGGGGCGGCGACTTCGACGGGGAGGCTTCGCGGAGGGCTCAGGGGAACACGGTGGCGCTGCGCGATGTGGACTATGTGATCACGGCGTCGTTCGTGATGACGGATCAGGCCAAGCCGACCGACAAGGTCGCCAAGTTCGAGCGGATGTTCGCGCAGCGGATGGCGAAGGGGCAGCGGCACTACGCGCCGAGCCTGGGTGAGCGGGAGTTCCTGGCGTCGGTGCAGGCGGCACCCGAGGAGGTGACGCCGATCGAGGCGGGGGTGGACCGGGCGCTGGGGAGGATGTTCTACGACGTCGAGCACCGGACGGGTCACCGGGTGAGGCCGTTCTTCTTCGAGGCGCGGTTGACGGGTGGGGTGCTGCACGTCCCGAGCTGGGAGGAGGTGCTGCGCGAGCATGCAGCGGCTGGGGGCTGAGGCTCGCAGCGCGCGCGGGGGATGGGCGGTGTGGATGGCGCCCGCCGCGCGTGCGGGGGTGGGAGTTCGGTGCTGGGCTGGGGGGACGAGAGGGGGTGCGAGCGAGGCCTTGGGAGGGACGGGCTCACGCCGCAGAGAGGCACGGGCTCACGCCGCAGAGCTGGAAGTCGGGTCGCTCGGAGGTCCTTCGTCGAACCGGGGGGCGTCGCCACCGATGTGATCCCACGGTGCTTTCGAGCCGACGAAGATGTGCATCTCGAGCTGGACGCCTGGGTCGCCGTCGACGCTGCCGAGCGTCACGCCGTGGACCGACTCCCCGGCCATGCCACACAGGGTCGAGCCACAGACGCTGCAGAAGGCCAGGCCCCAGCCGTCGCCTGTGCCGTGCTTCGTCAGCCTGTCTGCTCCCGTGAGCCATGTGAAGTTGCTGCCCGGGGCGACCTCGGCATAGGCCGAGGAAGCTCCGCTGAAGATCTTGCGGCAGCGAGAGCAGTGGCACGCGCGCGCATGCTGGAGTGACCCGTCGATTCGGTAGCGGATTGCTCCGCAAGAACAGCCACCTTCAATCACGATGCATTGCTCCTGAGGGGAGGGTTGGGCGCCGAGATATGCGGCCATCCGGTGGTTCCGTGTCAAGTCGAGGAGAGGACCGTGCCAAAGGGAGGAGGGGCCGTCGCCAGACGAGCAGGGGCCGTCGCCAGACGAGCAGGGGTCGTCGCCATGAAGGGCCACGAGGACCTCGGTGGTCGTATCGACCGTGCGTCCCGTGCGCATCACGACGGACAAACGCGACGAGAGCGGTCTCCCTTGACCTCGGAGGGCGGGTGCATGCCGGCCCGGCTCTTGCTCTTCGAGGGGGCATGAAGAACCAGAAGAGCACCAGGAAGGCGCGACCGAGCAGGCCTCCGGAACCGCCGCAGACCAAGGATGACCAGGCGCCCGAGAAGGCCCGTCAGGAAGAGAGTGAGCTTGGCGGTGCGGCGCGTGGCGCTGCCATCGGGGGCTGGGTCGGTGGTGCCGGCGGGGCGGTGGTGGGGGGCGCCTTCGGACTGATCCAGGGGGCGCTCGGCGATGAGAAGGACTCCATCTTGTAGGGGGTCCTGGGCTTCGTAGGGGTCCTTGGCGCGTCTCGAGGCGCCGGTCTTCGTGGGGAGAGGGTGAGGCGTGGCGTTCGGCAGGGCGCGGTCTCGCCACGCTCTCCTCGCCCGAGCGGGCGTGGGTTGAAACCTGCGGATTGTGGTGATGCCTGCGCGCCGGAGGGAGCACGTGTCCGTGTCGTGGTCGTAGCCCTCTCCGTGGAAACGGGCGGTCTGTGGAAACGCGTGGTCCGCGGAAACGCGTGGATTGAAACGTGTCGGCAAATCCCGCGCGGCGATGTCCGCACGGTTCGTCTCGCGAAGCGCGCGGGACGTGGGTCCAGAAGGCGGAGGGGTGTGCCTCTCCAAGGATCACTCCTTCGGCGCTCTCGTTTCGCGCAGTCTCCTGGCCAGAGCTGGCATTGACCCCATGGAGCTGGTCCCGTGATTGGCCAGCACTGGCCATGGTCGACCAGCAGGGCCACGCATGAGGCGACGAGCCGCGAGCGGGCCATCGCGCAGGGCGAGCCCATCGTCCCCCCGAGATCGTCGGATCCCCTGGAAACGGGCCCCACACTGCCAAGCACAGGCGGCTGGCACGCTGGTTGATTGAGGGTGCTCATCGGGACCACGCCGCCAACCAGGTCATTGATCCGCGAGGCTCGACGACCTGGCGGCAGTCCGACCCACGCAACGAGGGAGTGGAGCCTGTGGCCGAGCGAGCCATGCCGACGGGAGGCGTGGCGACCGGGACGCGGGCGTACCTCCCCGGTGAGGCCTTCATGCCCAGGTCCAGCATCAAGACAGCAACGCTTCCGATCTACCTGCTCAAGGAACGGTTCCGGTCCGGTGAAGCGGCCTTGCGGAGAACGGGGATGTCGCGCGACGTCATCCCGGACATCGGCACGCTCTACACGGACAGCCATCACCCCTACCCTCCCGGATGGCTCTCGTTCTTCGAAGGGACCGTCGCGCCGAACCCGAAGCTGCTCAACGCGAGCACGGGCGGCGTCCTGTTCGTGGAGGTGAGGGGCCGGCTCTTCGCAATCACGTTCGGTCGTGGGCGAGGGCTCCTCGCCAAGGACTGCTGGGAAGAGGGCTTCGGTCTCCGGGTGACGCTCAACAGCATCGACGCGGCGAAGATCAAGAGCATCGATCACAAGACGTTCGAAGCGATCACGCGGCACAGCCGGACGCAGACGAGCCGCGAGGGCTCGACGGAGGACTTCGGCCTCGACATCGAGCGGGATCTGGTCCGTGCCGTCACGGGCGAGCCGAAGATCGAGACGCTGGGCCGGCGCCTCACCGGGATGGACTCGCTCGTCGTCACCGGGAAGTTCGGGCTGAAGAGCGTGCCGGCGCTGCTCGAGCACACCCTCGATCGCCATGCACTCGACGATTACAAGGAGAATTTCGGCTGGATCGACAACATCTCGGAGGTCCGCGATGGCCAGCGCAGAGACGAACTCGATGCGAAGCTCGTGGCGCGATTAAAGCGCAAGGACGTCAATCGGCTGTGGCTATCACCTCCGGACATCCTCGACTGGTCTTATGTTGGTGGCTTCAAGTACAAGCCTTCCGAGAAAGAGACACACTCCGATCTGAGCGTGGCGGACTTCCTCGAGAGCGTTCGCGATCCCGGGGCGCTCCACCCCGGGTTCCTGCGGAGTCGTCGCATCCTGGCCGTGGACGCCGACGGAGAGCAATTCATAGAGGAATGGCCGGTCTATCAGTGCATCTATTGCGAGGAGGACATCGGTTCCGACACGTACCTCCTGTCTACCGGCAAGTGGTATCGCATCGAGAAGGACTTCGCGAACGAGGTCAACAGGGACATCAAGGGCCTGGCGTCCACGCGAACGCCCTTGCCTCCTTACAAACGCACGGACACCGATGAGGCGACCTACAACGAGCGTGTCGCACGGCAATCCAGTGGCGCACTGGCGTTGATGGACAGGAAGATCATCCATCACGGTGGCAAGCGCTCGTCCATCGAGTTCTGTGATCTGTTCTCCAGTGCTCGGGAGATCATCTGCGTGAAGCGTTACGAGGGCTCCAGCGCGCCCCTGAGCCACCTGTTCTTCCAGGCGCTGGCCTCGGCGGAGCTATGGCGTCGTGACGCCGAGTTCCGCAAGAAAGTGAATCGCTTGCTCCCCAGGTCCCACAAGATCTCGGATTCGGCGAAGGTGCCGGACGCGACGCAGTATCCCATCGTCTTCGCGATCGTCAGCCATCAAGCTGGCCCCATCCTGGAGACGTTGCCGTTCTTCAGCCGGCTCGCGCTCCGCAACATCGCCAAACGGCTCGCTTTGATGGGGTATCCCGTCTCGGTGCTGAAGATCGACCGGCAATGAGCACGGGACGAATGAAGCAGCCGCGGGGTCGGGCGTCGGCGTGAAGGGCCTCGCTCACGACGGCAGCGTGGGTCCACCGCGCGTGCGCTTCCGCCGCTGCCACAGCATGTAGGCGAGAAAGCCGGCAGGAATCAGCACCATCGCCGCGATGCGGCCCGTGAGCCTGCCCATCTGCCGCGCGCGAGGCAGGCCGAAGCCTTCCTGGTGGAACGGGGGCGTCTTCGCGGTGGCCATGGCCGCCTCGGCGAGGGTGCGCACCTCGGCGCTGTGGACCGGGCTGAACGCGAAGGAGACGGCCGCCAGGCCGGCCTGACCGACGAAGGTGTAGGTGAGCATGCGGCTGGTGCCGTAGTTGGGGTGCTCGGGCGGGAGGTCGACCTCGATGAGGGAGCGGATGACGTCGACGCCGTTGATCTGGAGGAGTTCGTAGCGGCTTCGGACGGGGCCGCCCATGTCCCGAGCTCCCTCGGCGAAGCCGCTCACGTAGCCGTCGAGGTCTTCGGCGGAGCGGGGCTTCACGCCGACCTGGGCGGCGACGGTGACGATGCAGAGGAAGCTGCTGGTGCGGACGATGCCGAAGTAGCTGGGGACCTGGACCTGGGCCTTGGTGCTGGCCGCGATGGCGGCGACGTCGATGCCTTCGCAGGCGGCCGGGTCGCGGTCACGCTCGGGGAGGATGTTGCACACGGAGCCGCCCGGGGGGTCGAGCTGGAAGGTGAGGTCGACGAGGGGGTCGTACGCGGTGGCTGCGGTGGCAGGGCGGGGAGCGCCGAGGAGGAGGGCGAAGGGGAGCAGGAGGGCGAGGAGGAGAGGAGCGGGACGGCGAGAGGGGGGTGCGAGAGGCACGGAGCGAGCGTCGTTCACGTCAGGAGGGTGGCACGGGGCAGGTCGGACATCGAGACCCGTGACTTCAAGGGCCGCTGCGCCGAAGAGGTGGATGCGCAGAGGCTGTGGCGGATCGAAGCGTGCGAGGAAGGCGTGACGCGGGGGTGGCGCTCGCCCGTCATGGCTATCCCGGCGGAGTCTCGCCCTGGGCACTTCCGCGGGGCGTCCACAGGGCTGCCAGCTCGAGTTCGACGGCGTCGAAGGGGGCCGCGCGCACCAGGTCGTCCCCGGAGAACACCTGCTCCAGCTCCCAGAGCTTGCGGGGGCCGAGGTGGAAGACTTCGAGCGACTGGCCCAGGGGGTCGAGGAGCCAGAGCCAGGTGACCCCTGCTGCGGCGTACACGGGCATCTTGCGCTTGCGGTCGTGGGTCGCGGTCGAGGGAGAGAGGACCTCGCAGCACCAGTCGGGCGGCAGGGTGAAGAACGGGACGTCGGGCACTTCGGGCATCCGCTCGCGGCGCCAGCCGGCAAGGTCGGGGACGAGGACGTCCGGGCCGAGATGGAGTTCGGGCTCGAAGAGGATCCACCACCCCCCTGGCCCTCCTCGGCCTCGGCTGAATGGCCCGACCAGGTCCGCGCTGAGGAGGGTGGACGCCTTGGAGTGCGGGCCCGCGGGGCGGGGGAAGGTGTGCAACACCCCGCGAACGATCTCGGCGACCTGGTGCTCCGGCACGGCTTCGAGGTCCGCGTAGGTGGCATGCTCGGGCCTTTTCTCCGCCGGGTCACCCATCGCCCGGAGGGTAGCGCAGCTCGTGAGCAGGGCCTACGGGCAAGCCGGTCGCGAGTTCCTCGCTACGCCGCACGAGAGACCGCATGCGTCGTGAGCATCCCTTCGCCGTATTGCGTTCATCGTCAGGCGCGCCCTGCGAGGAGCAATGGCTACGACAGAGTTCCCCCACCGCATCCTCAGCTCCGCGTAGACCTTCGCAGTACGTCCTACCGCTCCCGCGAGCTCCTCGGCACGTGGTCCCAGTACATCACCGCGTCATCCTTCCAGGCCACGAACCGGATCCCTCCATCGTGGGACACCACGATGGCCACGGCGTCGTGGATCGCGTGGCACAGCCGGTAGGCGGAGCGGTGTCGCGTGCCCACCCAGTCCACGGGCTCCAGGGCGTAGCGGGTCCCTTCCAGGTCCAGGGCGCGGCGCACGGTCGCGATCTCCACGTCGCCGTTCAGGATCTCGCCGCCGAAGCCCAGCAGCTCGAAGCGCTTGGTCATCACCACGGCGCCGTCCACGTTGGCCAGGTCGGCGATGAGGTGGGCGGTCTCGAAGATGGCCTCGTCGAGGAGGGCGACTTCAGGGCAGGTCGAGCGCTCGTAGGTCGCCCAGTCGACGGGGCCCTCTTCGGGGGGCGTCGTCTGCGCCAGGGTGCTCATCAGGCCGAGGATGAGCTTCCGGTAGCGTCGGCGGGGCTCGGCGTCGGTGAAGCGGTACTTCACCTTCACGAAGCGCTCGTCCTGCATCACCAGAGGCTCCAGGGACGGCGGCAGCAGGAGCAGCGTCCCGCCGTGGTGGGCCACCTGCATGGTGGCGAGGATGCGCTTCACCATCTGCTGCGCGATCTGCCGGAAGATCTCGGGCTGGAGGGGGGTCCACGGGATGGGCGCGTGCCGCTCGGCCTCGGTGTGCAGGGCGATCAGCTCGCCTCGGGCCTCGGTGAAGCAGGCGGGGAACCAGCGGGAGGTGAACACGTCCATGCTCGCGGGGGAGGCCAGCGCGCCGCCGCGGATCTCGCCGAGCACCTCGAACTCGCGGTCGACGGCGAGGAGTCCAGGGCCAGGGCCGCGCACGACGAGGGCGCCTTCCGGGAACGCGGGGGAGGCGCCGCGCCCGCCGATGGCGCTGCGGAGCCAGAGGGGGCCGGACTGGATGATGCCCCAGATCATCAGCTCTCCCTCGTCCGTGAGGTACACGCCGATCAGGGCGCGCGCGTAGGGCGCAGCCGGGGCGATGCGCCGCAGGGCGTGCTCGGTGTAGGGGCGCTGTCGGACGAACTCCAGCCGCTGCATGCCGCGGGGAGGACCCGACGCTTCCGGGAAGGCTTCGGGGGGGCAGAAGACGAGCCGGAAGGTGACGGGGCGCTCTTCTTCGCGGAGCAGCGTCGCCTGGTAGGCCACCGACAGGAGCCGTTCGAGGGTGGCGCGGGAGGGCTTGCCGTAGCGGGGCGGCGGCTCGACCTCGTGGGGTGGCTGGGTCTGGCCTGCAGACGCTCCCTCGGCGCAGCAACGCTCCAGGATGAAGCGGGCGAGATCGGCGGGGTAGGCGTGAAATGGCTCGTTCGGCGTGGCCATGGACGCGGCGCAGCCTAGCAAAGATCGTGAGGGCGCCTGGTCGTCGGGTGATTGGGGCCATCTCTCCGGGCCAGGACAGGCGACTCGCTGGGCTTTGGAGCGCGGGTTGAGGTCGCCGAGATGGCATGGCGTGCGCCGAAGCGGCATGGCGTGCGCCGAGGCGAGCGGGCGGCGATCGTTCCCGCTGTGGAACGCGACGTTCGGATCTGGACCTCTGGTCCATGAGCGCCCGAGCGAGCATCCTCCCTCTTCAGCGGGCCTGCAGCACGACCCCGCGAGGAGGCGATCATGAGCTGGGACGTGAACGAGACGAGGCGGCACCCTTCGCTGGAGACTGTGATCGTGACGCGGACGCGCGAGCTCTCGGAAGGGTTCGACGTCCGCCGCGCCCTGCCGTCGGTCCAGCGCAGGATGGTCGGTCCGTTCATCTTCCTGGATCAGATGGGGCCCGCGGTGTTCCGGTCGGGTCAGGGGCTCGATGTGCGGCCTCACCCGCACATCGGGCTGTCCACGCTCACGTACCTGATCGAGGGCGAGATCATGCACCGGGATGGCCTGGGCACCGTGGAGGCCATCCGCCCGGGGGAGGTCAACTGGATGACGGCTGGGCGCGGGATCGCGCACTCGGAGCGCACGAGGACCGAGCTGCGGGAGACGGGCGGGCGTCTGTTCGGGCTCCAGGCGTGGGTGGCGCTGCCGAAGCGGTTCGAGGAGACGGAGCCTTCGTTCACCCACCACGAGGCGAGCGAGATCCCTTTCATCGAAGGGGAGGGCGCGCAGATGCACCTGATCGCGGGGGCTCTGTTCGGCAAGCGCTCGCCGGTGCAGACGTTCTCGGAGCTGTTCTATGTCGACCTGGCGCTGAAGGAGGGGGCCCGGTTCGCGGTCCCCGCGGAGCACGAGGAGCGGGGCATCTACCTCACGGAAGGTTCGCTGGAGGTCGACGGGATGGTGTTCGGCCCGGGGGAGCTTCTGGTCCTGCGGCCGAAGAGCGACCTGGTGCTGAAGGCGCTGGCGCCCACGCGCGGGGTGCTGCTCGGTGGGGAGCCCATGGACGGGCCGCGGCACATCTTCTGGAACTTCGTCTCCAGCTCCAAAGAGCGGCTGGAGCAGGCGAAAGAGGACTGGAGGGAGGGGCGGTTCGCGCCGGTGCCGCAGGAGACGGAGTTCATCCCGCTGCCCGAGGAGCCGGCGCCCGTGCGCTATCCGTGAGCGGGGTGTCGGGGGGTCCGCAGCGCACGACGGTCAGGGGGTGAGATCGGGGGCGAGAGGGAAGTCCACGGGGACCTCCGTCGTGTTGTGGAGGTAGTTGGTCACGGTGATGACGCCGATCACCATGATGGCGTCCACGAGGTGGCCCTCGCCGTAGCCCGCCGCGAAGAAGGCTTCCAGGAGGGCTGGTTCTGCGCGTCCTCGCTCGGTGACCAGGCTCTTCACGAGCTTCGCCAGGGCGTCGAGCTTGTCGTCGAACGGGGCCCGGCCGCGGCGGATCTCCAGCACCTCGTCGTCGGAGAAACCGTACTTCTTGGCGATCCCGGTGTGCGCGGCGAGGCAGTAGCGGCAGCCGTTGATCTGGCTCACGACCAGGTTGACGATCTCGCGCTCCTTGGGCTTGAGGGAGCGCTTGGCGTTCTGGAACGCGAGGTAATGACCCAGGGCGCCGTCGGCGTGCGTCATCGTGGCGTACAGGTTGGGCACGAAGCCCACGCCCTTCTCGAGGGTGTCGAACAGCGCTTGATCCGCGGGCGACACGTCGTCACGGGTGGGGACGGAGATGGTCTTCATGGGGGCTCCTTCGGGTGGATGGGCGCGACCGCCTTCGCACGCTACACGGGAATGCAAGCGCCGTGCAGCCACGGGCGCCACGCCGTCCGGCACGGGCTCGGCGGCCGTCGGGGCACAGGCTCGGCGGCCATCGAGGCGCGGGCTCGGCGGCCATCGAGGGACAGGCCGCCCTCGACCGTCAGGGGATGGGTCGGCTCGCAGGCGACCGGCGCGAGGCGATGGCGTCTGGGCAGCGGATGAGAGGCGATCAGGGTGCAGGTGCTGCGCCTGCGTGTCCTCCGGCATCCGGTGAGGGCTCGCCGAGGCGACGCTCGTGGAGCACGATCTGCGTCGCATCCTTCGGAACGTGGGCGAAGGGTCGGGCTCCCTGCAGCATGAATGCGCGCGCGTCCATGCGCGCCTCCTCGCGGTAGCCCAGCTCTTCGCAGAGGTGCTGCGTCACCACGCTGGTGTTGACGGTGAGCAGCCCCTCGTAGTCCCGCACGCGCGCAGCCTCGACGACGGCGGCTTCGAGCAGGTGGGTCACCGGCCCGGCGAAGGCGGTCGAGGTCACGCCGAGCAGCAGCACGGAGACCCACCGCCCTGGGGCAGAGACGGGGACGCGCTGGTGCCAGGGCGCCTCGAGGGCGTCGAACATCGCGAAGATGGGACCGAACACGGGCGGGGGGGTGAAGCGCCCAGCCTTCACGTCGGCGCGGAGACGCCACAGATCGACGGCGAGCACGCACCCAGCAGGCGTGCCGGCTCCGTCCACGGCGAGGAACGACAGCCCGCTCGACGCCGTCGCGTCGAACGCAGCGCTGGACAGCGCCAGGAAGTCCGCGGGGGTCGCCCCGAGCGCGAGGGCCATCACGTCGGCACGACCGAAGCTGTCGGCGAGGACGCGCACGGCAGCCTCGCGCGCCTCGGGACAGGTAGCCTCCAGGGGCCGGACCGCCCAGGCGCCTACCGCCCCCTCGGGCATTCCTCCAGACCACGCAGGTGCATGCGCCGTTCGACTCGACGTGCCGAGGCCTCGCAGGTCACCCGCGCATCGCCCCGGCTCGCGCTCGTCGCCCGCGCCTCGCCCCGCTTCGCGCTCGTCGCCTCGCCGCGTTTCGCGCAGCCGCCGCAGCGCGCCTGGCGTCCGCGCCGCGTAGAGCTGCTCCAGCGAGACGGGCACCCCGGCGTCGCGCAGCCGCCGCACCATCGCCACCGCCTGGATCGACGTGCCCCCGGAAAGGAAGAAGTCGACCTCCTCGCCAGCGGGTCCCTCGCCGAGGACCTCGCGCCATACCCTCGCGATCACGCTTCGATCCGCCGCGCTCCGGGCCCGACTCGCCGCGCTCTTCGACGCCGGTCCGCTGGCGGACTGCGCCAGCAAGGCTCGCCGATCGAGCTTCCCGTTCGGCAAGAGGGGCAGCGCCTCGACGAGCACCAGCGTCGGCTGTGCGACCGGCGGCAACGCGCGCTGGCACGCGACGCGGAGCGCCTCCAGCGTCACCGACCCGGGCGCGCTCGGTTGCACGAACCCGAGCAGCTCGACCCCCGCCGGGTCCTCGCGGAGCAGCGCCACGGCGCGCGCGACCCCCTCGACCGAGGCCAGTGCGCCCTCCAGCTCGGCGAGATCGAAGCGGTTGCCCAGCAGCTTGACCTGCCGGTCCCGGCGCCCCTCGTAGACCAGGGTCCAGCCGCCATCGTGGGACGCTCGCACCCAGCGCCCCAGGTCCCCCGTGGTGTAGCGCTGCCCATCACCGAGCGGCGCCACACGCCCCTCCCCCGGCACCAGGTGGCCCCGCGCGAGCGTCGCCCCACGCACGTGGACCGCGCCGATCGCACCAGGCGCCACGGGCCGCCCGGCGTCGTCCAGCAGCTCGATCGTGGTGTTGGCGATGGGCCGACCGACGGGCACCGGGGCGTCGCCGACGCGGACCTCGTGCCACGTCACGTCCCCCATGACCTCGGTGCTGCCGTACAGGTTGAGGAGCACATCGCCCGGTCTCTGCATGAGAAAGGCCGCAGCGAGATCCGCTGGCAGGGCCTCACCGCTGCACGTCCAGATCCGCGGTCCCACGGGGCGAGGTGCCGGAGCGACGAAGTGCGCCACGGAGGCCACCGGATGCATGCCGGCTGCTGAAGGGGCGATACCTGCGCGCGACCGGGCCGGGAGCCCGTCCGGCGCGGCCGCGAGGTCCGCCAGGCGCGGCACGAGGAGCCGCAGCAGGCTGGGCACGACGATCAGGCGGCTCACCCCGTGCCGCACGACGAAGGCGAGGAGGCCGTGCGGGTCCTTCTCCAGGTCGTCGGGCGCGACGGCCACGGTGACGCCTTGAAGGAGCGCGCCGAACAGCTCCCAGACGGCATCGACGAAGCCGAGCGGCGTCTTGAAGCAGCACACTTCGCCAGGTGCGAATGGCCTCGCCTGCCACATCCAGCGAAAGCGGTTCTGCGCCGCCCGGTGCGACAGGCACACGCCCCTGGGGTGCCCGGTGCTCCCCGACGTGTACAGCACGGCGAAGAGCCCTTCCCCATCCACCATCGCGCCCCCGTCCGCCACCACGCTCCCCTCCACCGCCACGCCACCATCCACCGCCACGCCTCGCTCTGCCCCCAGGCACGGCGCCGCCGTCTCAACCCCCAGCGACAGCTCCGGCTCCAGCACCCAGCAAGGCTTGCTCGAAGCGATCTCCTGCACGCACGCCGCATGCCGAGGCTCGGTCACGATGAGCGCCGGATCCGCGTCCGAGGCGATGTAGGCCAGCCGGTCGCGCGGATACTGTGGGTCGAGCGGCACGTAGGCGCCCCCCACCTGGAGCACGGCGAGCAGCACCGCGACGAGCGCTGGGCTCCGCGACATGCAGACGCCCACGAGGGGACTCCCCTCCACGCTCGGAGCGCCTCGCAGCCGCGCGCGCAGGCCGCGTGCGATGGCCGTGACGCGCTCGCTCAGCGCGCGGAAGCTCATCGACCCCGCGTCCGTGACGAGCGCTGGGCGATCCAGGTGAGCTGGAGAGGTGGCCAGGAAGCTCGCCAGCGCACCGTGGATCGTCCAGGTCCCGGAGAGTGCCAGCGCCTCACCGCGCAGTCCATCCGGCCCATCCGCCACGTCCAGCGCCCGGCCCGCAACCAGGTCCGACGCAGGTTCCCCCCCCTCCGCCACGCACGCCAGGCCGAGGTCGGGAAGCATCGACGCGGGCTCTCGCTCCCCTCCCCCATCCGCCCCCGCCTCCACGGGCCGGTTCAAGCCTGCCTCGCGCAGATAGCGCGCCAGATAGCCCTTCAGGTCTTCAGGGGCCGTGGAGGCCGCGCTCCCCGCGAGCTGGTCCATTCGCAGGCTCGCGTGGCTCCCCACGTGGTGCGCGCACACGTGGATGTGCGCCCCGTAGGCTGCGCCGACCGCGAGCCGGTAAGCTCGCAGCGGCGCTCGCAGGGCGTGTGGCGGGTCGTCCGTGCACCGCTTCAGCCCCCGCACGAGCTTCATGAGCGCCGCGTGATCCGCGGACATCAGCCCCGAGAACCCCTCGGGCATCGCGGGCCTGACGACGTCGGCGTAGGCCTCGGGCGTCATGTCGCCGGCCAGCTTCATCGCGACGCCCGACGCACGTAGAAGCAAGCTCGACAGCCAGAGCGCCTCCGAGGCCCGCGCCAGCTCGTTCTCCTGCAGGGACTCGAGGACCAGGGCGTGCGTGACGAGCAGCGCCTGGATGAGTGGAAAGAAGACGTGGTGTCCATGAATCCAGCGCGCGAGGGCGGGATCTTCGACGGTGACCAGGGTCGTGAGCGATGGCCGCGTGGATCCGCTCCCCCCCTCCTTCCAGCACGCGTCCGCGGACGCTTTCCCCTCGCCCGCCTCACCCACCTCCCCTGCCTCGCTCGCCTCGCCCGCCTCGCCCGGAACCCGCGCACCTCTCGCTGCTCCCTGCCCACACCCCGACGCCTTCCGCCCCCGCTCGGACGCCACCCGCGCGCTGACGCCAAGTCCGCTCAGCAGCAGGCACCGCTCGCCGACAGACAAGGTGCTCCCCCGCTCCAGCTCGGTGAAGCAAGCCCGTGCCGCTTGCACGAGGCCGACCGCCATGGCGTCGACCGGCTGGGCACAGCGGACGACCTGGAAGAACCGATCATAACTACGGCTCTTCTCCGGCAGACCTCTGCCGTCATCCACCGGCGTGAGCCGTTCGATCAACGCCGCCGTGGCCTCGTCGAGCTGCGCGAGTTCACGCCCCGTGAGATCGGGAGACCCTGAGGCGAACCGATCTGCAAACGCCGACAGCAGTGCGAGCGCCTCCTCGGTCGCGCTCGCTTCCAGAAGGAGCATCCGCGGCAGAGGGCTCAGCAGCGGACCGACGCGGAACGCACCGCTGGGGCGTGCCTTCTCCCCCCCATCGACCACGCCACGTCCCTCGTCGCGCACCCTGGTGGACTCGTGGGACACTGCTGTTGCTCCTGGTGGGCTGGAGATCACACCGGAATCCGGCCGTGTACCGATCGCTCGGACAGCCAGTCGACATCGATTCTTCGCTCTACCTCCTCGAGGTTCGCTCGCGCAATGCCTGATGGTCAAACGGCACGACAGACGACCGCAATGAGACGGGATCTGTCGTCGACGACGACGCATCGACAGCGCCCCACGGCGACCTCGCATCGAAGGATCGATCGATCGATCATTCGAGCGGCAACCGCAGCAAAACCAGGCTCCCACCCATTGACAGATGTAATGACAGGCACGTCGGGACGCCTGGGTCTGACGAACCCCGCTCGGCGCGCCGACTGCACTGCGTCACGTCACGGGGGAGGGTGTCACCGCGATGCTCACCCGCGTCTCCAGGCGCTCATGCGCCCGTCCCGAGTCCCACGCTCACCCAGGAGCCCCAGGATGCGCACGCGCCTTTGCACCGCCCACGCCTCACGGCGACCGACCGCATGCCCCGCACACACACCGCTCCGCACGCCGACGCGCGGGCTGCGCGCACTGCGCTTCGCGACACTGCTCCCCCTCGCCGCACTCGGCGCCGTGGCCTGCGGCTCGGAGCCTCCTGTCACCGAGGATCCCCTGCGCGTCACGACCGACCTCGGCGAGGTGCGCGGGCGCCTGAAGGGCGAGGTGGTGGTCTTCGACGGCATTCCGTACGCCGCACCGCCGGTCGGCGAGCTCCGCTTCCGCTCACCACGACCCGCCGAGCCCTGGGCTGGGCTCCGTGACGCAACCCGCCCCGGCAGCGCCTGTCCGCAAGCCCCCCACGCCTTCACGGGTTTCCCGGGGAGCGCGGAAGAAGACTGCCTCTACCTCAATGTGACCATGCCACGCGACGCCCGCCCCGGCGCGTCACGGCCGGTGATGGTGTGGATCCACGGCGGCGCCTTCGTGGAGGGCTTCGGCCACGGCTACGACGCCACAGACCTCGCCACGGCTGGCGACGTGGTGGTCGTGACACTCAACTACCGCCTCGGCAGCCTCGCGTTCCTGAGCCACCCGGCGCTCCACGAAGGCAGCGAGCACGGCACCTCGGGGAACCTCGCCATCGAGGACCAGCAGGCCGCCCTCCGCTGGGTGCAGCGGAACGCCGAAGCCTTCGGCGGCGACCCGGCGCGGGTCACCCTCTTCGGCGAGTCCGCGGGCGCGACGAGCGTTTCCCTCCAGCTCCTCTCCCCCGACGCGCGCGGCCTGTTCGCGCAGGCCATCGCCCAGAGCGGCTCCGCCATGGTCTCCTGGCCCGAGGACACGCTCCCCCCGAGTGCCTTCGGGCAGCAGCGACCGCTCTCCCCTGGGGCGCTCGAAGCCGCCTGGCAGCCCCTCGTCTCGGCGCTCGGCTGCGACGACCCCGCCACCGTCGCGAGCTGCCTGCGCGCCCTGCCCGTCTCCGCGTTCCTCGAAGCGCAGGCCGCGGGCAACCACGGGGCGCCTCTGCTCCCCGCCTTCGAGAGTGCCTTGCTCCCGCGCACGCCCCGCGAAGCCTTCTCCAGCGGCGCGTACCTCCAGGTGCCGATGATCTCGGGGCAGACCCGCGACGAGGCGAGCTGGGCGATTGCCTTGCTCTACGACCTCGCGGGCAAACCGATCACCCCCGAACAGTACGTCGCGCTCGTCGAGGAACACTTCAAGGGACACGCCACCGAGGTGCTCACGCACTACCCGCTCACCGCGTACGCATCCCCGAGCAAGGCCTGGAGCGCCATCCAGAGCGATCTCGTCTCGTCTTGCCACACCCTGGCCGTCAACCGCTTCCTCGCGGCGAACGCCCCGACCTACACCTACGACTTCGCCGATCCCGACGCGCCGCCCTTCATCCCCATCCCGGGCGTGCCGCGCGGTCCCGCCCATGGCGCCGACCTCCCCTTCCTCTTCCCCGCCTCGTTCGATCCCTCGTTCACGCCGGCGCAGGAGAAGCTCTCCGAGCAGATGCTCCGCTACTGGGTCACCTTCGCCGAGACCGGCCACCCGGACGCCGAAGGCGCGCCTCCCTGGCCCCGCTTCGCGCCCGCTGCGGAAGCCACGCTGACCCTCGTGCCCGCGCCCCAGGGCCCCCATCCCGAGGATTTCGAGCAAGTGCACCATTGCGACTTCTGGCGATCGATTTCACCGTGAGCCATTGCGAAGGGCGCTCCGGCTCCTGCCCATCGGCCCGCGTCCTCTGCTGGGTGGCGTGAGGCCATCACCCCCAGGTGAACACCGTGATGGCGCAGCGACGCCAGGGTCGGCTGCCCACATGCCTCTGCGAAGGCGAGCGCGCCTTCGTTGCTCCCGCATGCATCGACGGCCCCCGTGCCTGAACGCTCCACCCTGCGCGTCACAGGAGAAAGCGCTCAACATCATTCTGGACTTGACGCCAGTGAGAGGCGAGGATGACGCAACTGGATAAAGATGCGGGTCGTCACACCCTCCTCTCGATCTGGACCGAACGCAGGACGAGCCGTTCGCAACCTGGCACCTGGAGAGACACATCGTGGGATGGCGGAAGGCTGATCAGATGGGCATGGACGCCGCGAGAATGAAGTCCGAATCGATCGAACCGCCTCACCCGAACGCACGCACGATGAGCACGCACACACGGCCTGGGACGCACGGTCTGCTGATTGTCGCCCTCGCGTCTGCATTGCAAGCCACAGCGTGCAAGAAAGAGAAAGACGATACCCCGCTCAACGTGCCCCCGGCGCGCGGGACCGCGTCGTCGGACGAGCTCTCCACGGCGATAGGCCAGGCTCGCGCGCTCAGCGCCGATCAGGCCCCCACGTCGACGAAGTGGAAGCAGGTGGTGGTGCTCGACGACAAGCGCGCCGTGCTCATCGGCGAGCTGGTCACCGAGACGATCGCCTTGACCACCGACAATGCAGGGCGGACCTGGCGCACCTTGCGTCTGCCGCGGGAAGGATGGTCCACCTGGGCGGTCGGCATGGATGGCACCACGGCAGCGCTCCTCGGCCCACGCGTTGCCGCAAAGGCGGCCAACGACCCGCGCGCGGGAGCGCCGCCTCCGCAGCAAGCTGGTGTCGTGGAGGAGGCGATCCGGGTCACCTTCGCAGCCCCCGATGCGCCGCAGTTGACCGCCCTGAACCCGCTCGTCCTTCCCCCCCGCAAGACGGGCAATCCGCTCGGCGAGAGCCTCTTTGCCGGCGTCTTCGGGCCGGAGCGACTCGGCGTCCTGTTCCAGCAGGCGCCCCGCAACTGGGTGGTGCTGTTCGGTGGGATCGCCGGCTCGGAGGACCTCGCCCCGGTGAAACTGCCCCCTGCAGAGACACCGCTTCCATCCCCGTACGGCAGGCCGCCCATGCTGCTGAGCAGCCAGGGGCGATCGCTCCTCATGCGGCCGTTCCCGGAGCCCGACAAGCCGCTCGAGCCGCCCCGGAAGATCGAGCAGATCGCGGCGACGCCCCAGCTCTTGAAGCAACTCGCGACGCCTCCCTCCTGCGAGATGAGCGAGTGGTCCCTCAAGCTCATCGATCAACCTCGACCCGCCGTGCTGGCCGTCTCGCCCAGCAAGACCGGCGTCGTCGCCTTGCCCTCGAAGACCCCGCCGAACGCGACCATCGGCTGCGCCAGCCAGCGGATGGTCGTCGAGGTCGAAGACCCGACACCGCTCGATCCCGGAGATCCCACCGCAAAGAAAGGACCGCCTCCGCGCACGCTCGCCCTGTGCAACGTGGAAGGCGAGCCGTGCGTCGTCCCCAAGCAGCGACCGTTCCGCCCCTGGGTCGAACCTCATGAGTACGTCACCGTCAGTGCACCGACGGCGCAAGGGGCCGTGGCGGTCATGACCGCACGAGCGCCCGCGCGGTGGGGCCTCTACATGGCGCAGTCGCTCGATGGCGGTCACGTCTACGAGCTGCCGCGCGTGATCGGTGAGGGCAACAGCGACCGAGGAAAGATCGACATCGGGGCGGTCGTCTCCTTCGGCTCGCGCGTGCTGCTGCTGCTCGAGGCCGAGGTGGCCGGCACCTCACGCCGGAGCTGGTATGTCACTGCGTCGAACGACGGCGGCGTGAGCTGGGGCATCCCCTGAGCTGAGTCCTGGTCGCCGGGGGGGACCAGCATCGGCTCGCCGAGATCCAACATCAGTGTTGCGAGACGCCGAAACCGAGCCGACGCAGCTGCTCGGCGAGACGGGCCTCGATGTCCTCAGCCTTGGCCCGAGAGAACGCGTATTTCCCCTGCGCAAGATCGTGGCGAAGTCTCTTTGCGCCGTGCTTCCGGACAGCGCGTGCCTGCGTCCAGGTACCATTGAGGTGATCGGCGTACCGCTCCTCGATCGTCTTTCCCGTGCTACCGACGTAGAGGCAGGGTTTTCGTGGATCGCGAAGCTCATGCTCGAATGCAGGGTCGAGCCGCGCGGATGATCCTAACTCGATGACATAGATCCAGAACTTCGGCGGGCTGTCTGTCATGGGCCTGGCAGTGGGCGACGACGAGAAGCCTCGATCTCGACGCTGGTTCGCCCCTCCATCGCCGGGATCGTTCCGGAGGGAGCTTAGCCGTTCTCGATCGGAGCGAGAAGTCGGACCCCACTCACCGCGCCTTCCCCTTCGGGGGGCTGCGGCGGAAGCAATCGACGAGGTGGTCGTCGACGATGCCCACGGCCTGCATCCAGGCGTACACGATGACCGGGCCGGCGAACTTGAAGCCCCGCTTCTTCAAGGCCGCGGACATCTCTTCGGAGATGGGCGTTTTTGCAGGCACCTCGCGGATGGTGGTCCAGGCGTTGCGGATCGTCTTGCCCCCCGTGAAGCGCCAGACGAAGGCCGAGAAGTCGTCTCCAGCGGCCTGCATGGACTCGTAGACCCGGGCGTTGCTGATGACGGCCTCGATCTTGGCGCGGGAGCGAACGATCCCGGGATCGACGAGCAACCGGTTCACGTCGTCGGGGCCGTAGCGGGCCACGACGGCCGGGTCGAAGCCCTCGAAGGCGCGGCGGAAGGCGTCGCGTTTGCGGAGGATGGTGATCCAGGCAAGGCCGGCCTGGAAGCCGTCGAGCATCAGTTTCTCCCAGAGGGCTCGGCCGTCGCGCTCGGGGAAACCCCACTCTTCGTCGTGGTAGGCGCGGAGAAGAGGGTCGCCTTCGCACCAGGCGCAGCGGGTCAGTGTTTTCATGATCGCGTGGGTGCAGCGTAGCGGGGAAGGAGGGGGTACGGGTCGTCCGGGCGTCGTCGCCTTCAAGCGATCGCGCGACCAGGGAAGTCGATCTGGTCCCAGCGGCCGCCGGTCATGATGGCGCGGGACTGCGGAGCAGCGAGCAGCTCGTGGGGGTAGCCGAGCGGGACGGCGCTCACCTCGTCCAGACGGCGCACCTGCTCCGAGGTCAAGGTGAGGGTGGCGGCGGCGAGGTTGTCGTCGAGCTGGGCACGGGTGCGCGGGCCAAGCACAGGGAGGACGCCCTTGGCCCGGACCCAGGCGATCGCGACCTGGCCCGGGCTCACACCGAGCTCTTCACCGATGGCGAGGAGGGCGTCGAGCACGGGGACCTGCTGCGGGGCGCTCTCGTGGAAGAGGATGTCCTTGAAGGCGGTGTCCTTGAAGCCGGTGGCACGGCCCGTCTCGCCCCGGCGGGACTTGCCCGTGAGCAAGCCGCCGGCGAGAGGGGACCAACCCATCACCCCGAGACCGAACGCCTCGGCCATGGGAAGGATCTCTCGCTCGGTGGTGCGCTGGAGCAGGCTGTACTCGACCTGAATGGCTGCGATGGGGGTCCAGCCGCGCAGGTCCGCGGTGCGCACGGCGGTGGCGGTCCGCCAGGCGGCGAAGTTGGAGAGGCCGGCGTAGACGATCTTGCCAGCGCTGACGAGATCGTCGAAACCGCGGACGATCTCGTCGAGCGGGGTCACGCCGTCGTCCATGTGGACGAAGTAGAGGTCGATCCGGTCCGTCTTCAGGCGCTTCAAGCTGTCCTCGACCGACTGCACCATGACCTTGCGGCTGTTGCCGAGAACGCCGAGCGAGGGCTCGCGGACGGCGCTGCTGCTGAACTTCGAGGCGAGGACGACGTCGTTGCGCCGAGGCCCGACGATCTCACCGATCAAGGTCTCGGACTGGCCGAGCTGGTAGTTGTCGGCGGTGTCGATGAAGTTACCGCCTGCGTCGAGGTAGCCTTCCAGAATGCGGCGGGCTTCGTCCGGCTCGGCGCCGTAGCCGTGCGCGGTACCGAACATGCCGCCGCCGAGGGCCAGCTCCGAGACCTTGAGGCCAGTGCGCTGGCCGAGCATTCTGTATCGCATGAGAACCTCCGGGTGCGGATTCGCTCCTCGCCGACCACGCCGAGCCACCATTCGCGCTTGGCGCGCTCGGCCGCGAGGGGGGCGAACTTCACGCGCGCCCGGGTGGGCGTGTCGGGCATCTTGCTGCGCACGAACGCCTCGATGTGGAAACCTTCCCGCGGGGCGAAGGTCTCGTCGAGCACGGTGACCTGACGCATCCGGTCGGTCCTGAAGTCGTGGTAGTCACCCTGCGTGCGGCACCACGCGATCAAGTGCCAGCGAGCGAAGCAGTAGACGAGGCCGAGCGGCTCCACGGTCCGCCCCGTAGGCTCGGATTTCCCGCCGTCCCGGTAGTGAAGCCGCACCACCTGACGGTGAGCGAGGGCTTGCTGGAGAGGACCGAGATCGGCCTGCGACGGCGGCGTCTCACCCATGTACGCGCCGAGGTTGCGCTCCAGGGTGGCGACACGCTCCTGGTGGTCGCGAGACAAGGTGGCGCGGATCTTCAGGAGCGCCGCGTCCATCCCGGCTCGGAGCGAGGCGTCCGTGAAGTGCGCGACCAGCACGCCACCGGTCACGAGGGCGCTCGCCTCCTCGACGGTGAAGCTCACCGGGGGCAGGTGGTAGCCCTTCATGAGCGTGTACCCGACGCCGGCCTCGGCGGCGATGGGGACGCCGGCCTCTCCCAGGGCGGCGAGATCGCGGTAGATGGTGCGGACGCTCAGGCCGAAGTGACGCGCCATCTCCTCCGCGGTCGTGAACCGCCGCGACTGGAGGAAGACGATGAGCGCCAGCAGGCGATCGACGCGGTTCACGAGGGCCCGGTTAGACCGTCGACGCGCGCGGAGCAACGCGGCCGTACCACAGACCCCAGAGGCCGGACGCCGCCCACCGAGGAGCGGCTTGGCCGGGCTCTACCGCGCGACCGCGTTCGCCGCTTCGAGGATCACCGCCGCCACCTCCGCCGGCTTCGAGCGCTGCGGGACATGGCTCGTCGGCAGCTCCACCGTCCGGGCGTTCATGCGCTGGGCAAGAGCGCGCAGCAAGTCCGGCGGGAGCGCGCGGTCCTCGGAGGCCACGATGTACCAGGAGGGCTTCACCGCCCAGGCGGTCCGGGTCACGCGCGCTTCGAAGCACCCGCCGTGGATGGGGCACTGCGTCGCCGCCATGATCCTGACCTCCTCGGCCGAGACGTCTTGCGCGTAGTCCTCGGCCATGCCCTTCAGCGGAAGGTAGAGAAACCCGTGCGTGTCCTGGGTGGCTTTCATGATGCACGGGCTGAGCGGATAGCCCTGCATCACGTCGGCACAGGACTGACCCGCCGCTGGCGCGAGCGCGGCCACGAAGACGAGCGCCGCGACCTTGTCGTGCTCCCCGGCCTCGGTGATCACCGCACCACCATAGGAGTGCCCCACCAGGATCACCTTCCCTTCCGCGAGCGCGATGGCGCGGTTCACGGCGGCGACATCCTCCGCCAGCGAGAGCAGCGGGTTCTGCACCGAGACGACCTGCAGCCCCTTCGCGTGAAGATGGGGGATGACCTTGTTCCACGCAGAACCGTCCGAGAACGCGCCATGAACGAGGATGATCGTGGGATCCGAAGTCGCCATGCTGCCCTCCTGCTCGACTGAACCATGCCCTTGCCGCTCACCGCCCTGCCTCGGCCACGCGGTCCCGGCAGGTCGGCGGTGGCCCTGCGGCTCGGGCGCTCGCACCCGCGAAGCAGGACCTCGATCTGCACGGAGACGAGACGATCGAAGGATCGAGGGACTGGCAGCGCTGGACCGCTGCCCTGACGTGGCGCCTTGTGCGCCCGAGCCGTGTCCGACGCCCCTCTTCCCCCCATCGGCGTGCCCCGAGGCAGGGCCGCTCGCGATCGAGTCTATGCGCCCCCTCGGCACCTTGAACAGGCCGGATCGCTACGCGCGTCGCAGCGCATCGAGCAGGTCCGCCGGGACGCACCGGTGCTCCGGCGACGGACGGATCGGGACGCGGGACGCAGGAGGTCAGTCGTCGTCTTCGCTGGGAGCGAGGCGGGCGAGCAGCTCGCCGAGGTTCGCGCGCCAGGGGTTGTCCTGCGGCTCCTGGCCCGGTTCCCGCAGCGACTTCAGCTCGGACGAGGTGAGGACGCGCGTGACGGCGCGGTGCGCCAAGGGGACGAGATCCTGAGCGAGCGCGCGCGGATAGGAGGCGAGCCAGGCCCGCGCGTCGTTGTTCAGGCGCTCGAGGCCCTTGCCATATCCGGCCGCGACGATCTCCGCCGCCGCGAGCGCCGTCGAGGCGTCATCGACATCGATGTACTCGTTCGCGTCGGCCTCGGCGACGGCCTCCAGGGCGGCTCGAAGGTCGGACTCGCTCCCGAGATCCAGCAGCCAGTCGAGCGCCGAATCGTTCTCGAAACTCCTGTGACCCCACGCTCCCATGGGAGAGCATGTGTACACGAACGGCGACCCCATGACAATCGACCGGCAGGCCGTGCAGCGGCCCGATCGCGCGCTCCTTCTCGCAACCGCGCGACACGACGTCGACTGGGTGAAGCTACGGAGGAGCTGCGATGACGACGAGGATCTTTCTGGTCCGTCACGGGGCGACGGTCCTCACGGCGGAGGATCGTTTCGCGGGAGAGACGAACGTCGCGCTGTCGGACGAAGGTCGCGCCCAGGCGCGCAAGCTGGGGGCACGGCTCGCGGCGGAGCCACTCCGCGCAGCGTATGCGAGCCCCCTCGATCGGTGCCTGGACACGGCGCGCGCCGTGGCGTCTCTGCACGGGCTCGACGTCCAGGCGCGCGACGCACTGCGCGAGATCTCGCACGGGCGGTGGGAGCAGCAGACGCGGCGCGAGGTGGAGCAGCGCTACCCGGAGGAGTACGCGCGGTGGGAGGAGGATCCGTACACGTTCGCGCCCGAGGGTGGTGAGACCGGCCTCTGCGTGACGGCGCGCGCGCTGCCCGCGCTGCTGGCCATCGTCGAGGCCCACCCGGGGGAGCAGGTGCTGGTGGTCTCCCACAAGGCGACCATCCGGCTGCTGCTCAGCGCGGTGCTCGGGATCGATCCGAGGGCTTACCGCGATCGGCTGGACCAGGGTCCAGCGGCGCTGAACATCGTCGACTTCAAGGGACCGACGCGGGCCCGGCTCACGCTGTTCAACGACACGTCGCACTGCGCGACGGAGGCCTCGGAGCTCCCCGCGCTGCCCTCCGGGCGGCTGTCCCGGTGGTGGGATCCGCCGGCGTCGGGGTAGCGCTCACCCCCCACGACAGACGGGGCGCGGGGAATGCTACTTTGGAGCGCATGCTCTGCTCCGCTCGATCCAGCGCACACGCTGGCCTCGTCGCGCTCGCGATCTTCGGGCTCCTCGCAGGCTGTGCGTCCACGCCCGCCTCCACGCCGGCGGCCGACTCGGCGACGGTGGACCTTCGACAGACGCTCCCGAAGGTCGGCGTGCTCGACGAGCCCAGAGAGCCAGAGCTGTTGCTCTGGGGTCACGAGGAAGGCGGTCCGTTCGCCACCTACCGCGTGTCGGCGGACGGGGCGATGCTGGGCGTGGAGAATGGCATCTTCATCGCGACGGCGCGTGGTGAGTGGGGCTGGACGGTCGAGGAGAAGCCGGCGCGTACCCTGTCCTGCCATCAGAACGTCGAGAAGTTCGACGAGGAGGGCGGGAAGGTGTTGCGGGCGGTCGCAGCGCTCCGGGACGGGAGCCACCCGCAGGTGGTGGTGAGCGAGGCGATCCCCCCCTCCGACGACGCCGGCCCCTTCGAGCAATCGGTGAGCTTGCTGGGGAGTCTCGGGCCGTACCTGTTCGTTCAGGAGCGGGTCACCCTGTTCGGGTGCGGGAAGAACCTTCGAGAAACGGTCGCATTCCGCGTGTGGGATCTCGAAGGCGCCGTGTGGAACGGATGGCGCACCGAGCTGACCGGCGTTCCCGCTCTCCAGCAGGAGGTCCGGTCCAAGCTGGACGAGCGGCTCGATGACCTGCGGGACGACGACCCACGTTCGATCGTTCCTGAGCTGACGCAGTTCAGGCCCAGCTACGGCGCTTCCGGACGCCTCGGCTTCCAGTTGCTGTTCACGCGCCCGACGCTGGAGTCGTACCACGACACCCAGTGGTCCTTTCCGTCGGAGTCGATGGAACTCGCGTCCGAGGGGCTCCCCGAACGCTTCGCGGCGTGGTCGCAGCTCCCCGCGGGGATCACACGATTCCTCGCGGCGCACCCCCGCATTTTCCTCGACGGCTGGTCCACCCGCTGAGTCGGGCGACGCGGACCGCCGGCGAACAACCCAGAGAGGAGCAGCCCACCCGACCCGGCGCGACGCTGCTGTGGACGAAGACGGCCAGGTGTTCCTGGCGCCGCGCCCGGGGGATCGGTCACGCTCTCCAGCGGAGGAGGGAGCCCCCATGGACGTGAGTGTCTTCGCCAAGCTGAGCCCGACGACGTTCGCCGACGTGCTGTCGCGGGATCGGGTCATGGATCATGGCATCCGCCCGCTCTGGCAGCCCATGCCGCGCCTGGTGGGCGTCGCCTATCCCGTCGGTTGCCCCGCGGGAGACAACCTCATGCTCCACGTGGCGCTGCACCGCGCGCCGCCCGGGAGCGTGCTCGTGGTCCAGGCCGGGGACTGCAACTGGGCGATGGCGGGCGGGAACGTCTGCGCCTACGCGCAAGAGCGAGGGATCGCGGGGCTCGTGGTGGATGGTGTGGTCCGCGATCTGGCCGAGATCCGGGAGAACCGGTTCCCCGTGTTCGCGCGCGGCGTGCTCCCCATCCCGGCCCCACGGCGGAAGCTCGGGACGCTGGACGCACCGATCGACTGCGGCAGTGTACGCGTCGAGCCCGGCGACATCGTGGTCGCCGACGAGGAAGGCGTGGTCGTGGTGCGGCGCGCGGAGGCGGAGGAGGTGCTGCGAAAGGCCGAGGCGAGGGCCGCCAGTGAGGCGGCGCTGACCCTGGATGCGTGGGCGTCGGAGCACCAGGCCAAGATCGACGCGGTGCTGAAGTCGCTCGGGGTGAGCTAGCTCGTCGCGACGCTCGCGTCGTCGGTGCGCATGCGGTTCAGCCGGTCGTAGTGGCGGTAGCCGAGCTGATCGAGGGCGCTCGATGGGGCCAGGCCGATGTCGACCAGGGTCTTGATGTCGTAGGTGCCCGCGAGGACCGGGGGGGCGTAGCTCTGGATGGCCGCCGGCGTACGGAGCTTCGGGAGCGGGAAGAGGACGGAGCTGGTGTGGACGTGCATGAAGTGCGCGGCCGACTGGCGCTGCCACCCGGGGACCCCCGGCGCCGTGATCACGTGCGGCGTCGCGAGGAAGGTGCCGCCCGTGAGGATCTCCAGCTGCTGTCCGACCTGCGCGACGATGCAGCCCGGAGGCGCAGACCCACGCACCAGGCGGCCATTGGGCTCGTCGGGAGTGGCGCGGGTGCGGAGATAGAGGCCGCTCTTGCTGTCCGGCTGGGACGCGGGGCGCCCCTCGGGATCGAGGAAGCGCCCTCCCGGCAGGAGCGTGAGCAGGTTGAAGTCCGTGTGCTCCTCACCCCACAGGATCCCCGTGTTCACCTGCGAGGCGTCGAGGGGGAGGTACTGGAGCGCGCGGGTGACATGGGGCGCGCGCTCGCACAGCGACGTGAACGCCGCCTTGTCGAGGCCGAGGGCGATGGCCGCAGCAGACAGGAGCGCGAGGCCCGCGTCGTGGAGCGCGCGGCCCATCGTCAGCAGACCTTCCTTGAAGTACGGCGGCGCGTCTTCCGGCCAGAGGTTCTCCGGGTAGAGCTGGGGAAACTCGAGGGGAGACAGGTCGTCGGTCGGCAAGGGCGCGGCGAAGTAGCACTCCTTGAAGTCGGGCTGACCGTTGCCCGCGACGGCGACCTCGGTGTTCGGCGGCGTCCAGCCGCGCTGGTACCAGAGGTCGGCGCGTCCATAGGGGCGCTTTTGCTCGACGGGCCGCGCGACGAAGTCGCCGAACGCGTCGTAGAAGCGGCTGAGTGCCTGCGCATCGACCCCGTGGTTCTGCACGTACACGAGGCCGAAGGTGCCGAACGCCTGGCGGAGCGCCTCGGCCCCCTGCGCCACGCGGGAGGGGTCGCTGGAGGAGAGATCGTTGAGATCGACGGTAGGGATGTTCATGGGCTCGGAGCTGGGCGGCCGTGTAGCGCGGCTCGCCCTCGGATCGCAACGGCGTGCGCGCCGCGACGCAGCAAGGGCGTGGGCAACCCCACGGTCGAGCGCACGCGCTCCCGCTCAGGTCGTCGGGTCGAGGTGTAGCTCCGCCGAATTTCTCCCGGTAGCGTGGTGATCCACGGTGTGGAGACCTCCGGCTCCCCGTCCTCGGGGCAGCCGGTACGAGCGCCACGAGATGGACATCGACGCTTCCCACGAGGTCTTCTCTGGCAGCGGGGTGCATGGCGGGTGCAAGGCGCCGTTGCGACGCGTTCGCGGCGCGCACGAACCGGACGATGCGTGGGCCCGGCGATGCGCAAGGACGGCTTGATGTCTCGACGTTCCAGAGGGCCCGCGAGGAGGGCGTGATGCCCTGACGTTCCAGGGGACGATCGCGCTACCCTCCCCGTCCCATGCCAGGTTCGATCCCCCGTATTTCCGGTCGTGCTCTCACCGCCGCACGGATCGCCGCCGAGTCCCCTGCCACCGCGCTCGCCGTCCGGGAGGTGCTCAAGCAAGGCCTCGGCATCTCCGCGCTCGCCCAGCTCCCGCACGAAGCGCGCGCCGAGATCCTGCCCAGCGATCATCGGCCGCTCCAGGCGAGACCGGCTCGCGCGCTGCCGGAAGAGATGGTGCCGCTGCCGGCCCCCCAGGGGTTCCGCTCCTCGGCCGAGATCCAGGCGGCGCTGCGTGAAGGTCGCGTCTCGGTCCCGGAGGTGACGGAGCGCGCCCTCTCCGCCCTCGACGCGATGCGCGCACGGCGACCGTCGATGAACGTGCTCGCGGCGAGCGATCCGGTGGAGGTGCGAGCGCAGGCAGCGGCCGCTGCGGAGCGCCACGCCCGAGGCGCTGCGCGCGGACCGCTCGATGGGGTGCCCGTGCTCATCAAGGACGAGCTGAACATGGCAGGGTTGCCCACGCGGCAAGGGTCGCGCTGCACGCCGGAAGGGCCCCAGGCGCACGACGCCACGGTGGTGGCCCGGCTGCGAGAGGCAGGCGCGATCCTGCTGGGGAAGACCGTGATGACCGAGTGGGGGATGTCGCCGATCGGAGCGAACGTGAACTCGGTCATGCCGCGGAACCCTCACCACGGGGAGCGCGCCGCGGGAGGCTCGTCCACGGGCTCCGCGGTCGGCGTGGCGCTCGGCGTGGCGCCGCTCGCGGTGGGGACCGACGCGGGGGGATCGATCCGCCTGCCAGCTTCGCTGTGCGGGGTCTTCGGGCTGAAGCCGACCTACGGGCGTGTCAGCCGCTCGGGGGGTCTGATCGGCGGGTCGGTGACGCACGTGGGCCCGATCGCGGCGAGCGTCACGGATCTGGCGACGCTGCTCGATGTGGTGGCGTCGGCGCCGGATCCCACCGACGTGACGACGGCCTGGGCACCACCACCGCCAGCGCGAGGCTTCGCGGCCGGGTTCGGGCGAGGGGCGCGAGGGCTGCGGATCGGGGTGCTCGAGTCGGAGTGGCGCGACGCGAACGACGACGTGACCTCGGCCTGCTGGGAGGCGCTCCGCGCGCTGGAGCGTGAGGGCGCGGAACTCGTGGACGTCAGCGTCCCGCTCTCGCGCTCGGCGGCAGCGATCGGCTACGTGACCGTGGTGCCGGAGGTGCTGGCCGAGCGGCGAGAGGACTGGCTGGTGCGGCGCCACGTGCTCACCGACGATCTGCGGCTCTCGCTGGCAGTCGCCGCGGGGCTGAGCGCGCTGGAGCACCTCGACGGTCAGAAGCTCCGGGCGCGGCTCCGGGAGCAGGTGGCGGCAACGCTCCGCGACGTGGATCTGCTGGTGTTGCCCACGGCGGGAGGTGGGGCGCCACGGTACACGGACGCGGACGCGCGGGAGAGCTTCGGCGATCCAGGGGCGATCGATGCGCTCTGTCGGTTCGCGTTCCTCGCCAACCTGACGGGGCTCCCCGCGGGGACGGCGCCCGTGGGGGTGGACCGCGAGGGGATCCCCATCGGGCTCCAGGTCATGGGCGATGCCTGGGACGAGGTCGGGGTGCTCGGGCTCCTCGCGCACCTCGCGCGCGTCGGGATAGCGACGCCGATCCGCTCGCCGTTTGCGGTCGATCTGCTGGGCTGACGCGACCTGCCGAGAGAGCATGCCGCGACGGGACCGTGCTCCGCACGAGTGCGCGTCGTGCTCGCTCCATGTGCAGCACCCGAAGACCGTCTATCAGAATGAACCCACCTCGCTCACGAAGGGTCAGCTTGTTCTTCTTCACTCCCCCATCGCTCCCACGAACGCTCGCCGCGCTCGTGGCCCTCGCGCTCCTGTCGGTGACGGGCGCGGCGTCCGCGCAGCTCCCGTGCATTCCTGGCTTCTGTCCGCAGACGGTGGCAGCCCCCCAGCGACCTCCACCTCACACGCCCCAGCTCGAGCAAGCGACCCGCGCCCGGTACGAAGCCGAGGCCCGCGTCAAGCTGGAGGCGGAGGCACGGCAGGAGGCAGAGAGCGAGGTCCACGAGGAGCGCCGCCGCGCCTGGATCGCGCGGGGGGTGGTGCCACCGCCGCTCCCCCCGCCGATCAAGCTGCCCATGGTGGAGGTCTTCGTCGGCGCACGCCAGCTCATCGGGACGCTGAAGCCGTCGCTGTTCCAGATCGGCGTGACGGCGGGAGCGCGGCTGCGCCTCCGTGAGCCACTGGCGTTCGAGCTGTCCACCTCCTACGGCGTCTTCGATTTCCGAGACGACACGATCCGGGTGACGGCCATCCAGCCTTCGGTGCTGCTGATGTGGCGAAATCCAGGGCTCGATGGCTACCTGCGCTCGGGCTTCGAGGTGACGATCCCGATCCGGGACATGCCCGACGTGCCCGATGTCTTTCTCGGCGCACACCTCGGCGGTGGGTTCCAGTTCCACGCCGTGCGGATCGGCCGAGGCGGGTTCGTGGGCGGGTTCCTCGAGGCTCGCCTGCACCTGCGGGGGGACGTCGGTGGGGAGCTGGTGAACCTGCCGACGCCGCATGGCGCCATCGAGATGGTGTTCGGCCCGAGCATGGGGTTCTGACGATGATAAGACGCGCACATCTCTCGGGTCTCGCCACCCTCCTCGCCCTCTGCAGCGCGACGGCCGCGGCCTCGGCGCAAAAGCAGCCCTGCATCCCTCCGTTCTGCTTCGAAGGCGGGGTCGTGATCAGGCCGCCGCCGGTCCACGTGCCGACGCCGCAGATCGATCTGGAGGCGCAGGCGCGCGCTGCTGCCGAAGCCCGCGCGCGCGCCGAAGCCGAGGCGCGTGCGCGCGCCGAAGCGGCGCTGAGGGCCGAGTGGGAAGCCCACTTCGAGTGGGAGGCACGGATACGCCTCGAGGCCGAGGTGCGCATCCGCGCCGATCTCAAGGCGCGCCTCGCGATCGAGGCGCGTGGGAGGCCCGATCCCTACCACGGCGTCCCGTCCCCGGTGAGCGGCTGGTCCGGGCCCCCTTCCGTGAGGTATCCGCGGGTCGAGCTGGGCATCCTCGCCTTCTGCGCGGGCGTGTGGAGCGGCTCCGGAAAACCGTTCCACATCGGCTACTGCCCGTCCTACCGGATCCGTGTCAACAAGCGGTGGGGCTTCGCCCTCGACCCCACGGTCCTGCTCATGAAGCACGAGCGCCTCCAGTTCAACACACTCGGCTTGCATCCAGGCGCGTTCGTCTCGCTGGTGCACGGGAAAAACGAGATCGTCGCCTCGCACCTCTTCGCTTTGGCGGGCCTCGACGCGTGGTTCCCGGCGAACGTGCAGGAGAGGATGCCGGACGCCTTCCTGGGCGGGCACACCGGCCTGGGCGTGCACCTCGCCGACGGAAACCTCCAGATCGGCGCCGAAGCGCGCTTGCAGATGCGGGGCGGCGTGGGAGACAACCCGGAGCGACCCGCCTCCAACATGAACCAGTTCCGCATCGGGGGAGAGGTGCGCTTTCAGCTCGCGATGATCGGGTTTTGACCCCTGCGCCTCCCGGCTTCGGGAGGTGTATTCCCTCGGAGCAACGCGCCTCCCGGCTGCGGGAGGTGTACTCCCTCGGAGCAACGCTCCTCCCGAAACGTCGGGGCGCGCGTTCCCCAGCGCAACGCACCCGCCGAAACCTCGGGGCGTGCATTCCCTCGGTGCAACGCACCCGCCGAAACTTCGGGGCGTGCATTCCCTCAGTGCAACGCGCCTGCCGAACCTTCGGGGCGTGCATTCCCTCAGTGCAACGCACCCGCCGAAATTTCGGGGCGTGCATTCCCTCAGTGCAACGCACCCGCCGAAATTTCGGGGGCGTGTGTTTCCTCAGTGCAACGCACCCGCCGAAATTTCGGGGCGCGTGTTTCCTCAGTGCAACGCACCCGCCGACGTCCAGAAAGTGAACTTTCTTACACTATCGAGGCGCGTCGGATGTCCTCGGTGAACGGCGAGTGGGCGGAAAGGAGAACCGCCCCCTCCCGTGGTGTCGCGCCCCCGAAGGGATGACGACGGCGACGGGCGGAGGCGGTCGGGTGAGCGCTCAGGCGATCAGGCAGCGCGGGACACGGCCGGCGCGGACGCGGGCGCGGGCGCGGGCGAGCGCCGGTCCGCCGGGAAGCAGGCGTAGATCTCGTCGGCGTCCAGCGTCTCTTGCTCCAGCAGCCCCTTGACCAGGGCATCGATCTCGGCGCGCCGCACCTCGACCATCTGCACGGCGCGGGCGAGCTGGGCTTCCACGATGGTGCGCGCCGTCTCTTCCACGCGATCGAGGAGCGCCTGGCTCCGGCCGTGGGTATCTCCACCGAGGCCGATGGGCCCGAGGTCGCTCATCCCGAACTCCGCGACCATGCGCCGCGCGAGCGACGCCGCCCGCTGGATGTCGTCGGAGGCGCCGGCGGTCATGGTGCCGAGGACGACGATCTCCGCGGCGCGGCCGCCCATGAGCAGGCAGATCTGGTCCTCCAGGAACTCCTTCCGGACCATGAGCCGGTCCTTCTCGGGCAGCGCTTGCGTCACGCCCAAGGCGCGGCCACGCGGCAGGATGGAGACCTTGTGGATCGGGTCGGTGCCGGGAGCCAGCAGGGCGACGGTGACGTGGCCAGCCTCGTGGACCGCGGTGGCGTAGCGCTCCTCCTCGTCGACGAGCACGTTCTTGCGTTCGAGGCCCATCAGCACCCGGTCGCGGGCGCGATCGATGTGCTCATGCCGCACCGACTCGGCGCCCTCGCGGGTGGCCATGATGGCCGCCTCGTTGAGCAGGTTGGCCAGCTCCGCGCCCGAGAACCCCGGCGTGCAGCGCGCGATCCGGGCGAGGTCGACCTCCTGCCCGAGGGCGATGGGGCGCGAGTGCACGTGGAGGATCTCCTCGCGTCCACGCACGTCCGGGAGGGGCACCACCACCTGGCGATCGAAGCGGCCAGGGCGCAGGAGGGCGGGGTCGAGCACGTCGACCCGGTTGGTCGAGGCGATCACCACGATGCCCACCGTGTGATCGAAGCCGTCCATCTCGACGAGGAGCTGGTTCAGCGTCTGGTCGTGATCGGCGGCGGCCGAGTCGCCGTTGCGACCGCGCGCACGCCCCACGGCGTCGATCTCGTCGATGAACACGATGCAGGGAGCGACCTTGCGCGCCTCGGCGAAGAGAGCCCTGACGCGCGAAGCGCCCACGCCGACGAACATCTCCTGGAAGCTCGAACCGGAGGCGGAGAGGAACGGGACGCCCGCCTCGGTGGCCACGGCGCGGGCGAGGAGCGTCTTGCCCGTCCCCGGGTCGCCCGTCATGAGCACGCCCCGGGGAGCACGTCCGCCGAGCCGCGCGAACTTCTCCGGGTCCTTGAGGAACTCGACGGTCTCGTTGAGCGACTCTTTCACTTCATCCATGCCAGCGACGTCATCGAAGCGCACCGCCATGCGCTGGAGGCCCTGGCTCAGCTCCGTGAAGTGCCCCTTCTGCCGCTTTCGCTGCACCACGAAGAGGCCGGCGCCCACCATGGCGAGCACCGCGAACGGCCCGAGCATGCCCGCGGCGCGCTCGCCCGAGCTCACGGCCGGCGCGAACTCCACGGCGACGCCCGCTTCGGCGAAGCGGCTGGCGAGTTCCTTGCGCAAGGACTCGTCCGCGACGAGGCCCACGGCCCGCTGTCCGTCAGCCTGCTCGATGAGGAATCGATCACCGTGGATGTCGACCCGTGACGCCCCCGAGCCGGCCGCGATCTGGAGCAGCTCGGTGTAGGTCACGGTCTTCTCACCATTGCCCTGCACGAGCAGGGTCATCATGGCGACGAGAAGAAGGGCGAGGGATCCAATCAGGACGCGCATCCCCGTCCGTCCCGTCACGCGCTTACCGAATCTCGACAGCCAGCTGTTCATGCTCTGCTCCACCCCGCTCTCTGCTCCGGTCACAACCGGCGCAGGCGTCAGGGTAGCGCGCAGGAACCATTCAGGTAGCTCCGCAGGGCACATTTTTTACGGCTCAGGTGGCATAACATTCACACCAAGAAGGGAATGGCCGGAGTTCTGGAGATTCAATCATCCACGGCGGGAAGATCCTGGAATCGTGAGAAGCCAGGCGTGCGCAACCGGTGCACGCCCGGCATGCGGTGACGACACACCTTCCACGGACGTGACGACACCTCCGCGGACGTGACGATACGGCAAGCAGGCTGTGGCGACGCGCGCGGCCAGGCCGTCGACGACCTGCCGCCCAGGGTGTGGCGCTCACCGCAGAAGGTGGGAGGAACAGCCGAGCGAGCCCTCAAGGGACGACACAAAAACGCCGTCTTCTGGCATCCTCATCTCGCAGAACATGATGGCAGGGCGCTACCATGCGCGGGATCGTCCGTCCGACCTGGTGTGGCGCCAGTCACGGCCCGGGCTGCCCGCGTAGAACCGCCCTGATGGCAAAACACCCTTCGCAGCTCGCAGACCTCGAGATCATCCGGCGCATCGGCGCCGGCGGCATGGCCGAGGTCTTCCTCTCCAAGAAGCGCGGCGCCGAGGGGACGTACAAGCTGCTCGTCGCCAAGCGCATCCTGCCAGCGCACGGCGCCTCCAGGCGTTTTCGGGCGATGTTCGTGGAAGAAGCCCACCTCGCCACACGCCTGAACCACCCGAACATCGTCCAGGTCTACGAGTTTTCGGACCACGGCGACGACGGCCTGCTCCTCCTGATGGAGTACGTGGAGGGGTTCGATCTCGGCAAGCTGATGTCCTCGGCCAAGCAGAAGGGGACGAAGGTTCCGCCCTATGTGGCGGCCTTTCTCGTCGCCGAGGCCGCCAAGGGCCTGCACTACGCGCACGAACGGAAGGACGAGGGAGGTGTCCCGCTCGCGATCGTGCATCGGGACGTGTCTCCCCAGAACATCCTGATCTCGTTCGAGGGCGTGGTGAAGATCGCGGACTTCGGGATCGCCAGCGCGAACCTGTTCCGCGAGGAGCCCGGCGTGCTCAAGGGGAAGTTCGGCTACATGTCCCCCGAGCAGGCGCGCGGAGACAAGGTCGATCGCCGCAGCGACATCTACGCGCTGGGCGTGGTGCTCTACGAGCTGCTGACCCTGCGCTCGCCCTACGGCAAGATCGACGACGAGGCGCTCCTGGAAGCCGTCAAGGAAGGGACCTTCGATCCTCCCCAGCTGCACGCGCCCGACGCGCCCCCGGAGCTGGCGGCCATCGTCCAGAAGGCCATGGCACACGACCGGGAGGGTCGGTACCAGACGGCGCGCGATCTGGCGGGTGCGATCGCGCGGGTGCTGCTCGCGAAGCAGGAGCTGGTGGACAGCGCGGCGGTGGAGCAGACGGTGGCCCACCTCCTCGGCCGTGATCTACCGGAAGGCGCGGTGATGCGCGGGGCGCTCACGCACGCGGAGGGGCCACCGGACCAGCCACGCACGATGGCGGCCGTGCCGGCAGCTCGCACCGCCGGGACCGCGGGGACCGAGGGCACGGGGGCGCAGCGCGCGGTGCGCGAGGTGCGGCACGTGGCCGTGGTGACGCTCCGTCTGGACGGCCTCCAGGCGCTGGAGTCGGCCCTGGGGCCAGCCGCGGCGCAGCGCACGGAGCAGTCGATCCGGGCGCTGCTCGACGACATCGGGTTCCGGCGCGGGGCGGTGTGGTCGTGGCAGAGCGCGGCCACGGCGCGGGCGGTGGTGGGGCTGATGGACAACCCGTCGCGCGCGGCGTTCGACGCGGCGTCGCTGGCGATCGATGTCCACGAGGCGCTCGCGGGTGCGTCGGACGATCTGCCCGCGGAGCTGCGCGCGGCGATGGGGATCGTGCGCGGGATCGCCGCAGGTGAGCGCGACAAGGAGGGGCGCCTCATCCACCACGCGCTGCAGGAGCCGGCGAACTTCCTCGCGGAGCGGCTCGGTGAGCGGACGCCCTTCGGTCGCACGTGGGTGGCGGGCGGCGTGTACCGGCTGGTGCGCCGCGACTTCCGCTGGAGTGACGCGCCAGCGCTCGACCTGGAGAACGCGCGCGACTACCCCGTGCCGCAGCAGATGCGCCTGTACGGGCTGGAGCGTCCGCTCACCCGGGAGGAGCGCATCGCGGAGATCGCGCTCGCGCCGACCGATCTCGTGGGGCGCGATGCGGAGCGGGCCGATCTGCACGCGGCTTACCACCGCGCGGTGTCCCCCCCCATCATGGCGCCGACCGAGCTCGCGTCCATCCACGACACCGAGGATCGTCGCTCGCTCCCGCCGCCTCCAGGCTCGGCGCTGCGCGGCGAGTTCGTGGCGAGGGCGCTCGTCGGCGAGATGGGGATCGGCAAGACCGCGCTCACGGCAGCGTTCCTCGCGGAGCTGCCGAGCGACGCGCGGATCCTGCACGTGGAGTGCTCGCCGGTGAAGCAGGAGCTGCCGCTGGCCACGCTCTCCGACGTGCTGCGGGACATCACGGGGATGGGGCTCGAGCACACGCTCGAGGACGCCTCCAGCGTGCTGCGGGGTCTCCTCGGGCCGGCGGCGAGGACGCCGGCCGGTACGCGGATCGTCTCGCGGCTTTCCGAGCTGGTCACTGGCAAGCAGGGGGATCAGCCGGACGAGGATGCGCCGAGCTACGGCCGGGATCTGCTGCTCCGGGGGGTGCGCTACCTGCTCGGCGCGCTGGCGCGACACCAGCCGCTGGTGATCGTGATCGACGGGCTCCAGTGGAGCGATCGTCAGAGTCTGGATCTGATCCAGGAGCTGGTGCGCCGTACGGACGCGCTGCCGATCCTCGCGCTGCTGCTCACGCGGCCCGAGGATCGGGTGAACCCTTTTCTCGAGGGGCTCGTCCGGATCGAGCTGCGAGGGCTGTCTCCCGAGGAGCAGACGCGCCTCGTGGAGGCCCGGCTCGGGGTGCGCGAGGGGGTGGCCGCGGTGTGCGGGGAGCTCTTGCCCCGGGCGTCGGGGAATCCGTTCTTTCTGCTGGAGATGGTCGACGCCCTGCTCGAACGCGGGACGCTCGAGATCGTGGAGCGTGAGAGTGGCGTCCAGGAGCTACGGCGCCACGAGCGGGCAGGCGATCGGGCAGAGAAGCTGCCGTCGACGCTGGAGCAGCTCATCGGCGACAGGCTGCGGGAGCTGCCCCCGGAAGAGCAGGAGGTGGTCCGCTGGCTGGCGGTCGCCGGAGGGCCGCTGCTCGCCGAGGATCTGCTGAACCTGATGCGGCTGGCCAACGACGAGGCCATCGTCCGCCTCTGCGCGCGGGGGCTGTGCGATCGGCGGGCGGGGACGGTGGACTTCCGGCACCCGCTGACGCGGGACGTGGCGTACCTGTCGCTCGATGGCTCGACGCGCGCGCGGATGCACCGGCGCCTGGGCGAGCACCTGTCGACGACGCCGCTCGCGCAGGGGATCTCGGCGGCGATCGTGGCGCAGCACCTCGCCCGCGGGGAGTCTCCCGGGCCCGCGGCGCAGCTCTACCTGGAGGCAGCGTCGGGGGCGAGGATGGGGCACCAGGCGCAGCTCGCCCTGCGTTACTACCAGCGCGCGCTGAAGCTCCTGCCCACCGGCGACAGCCGCCGGATGGTGGCGCACGAGGCGCTGGAGGCCATCTTCCGGCACCTCGGCAAGCGGCGCGAGCGCAAGACGCACCTGACCGCGTTGCGGAAGCTCGCGCGGGAGAGCGGGCAGGCGCGGTGGGTCGCGCTGGCGATGGTGCGCACCGCCCGGCTCGATCTCGACGATGGCCACCTCTCGCGGGGCGCGCCGGTCGCCCAGCGCGCCGCCGAGATCGCGCGCCTCGCGCGGCGTCCGGCGCTCGAGGTCGAGGCGCTCACGAGCCTGTCGGAGATCCTGCGAGAGCTGGGGGACATCCCCGGGGCCTTGAGCGCGAGCGATCGCGCCATCCGGGTCGCCCACAGCGGTGAGCTGACCCCGAGGGCGCGCGCCGAGGTGCTGCGCGCGAAGGGGGTGCTGCTCCGCCGCGTCGGGCGTGTCCACGAGGCGGTCGAGGCCTACGCCGAGGCGATCGCCGTCTTCCGCGCCGTCGGCGCGCGCAGGAGCGAGGCGCGGGCGAAGAACGCGCTGGCCGTGGCGATGCTGGTGCTGGAGCGGTTCGAGGACTCGATCGCCGTCGGGCTGTCGTCGATCTCCATCGATCTCGCCATCGGCGGCCGCTTCCAGATCGCGAAGACGCTGAGCAACATCGGGCAGTCCTACCTGCGGCTCGGTGACATGAACCGGGCGCTCGGCTACCTCAAGCGGGCCCGTGAGGCCCACGAGCGCTACGACGATCAGGACGCCAGGGCGGACACGCTGCTCTGCTCGGCGTGGGTGCTGCTCGAGGGCGGGGATCTGGACGCGGCCCACACGCTCGTCGCCGACGCGGGGGCACTCATCGCCGTGACCGGCAACGTCTACGACATGGTGCACCAGCGCATCCTGCGGTCCTTGCTCGCGCGGGCGCGGGGGGATCTGCGCGCCGCGCTCGCCACCTCCGCCGAGGCCAGGGCGCTCGCGGAGGCGCAGGGGTTCATGAGCTACCACGCCTACGCGACCGCCATCGAGGCGGCCACACGCGCCGACACGAACGATCTCCACGCCGCCGTGCTCCTCGCCCGGACCGCGCTCGGCGCCGTCGAGGCAGGCAGCTCCGAGTACGGCATCGAGATCCGCGATCTCGCCTGCAGCGTGCTCGCGCGGGGAGCGCCGGCCAGCGCCCCCGACGCGTACCACCGCGCCGCGCTGCACATCCGCAAGGTAGCGAGCTACGTGCGCGATCAGCGCCACCGAGAGCTGTTCACCGCGCGCCCGGTGGTGCGCAGGATCCTGGACGCCGATCGGGAGAGCGCCGAGGAGAGCCACGTGGTCGCGCCCGCGCGTGGACGATCCTCGGGGGCGCCCGGTGGCGAGTGGATCCCGGGGGCGAGCGCCGCGGTGTCGAGCAGCGCCCCGGAGCGCGCGCTGTCGTCGGGCGGAGGCGATCCGCGGCGTGGGGTCACGGGCCGAGGAGCCGCGGAGTGAGCGCTTCGCAGGCAGGGGCGCCGTCCCGACGCAAGCTGGCGGTCATCCTGTCCGGTGGGGGCGCGCGCGGGGCTTACGAGGTGGGCGTCCTGTCCTACCTGCTCGACGCGTTCGTCCGCGTGCGGGGCCGTCCCCCGCGCATCGACGTGCTGTGCGGCACCTCGGTCGGGGCCATCAACGCCTGCTTCCTCGCAGCCCACCTGAGCGATCCGACCCTGGGAATCCGGCGGTTGGTCGACCTGTGGAACGACCTCCACCTGGAGGCCGTCCTCGGCTTCGGGGTCCGTCAGGCGCTCTCCTTGCCCAGGCTGTTCTTCGGCGGCGGCGAGGGCGGCGCCGGCATGTTCGACGTCGCGCCCATGGCGCGGCTCATCGAGAAAGAGATCCCCTGGCGCGCCATCGCCCGCACCCTGCGCCACGGGCACCTGTCGGCCCTCAGCGTCTCCGCCACCGAGGTCTCCACGGGGCGTACCGTGATCTTCATGCAGACGGGTCCCGACGGCGCCCTCCCGTCACAGGCCCCGCCGCGCACCGTGATCCGCGGCGCGCACATCGGGCCGCTTCACGCGCTCGCCTCGGCCTCCATCCCCCTGCTCTTCCCGCCCGTGCGCATCGGCAACGAGCTGTTCATGGATGGCGGGATCCGGCAGAACACCCCCATCGCCCCGGCCTTGCGGTTCGGCGCGACCCACGTGCTCGCCATCGGCCTCTCCAGAGAGATCCGCGACATCCACTCCCTGGAGCGAAAGCGCGTCCCCAGGGCGTCCCTGGTCCTGGGCAAGGTGCTGAACGCCTTCCTCCTCGATCACATCCAGTCCGACTTCGAGGTTCTCTCCCGGGTGAACCACATGATCGACGACGGCGAGAAGGCGTTCGGCCCGTCGTTCCTGCCCACGATCAACGCGGCGGCGGTCCAGCGAGGGATGATGCCCTACCGCCGCGTGCAGAGCCTGGTGATCCGCCCTTCGATCGATCTGGGCCGGCTGGCCGCAGCCCACATCCGATCCAGCAAGCTCCGCCATGGGCCGATGGTGACGCGCCAGCTCCTGTCGCTCATGGATGTCGGAGAGGACACCGAGGCGGATCTGGCCAGCTACCTGCTCTTCGATGGCCCCTTCACGCAGAAGCTCATCGCCCTCGGCCGCGCCGACGCGGAGGCGCGCAAGAGCGAGCTGCTGACGTTCTTCGGGAGCGCGCACGAGGACGTGGATCCGCTCCCCTCGGAGCGGGAAGAATGGTCCATCCCGCCGCCCGTGGGGCCCGCGCGGCTCACCTAGAGTCCTGGAAGGCCAGCGGGATGCCTGTGCTATCCTCGGCGCCGATGCTCCCGCCGCCGCGCGGTCCCCGCGCCTCCACCCCGGACCCGACCCTCGGGTTCACGGCCGTGGAGCAACCAGGAGCGGTGCTGGCAGGCAAATTCCAGATCCTCGATCTGCTCGGGCGCGGTGGGATGGGCTCGGTCTGGCGCGCCCAGGATCTCATGCTGGGGCGCCAGGTCGCGATCAAGTTCATCCGGCTGGTGCAGGAACTCGACGAAGACGTCGCCGCCGAGGCGCGGATGCGCTTCGAGCGCGAGGCGCGCGCCGCAGCCCAGCTCCGCACGCGGCACGTCGTGCAGATCTACGAGTACGGGTTTCACGAGGACATCCCGTACATCGTCATGGAAATGCTCGCCGGCGAGACGCTCGCCCAGCGGCTCGAAGACGCCGGGCGCCTCACGCCGATGCAGTCCGCGCGCATCCTCGATCAGGCGGCGCGTGCGCTCGAACTCGCGCACCACGCCGGGATCGTCCACCGCGATCTCAAACCCGCGAACATCTTCCTCGCGCGCGAGGACAACGACGAGATCATCAAGATCCTCGACTTCGGCGTGGCCCAGGCGAGCGGCACCGGGCTCGATGGGAGCCAGACGGCCACGGGGAGGCTGGTCGGCTCACCGTTCTACATGAGCCCCGAGCAAGCGCGCGGGATCAGACCCCTCGATGGGCGCAGCGATCTCTGGAGCCTGGCGGTGATCCTGTTCCGCATGGTCACCGGAGAGAGGGCGTTCTCGGGGGACTCGCTGGGCGCGGTGATGGTGCAGATCCTGAGGGAGCCCATCCCCCTGCCCTCCCGCGTCTTGCCGGAGCTGCCGCCGTCGATGGACGCCTTCTTCGAGCGCGCGTTCTCGCGGGATCGGGATCGCCGGTTCCAGACCGCTGGCGAGATGGCCCAGGCGTTCTCGGCGATCGCCGTCCCCCTCGCCGGGGAGCGCTGGGAGACGACCGGCGCGAGCGGGCTGCACGCGACGACGATGGGCACCCCCCTTTCGCTCTCGCTCCCCAGCGCGGTGAGCACGGCGCCGGCTTCGGGTCCCCTGGCAGGCGCGCCCGTCGTGATGCCAGCGAGCGCCCCGCCTTCGTTCACGGAGCGACCGTCACTGAGCCAGGGCGGAATGACGGGCACGCTCACCCAGGTCCCCTGGTCACCGAGCGTGCGGCGTGCCCTGTGGGCCGCGGCAGGAGCAGGCGTCACGCTGACCGTGACGGGACTCGTGCTGGTCGCCCGGGTGGCGTTCTCGGATCCGCCGCCCGCCGCAACGCAGCAAGGTGCGACGGACTCCGGCGAGCACGGCGCGGCACCGGCGCGATCGGCTTCTCCGACCGCTGACGCGACGACCACGCGATCGACACCGCCCGCACCACCGGTCGACGAAGAGGCCGAACCGGTCGATCCGCACATCCAGGCCGCACCGTCGGCAGAATCGGCCAGTACCGCCACCCCTGCCACGAACACGGCAGTGAAAATCGACGATCTCCCCCCGGTCTCGACCGCAACCGCCGCCTCGACGCCAGCCTCGCAACCCGTGCGGCCCTCCCCCCCGAAGCGCAAGCCGAAATGGTATTGAACAGGGCATGCGCACGCGAGCCCTGGCCCGCCTCCTGAGCAGCAGCACGCGGGGTGCGCCTGCGTCTGCAAGGTGGGACGGCGGTCGCCATCGCCTCGGGCCGTGGCTGCTCTCGGCGGTTGCCGCCGCGGCCACGACGCTCTCTTCGTACGCCGCCCTGTCGGCGCCTGGCCCCTGCCCTGCGAGGCAGCTCCAGGCCGCAGGCACCCTCGCGGACAAGGCGTACGAGCAGTTCGAGGCGGCCGACTACGCTGCGGCCATCGAGACGTTCCGTCAGGCCGAGGAGACGTGCCATTCCCCTCGCCTCCTGGTGTTCATCGCACGCGCGCACGTGCGCCTCGAGCAACTCCTGCGGGCACGGGAGCTGCTCCAGCAGGCCGCGAACGAGCCGCTGTCGCCGCGCTCCCCGGCGTCGTTCCGCGAAGCGCAGGCCGAGGCGCGCAAGGATCTCGACGAGCTGACGCCGCGGATTCCAGTCCTGCACGTGAAGCTCAGCGGTGCTTCCGCGTCCGAAGCGACGGCGCTGCTGGACGGGGAAGCCGTCGCCATCGAGCGGCTGCAGCAGGGCCTGGAGGTGGACCCTGGAGAGCACACGCTCCGGGTGGAGGCGCCTGGCATCGAGGCGGTGGAGCGGCGCCTGAAGCTCGTGGCATCGCGGGCCGAGCGGCTCGAGATCGTGCTCCAGGAGCCGGAGCCGGTCGCGCCCCCCCCCACGGCGTCGACCTCTGGCTCTCTGGCTCCTTCGATCGCAGCGTTCGGCGTCGGCGCTGTCGGCTTCGGCGTCGGGATCGTCACCGGCATCCTGTCGACGAGCACCGTCAGCGACATCAAGAGCCGCTGCCTGGGTACGGAGTGCCTGAAGAGCGACGCCGAGGCGGCAGATCGAGCCGCACTGCTCGGGAACGTGTCCACGGTCGGCTTCATCGTCGGGGGGCTCGGAGTCGCGACGGGCGCCGTGTTTCTGCTCCTGCGATCGGGAAACGACAGCTCCGTGGACGCGAACGGTGCCGCCTCGGCACCACGACTCACGGTGGGTATCGGGCCGGGTTCGATCCGGCTGGATGGGAGGTTCTGATGCGCATCCATGCCATCCCGTGGCTCCTGCTCGGAATCGCCGCCTTCGCGGGCTGCAATGCCATCACGGGCCTGGGCGATCTCGACTTCAACCGAGAGCCTGCCGGGGTGGGCGGCGACGACAGCACCAGCAGCGCCGGCGGTAGCACCAGCAGCGCCGGCGGCAGCGGCGGTGAGGGGGGTGGCACGGTGGTCGAGGAGCCCGACCCGGACCTGCTCTGGGCCAAGCACTTCGGCGATGAGGCCGAGGACTACCCCGTGGGGGTCGCGTACGCACCGAACGGCGACATCGTCCTGGGTGGCACCTTCAGCGGCACGATGGATCTCGGAGGCGGGCCGCTCCAGAGCGCTGGCTTGCAAAACGACGCCTTCATCGCCCGCTTCAGCCCCGAAGGCGCGCCGCGCTTCGTTCGCGTGATCCACGATGACGACCTGGGCCAGGACTGCGTGGTCGACCTCGCCGTCTCCGCGACCGGGCAGACCGTCGCGCTCGTCGGAACGGGCGCGAGCGCCCGCTGCATGGCCGCGAATCGGCGGAACGAGATCGACATGTCGAGAGGGTTCCTCTTCTCGGGGCTCACGCGTTTCAGGCTGCTGGTGCTCGACGAAGCGGGCACCGTCACGCAGACCATCCCGATCTGCAACAGCTGCTCGGCCGACACGGTCGGACCGTTCAGCGTGGCCGTCGATCCACAAGGCAACCTGTACGTCGGCGGTGGCTTCACGGGGAACCTCTCCGTGGGCTCCGCCAGTGTGAATGCGAGCGGCGAGGAGGACGCCTTCGTGGCGAAGTTCACCAGCGCGGGGAATCCCGTCTGGCTCCGACGCTTCGGTGGCAACGGCAACAGCTTCGCCGTGATGACGGATCTCGTCGTCGATGGCTCTGGCGGTCTGGTGATCACCGGGATCTGGGGAGGGCTCATCCGGATCGGCCAGAACCAGTACAACTCGAATTTCCCTGCCTCCTTCATCGCGCGCCTCAACGACAACGGCGCTCCGTCGTGGAATCGCGTGTTTCAGAAGACCTGGATGGGCGCGACGCCACGCCTCGCGCTCGCCAGCGATGGAGTGCTCATGGGAGGAGACTTCGTCGACAGCGTCGATTTCGGCGGCGGTCCTCTGCAAACCCTGGCTCAGGACGGGGACGACTCCGACCTGTATCTCGCCAAGTTTTCCATGGGGGGAGCTCACGTCTGGAGCCGGCGCTATGGCGACGCCCCTGCTCCCCTCCAGCGCGAACAAGGTGCAACCTCCATCGCCGTGGAAGCTGACGGCAACATCCTGCTCGGAGGCGTCTTCGGTGGGACGATCGATGTCGGAGGCACCGTCCTCAGGGCGGCAGGCAGGAGGGATGCCTTCGTGGCGCGCCTCGACGCCACCGGCGCTTATGTCTCGCACCGTCAGATCCGCGGCACGACGACGGAGACCCTTCAGGGAGATGTGGTCGTCGCCGCGAACGGCCAGGGGAACGTCGCCGTCACGGGCGCCTTCATCGGCGACGTCGACTACGGTCACGGCCAGCCGTTCCGAAGCCAGGCGCAGAACGACGGCCGCAACGACGGCATCCTGGTCCTGTACAAGCAGCCGTTTTACAACGAGCCCGCCGAGTAGCCTCGCATCACCTGGCGCGAGGCGCACGCCCGTCGCGCCCGTTGCCTCGACGTCAGCTGGCCACGATGCGCCGGAACGTCAGGTTGATCCGAGGTCCTGCGCCTGCCTGGCGCGGGACGCCGTGCCGCCAGAAATGCTGCGTGGTCCCGGACATCACCAGCAAGGATCCGCCACCGAGCGAGAGCGTGACGGGCGCCTCGTCGGGCAAGTCGCGGGTGGGTTTGAGAACGAACCGTCGGTGTCCGCCGAGGGAGACGGAGGCGATCACCGGGTTCTGGCCGAGCTCGGGCTCCGCGTCGGCATGGAACCCCATCGCGTCGTCGCCGCTCCGGTAGTAGTTCAGGAGCACGCTGTTGAACGGGACGCCGCTCGTCGCCTCGACGCGCTCACGGAGGCCGGCGAGGGCGGGTGTCCATGGCGCGGGCTGCAACGTGAGCCCGGAGTACCTGTAGATCGTCCCAGGATCGCCCATCCAGGCCGAGAGCCGGGGCTGGAAGTGCTCGCGCCCGAAGAGGCGGATCTTCTCCTGCTTCCACACGACGGTGTCCTGCAAGGTGGACAGGAGCGCCTCGGCTTCGGCGGAGGGGAGCCACGGGTCGTGGAGCGTCAGCAATCCGCCCCCCGCAAGCTGCTCGACACGGACCATGAGGTTCCAGAGGCTGCCGTGACGTGACGACGAGGCGGCTACGCTTCCAGCGGCTCGTTGGCGACGATGGGCACCGAGATGGGGTCGAGCCGCTCGGGCTCACGGGTCCAGTCCGGGTCGAGCCCGTACCGGAGCAACCCGGAGGCGAAACCGAGCCCGTGAGAGACATGAAGGACAGGGAAGATGCCCCACACGATGGGGATGGCGCGGAGCCCTTCGCGGCGCCCCACCCGGACGGCTTCGACCCCGGTCGCGGCGGCGTAGAGCGCGAACGCTGGCAAGGTCAGGCGATGCCAGCGTGACGTGGCGAGGAGGCCCACCCCGGTGACCACCATCGCGAAGGGGATCGCCGGGCGTGGTGAAGGGAACGTCCCCCGCTTGAGCAGGGTGCGCGCGCGCCCCTGTCCGTACTTGTAATACTGCTTCGCGAGCGCCTTGTACGAGGTGCGCGGGTAGTAGTGCACCACGATGTCGCGGCTGAGGAAGACCTTGCCCCCAGCCTCGTGGATGCGCTGGTTCAGCTCGGCATCCTCGTTGGTGATCGCCTTCGGGTCGTACATCCCGGCGGTCTCGAAGACCCGCCTGCGGAACGCGCCGAGGAACACCGTGTCGACGAAGCCCTCGTTGTCGGCAGAGCGGTAGCTGGCCCCACCCACCCCAGCGGGGCTGGTCAAGGCGGCACACAGGGCGCGCTGGAACCACGTCTTTGCGCGAGGTCGCTGGGCTCCGCCGACGTTGTCCGCGCCGGTGCGTTCGAGCACCTCGATGCAGCGGCGTACGTAGTCCTGCGCGTACTCGCAGTGCACGTCCATCCGGACCATGACGTCTCCGCGGGCCTGGCGGATGATCTGGTTCATGCCCGCCGCCTGGATGCGATCGGGATTGTCGATCATGCGGATGCGCGGGTCCTGCTCCGAGAGGTTCGCCAGGATCTCGCGGGTGCGATCGGTGCTCCCTCCATCCGCGACGAGGATCTCGATGCGGTCGCGCGGGTAGTCCTGCGCGGCCACGCTTCGGAGGCACGCCTCGATGTAGCCCTCCTCGTTGAGGCAAGGCATCGCGATGGTGACGAAGGGGGCGGCGGTCATGAGGGGGGGATTATACGCAGGCAGGGCTCGGAGCGCCCCGGGGTCGATGGGCCGACCGCCGGGAGACCTCGTGAGCAGAACGGAAACCCGGCGGATCTCGGGAAGAGTGCCCCTGCCGAGGGGCCGAGACGGTGGGGGTGGGAGGAGAAGCGCGTCGGGAGGCGGACGCGAAGGAGGCGGGCGGAGAGACCAGGACAGAGAGGGGGGTGAGGGCGAGGGGCCCGTCATCCCCCGGGGCAGGCGTCAGTTGGACTTGCCCTTGGTGCTCTTCTTCTTGGTGTCGCTCTTGGCCTTCTTGGACTTCGCCTTGGACTTCGCGGCGACCTTCTTCGGCGCGCTCTCGTTCCCGAGCGAGATCTCGAGGCGATCCCCGCTGGCCTTGGCGACGTAGGGCGGGACGCCGTCCTTGAAGCGCAGCGACACCTCGGCGCCCTGGGGCGTGTTCACCACGAGCAGGGACGCGATGCGCTTGTCCTTGCGGGCGAGACCGTTCCCCGACGACAGGGCGCGTCGATCCGGGAGCGAGACCGTGAAGCCCATGGGACCCGCGGCGCCGCTCAGGCGATCGATGGATCCATCCATCTTCAGCTTGAGGACGATGGGGTTCCGGACCTCACCCTGACCCCAGGCCTTGCCGCCATCGGCAAGAGAGGGTTCCTCCTCGTCGCCCTGGTCACCCGTCACGCCCTCTTCCGCCTCGCCTGCAGCGGCGAGCGCATCCGGGGCGCCACGGCCCTGCTCTGCCGTCGGAGGTGCCGAGGGGAGCACGGGCTCGGTCGTCGACAGCGGCGTGGCGCCGAACAGGGGGACGTTGGCCGTCAGGGTGCCGCCTCCAGCAGGCGGCGGGAGCGCGCCGAGGCCTGCCTGGCTGGCGGTCTCCGTCGCAGCGGGCGGCAGCGCGGCCGTCGTCTGGGGGGCCTCACCGCCACGCAGGCCGATCAGGCGAGCGACGCCGAACACCACCAGCACCGCCGCCAGCCCAAGGAAACTCCCGAGCGCGGCAGCCTTCTTGTTCACCCGCGGGCGTGCCTCGGCCTCGGCCGAAGCGGCGCCCTCGCCGGCGCCCTCCGCCCCTTCATCGCGCACCAGCCGACGTCCGTCGGCACGCAGGGCGCCCGCCGGAGGAGGGGCCGTCATGCGGCGCGCGGTGGGCGCCTTCCCCTGCCCTGCTTCGCGCTCGCTGCGGCGCTCGCGGATGCGCGTGAGGATCCCGCTCATCGCGCCACGGGCGCGCTCGCTGGCGCCAGAGAGCGCCGGCCCCACACGTCCGGCCACCGCGCGTCCGACGGCAGCGGCCTTCTCGCCGACGCCACGCAGACCAGCGCCCCGGTCACTCGCGGCGCCCGCTTCGGCCTCGCCGGGCGGAGGGGAGTTGGTCTCCACACCGTCCTGCGCAGCAGCTTCCGCCGCGGGAGACGCTTCGCTGTCCAGCGCCGGCTCCTCGCCCTTCTCCTCCTCGGCCTCTGACTGGCGGCTCGCGCGCGCTTCTGCAGCAGGGCTCGACGTCGCCTCATCTTCTCGATCAGAGACGGGGCCAGCAGAGGCAGGGCCAGGCTGAGACGAGGCAGTCTCCTCGGGAGCAGGCTGAGGAGCGACGTTCACCTTGGTAGCGCGGGGCTGCCGGGCGGGAGCCACGGCAACAGGCTCCGCCGCGACCGCCGCAGCGGTGGCCGCAGCTGCGGAAGCCGCGCGCGCAGCCGCCGGAGCGCTGCCCTTGGTGGCCTGCGCGGGGCGCGCTGCCTGAGCAGGCGGGTCGTACCGCAAGGTCACGACGAGCTGCGGCACGCTGCTCCCGGCATCGACCTCGACGCGCACGTCATCGACGAATGCTTCACGGCGTGCGCCGTGCTCCATGTCTTCCAGATCGAGCGTCCGGCCGACCTTGAGGAACTCGAGGTTCGAGCCCACCTCGACCTCGCCCGCGCGGCCCTCTCGCACACGCGCTTTCATGGGCGATCCCAGGCCCTCGATGTGGAGACGGACCCGGGTCCCGCGGGCCGGATCCGCAGGCTGGCTCGGCTCGGGCGTGCACGGCACCGTGCTCCGCGTGGCCTCGCTCGCGCGACCCATCGTCGTCCCGCCGAGTCCCTTCACCAGGGCACGCACAGCGTCGCTCGAGGCCGGATCCAGGCCGGCAAAGCGAAGGCCGAACTCACCCCCGCGCGCCTCGTCACGGCGCCAGCACACCTCGGCCTCCACGGCGATCTCTCCCTGGGGACCGTCGAAGCGGCACAGCAGACGCTCTCCGACCTCGGGCAGGTACGCTGCGCGCAGGCGCATTCCATCCGGGGAAACATCGACCGACTCGGCCTCGAAGCCAGCACCACCGGCCGCTTCACCGACCGCGACGAGCGCCTCGAAATGGACCCGCCGCCCGGCGCCACCGCGTCGCTCGCCTGCATCTCCCAAACGTTCGCCTCGACCGCTCATGATCTCTTCCTCCCGCGGTGCCGTCAGGCTGCACGCGCGACACGAGGGCTCTGGTCCCGACACGATCCAGGTCCGCCGCGCGAGTGCGCGGGGCTCCGACCTCGGGAGAGCCATGGGCGGGAGTACGGTGGGTGGGGCTGTAGGGCCAAGTTTTACAGTACGGCATCTGGCGCGGCTGGGGTGGAACGTGGGAAGCTCCAGGGAATGGGCAAGGCCGAGCAACCCAAGGCGACGGGTACCCCAGCGTCCGGGGCTCCAGCGGAACGCACGTCGACCGCCATCACCGGAGGGGCGTCCCCTGCGACCACGCCCACGACGACCGCGCCGTTGACGCCCATGACCGACGAGAAGGCCGCTCCCAAGGACCTGCTCTTCGTCCACAGCCCCAGCGACGACGGCCAGGGGCTGCGGGTCATCCGCAAGCGGGAGGACCGCCTCGAGCTCGGTGAGATCCGCGCACTCCAGGAGGGGCGCCCGGTGCATGGAGAGGTCGTGCGTCTCCGGCAGCGCGACGAACACGAGCGGCTGTTCGACGTGGAGGTGATGGTGGACGCTCCCGGTACCCAGGGTCGCTCGGGTCCCGCTCAGGTCGCCACCGACGCCTACCGCTCGAACTGGGACGCCATCTTCGGTCGTCCTGGTCACGGCGGGTCGAGCGCCCCCAACTGAGACAGCGCTCGGGGCGTCACCGGGACGGCCAGGTCACCCCTGGGCAGCTGGGCCGAGACGGCCCCCTCCCTCACTGCTCCACCGCCCGCCACATCTCCGCCACAACTTCTCCCCGGATCCTCCGAGGCCTGGCGACCGTCCTGCCTTTTCGGGGGGCTACTCCAGAAAGCGCGACGCCCTCCTCGCGTCGCTGCTTGCCCCGGAGAAGCCATGCACGCGCACGCCTCGCTGGACCCGACCCATTTTCCCGCCGTCCCCCCCCCTGCCGAGCGCCCCCACACGCTCTCCCCCGATGCCCCGTCCTCTCCAGAGACCGATGCGACGCCCCTGACGAGCCAGGCGTCCGCTTCCCGGGCGCCCCGGCCCCCCAGCGCCACGGACATCCCCTCGGCCGGGACGTCCAACGCGCCCGAGATGCCTTCTCTTCAGGGCTGGGCCGCGACCTTTCTCGCCCCGGATCTCACCGGGCCCGTCGTTCTCCGCACGGAGGCCATCCGCTTCTGCACCGGCGCGGGCCTCGCATCCCTCTACGGTCTGGCGCTGGGGACACGACAGGGAGGCACCGCCCTCCTCCACCACGCTCTCGGCGTCCCCGCGGCTCACCTCGCCGTGGCCGGGCTCGCCGTCCCCGCCTTGTTCATCGCGCTCGCCCTGTTCGACGCGCCCCTCGACCCACCGCGGGTCGTCGCCTCGGCGGCGCGCGCCGCGGCCAGCTCCGGCCTGGTCCTCGCCGGCCTCGCGCCCGCTGCAGCCTTGTACGTCGTCACGAGCGAGAGCCCCATGGCTGCCCTGGTCGCCGGCGTGCTCGGCCTGATGGTCGGCGGCTTCGCCGGGGTGACCCGGCTCCTGCATGAGCTGAGACGCGGCTTCGATCGTCAGAGCGAGACGAGCCGGATCGCCACGAGCCTCGTGTTTGCGATGTTCGCCCTCTTCGCGACCGTCCTCGCCGGGCGCGTCTGGTTGTCCAGCCTGCCCATCCTCGGAGGTGCCCTGTGAACATCCTCACCCCCACCACGGCTGCCCCTTCGCTGGCGATCCTCTCTCGCCTCCTCCGTGACCCGACCGGCGTCGCCCAGAGCTGCCGGAGCGACCGTGATCTCGGCCCACTCGCCACCACCTCGCTGCTCGCCATCACCCTCGGCGCGATGGCCTTCGGCGGCGTCATCGGCAGCTTCCGGGGCGGCATCCAGATCGGCTACGCGGCGCTCAAGATCCCGCTCACCCTCCTCGTCTCGCTCGCCCTGTGCGCGCCTGGCTTCCATGCTCTCGCCGCCGTCATGGGCAGGACGTTCCCCATGCGCGCCGTGATCTCGCTGTCGCTCGCTGCCGCGGCACGCGCGGCACTCGTCCTGCTCGCCTGCGCTCCCGTCCTGTGGCTGCTGTTCGATCTCGGCCTCCACTACCATGACGCGGCCATGGCGTCGGCCATGGCCTATGGGCTGGCTGGCCTGGCCTCGCTCGGAGTGCTCCTGCGCGGCCTGGGGAAGGAGCGCGGCCGCGCGCTGACGGCATTCGCGTTCATCGCCCTGTTCTTCGCCGTCAGCGGCCAGACCTCGTGGATCCTGCGTCCCTACCTGGTGCGTCCTCGCACCGAGACGCCACCCTTCCTGCGCGCACGGGAGGGGAGCTTCGGCGACGCGCTCTGGACCAGCAGCCGCTCCGCGAGAGGCATCTATCAGCGACAGCCGTCCGACCGGCGCTGGCAAGACGACACCGACACGCGCCGCATCGCCCCTGAGGTTCCCCGGAGTTCCACGACGTCCCACGCGGACGAGGAGGAGCCGTGAGCCTCCTCGACCTCGCGATCCTCTACGTGCTGCTCGGCGTCGCCAGCGCCGTCGCCATCTACCGGGCGGAGCGGAAGAGCCAGCGTGAACGCTCACCGAGCCAGCGGTTCCACGCGCTCGGCCTCGCGCTCCTCGCCGTCCCGCTGTGGCCTCTGTGGGCTCCCATCGCCCTCGGACGACACGCCTCGACGCCTCCCCCGTGGCCGCAGGCCTCGTCCCCGGCCCCCCAGGGTTCGGGGATCGCCAGCCCGTCTCCCCGCACCGGCGATTCCGGTGGAGTCTTCGGGCCCGCTCACATGGCAGTCCGCATCGAGGAGGCCTTGCACGAGTGCGTGCGCGCCAGCGCCGGGACGCCCATCGAGCCCTTGATGCCGCCCGAGGCAGCCGCGCGCATTTCCACCGAGGTCGCGCGCGCCGCGACCCGGCATGCCGAGATCGACGCCCTCATCCGGCGCGAGGGGTTCGACATCGACAGCGCAGAACGCCGCCTCGCCGCGCTCGAAGCAGCCCACGCCGCCTCGCGTGTCCTGGCGACCGCCAGGATCCATCTGGACAACGTCCGTCGCCTCGTGGCGCTACGCGACCGGGACGCCGCTGCGCTGGAGGAGCTTCTGGACCTCGTTCATGCACTTCGTACTCAGCTCCACCTCGCACGCTATGCCGAGAGCGAGCTGAATGCGCACGCCTCCGTGTCCGAGGGTGCCACGTTCGCCGGGACGTCGGGCATCGTCTCCGAGGTATGGGCTCGCGTCGAAGGGCTCAGCGCCGTCCTCGTTCCCGCCGAATTCTTCCTACCGAACTCTCAGAGGGGCACGTCATCGACCGCATGAGCAGGGTCATGGATCGGGTCCCGACGGCAGTCCTCCAGCGGCGCCGGGAGACCTCCCGTTTTCCAGGTCCGCACAGTGCGCCGTGGTCCTGGCGGAATACGACGGAGATTCATCTTCCGAGACGGATTCGAGCCCTTCTTCATTCGCAGGAGCGGATTCTGTCGGCATCTCATTGCAGCGTCAGTGACTGCGCGTGTTGCAGCACCGGGCAATTCACATCACATTCTCTCGGACCAGGCGCCCCGCACTGCGGGGCTCCGGGGTTCACAGTCATTCTTTAGAGGGGGTTTCCTGTGTACACCAACCGGCGCTCATTGCTTTCACTCGCGGCATTCGGAACGATGCTCTTCGGCCTGGTCGGCACGGCGACGCCTGCCGCGGCCGACACTGGATTCGTGTGCCCCGGCCCATTCGGCTTCTACGCGGACCCCAACGATTGCGCCACGTTTTACTTCTGCATGATGAACAACCCGTTCCCTGTGACCTGCCCGGAGGGAACGTTCTATGACGGCAGCGCTCAGCGCTGCATGCAGGACGAGGCGGGCACCTGCGGCGGGCCCGTGGAGGAGGCGCCCGTGGAAGCGCCGCCTGCGGAGGGGCCGCCCGTCGCGGAGCCCCCCGTCGAGGAGCCCCCGGCGGCACCCCTGTTCGAATGTCCTCAGCCCAATGGCGTCTTCAGCAACCCGGACGACTGCGTGACCTTTTACACGTGCAATGGTGGAGTCGCCGATCTCCGCGGATGTCCCTCCGACCTCCACTGGAACCAGACCGCGAAGCGGTGCGATCTCCCGGAGAACTCCGGGTGCTCGATGTCGGCTCCCTGACCCCTCGCCGCAGTCCGGTCCACCAGCCCACCATCATGGCAGCGGAGCCGCCCAGCGCTCCGCTGCCGATCCCTCGAACCTCCCTGACGCGACCCGGGCAAGGTCACCCGCGAGCGGGATGACGGCAGGCGCGGCAGCGCACGCCCAGCATCCAGCCGACCGAGCCACGGCGCTTTACTTCCCCGGCCACCTGGCAAGGATCTCCCCCGTGACCAAGCACATCCTGATCGTCGACGACGAGACGCGCATTCGCGATGTGGTCAGCTATGCCCTTCAGAAGGAGGGTTATCGGGTCACCGCCGCCAGCGATGGCCGGGCTGCCCTCGACGCCCTGGAGGGGGGTGGGGTGGACCTGGTGGTCCTCGACGTGATGCTCCCGGAGATCGATGGCCTCGAGGTGTGCCGTCGAATCCGCGCTCGCTCCAGGATCCCCATCCTGTTCCTGTCGGCGCGGGGCGAGGAGATCGATCGCATCCTCGGCCTCGAGCTGGGCGGCGACGACTACCTCACCAAACCCTTCTCTCCGCGCGAGCTGATCGCCCGCGCCAGAGCCATCTTCCGCCGCACCGACGAGCCGGACCGCGCCCCCGAAGAGCGCGCTGCCGTCCTGCGCTTCCGCGGCATCGAGATCAACCCCGAGCGCCACGAGGTCCGCTACGAGGGCCGCGTGGTACCACTCACCCCGACCGAGCTGGGCATCCTCGGCGCCCTGATCGAGCGACCCGGCGTCGTGCTCAGCCGGGCTCAGCTCATGCAGCGCGCCTACCGCTACGACAACCTCATCACCGAGCGCACCATCGACACCCACATCCGCCGTATCCGCGCCAAGTTCCGCGAGGCAGGCCTCGATCCGATCGCCACCGTGCACGGTGTGGGCTACAAAGCCGCCGAGGGGTGAGCCCCTCGCGGAGTCGGATCCGGTGGATGTCCTCGGTCGCAACATCGTCGCCGAACTCTTCGGCTGCCCCGCTGAGCTGCTCAACGACGTCAGCCTGATCGAGACGCGCATGCTCGAAGCCGCCGAGGCGGCGCACGCGACGGTCATCAGCTCCACCTTCCATCACTTCTCTCCGTTCGGCGTCTCCGGCGTGGTCGTCATCCAGGAGAGCCACCTCGCCATCCACACCTGGCCGGAGTACGGCTACGCGGCGCTCGACATCTTCACGTGCGGCCGAGAGGTCGACCCGTGGGTCTGCTACCAGCATCTGCTCACCGCGCTGAACGCCGAGCGCGGCTCCGCCATCGAGCAGGGCCGTGGCCTCCGGAGCCAGCTCGCGACCCAGCTCACCCCGGGAGCCCTCGACGACGCAGAAGCGCCCCCTCAGCACCTCCGCCCCCCGCCGACCCCCCGCGAACCCATGCGCAACGTGTGGTTCACCGAGCGCGATCCCGAGATTGCCCTGTCGCTCCGGCACAGCGGAGACGTCCTCCACCGCGCCCGCTCGCAGCACCAGAAGATCGAGGTCTACGAGACCTACGCCTACGGACGCATGCTGACGCTCGACGGTCGGGTCATGACCACCGAAGGCGACGAGTACGTCTTCAACGAGATGATGGCCCACGTGCCGCTCCTCAGCCATCCCGACGCCCGACACGCACTCGTCATCGGAGGCGGAGACGGCGGTGTCGCGCGCGAGCTGCTCCGGCACGAACAGCTCGATCGGGTCGAACTCGTGGAGATCGACGCCCAGGTCATCGACACCAGCCGGCGGTATCTCGGCAAGCTCTCGAGCGCGCTCGATCATCCCAAGCTCGACCTCCGCGTGGGCGACGGGGTCGCCTACGTCCGCGCATGTGCACCGGCCACCTTCGACGTGGTCTGCATCGACGTCATGGACCCCCTCGGCCCTTCGCACGGCCCCTTCGACGCGGACTTCTACCGCGACGTCGCGCGGATTCTCCGACCCGGCGGGGTCCTGGTGACCCAGAGCGCATCACCGCGCTTCGACATCGGGGTGTTCCAGCAGATACATGCTTGCCTGCGCGGCCTCTTCGGCCCCGACCGAACCTTCCCCTACCTCATCGCGACGCCCACCTACCCCTCGGGCACCTGGAGCCTCACCTATTGCGCCCTCGGCCCGCGCGATCCGCGCCGCGACTTCGATCGAGCGCGCGCGCGCCGCTTCACCGAGGCGCATGATCTCCAGTACTACAGCGACGAGGTCCACACCGCCGCGTTCGCGCTACCCGGGTACGTCAAGCGCCTGCTCGCCGGCGCGAGGAGACCTTCGGCTCCCCGGTCCGACATGGCCAGCAGCCTCGATCGAGAGCCTGGCAGCGAGCGGAAGGCGTGATCTCCGCAGGTCGCGCAGCCGGCCGACACCATCACAGCGAACTCGCCCCGAAAGTGTCGCATGCCGCCAGCGTCCCCTCCTCGTAACCCCGCTTGAACCAGCGCGATCGCTGGGCCGAAGAGCCGTGGGTCCAGCTCTCCGGCTGCACCGCACCCCCACTCTCACGCTGCAACCGATCGTCTCCGATCGCTGCTGCTGCGCCGAGCGCTTCGTCGACATCCCCAGCTTCGAGCAGATCGCGCTGGCCCGTCGAGTGCGCCCACACCCCGGCGTAGCAGTCCGCTTGCAGCTCGAGGCGGACCGCCAGGCCGGAGGCCCCCTCCTGCTGCCCGCGGGCTGCCGAGCGCACCCGATCGTTCGTACCCATCAGGTGCTGCACGTGGTGACCGATCTCGTGCGCAATCACGTAAGCCTGTGCGAAGTCGCCCCGCGCCCCGAAGCGCTTCGACAGCTCCTGGTAGAAGCCGAGATCGATGTATACCCGCTCGTCGAGGGGACAGTAGAACGGCCCCGTCGCCGCGCGACCTCGCCCGCACCCCGTCTGCGTGGCGCCCGTGAACAGCACCAGCTTGGCGTTCTGGTACGGCCGTCCGCTCTCCGCGAACACCTTGCGCCAGGTGTTCTGCGCGTCATCGAGCACGAACGAGACGAACTGGACCATCGCCTCCTCGCGCTGTCCCCCGGGCGCACCCGAGCGGGCCTCTCCGTGCACCCGCTGCTCGCCTCCCCCGAAGAAGCCCCTCAGGCCGCCGAACACCCCCACCAGCACCAGAAGGAGCACGCCCACCCACCCGAAGCGCGACCGCATGAGCAGCGGCAGGATCGCGACGAGCCCCCCCATGCTCGACCCCCCGCCATCGCCCTCGCCGCGTCGATCAATGACATCCGGACTTTTATGCCCTGGGTCCCATCGCATGGTTCGCTCCGTCTGGACACACCACTGCAAACCCCTTGCCAGCGCGGCTGTGCATCTCGCCCCCAACGGAAGCGTCACTTTCATTACTCTCCCGTCCATGACTCGCTTGCCCTCGCGCCTGGGAACCGGCCTCTGTGCCGCGCTCGCGTCCCTCTTCACATGGCTCCACGCGGATCCCGCCATCGCGGGGAACTGCGGCTGCGACCACCAGATCACCCCGGGGACCACGGCGGTGAACGGCACGGCCCTCGGCATCCAGCCAGGCCACGTGGTCTGCGTCATGGCGGGCGATTACGAGTTCATTCGCTTCCGCGAGATCCGGGGCACCGCCGCGTCACCCGTCATCATCAAGAACTGCGGCGGCATCGTGCAGGTCCGCAACACGGACCGCGCCTACGCCATCGACTTCCAGGGCAGCTCGCGTCACTTCCACCTCACGGGCACTGGCGACGCCTTCGCCCCCTACGGGTTCCGGGTCAGCGCCCCGGTGCGCAATCCCTACCCCGGGGTCGGTTTGTGGTTCCTCGACAAGAGCACCGATTACGAGGTCGATCACATCGAGGTGTACGAGACCGGCTTCGCTGGCGTGATGTCGAAGACCGACCCCCTCTGCGACGGCAGCGCCGATCAAGGCACCTTCGTGCAGAAGAACGTTCACCTGCACCACCTCTGGGTCCACGACACGGGCGGCGAGGGCCTGTACATCGGCTCCACCCAGTCGAACGGCCACACCATCACCTGCAACGGCCAGCAACAGACCCGCCAGCCGCACTACCTCGAAGGCATCGAGGTCGATCACCTCCTCGTCGAGGACACCGAGTGGGACGGCATGCAGATCGGCATGGCCCGTGAAGGGTGCAGCGTCCACGACAACATCATCCGCCGGGTCGGCTCCGCCGGCGTGCAGTACCAGCAGCAAGGCCTCCAGATCGGAGGCTACTCGGCCTGCGACATCCGCCGGAACATCCTCTCCGACGGCCCCGCGATCGGCGTCATCGTGCTCGGCGCCTACAGCACCACCGTCGCCGACAACGTCATCGCTCGGTTCAACGAAGCCGCGATCTACGCCAACATGAACATCACGGCGGACGGGATCCGCTACCGCTTCGTTCACAACACCATCCTCGACCACCCGGGGACGGCCCTGCGCGTCTTCGGCGCCGCGCTCGAACAGGCAGTCGCCTGGAACAACCTCATCGTGGGCGCCCCCGGGTCCGTCACCGCGAGCAACGACGTCGCCTGGAGCGCAGAGGGGAACCTGTTCGTGGACACGACGGCCGAAGCTGGGTTCGTCGACGCGGCGCGCGACGACTACCACCTCGTCGGCACATCATCCGCACGGGGAGCAGGGATCGATCGCAGCAGCGAGGGCTTCACCCTCGATCTCGACGGCTTGCTCCGCGCCACCCCGCCCGCCGTCGGCGCCTACGAGTTCGCGGAGGACTCCCCCACGAGCGGCGCAGGCGGGGACGGCGGCGCGAACGGGAACAGTGGTGGGGCCGGAGGCGCGGGTGGAGCGGGTGGAGGACCGTCGGGCAGCGGAGGCCAGGGCTCTCCAGGAGAGGTCACCGACGAGGGCGGGTGCGGCTGCCGTACCGCTGGCACGCCGGGGTCGACGACCTCCCTCTCCTCCCTGGGGCTCGCGGCAGGTGCGCTCCTGCTCCACCGCATCCAGCGCCGCCGCTCGGCCCGCCGCCGCTCGGCCCACTGAGCCTCTGCGCGAGCCCTGGGTGATTCAGCGCCGGGCCGAGAGGCTCGCGAAGCCGTGGGGCTCCCGGGCGGTCACCTTCTTCTCCTGCCGTGTCATGCACCGGAGCAACGCCTGCCGCAGGTTCGCCAGCGTCGTCATCGAGGCCAGGTCGATCCCCATCAGCACCATCGTCTGAGCCACCTCTGGCCGCAGCCCCACCACGATCCCTTCGGAGCCCAGCAGGTGGACGGCCCGCACCAGCCGGATCAGCTGGTCGGCCATGTTGCTGTCGAGGGAATGCACGGCCGTCAGATCCACGATGACGTACCGCGCCTGCTGCCGCACCACGGCGTCGAGCATGACCTCCATCATGTGCGCGGCCGTCCCGCTGTCGAGCGCGCCCAGGATCGGCATGGTCAGCACGCCCTCCCACACCTCGATGATCGGCGTCGACAGCGCCCGGATCGCCTGCTGCTGCTGCTCGATGATCTGGAGCTTCTCCCGCAGCGTCGACTCGGACGCGGCCCGCTCCTCGACCAGCCTGCGCAGCCGCTCCTCGCTCTCGCGCAGGGAGTTCTCCGTCTGACTCCGCTCCGCGTTCTCCTGCTGCAGGGCCTGGTACAGCGCGGCGTTCTCCATCGAGATCGACGACTGCGCGGTGATGAACTCGAGCAGCGCCAGCTTCCGGCCGCTGAAGGCCCCCAGGGTGAGGTTGTTCTCCAGGTACAGGATCCCCATCAGCGTCCCTTGCCGCATGACCGGACAGCACAGGACGCTCTTCGGCCGCACCCGCTCGATGTAGCCGTCCGACGAGAAGAGCGACTGCGAGGCAGGATCGTCGAGGATGATCTGCTCTCGCGTCCGCTTCACGTAATGGATCATCGACTCGGGCATCGGCTGCTCGCTCACCGGCCTGCACGGCGCGAAGACCTCGACGTCGATGCTGCTCTCACCGACCACCGCGGTCGCGTTGACGCCCATCTCTTCGCCCGTGGGGACGAGGAAGTGACACGTCTGTGCGCCCGCGTGCTCGACGATGATCCCGAGCAGCGTCGAGAGCAGCTTCTTCTGATCGATCTCGGAGGAGATGGCCTGACAGGTCTTCACCACCGTGAGCACGTCGATCTGCTCGAGCTGGGTGCTGGTGACCTTCCCCATCGGCGCTGACGCCGCCGAGAAGAGCTGCGCATAACGACGGTCGATCTGGCTGACCTTCCCGTCGGCACCCCACTTCACGTAGCAAGAGCGCGCCTCCCGCAGCAGCGCCCCCGCGAGCGTCGTGAGCCCTTGCGTGAGGCAGAACTGGCCTCCCAGCTCCTTCGCCAGCGCCTCGAAGTGAACGAAATCGTACTCGCTGGCGACTTGCGCTGCCTGATCGTAGAGCCGGAGCGCGTCCTCCACGCGGTGATCCACCCGGGCCTGCTCTGCCTCCACGAGCAGCTTCATCGCGAGGAAGTTGGGCGGGTAGTTCTCCGCCCACAGATCGAGGAGTTCCTTGTTCGTGGCGATGTCCGCCGTGTACTCCTTCCGGGTCGCCTCATCGGCGCTCTCGAAATCCGAGAGCATGACCAGGGTCATGTAGAGCGTGCCCTCGGCGACGAAGAACTGACACGCTGCACTCCAGAGCACCGGCTTCAAGCACCGCGCCGAACGCAGCGCGTCCTTGATCTCCCCCGCGAAGTAGCGCGCCTGCAGCCGACGCGCGTGGTAGTAGTAGTAGGCGAGCAGCGTGCTCGGCGGGTTCGCCGCCTCGAATGCCTCCTCCTCGAAGCCGCCGCCGTTCAGCGTCGAGATGTTCGCGGTGAGGCCGCGCAAGCACTGGACCCCGCGCTGGATGGCCAGCAGGACGGGCGCCCCCATCCCGCGCTCCACGCTCCGCACCATCTCCAGGAGCCGCTCGCTCTCGCGGAACACCTCGTCCAGGCGCCGACCGGTGCTCATCAGCATCGACAACCGGTGGAGCGCGCCCAGCGTGATCCAGGTGACGTTGCCGGATCGCTGCGCTGCATCCAGGCCCTCCACCGGGTACTCCGCACATCGACGCAGCGGCTCGAACCAGACGGCAGAAAACGCGCCGAAGGTCGAGCGGATCATGCTCAGCCAGTAGAGCGCTCCCTCCCGGTGCGCGAGGTCGTAGCCGACCTTCCCGAACTGATACGAGCGACGGTAGTCGCGGAACCGCGGGATGAGGACCATCCCGGCGGTGACGTAGTTCATCGCCGCAGGGCCCGTGTTCCCGTGGCGGATGCAGAGGTTCAGCGTCCGCCCCATCATCATGTGGGACAGCCGCTCGTCCAGGTACCACGCCGGCACGAAGGTGATGGTGAGCACGGCCACCGCCGCCTCCAGCTCCGGATCGGTCATGGGAGGCAGATCCATCAGCGCTTCCATGGGGCGGTCGCCCAGCGCTTCCCAGACCTGCTCGAACTCTCCCTCCACATCGGCGTCGGAGACCTTCGTCGGGAACTCGACCCCGAGGATCCGCAAGCAGTCGAGGCAGGCCTGCACGGCCCTGTCGATCGCCATCTCGGCCATGTTCCGCTCGATCAGCAGGCGATAGGCGAGCTGCTTGTCGAGCTTGCGCTGCCCACGCTCCAGGAGCAGCGCGCACAGGCGCCGCGTCTCCTCGGCGTTCCCGGACAGGTGCTCGCACTCCGCGAGCTCGCTGTAGAGATCGTAGATGAGCTTGTAGTCGGACTTCCAGCACGACTCGTCGAGCAGCGCGGTCCCGGCGGAGAGGTAGCCTGCCGCAACGGGATACGCCGCCGACGCCTTCGCCTTCCTTCCAGCCAGCAGGCAGAGACCAGAGACGTCTTTCCTCTCGTCCACCTGCGAGAGGCTGCTCACCCCCAGGGTGTACTGATTGACGATGGCGAAGACCTTCTCGCCCAGCTGCTCGTCCGACACGCGCGCCTTCAAGGAGCGCGCGATTCGCAGGTGCACCTCGGCCCGCTCTGCCTCCGGGATCAGGAGGTACGCCGCCTGCTGGACGCGATCGTGCAAGAAGCCGTAGCTCTCGCCGAAGCGCAGCAGCAGCCCACTCTGCACCGCAGGCCTCAGGCGCTCATGGAGACCCGTGCGCGGCATGTCGTACGCCGACGCCAGCGTGTCGATCTCGAACTCGCTTCCCACGCAAGCCGCGAAGCGCAGCGCGATGGTCGTGGTCTCCGGAAGGCGCCGGAGCTTCTGCACCATCATCTCGATGACGTCGTCGGTCAGGCGGGCGGCCTGGATCTTCCCCAGGTCCCAGCACCACGCCAGGCGATCCTTGTCGAAGACGACCAGCCCGTCCTGCTCCAGCGTCGAGAGGAACTGGGTCGCGAAGAAGGGGTTCCCGTCCGTCTTCTCGTGGAGCAGCGCGCCGAGCGCCGCGCTCTGCTCGGGTGGGCAGCGGAAGGTGTCGCCGACCAGCTCCTTCAGGTCGTCGCGCGTCAGCGTCCCCAGCAGGATCCGCATCGTGCGCACGGACGCCTTGTGGATCTCGTCGAGCGCCGCGTTCAGCGGGTGCCCTGCGCCGACCTCGTTGTCCCGGAACGCGCCGATCACCAGGAGGTGGCCGATGTCCCCCTGGGTCAGCAAGCTGGTCAGCAGCGAGAGGCTCGCCGGATCGGACCACTGGAGATCGTCGAGGAAGAGCACCACCGGGTGCTCCCGGCTCGCCAGCACGCCGAAGAGCTGACGGAAGACGCTCTCGAAGCGGTGCCTCGCCTCGTTGCCGGGCAAAGGCTGCACCGGCGGCTGCGGCCCCAGCACCAGCTCCATGCGCGGGAGGATGTCGAGGACCACCTGCCCGTTCGGCGCGACGGCCTCGAGGATCTGCTGCCGCCACTGGGCGAGGCGCGCCTTGCTCTCCATGAGCAGCCGCTGCACCACCCGATCGAGCGCCTGGACGATGCCCGCATACGGGACACCCCGCTCGTACTGATCGGCCTTGCTCGAGATGAGCATGCCCCTCCGCCGCACGACGGGGCGGTACAGCTCATCCACCAGCACGGACTTGCCGATCCCCGGATGCCCGGTCACCAGCACCAGCTCCGGCTTCCCCTCCTCGCAGACGCGCTCGAACGCGGAAGACAGCGCGTTGATCTCCGCATCACGCCCGTAGAGCTTGTGCGGGATCCGGAGCTGCTCCGAGATGTCGTCGGCCCCCAGCTCGAACGTCGTCAGCACCGTCCCCGCCTCGATCAGGTCCAGGCAGTGCGTGAGATCTCGACCGAGCGCCGCCGACGTCTGGTATCGGTCCTCCGGCATCTTCGCCAGGAGCTTCATCACGACACGATCGATCGGGGAGGGCGTCTGCGGCGCCTGCTCCTGGACGGACCGAGGACGACGCGCGATGTGGCAGTGCACCCACTCGATGACACCGTCGGCCTCGAACGGCGGAGCCCCCGTCAGCAGCTCGTAGAGCACGACACCGAGCGCATACAGATCGCTGCGCTGATCGGACGCGCGGCTGATCCTCCCGGTCTGCTCTGGCGCCAGGTAAGGCAATGCCTCTGCGGGGACCGACGCGCGGCTCCCCGAGCGACCCCCACCGAGATAGAGATCGGACGCGCGCTGGACACTCGCCACCCGTCGCGTCTCGTCGATGAGGAGCGTGTCGGAGCGAATCCCTCCATCCGCGCCTGCGCGATGAGCCGACGAGAGCGCCCCCGAGAGGGCGATCGCGATCTTCAGGAACCGCGCTGGCTCCATGGGGGATCCGATGAGTTGTTTGAGCGGTAGCATGGCGGACTCCTGCAAAAGGGCAGCGGGAGGGGGCGCAGCCAAGCAGACCGCGAGACCGCGCACAGGCGCACGCTCGTCCAGAAGTCCAGCGCGCTGGACCCCCTCCCCACCTTGAGCGTGGATCACACGAGGAACGCTTTCAATGGATCCTCGTTGCTCCAACTTCCAACGCGCACGATGACCAGCACGAAGTCGATTCGACGCCGACGGCATCGGCGAAGCCCCCGCGCTCCCTCCCTGCGACCGGGGACTTCACCTGCGCCTCGACACGACGAGGGCAGGCTCGAAGCGACGAATCGAGCGAGTTCTCACGAGGGAATGGTGGGTGGCAGGCCCCGACGAGCGCGGCTCGGAGCAGGGGGGCGCGTGCCCCTGCCGTGGGAATCAGGAGCGCGAGCGGGAGCGCGAAGCGAGCGCCTCGGGCGTGTTCAAGGCGTGCTGGACGGGTCGGCGGGGTTGCTGAAGGCGTCCAGCTCGTCCCCGTCGCGGAAGCCATCCTCGTCTCGATCGAGGGCGGCGCGTACCCCCGAACCAGGTGGCACGCAGGTGTAGGTGAGCTCGCGGCCCGCGAGCTTGGCGAGGAGCTTCAACGCCGCGTGACCGATCGGCGGCAGCGCCACGCGGTTCTGCGCGAACTGCCCCGAGCCGATGTACAGGTAGCCGAGCTCTCTCAGAAGGAACTGGGTCTTGACGATCAGGTCGCACTCGCCCAGATCGGCCCGCGCCACGAGCAGATCGATCCTCGGCCCGGCCACCAGGTCATTGCTGCTCGTCAGCGTGATCTGCTGACCGACGATCGGGGCCAGGTCGGTGTCGAAGGCCAGCATGTACTGCTCGATCTGCCGGCGCTCTGCGTCGCCTGCCGGCGAGCTGGCGAAGCCGTTCGGCACCGGCGCGAACCCGAAGTCCACCGAGAACCCCAGCCCCAGCATGAAGCGGTAGACGGTGTCGATCGCCCCATCGTGCAGGAACCCCGTCCCCCGGACCTGATCCCCCATGTGCCCATTGTTTTGCGAGATCAGTCCTGGCGCCTCTGGCATCCCGAACATCCCGACCTTCTGGTAGACGTTCCGCAGGTGGGGCACCTTGAACATCTGCGTCTGGAAGTCGAACGTCGACGCGCCCGTCCCTCCGAAGAACCCGGATCCAGGGTCCAGCGTGTGGCACGTCTCGCAGCCGGCGACGGCGCACTCTCGAATGTCGAACAGCCCGCTGCCGGCCTGCTGCGCGACGGTCAACGTATTGTTCAGCGGTCGGATGGGGTTCGGCGGGTATTTCACCTGGAGGATGAAGTCCGCAAAGCTCTCCATCTCTCCCACGGTGATCGGGCTGGCCCGCCCGAGGAGATCCACGTAGGCCTCCCGGAACTTCATGAACGACGCATGCTCGTCGAACGAGCCCCCGTTGGGCTGCACGGAGAGCGCATCATTGCCTCCCGTCTTGTCACCCCGCCAGTGCATCGCCCCGTGGTTCGCCATGCCCCGCAGGCTCTGGGTCACCATCGGGCCCTTCATCGGGTGGAACTCCTCGGGCGTGGGAAGACCCGTGAACAGGTTGGTGGTGTCACCGATGAACGGCCCCGGGTGGTTGAACACCTCGGCGTCGGGGTTGCCGAGATCCCACGCCAGGCTGTCGAAATCACCGTACACGTGGCAGCTCGCGCACGAGGAGTCGCCGTGGCTGGACGAGGTCGACGCCTCGTAGAGGAAAGGGCGCCCCACCGTGACGCTCGACGGCTCCGGGTTGTACATCGGCACGTGCGCGATCTCGCTCTTGGTCGAGGTGTTGACCACCGAGATGGCGTTGTCGAACCGCGTCAGCACGTAGAGCCGCTGGCTTCCCTGGTCCAGCGCGAGCCCGGTCGGTCCGCCTCCGCTCACCTGGATCTGATTCGTCGTGCTGGGGACGAAGGTGTCCCCCTCGAGCTGGCTGGTGGAGAACACCCCGACCTTGCTCGAGCCGAGCGCCGCGACGTAGAGCGTGCTGCCATCGGGCGAGATCACCATGCTCTGGGGCAACGCGAGGCTCTTTGCGTTCTCGCCGTTCGGCAGTGGCGCGCAGCACGTGTCGTAATCGATGTGCTTGTTCAGGTGGCGAGGCGTGACGCTCCCCGCCCCCGGCGTGAGCACGGAGATCCGGCTCTCGTGCAGGTGACCCCGCAGCGTCTCCCCGGCGTAGATGCCCGGCCCCTCGAAGCGATCCAGGTTGAGCGCCTCGGTGTTGGAGACGTACACCTTCCCGCTCACCGGATTCACGGCCATGTTGTAGAGAATCGTCCCGACGCCCGTGAAGAAGCCTCCCGCCCCTGCGACCTGCGCCGGCGGGTTGGCCATTGCGTCGATGACGAAGACGTCCTTGTCCGGCAGGTTGAATTTCACCAGGTCGTCCCAGGTCCGCCCCAGCGTGTCCACCCAGTTCGAGCCGTCGAACTGGAGGATCAGCCCGACCTCGGGCGCCGGTAGCCCTTCGACGTTCGTCGCCGGCCCGGGGACGCCGTCGATCCCGAACCCGTCCGGGATCAAGGGCTCGAAGACCGTCGTCGTCCTGTTGCCCGAGTGGAACCCCGCCGCATAGACCCGTTGCCCGTTCGGGCTGACCGCCAGCGCGCGGGGCGTATCGGTGAACAGCGTGACGATGGACAGCGGCGTGCCACCCAGCGACGCCCCCAGGTTGTCCGCGTCGAAGACCCACACATCGGCCCTGCCCACGCCCGGCGTGGTGAGCTGCGGGTCATTCGGGTTGTTCTGACCTCGGTGCGCGGTGGTGATGAACGCCCTCCGTCGACTCGGCCCGGCGAAGACGATGTCACGCGGCTCGTCGCCGACGAGGAGCGTCCTGGTCACGCGGCCCCCCAGCCGGGTCGCCGAGAGCTGGACCACGCTCACGCTGTCCGACAGGTGATTCACGACCCACAGCTCGCGCTCGTCGCGCAGCGCCAGCGCGACGGGCTCCATGCCGACCGGGATCGACGTCAGGTGCGTCAGGCCCAGGGGTCCCACGTGGAACACCTCGACGCGACCGTCGGGTGTATTCGCCGCGAACAGACGCTTTCCGTCCGCCGATAACACCAGAGGCCGCACCTGACCACTCTCGAAGAGCGTGTACGACGATGCACTCGATTCGACGCTGACGGCCATCCCCGCGAGGCACACAGCCGCAATCGTACCGGCGCACCGCGCCGGATTCGACGATGACATAGCCTAACCTCCCATTCGTCGGGGTGTATTCGGATACGCCCCCCCCGAAGCGATTGAATACCACACGCACGTGGTCACGCAGGCGAATTCGGACTCATGGATTGGCGTCGCGGAGCAATGCGCATGCGTCGCGCCCCGAGCACGCAAGCCGGCCCCCCCTGGCTCCCGTACGCCGAGGGGCCCCATACGAACGTCCATTGCATGCGGCGGCCGTCCCTCCAGGGCGCGATCAGCGCCACAGGTCGAGATGGAGAGCCACCACACGAGACGAGACGCGGCTCATGGAGACGTGGCACACCATTGCGAGCACGTTATGGCCGTGTCGGGAAGTGAGCTGCGACACGGGTGTGATGCGCTCCCGCTGCGACGTGACACAGGCAACAGTCTCCACCTGTTTCTTGCGATGCAGCGCTGGCGCTTCAGCGCGGATCACGGCGTTGTGTCAAAATCACCGACGATGTCGCGACCGGTTCGTGCACGTAACCTCGCTCGCGCACTCGGAATCGAGGAGGACGATCTCCTCCTGTGGCTGGAGGAGAGCGCACCGATCCCCACGGGGTGGCACCCGGCGAGCTTCGTCCCCGTCGACATCGCGACCCGCGCGCAGCACCGCTTCGCCCCTCCCCCATCGCCCCCTCCCCTCCCCCTCGAGCCACGCTGCGCTGCATGCCTCGACGCGCCCACCACCCCGGGAACCCGACCCGTCCTCGCCGTGGCGGGTACCGCCTGCGCCGTCTGTGACGGCTCGGTCAACAAGCGCGCCGCGCTCGCCTTGATCGCCGCCTTCAACGACCACCACGTCGTCCGGCTCCTCGTGGTCGGCGGCGGCCCAGGGACGGCCGAGGAGCTGCGCGCCCTCCTCTCGGGTCACATCGAGATCCGCATCGTCGATGGCGAGAGCTACCGCAACACCACGCAGGCAGAGGCAGAGCTGCGGTGGGCCGACGTGGTGGCCGTCTGGAGTTCCACCATCCTCCCCCACAAGATCTCGAAGCTCTACACGGACACCCGAGAGTTCCGCGACAAGCTGGTCACCGTCCCGCGCCGCGGCGTCGCCGCCCTCTGCCACCTGGTCACCGACCGCGTGAACACCTGGCCACGCCCCTGATCCCCGGGAGCAGGCGTCGCGCTCGCACGGGAACCCAGCTCATCCCGCATCACACGCCCACGCACCTCTCCCGCGCGCCTCGCCCCGCGACCGCACGGACCGCACGGACCGCACGGACCGCACGGACCGCAGGCCCATCTCCGCATCTCCCGCGCCCCGCGCCTCGCCGCGCATCTCACCCGACAGCGGACGAACCCGAAAACAGGGGCAACGGTGAGGCATCACGGGTGCGCGCCACGCAGAACACGCCTCGACCGCGCACCACGTTTCGCATCCCAGCGCGCTCCTCACGCCCTGCGCGCAGGATGCGCGCTCCGGCATCCGAGACTCAGCAGCGCGGGTGAGTGCGAACGTTCAGCATCCTGTGGGTACGTCGTTGTCGACTCGGCATGGGGCCGAACGAGCCAGACGTCACTGCTGTGGTAGTGTAATTGGTTTCCAGTCAGGAAAGGAGCAACAGCATGAGAACCGAGCGAACCGTGAGGCGAAGAGACCTTCTTCGCTGGGCAGGTCCGGCGGCAGCGGCACTGGCGGTAACCCCCGCGATCCTCGCGCTGCCGGGTCAGCAGGGCGGCCATCCCGCGCCGACGCTCGCCCCGGGGCTGCCGGAGTACGTGGGTATGTCGGCAGCGCGCCTCGAAGATGTGTTCGCGAGGATCGCGCGCCGGGTCGAGGACGGGCTGTTCCCGGGCGCGACGGCGCTCATCGCCCGCAAAGGCATGATCGTCGGCCATCGCGCGTTCGGCACGAAGGTCCGCGATCACGAGACGGAGCCCGTGACGCTCGACACGATCTTCGACGTCCAGTCGATGACCAAGGTCCTGGCGACGGCGATTGCAGCGCTGGTACTGGTGGACGACGGAGATCTCTCGCTCCACGAGCCCGCGTCCACCTGGCTCCCCGAGATGGCCGTGAACGGGAAGGCCGATCTCACCATCCACGATATGCTGCGCTATTCGGCAGGCCTTCCGGTCGACAATCAGCACCTCGACGAAACGAATCTCGCGCTGGTATGGCAGCGCATGGCCGAGACGCCGCTCGACTATGCTCCCGGCACGCAGGTGCTCTACAGCGACGTCACCTACCGGCTTCTCGGCAAGGTCATCGAAGCTGCGGCCGGGATGCCCCTCGACGCCTTCGTCCGCATGGCGGTGTGGGGCCCACTCGGCATGACCAACACGATGTTCCGACCCGCCCCCGCGCTCCGCCATCGCATTGCAGCGACCGGCTACTCCGAGCGCCGCGGCTATCTGGTCCGGGGCGAGGTGCAGGACGAGCAGGACTTCGCGCTGGGAGGCGTCGTCGGCTGTGACGGCGCGTTCAGCACGGCGCTCGATCTGGCCGTCTTCTGCCAGATGCTCCTGAACAAGGGCGTCTACGGGGATACCCGCATCCTCTCGCGCCACCTGGCCCGCGCCATGGTGAAAGACCAGACCCCGCAGGTCGACGAGGCGGTCGCCAATCAATCTCCCCTGAATGACTTGCTGGTCGGACCGAAATCCTATGGCTGGGAGATCTGGTCTCCCCGCTTCTCGACCGGCGGCATGCGCCTCTCGCCCAAGTCCTACGGCAAGGTCGGTGGCGCCGGCACGTTCATGTGGGTGGACCCTGCACGCGAGATCATCGGCGTGCTTCTGACGAACCACGGCCTTCCCAACCCCTTCAGCGGGAAGAACTGGAACCTGCTCCTCGACGCCGTGGGATGCACCGAGTTCTACGACGGCATCATCGCCGCCGTCGACGTCGAATGAACGCAACGCCGACCGGAGGACGGCAGCCGTGAGCCTCCGGTCGGCGCAGACCTCAGCGAGACAGGGCGCGTCGGAAGAGCCGCAGCGTCGTCGGTGACGGCGACACCAACCGAGGCGCGCCGTGCACGAGAGGCTGGGGGGTGGAGACCCCTGCCCACGCCGCGAGCCGCGTCAGCGCGACCCCGCGATCGGCGTCTTCGAGCGACGAGATGCTGGCGTAGTGGTTCGCGCCCCGCGCCGTGAACAGGTACGAATCCTCGGCTCCACCCAGCGCGAACGCGCCAGCCGTCCACGGGTCGGTCTCGCCATAGATGAACAGGATCCGCTGCCCTTGCCCCTTCACCCACGTATCGATGTCCTGCATCGCCGCGGGATTGAAGACTGGCGCCGCGTCGATGCTGGGCAGGCTGTCGATGGCATCCAGGTCGATGGTCAACAGATCCGCGATGTGGCTCTCGTCCGTTCCCGGCGCGCCGAGCTCGGTGAATGCTTGCCAGTAGTAGGGCTCGAAGCTCAGCACCGAGGAGTCGTCGTAGAACGCGACCATGCCCACGGCCTCCAGGTACTGCCAGATCTCGTCGTCACTCGCCGCCGCGGTCGGGATGTCACCACAATCGCTGGCCCCGCTGTACTGCCAGAAGGCGAAGGGCAGGTCGATCACGGCCGCTTCCACGGCGGCTTCGATCCCCATGGTGTCGAACGAGTACCCCTGCACCACCAGATCGGCCATCCGATCGAGCATCACGCTCCGTCGAAGCAGAACCTCTCGCTGGAAGTCCTTCAGGCGCTGGCGACACGCCGGATCGTCACCCACCTGCGCCAGGAACTCCCCGTAGCGCGCATCGCTCAAGCCGAAGCTCAGCGGCGCCACATAGGCCACGGTTCCATCCACGTCGTCCGGGTAGAAGCGGCGGTGATACACCGACGTCATCCCGCCCTTGCTCGCGCCGGTCGAGATCCAGGCACCGGAGTAGAGCGGTCGGATCAGCTCCACGATCCGGTGATGATCCGCCGCGGCTTGCTCGATGTTCAGCAACGACCAGTCCGCCGGGCTGGGACGTGAAGGATCGAAGTAGCGATGCTCCACGTAAAGCTGGTTCGCTTCGAGCAGGGCCGTCGGCTCTTCCAGGTACTGCCCGCCGAACAGCATGTATCCCGTCGTCGCCAGCACCGTCGGCGCGGCGTCGTCCCGGTGATGCAGCTGGATGCGCTGCTGGAACGCCTGCCCATTCGGATTTCCGTGGTCCATGGGCTGGAGGATCGAGAGTTCGAAGTAGCGGTATCCATCCACACTGGAGGTGGCTTCGACCACCTCCACACCGTGGAGACCCGAGAGCCGCTCCAGGATGTCGGCCTGCGGTCCAGCGCCCCCGCCACCGTTGCCACCGTCGCCACCGTCACCCCCCGCGCCACCCGCGCCACCCGCGTTGCAGTCCGTCCCGCAGCTCCCCCCTCCCCCCTCGTTCGATTTGTTCGGGTTCCCGTCGTCGTCTCCGCCGCAAGCGACGAGGGCCAGGGAAGACAGGACAAGTGTGAAGATCGTGCGTCCGTAGATTCGCATGGGCCGATGCTACCCCGGCGACCCCACCGAAATCTTCCGGCACGACGCGGCACGATCTCCCCGCCCCGGAGATCCCGTCGCGCGCGACGCCGCTACCAGTCCGTGGGTGCGTAGTCCTTCAAGAACTGCCCCCACAGATGCTGACCGGTGAGCAATCCCGAGAAGATGGGATCGCAGATTCGTGCTGCCCCATCGACAATGTCGAGCGGCGGATGGAACCCGTGCTCCTCCACCTTGCGCGCCGCGATCGCGGCGGGATCCTCGTCCGTGACCCAGCCCGTATCCACGCTGTTCATGTGGATCCCGTCTTTCACGTAATCGGGCGCCGAGGTGCGGGTCATCATGTTGAGCGCGGCCTTGGCCATGTTCGTGTGCGGGTGCTTGTCGGTCTTGAAGGCCCGGTAGAACTGCCCCTCCATCGCCGACACGTTCACGATGTGCTTGTCGCCCGTCCGGTGCCGCAGCATCAGCGGCTTGAGCCGCGCGTTGAGGATGAACGGCGCCACGGCGTTGACGAGCTGCACCTCCAGCATCTCCACCGTCGTCACCTCTCCCAGCGTGAGCCGCCAGCTGTTCACACCGCGCAGATCGATCTGCTGCTGATCCGCGTCGTAGCGCCCGCGCGGGAACAGCGCGTCGGGCGGCGGCGCCTCCGTGTCCGAGGACAGCGCCCAGGCCAGCGGCCCATCCGCCGCCGTACGGATCTGCGAGAGCGCTGCGGGCTCGAGCAGCCCCGCGGCGCGGCGCGCGGGCGCACCGCCCGACCCTCCCTGGCTCCGGAGCGCGTCGTACGCCGCGACCAGCGGCCGTGCCCCCTCGGGCAACGCCTCCAGCGCAGCCTGCTCCAGCGACACCAGGTGCTCGTAGTAGGCCGGCGGCCGCCGCACCGTCTGGCAGGCGTTGTTCAGCACGAAGTCCAGCCGATCCAGCGACTGATCCAGGTGCCGCGCGAACAGCTCCACGCTCGGCGCGTGGCGCAGATCCAGCCCGTAGATGTGGAGACGCCCGGACCACGCCTCGAAATCGGCCTCCTCCGCGTACCGGCGCGCCGCGTCGTGAGGAAAGCGCGTCGACACGATCACCCTCGCCCCTGCCCGGAGCAGCTTGATCGCCGCCTGGTAGCCGATCTTGACCCGCGCCCCCGTGACCAGTGCCACGCGCCCATCGAGGGGTGCCGACTGGTTCCGCTTCTCGAAGTTCAGGTCACCACAGCGCCCGCACATCGCGTCATAGAAGAAGTGGACGGCCCGGAACGGCGCCTTGCAGACGTAGCACTTCCGCTCGTTCTGCAGCGCCTCCTCCGGCGCTTCCGGCGGGCTCGCCGCCGGCTCGACCCGAGGTGGCGCCGTCATCTGGAGCGGCGTGACGAACACCGGCTCCCGCCGCGCCGCGCGGATGCCCGTCGCGTCGAGCAGCGCGGCGTCCGCCGCTTTCCGCTGCCCGTGCTCTCGGCGTCGGAACGCCTTGGCCAGCTCCCGCTGCTCCGCCCGCTCTGGCCTGGAGAGCTTGCCTGCCGCCATGAGCAAGCGCCGCCGGAACGTGAGATCCAGCTCTGCCAGCAGCGCCCGCTGGGCCCCGAGCGACTCCAGGACCCGGACGCACGTCTCCACCTCGTGAGGCGTCGGCGGCGCTGGCAGCGCCTCCGACGTCATCTCCGACGTCATCTCCGACGTCAGCGGCGCCGACGGTGGACTTTCCGGGATCTCGGGGAGAGAGGGAGCCTCGACAGCTTCCGGGCTCAGGGCGGGACGGTCGTCCATCGGCGCTCCCATAGCATGAGCGCGTGACGACCGTGGGCCTACGGAGAGCGGTGCCCGCTGGCGCCCGCTCCCCCTCGGCGTGCGACGGTCACTCGACGACGATCCGGCCGCGGATCGACTCGCCGTTGGCGATGCCGTGCATGTAGAAGTTGTAGGTCCCCGCGACGTTCACCGGCCGCGTCCTGGCGTCGTAGGCCCCCGGCTGGATGGCCGCTCCCGTGTGCGCGAAGCCCTGGTTGGGGTTGTCCGCGTGGATCTCGCGGGGCACACCATCCTGGTTGTAGAAGCGCACGTTGATCGGGTTGTCGGCGGACAGGTTCGACAGTGCCTTGATCCGGGTCGGGTACGCACCGAACGAGTCGGTCGTGTTCACCCGCGACGCCACGTTCGGCGGGATGACGATCGTGATCTGCGGCAGGATCTCGATCGTCAGATCCGCGTCGTTCACGCCCACGTCCGACGTCGCGGTGACCTTCCCCAGGGAGGTGCCCACCGTGCTGTTGCTGAACGTGTTGAGCGTCAGCGTCACCTCCACCTCGGTGGAGCCGTCGAGCGTCACCGTCGCGTTGCTCCAGGTCGTCCCCACGTCGCCGCCCGCGAGGCCCGTCACGCCCAGCGTCACCGAGCCCACGAAGCCGTTCGGCGTGACGATCACCGTCGTGTCCGTCTCGGCCTGCAGCTCCACCTCGTGGACGGGCGTCCCGAGCCGCACGCTGTAGGTCGCCTCGCGCACCGCCTCGCTACCGCCCTCGCCCCCGGTCCCACCGCCGGTGGTCGTCGTGGTCGTCGTGGTCGTCGTCGGCGAACCACCGCCGCCCTCTTCCGGGTCCTCGTCGGTCAGACCGGCCGGAAGATCACCGGCGCAAGCCGCGAGCAACGCGCCGAACGACAGGGCGGCCACGAACTGCTTTGCGAAGGACCTGGGGAGGATGGTGCGAAGGGTCATCGGTGTACCTCATCAGGACCGTTAGCAAGGAAGAAGCCAACAGCCCATCAGACGATATACCCTGCATGCACCGCGATTTCCCAGCAGCGATCCCACGCCGCCGGGAAGAAACATGGACCACGCAGACCTCACCTGGGTAACCGATGCCCCAGGGAGCTTGCCCAGCAGCAACGAAGGCACATTTGTTCGAGGGTGGTGCATTGCGCAGCGTGTTCCGCGAGCTGGGTCGCATCCGGGTGCGGCTCCTCGTCGTCAACGTCGTCGTGCTCCTCGTTCCCGTCGTCGGGCTGGAGTTCGCCCGCATCCACGAGCGGCAGCTCCTCGAAGCCCTGGAGCGCGACATGCGCAACCAGGCTTCCCTCGTCCGCGCCTTCGTCGAGCGCGACCTCACCGACCAGGTGGACCTCGGCGATCCACGCCACGCCAACATCCTCACCACCGCCGCGGCCCGCACCCGCACCCGCATCCGCCTGATCGACGCGACCGGCGCCGTGCTCGCCGACTCCCACGAGCACGGTCCCCCCGAGGGCCCCGAGCCTCCGCCCCCCTCGCTCGTGCCCCGCTCCATCCGCGAGAACAGCGGCTTCACCCGCGACTACAACCTCTCCCGTGGCCCGAAGACCTGGCCCGAGATCCCCGACCGACCCGAGGTCCGCAAGGCGCTCGAAGGCCACCCTGCCTCCATGACCCGGATCCGGGACCGCCACCCCGACGTCCTGCTCTTCATCACCGAACCCATCCGCAACCGCGGCCGCGTCGTCGGCGCTGCCTACCTCGTACGCTCCACCCAGCCCGTCCTCGTCGAGCTGCACCGCATCCGCACCGGCCTCGTGCGCGTCCTTGCCGTCGCCCTCTTGATCACCGGCACCGCCACCCTCTTGCTCGCCTGGTCCATCTCCCGCCCCCTCGGACGCCTCTCCCGCGCCGCCCGCCGCGTCGCCGAGGGCGAGCCCGACGTGAGCATCCCCGTCTCCGGCGGCGGTGAGATCGAAGAGCTGGGCGCCTCCTTCGCCCGCATGAAGGACCAGCTCGACGCGCGCCTCCGCTTCATCCAGGACTTCGCCGCCGACGTCGCCCACGAGTTCAAGTCCCCCCTCACCTCGCTCCGCGGCGCCGCCGAGCTGCTCGAAGAGGGCGCCGACGACGACCCCGAAGCCCGCCGCCGTTTCCTCCGCAACATCACCCTCGACGTCGAGCGCCTCGACCGCCTCGTCTCTCGCCTCCTCGAGCTCAGCCGCATCGAGGCCTCCCGCGAGCCCATGACCGACATCGATCTCCCCGCCCTGCTCCAACGCGTCGTCGACCGCGCCAGCACCCCGGACCAACCCGTCGTGCTGCACCCCGCGCGCATCTCCCGACGCCTTCTCGCCCGCGCCACCGACCTCGAAGCCGCCCTGCTCAACCTCGCCGAGAACGCCGTCCGCTTCTCGCCCACGGGACAGCCCGTCGAGATCACCGTGCGCGACCACGACCCGACCGCCTCGATCCACATCGTCGTCGAGGACCACGGCCCAGGCATCCCGCCCACGAACCTCGCGCGCATCTTCGACCGCTTCTTCACCACCGACGAAGCCCGCGACGGCACGGGCCTCGGCCTCGCCATCGTGCAGAGCGTCGCGCAAGCCCATGGCGGCCGCGTGCACGTCGAGAGCCGCTGGACCGGCGACGTCCCGGAGGGCGCCCCCACCGGCGCCACGTTCACCCTGGAGCTGCCCACCCAGCGCTGACCCGCAGACCCACGCGCCACACCGCTGACGCAGCTCGACGGCCTCATCGCGACCTCGCTGGACTGGCTGATCACCAAGCGCCGCTCTTGAACTGGCTCGCCTCGCCAACAGCCCTCCGTGCCGGCACTCCAGTTCCTCCCGTCTCATCCCGAAGACGCGACACACCAGGCAACTCGCCGCGTACCTCGACGCCATGCCGACCGACGGCGAGGCCCCCCTTGCGCTCCTCGCATCGACCCCTTCAACGCATGACCTTCTTCGTGGCCATCGACGCCCGACCTGCGCCCCCACGGCGCCTCACCACCGCAAGGGGTCTTCCCGCGCCACGCCGGCCCCTTCCCGTGCCACTGAACCCATTCCTCCAGCGACACCGCGATCCTCCTCGTGCCATTCGGCCATTCCCCTTCAGCACCGCAGGACTCCTCCCTCACGTCCCTGCGGCGCCCCCTCCACTGACGCAGAGCACCACGCGCACTAGATCCTCATTCACTGAACCCTGGAGTCACGCGTGAACCCCACGACGGAACGAGGACAACGTGAAACACGCAATGCTGGGAATCGCTTCCGCGCTCATGCTGCTGGCATGGTCTGCGGCGGCCCACGCCGACATCCGCATCTGTAACCACGCCGGAGAGAAGATCTGGGTGGCCATGGCGGCCTACCAGAGCGGCCGCTGGATCAGCTCCGGCTGGTACGGCCATGAAAACGGCACCTGCCGCACCCTCGTCAAGGGAAGGCCGACGAACACGCGGTACTACTTCCACGTGCAAGGAGAGTCCGGAAAGCGATGGGGAGGTCCCAACCGCTTCTGCGTCGAACCCAACGACGCTTTCACGATCGAGCGCGCCGAGGAGATCTCGTGGTGCGAGCCGCGCCCCTTCTTCTGCCGCTGGACGGCCGACGGCCCCCGAGAAGAGATCGTGGTGACCCCCGGGTATGCAGGCCTCCACGAGAGCCGCTGCGACATCTGAGCCTGCGTTTCACGCGCAGGAAGAACGCGCCGAAGCCTCACCTCACGGCGACGTCGCTTCGGGCGAGAACACGATGGGATAGACCACGGTGACGAGCCCGAAATCCTGCTCGGGGAACGAGAGCTTCTCGAACTCCGCGAGGACGCACGACACCACCTCCTGGTCCTTGTCCTTCATCGCAGGTGCCGCCGCCTGTCCTGGAATTGCCGGCACGGGCTCATCACTCGCCTCGACCACGTGGCCCCCCTCATCGATCCTGAACAGGACGGTCACGCGGCCCGTCAGCGTCGCATCGCGCAGCAGCCCCGCCTCGTAGCAAGCCCGGAAGCGCTCGAAGTGTCCCCGGACCACCCCCTGGATCACCTCCGGGCGGAGCCGACGCGCCGTCCGCGTGCGCAGAACGGGCCCCAGCCGCTCGCTGAAGCTCACCACGATCTCCGGCACGCCCCCCGGCGTCCCCTGCACACCGCCCACGATCGACAGCACGCTCGCCATGTCGCCGAAGCGCAGCCCCCTGTCCTCCGTGAACCTCATCCCGGAAAGGCAAGGACGCGAGAGCCCCTGACAGGCCTCGGCCAGCGCCGTGCCGAGGACTTCCCCTTCGGATGGCGTCCCCGAGGGCGAGCGCGTCACCGAGCGGTCCAGCACCGAGGCGAGCTGCCAGTGCATCGATCCCGCCTTCGGAGGCGAGACATCCCCGAACTGGATTCCGAGCCGGTCCCGCCCGGCATGCAGCACGAGCTGCCGCCGCGACGGCGCCCCCAGCATCTCCTTCGGGTCCGTCGGGTCGGAAGGGTTTCCGATCACCGGCGTGCGCACCTGGATCCAGCCCGGACCGACGTGCAGCAAGGCCTCGGGATGGCCCGCCATGCCGCACGTCTGAAGGACGCTGGTCACCGACTGGAACGGCACCTCGGCGGCCACCTCGACCACGCAGGGCTCCGTCCCACCGCCGGCTACGGTGCTCCGAGGCCGCGCGCGCAGCGGGCCGAGCAGCTCCTCGATGGGCTCGAACTCGTCGCTCTGCAACGCCGTGACGGGTGCCACGACCACCCCGTCGAGGCGGAGTGACTGCCCATCGAGCTGGAGCCGAGGCCCGTCCTTGGGCGGCCTCGCCGCCTGCTGGGGCGCACCAGCGGCGAGCGGTGGAGACGTGGCGCCCCCCTGGGGCTGCGGCATCGTCGAGGCAGGCAAAGGCCCCTCCGACCCCCCACACGCCGCGAGCAACGCCCCTGCGAGAAGCGCGTTGATGCCCCGCATCACCGCCATGGCTCCGAACCGTCGTGGGCTCCCCCGAAGGCGCATGACCGGGTCTTCCGCCATCTCGGGATGGAAGGGAAGCGAAACACTCGCTCTCACGGTGCTCTCGATTCCAGACGCACCCAGGGTGGTCTTCGTTCGATGCACACGGTCGTGACGATGCCGGCCAATCGATGGCTGAGAATCGTCACCCCCATCCTTTGCAGCCTTGCCGCGAGATCCGACGCCTTCGTGTAGAACGCAGATTCCTCGATGAGCGAGGAATCGCCGCACGGCTCTTCTCGGCTCGATGTCACGTGCATTCGCGCAACGACGACACCGGCGAACGCCTCGTGGCGAACGCCGGTGGTCCTTTCGTCCCGGAGGACGGGTCAATCCGTCGCAAGGACGGCCATGGCGCGAGCATGAAGCGGCCCGCCGCGCCCGCGGGCATCCATTCCTTCAGCCATTCAGCGCGTGCTCATTACAGGGAGCACGACGCCCTTCAGCTCGCCACGGATGCAGGCCCTGCCTCCTCCTGCTCCGCGACCTCTTCCGCCCTGACGGCAGCCTTCGCGATCGGCGCGACCACGGCGGCCTGACCGGCCCCCTGCTCGCTGCTCTTCTTCGCCTTGGCCTTGGTCGCGAGGCCCTTCTTCGCTGGCGCGACCTGGTAATCGATCAGGTGCGTCAGCGCGTTGAGGATCTCGCCCCGTGCCGGGGAGACCCGCGCTCGTCGCCGCGCTTGCGAGGAGATCTCCCCGATCTGCGCCGCGATCTCGTGGCCGAGACAGAAGGACGTCTGTTGCAGGTTCTCGGCCATCTGCCGGGCTGCCGCGAGGAACATCGATACCTTGCGGTAATCGCTGATGTTCGCTCGGAGGCGGTCCATGTCGTCCACGTTGAGCCCGGCCTGCGCGATCTGTGCCGGGGTGAGGACCAGGATGTTATCCATGGCCTTGTCGACTTTGTCTCGGAGCTTGAGCATTCTCGGCAGATCGGCGTCGTCCACGAACTTCAAGACCACGCTGCTCGCGTCGATGTGCATCTCGCCCGGATCGGGTTGCATGGGTCCAGCCACTGTCCATTCCTCCTTGTTCAGGGGATTGGCGCCCTCGGGCGATTGCCCGGGTCATCCAATCGGTTCGCAATCTGATCTGCGCACGTCGATTTGTAAATAGGTCCAATGCAGATTTTCAAAATAGTCCAGCCCTGCCGTCATCGAGACCTCTCTGCATCGAGACCCCTCTGAACGAAGATCGTGTGATTGGAGGTGCGAGTTCACACCTCGCGCGACGATCATGCAGTCGTCACCCGAAACGAGGCTGGGAGCTCATGTCGTTCCAATGAGACTGTGACGACGCCTGACCGGCGAGGGGTGTCGAATTTTCGACACCTGCCAGGACCGACGCTGGAACGCTGATTGCGCCTCCACGAATTCATTACGTTTTCAGATCGCGACAACACTGGAATGGCAATTGCGTCGAGGCACAATCGCTTCCCGCCACGACCATGATCGCCCTCCCATCAAGGGCGTCAGGCGCAGGGCCGACACGGGGCCATCGTGACCGAACTCCGTCCCTGGTGGCCGCGGTTGTCGTCCCGAGGACGACACGCCGACACCCCCGGCCATCGCGACCGACACCCCCGGCCATCGCGACCGACACCCCCGGCCATCGCAACCGACACCCTCGGCCATCGCGACCGACACCTTTGAGGGTCGTCGCCAACACCCGGAGGGCTCGGGGCCAAGACGGCCGGGGGTCGTCGCCGACACCCCACGAACTCGGGGCTGACACCCTGACGGGTCGGGGCCGAGCCCTCCGAGGGTCGTGCGCGTGGAGGTCGAGGCTCGTCGCCAACGCCCCGTGGGCTCGCGGCCGATGGCCTCGGTCCTGGCGGCCGACGCCCTTGGTCCTCGGGGCCGACCCCCTCGACGCTCGAGGCCACAGGGGCAGAGAGGCGGCGGCGAGCGCAGGAGGTTGCAGCACCGACACCTCGGGGGCTCGGGGCCGACACCTGAGGGGCTCGGGGCCGATGGCCTCGGTCCTCGGGGCCGACACCTCACCGACTCGAAGCCGACAGGGAGGAGGCCATCGCGCGTGGGCTCAGGGGCATGCCCACTTGGTGCCCCGGATCACACAATCTGCGGCGGGTGGACGGTGCTCGCCCCGTCAGGGCGACGGATCTCGGCCCCGCCCCTGGCCCAGCTTCCCGACCCCTGCCGCGGCCCTCGCGCTCACGGTCTTGCCTCCAGCCCTCTCCCCCTCCTGTGCGACGGGCGCTCGACCGCTCGGAGGTCGCGCCGTCTCGTCGAGGGCCCCCGAGGTCGGCTCGGGGATCAGGGGCGCACAGCCTTCGGGCGTGAAGGCGCCCAGCGCGGCGGCAGGCTTGTTGTTTCCGGAGATGCGCTGGAACCGCTCGGTGAAAGCGGCCTCGGTCGCGGCGCGCTGCGGGTCCACGGCGAGCGGGTACGCTTTGAGGTCGGCGTTGCGCACGGGGCAGACCTCGGCGGTCGGGGCCTCGCCACGCCGGAGCGCGAGGCGCGCGACCATCCCGAGCGGGGCGTCGGGGTGCTCGCGGCTCACCCGCATCACGAAGCTGCCGAGGCTGTAGAAGATGGGCTTTCCCTTGCGCATCTCGACGCCGTGGAACACGTGCGGATGGTGCCCGAGGAAGGCGTCGGCGCCCGCGTCGATCGCCGCGCGCGCGAACTTGCGGGTGAACGGCAAGGGGGTGTCGAGGTACTCGCCACCGCCGTGCTGGCTGACCACGACCAGGTCGATGTCGGAACGCTTCTTCAGCGCGCGCACGGTGACGCCGATGGCGTTCAGATCGGCCGCGGCGACCCGGTCCCGGGCAGCATGGGACCAGATCACGCCCTGGTTCCAGATGTCGGTGACCGCGACGATGGCGACCCGGACGCCGTTCCGCTCCAGGATCACCGGGCCATACGCGCTGGTGAAGTTGCGCCCTGCGCCGACGTAGGCGACCCCCACGCGATCGAGGTGATCGAGCGTGTCGTAGAAGGCGCGCTCGCCGTAGTCCCACATGTGGTTGTTCGCGAGGGACACCAGGTCGAAGCCCGCGCGCCCGAGGGCGTCGGCGCCGATCGGAGGGCCGACGAAGACGAGGGGGTTCTTCGGGTGCTGGGTCTCGCCCTTCTGATCACTGATCTGGCTCTCCAGGTTGGCGAAGCGCACGTCGGCAGTCGCGAGGAGGCCCGTGAGGTGCTCGAAGGGATCGAAGGTCGGGTCGTCGAGGAGGGTCTTGCCGAGCCCCTTGCCGAGGCAGATGTCCCCCCCCGCGAGGAGGGTGAAGGTGCCTGGTCGAGGGGCGGGGCGCGGAGAGGGCATGGATGGATCCGGAGATGGTGCAGAGAACGAAGCCTCCGCCATGCCAGCAAGGGAGGCCGGGAGGCCCTTCCGGGTCGAGCCGGGAGCATCCGGCGCGACGGCGGTGTCCCCGGTGCCGCGATCACGGCCGCAGCCGGACAGCGCTGCAGTCGCGCAAAGCACCAGAGCAACCCCGCATCTCCTCATGAACCTGCTCCTTTGGCCCCCCAGTATCTGTCAGCAGGGGCCCGAGGAGGAGTTTGTTGCGAGCCCTCCCCGCGCGCACGTGCAGACGTGCGCGCACCTGCGGATCGGCACGTAGGGTCACTCCTCGACAGCCGGACCATCGCATGCTCGCTCACGCAATTGCTTTGCGATACGCAGTCGCGCATTCCCATAATGGGAAGTACCGGGCGCACCTTCGGGGGGAGGAATCGGTAGCCCGGGGGTCGATGCCGTGACGACGGCCATGACCTTTCCACAGGGGTTCGCCGCTGGCCAACGGGCCGCGGTTCATCACGCGGCGGCGAGATGCGGCCACGTCACAAGTGAATGCTGCTCGACGACGTCACCAGCACGGCGCCACAAGCGCCCGAGCGAAAGGAGAGCACCTTCTCTCGGCTCCGCATCGCACCCATTGCATGCAGAGGCCTTCGGTTGCGCATTTCATGGTTCGAACATGGGGGGATGGATCATGTCCTACGAAGCCAGACCGTATTATCTGAACAATGTCCGAGGGATGCACTACAGCCGCACGTCGGAATTCCTTTACTTCATCAACACGTGCGGCAACGGGAGAGCGGGCGTCGTCTCCAGGATGCCGTTGAACGAGCCCGCGCTCCTGACGCAAGGCAATGCGCTGCTCGGCACAAAGCACGACCTGAACGACGATGGAGAGACCGACCTGCAGATCATGAGCGGCGGACAGCAGCACAGGGCGCTGCATGGTGCACGAATCCACGATCTGCCAGCGATCAACTCCCTGGCAGGCATCACCAAGGAGGTCCTGGCAGGCATCAACTGGAATCAGCCGCACGGCGACGTCCTTCACGTGGCCAGCCTCCCGCCGGAGGGCAAGTGCTTCGCCATGAGAATCCTGGCGAGCGACGCCCCCGAGATCGTCGCTGGGCGCGTTTACCACGCGGATGACGGCACGCGCATCGAGTGGGCCACGTACCTGCTCGGCGGGAAGCCCGTGGAGGTGACGCCTGCGTATGGAGACATGCGCGATCTGATGCTGTCCGAGGACGAGAACGAGATCTTCCTGTCCGGCCTCATCGAATCGAACAATGACGACAGCTTCGAGGCCTGCGTCTGCGTCGTGAGGCGGGCGAACGACCACGCAACTCCGGTGTACGGCCTGAAGCCGAAGACGCTCATCACCAGCCTCATGGATCCGCAACAACTGAGCGGGGACAGCGAGACGCTCTACGTCGTCGACGAGACGTCGGTCTGGCGGCTCGATCGCACGAGCAACACCAAGACGGAGATCGTGAGGGAGCTCAGCGTCGGGGTCGGACTGCTCGTCGAAGCACAAGGCGGCGGCGTGACGGTGTATGTGGCCGACCGGAGCGGCGCGCTCCACGTCTTAGAGGTGCCCGACGGGTCGAGCGAGCCCGTCACCGTCTCGACGGAGGCCACGTACCAGCTCGGAGGTGTCCCTGGGTTCATGAGCTGGGCCAACGAGGAGCACACGGCCATCTACATCGCCAACCGAGACGCGAACTCGGTGATGCGCCTGGACCTGCCGACGGGTGTGCTCAGTACCGAGCTGCCCCAGTGCCCGACGGCTCCCTGGGGCGTGGAGATGGTCTCGTCTCAGGAGGCGTTCGTCTCCTGCGACACGGAGATCGGCATTCTCGCCAGGAAGATTCGCGTGTTCGACGAGCTGTGCCTCGGCATCGGGCTGGTCCCGTTCCAGCACATCACCGCCTCGGCAGTGAACCCAGCAGTACCCGGTCCGAACGACGGCAAGGCGAACACCCCGGCCGGCTACTATTTCGGTGAATACGACGATCTCCCCTTCGGTGGCACCCTGAGCTTGATGCTCAACCACAGAAAAGCCTGGGAAGCAGGCATCCGCTATTACAGGATCTCGGCGACGCCTCTCGGCACCGAGAAAACGCGCATCATCACCAACCGATTCACGGATCTGCGCTGGAGCGACGCGCTGCTTCCGCCCTGCTTCGAGACGGTGGACACGACGTCGAACCAGAAGCTGTTCGCCATCCGACCCCCCGAGGAGACCTGGTACAATCCCCATCTCGCTGCGCAGATCGCCACTACGACGGCGGACAATGGGCACCTGGTCTTGAAGATCGAGTTCTTCGACGCCGAGGGCAAGCCGTCCGTGCACGGGCCGTTCGAGCGGCTCTTGCTCATCGACAACACGCGGTACAGCAGCCGCCTGTTCTTGCCGCGAATCGGCGTGGACGCGACCACACCACCCCCGAACGTCCATCCGGCACTGAATTGCGGTTGCCTTTCCTACACCTCGAAGGATCAGCTCGTTGAAATCGACTACGGCGCGTGGCAACCCCAGGCATCGGGTCAGTACACACTGACCGTCAAGCGCGGAAATCTGCTGATTTCAGAACTCACGCAGTACGGCCAGGTGACGGCCGGCGAGGTACTGCACACGAAAAAACTCACGAGCGCGAATGTGCCGATGCGCGTGGGACACCTGGTCGGGAACTGCGACATCGCGAACATCGTCATTACGCTGAGCGTCCCTTCGCGCGTTATTGATGGCTTCGGCTTCATCAACCTCTCGGCGCAGCAGTCGAGCAGCTTCACGCTGGTGAATGGCCCGGTCGGCCATTCGAACTGGCCGTCTCCCTGAGCCGGCCATCCCTTCGAGCGGAGCGCGTCCCCTGGGCGGTCTTGACCCAGGGAGGGCTCGACGCCACCGAACGCATCGAACGCCGGCGCCGCCTCGGCAAGCCCGTCATGAGGCGTCAACGGCCTTCGCAGCGTCGCCGGTAGCCCTCTCCGAGTGCGTCCACGCCCTCACCGCCGCCCGGATGCGCCACCAGCCAGGTCAGGATCGTCTGCTGGTGGGCCTCCGGGGTCACGCGCCAGACATCCGCCTCGAAAGCGTACCGGGTCGAGGTCACCCCCAGTGCCCGACGCAGGCGAAGCTCCAGGGCAAAGGCACGGGCCTCGGCGGTGAGGGCACGGTGGACGGCAGCGTCACAGTCCGGCTCTCCAGCGCGAGGCGCCGGGGAGCCCTCGACGCGATGGAGGAGCAGATGTCCGAGGCGCGCAGCTGCCTCGGCATCAGGCAAGCGGTCGTCGAGCAGGAGGGTGCCCGTGTCGTCGATCGCGGAGACGGGCACCTGGCCGAAGCAGAGCGACGGCGTGGTGACAGGAAGACGCTGGAGGAGAGTTTTTCCTTCGTCGGTCGTCGAGAGCTGCGTGAGGAGCGCCCGAGCACGGGGGGGATCGTGCGCGACCCCCGAGGGGCAGGTGCTCGAGGCTCGTTCGCACGCGGACAGGCCGAGAAGAAGGGCCCCGACACAGGCGGCGCTGGCCAGCGCACGACGTCCTCGCGCGCGCCACCTCGCCGTCTCGTCGACCCCTGTCATCCAGGGCCGGCTTTACCATGGCCGCGCGGCATCGCGCTCGGCTCAGTAGCCCATCTGCTGCATGCCTGCGCCGTTCATCTCCAGCACGGTGGCGCGGCGCGCAGGGGCTGGCGCAGCGGCGGCGGCGCGCGTCGTCGTGCGCTGCTTGGAGACCGAAGCGGCGGCGGCCAGGGCGCGCTCTTGCTCGTTCTTCGAGGTGGCCTTGGCCGCGGTGTCCTTGAGCTTCTTCTCGGCGACGGCGAGCACCTTGTCGGCGGCCTCGAAGTCGCCGGTGTTCAGCTGCTGCGCGGCGTCCACGGCGGCCTGGCCGGCGTCCATCATCGCGGCGATGGTCTGCGTGCGCGCGTTCTGGTGGGCCGCGACGAGCCGCGTGTCCGGCGTCACCTGGTAGCGCGCCACGATCTCCTGCACGCGCTCCAGGTTGCCCTCGCCGGGGTCGCGGAAGTGGAGCCGCACGCTGGCCAGCGCGTGCGCGCCCTCCGACGGCGCCTGGAGGCGTGCGCGCACGAGCATCTCCCGGTGCTGCCCGGCGAACATGGTGCCGAGACGGACGCGGATGGCGCCATCCGAAGCCCGCTCGACACGCGCGCCCTGGACGCCGAGCAGCTCCACGCCTGGCGCAGGGACGATCTCGACGAAGGCGTCGGTGGCTGCCGTGCCCTGGAGCAGCGCCAGCTCCTTGGACAGGATCTCGGGCATCTCGTCGGAGCGGGTCATGTGGTAGAGGCGGCCGCTCGAGTGGATGGCGAGGGCGTTGAGGGTGCTCTCGTCGTAGTCGACGCCGACGCCGAGCGAGGTGACCTGCACGCCGCGCTCCGCGCCTTGCTGGGCCAGCGCTCCGAGGACCTCCGGCGACGAGGGGCCGACGTTGGCCTGGCCGTCCGAGATGAGGACGACGCGGCGTACGGCGTGGGTGCTGGGTGCGCTCGCAGCGCGGCCACCACCGAGGCGGAGGCCGTCGAACATGTTGGTGCCGCCGAGGGGGGTGAGCTCGGCGACGGTGGAGAGCACGCGCCGCCGGGTGGTGGCGTCGAGGATCACCGGGGCGACGAGCTCGCGGGCGGTGTCGGAGAAGGCGATGAGGGAGACCTGGTCACCGTCGGCGAGGCCGCTGATGAAGGAGCGGGCTGCCTCGCGGGCGTGCTCGATCTTCTCGCCGCCCATGGATCCGGAGACGTCGACGACGAGGGCGACGGAGGCCGGGACGCGGGCCTTCCGGAGGGCCTCGGGGACGTCGATCCACACGCCGAGCTGGGTCTCCTGGCGGCCCGGGAGGACGAAGTCGCTGGCGCCAGCCGCGCCGATCCAGGGGCCGGTGTGCGCCTTGCGCCCGGGTTCGCCGGTGGCGACGACGGCCACGGGATCGGTCGATGCGGCGACGGGCTGGGCGGCGGCATCGGTGCCCGCACCGGGCTTTTCGGCGCCGGCGGGTGACGAGGCGCCCGGGGTCGTGGAGGAGCCGGCCGCACAGCCAGCGAGCAGAGCGACCATCCACAGAGCTGAGAGACGAGAGCGCATGGCGGAGTCCTTCCGACCCTGAGGGCCAGCCGTGAAACGTGGCGCGTGGTGGTGTCCTCTGAAGACGCTAGGTTCCCGGGACACCGCGAGATCGTTCCGGCGGGGATGCTGCGCCTCCCCGCGGAGGCGTCACGAGGTCCCTGATCCGGAGTTGGCGGGTTCTACGAGCGGGCCGGAAGAAGGATCTGAGCCAGGCAGCAAATCCTGAGAGAGGGGATATTTGCGCCACGATGCTCCCGTTCCGGCTGGGCACCGCGACGGTTTTGCTCCGGCTGGGCGCCACGACGCGTCGAGGAAGCGGCGTTGCGGGAGATGGCGGTGCTCGACGCCGAGGAGGTCCCCCGATCGACGTTCAGCTTTCGCCCCGCGCCGCGATGGCCCGGCGAATCATTTTTTCGACCTGAGATGTCGCGTTGAGCCAGGAGAGCCGCACACCTGGATGGTCCAACGGGAAGACACGAAAGATCTCGTCAGCAAAGGCCTGTCCGACGGTCTCCACGCCGCTGAAATCGAGGACGACTTCCTTGAAGCGCTCGAATCTCACCAGCAAGCGCTTCGCTTGAGAGCGAGACACCAGGTTTTCTTCTCCGAAGCGCGCGAGTGAGACCGGAACCTGAGTCCTGACGAAGCCATAATCTTCTTCGAGTGAATCGGAGAATCGATCGAAGACCGATTCCATCGTCCTTTCGCTCTGGGTGCTGATGTCCAGCAAGACATCGGTCCCTTCTCTAGGATCGAGCGCAAGCAAGTCCTGAACCGGCAACCATGGCTCACGCGCGTCGAGAAGCATGCTTTTCGAACCTCGACACAAGAGCCGAATGGGACCGGATGCGAGATAAAACGTATCGAACATCCGGGAGGTGAAGAATATCCCCTCTCCGCTATGTCTTCTGGGGTCGGTCGTGAGCTTGCCCTTGGATAGCTCCAGCACGGCGAGACGCTCGTCGGAGAGGTCGAGTGCCTTGGTGATCTTGCGGAAAATGCCGACACCATCGTCGCGAATCAGGATGACGACCGAGGCGGCAGTACGCCGCACGGCGATCGTCACCGAACGCCCCTCGGAGTGATCGACGACGTTGTTGAGCATCTCGGTGAAGCCATAGTGGCATATGGCCTCCACATTTTTCGGAAGCCCACGGAGCAACGAGCTGACACGAGCTCGCCAGACCTCATGCTCATCGAGCGCAGGGCTGACGTCGAGCGAGAACGCGTCCTCGCTGAGAATCGCGAGGTCGTATGTGCGACTGCGCGTGGCGCCGGAAGCCTGAAGTTTCCCCTCCTCTACCAATCGCTTCAGGTGTCGGCTGACGGCTTGGCGCGTGATCCCGAAATGCTCGGCGGTAATACGCGCAATATCATCCGGATGCTCGAGCACCTGCTGAAGGATGAAGGTCTCGAGTTCGCCAGCAGGCGGAGAAGTTGCTTTGCGACGTGTCGAGCCAGTCATCACCCATGGATGTAGTGAGGGGCGGCGCTGATTGTCAACGTCCACTGAGTTCTTTGTCAACCAGTCCGTACGGTGCGCTGCGCGTCGCTCGATTCACCTCCCCGCCATGGCCCGGCGGCGGCGCGAGGCCCTCGCGCGACAGGTCCGCGTCAATCACGGACGGTAGTCTTCGATGTCGATCGAGAGCTTCTGCATCCAGCGATAGATCTGCACCCGCGATTTGCCCAGGTCACGCGCCACGTCGCTCACGTTTCCGCGGTTCTTCTCGAGGAGCGCCATGATGCGCCCGCGGAGGGGATCGTCGGGCGTCATGCGGTTCATTTCCGCGTCGGGCTCGGGCTCCTCCTGGCCACGGTCGCTCAGGTGCGCGCGCTGGATGAGGCGCTCCTCGGCGAGCGCAGCCGCGACGCCGAGGGCCTGCGACAGCTCCCGGATGTTGAGCGGCCAGGGGTGCGACAGCAGCCACTTGGCGGCATCCACGGTGAAGCCGCTTTCGCTCGCACCCCGGACCTTCGAGCGTTGCAGGAGCGCGCCCACCAGGAGGCCCATGTCCTCGATGCGCTGCCGCAGCGGCTTCAGCGTGTGCCGGTGGCCGGAGAGCCGCGCCAGCAGGTCGACCCGGAACTCACCTTGGATGGCCATCTTGTCGAGGGGTCTGTGCGTCGCGGCGACGACGCGCAGGTCGACCTTGATCGGGGTCGTGCCGCCGATGGGCACGACTTCGCCCTCTTCGAGTACGCGCAGGAGCGTGGCCTGCGCAGGGAGCGGGAGATCGCCCACCTCGTCGAGGAAGAGGGTGCCGCCGTTCGCCCTGCGCACGTACCCGGGCTCGTCCCGGATCGCGCCAGTGAACGCGCCCTTGAGATGCCCGAAGAGCTGGCTTTCGAGCAGCGACGCGGTGAGGGCCCCGCAGTTCACGGCGACGAGTGGCCCGGGACGCCCCGCGTGCGCATGGAGGCCCGCCGCGAGGACCTCCTTGCCCGTGCCGGACTCGCCGAGGAGGAGCACCGGGACAGGCGCTCGGGCGATGCGCGTCAGTGCGTCGAGGTCGTCGGCGAGCTGAGGGACGAGCGTGGAGAAGCCGCCGATCTCGGCGCCCTGAAGGTCGAGGTCCGAGGCGGAGGAGGGCGACGCCGGGAGGCCCGCGCGGTAGCGCAGGACGACGTTGCCGAGTTCGATGAAATCACCGTCTTGCAGCGTGGTGTTTCCGACGCGCCGGCCATTGATGAAGGAGCCATTCTTGGAGCCGGCGTCCTCGAAGGCCCAGCCGCCACCACGCCGGATCAGGCGCGCCTGGGTCTTCGAGATCGCCGCGTCGGGCAAGCGCACCTCGAGCCGCCGGGTGCCCCCTTCGTGGACGCGCGAGGCGGCGCGCTCGGGGCCACGGCCGATGGCGACGAGATCCGTCTCCCAGAGGGAGTACCGCGCACCGCCGAGGGTCGGCCGATCGCCATGCAGCACCACGAACAGGAAGGGACGCTCGAGGTGTCGGGCGCTCCGTTCCTCGCGCGCAGGCTCTTGCGTCGTCCCGAGCGGGACGGGCTTCCGCGTCATGGCCGCGCCGCCCTCTCACGAGCCGACACGCCGCCAGCACTTCCCTCTGCGGCGCGAGCTTCCAGGACGCGGCGCACGCACGCATCCTGGTCCCTCTGGGCCTCGTCCTCGGTGACCTGGAGCAGCTCTCTGCGGATCGGCACGGGGATACAGTACGAGGTCGCTCGCCAGAGTCGAACGTCGTCAGGGCCACGGAATGGCTCCACGGCGGGCCAGAGCCGGGCAAAGGGCTCCTCGGCATGCTGCGCGATCGTCTTGCCGTCAGGACTCCAGGCGACGTGTCTGATGGCGAATGCAGAGCCTCCGAGCACGAAGGGTTGCCCGGACCCATCAGCACGGAAGATGCGTGTCGTCGTGTCTTCGGAGGCGGTGGCGATCCGCTCGCCATCCGGGCTCATGCTCGCCCAGGAGACGACGTCCCCGTGGCCATGAAGGACCACCGGCTGGGCAGCGCCGTCCGCGGCCCAGAGGCGCGCCGTTCTGTCCTTGGACGTCGTGAGGATCCGCCTGCCGTCGGGCGACCAGGAAGCGAAGGTGACCTTCGCTTCGTGACCTCGGAGCGTGATCGGAGGCGCCGCGTCGCGCACATCCCAGATCCGTGCGGTACTGCCACCGAACGAGGCGAGAATGCGCGCGCCGTCCGGGCTCCAGTGGGCGCCCGTCCAGTACCTGGACTCGAACTCGGCGTCCCGGGTGAGGACGGTGCGTTCTCCTGCCTGGCCCACGTTCCAGAGATAGAGGGTCCCGACGCCGTCCGCCACGACGACCCGGTCGCCTGCGGGCTCGAACCACGCTCCCACCATGGCGTCGGGTTCGGTCGGGACCCTCGTCTCTGCCTGCAGGCCGGCGCCATCGCTCGCCCAGACGCGCACCCATCCATCCGTGGACGCGGTGACGATCCGGTCTCCTGACGGGCTCCAATCGACGCGCCAGAGGCTCTGGTCGTCATGACCGATGGAGATGGGTGAGGAGAGATCGTCGAGGCTCCAGACCTGCGCCTTGCCGACCGAAGAGATCGTGACGATGCGCGCGCCGTCGGGACTCCATGTCGCCGCCGACGTGTGCCTGGTGGGGCCGCGCAAGACGACCGGGCTGCCTCCCCCATCCGCACGCCAGACGCGCGCCGTCCCATCCGACGCCGCTGTGGCGATGCGCGCGCCGTCCGGGCTCCACGCGATGTCGTTGATGTTGTCGGTGTGTCCCGCGAGCACGATCGGCGTGACGATCTCGTCGAGGCCCCAGAGCCGGATCGTCGTGTCGAGCGATGCCGTGAGGAGGTTGCGGCCATCGGGGGTGAAATCTGCCGTGTAGACCCAGTGCTTGTGGCCACGCAAGACGACCGGCGGCACCGCGCCTTCGGTGTCCCAGATGCGCGCGGTCTTGTCCTTGGACACCGAGGCGATGCGCTTGCCGTCGCGGCTCCACACGACGTTCATGACCTTGTCCTCGTGGCCGCGCAGCGTGAGGCGCTCGGTGCCCGCGAAGGCATCCCAGACGCGCACCGTGGTGTCCTTGCCTGCCGTGGCGAGGTGCGCGCCGTCCGGGCTCCAGGCAGCCCCGACGATCTCGCCGATGTGCCCGCGCAGGAGCCGCGGCGCGCGCTTGCCGTCCGCGTCCCACACGCGCACGATCCCGTCCAGCGACGTCGTCACGATGTGCAGGCCATCGGGGCTGAACCGGGCCACCGTGACGGGCGCTCCGTGCGCGAGCAGGGCGATCTGTTCCCCGTCCGCAGCGCGGTACACCCTCGCGGTCCTGTCTCCGGAGGCCGTGACCACGCGCTGCCCATCCGGGCTCATCAGCGCCGAGTTGACGTGTTCCTCGTGACCTCGCAGCACGAGCGGCTCCCCGGTGCCATCCGCGTTCCAGATCCGCGCCGTGCTGTCCCCCGACGCCGTGAGGATGCGCGTGCCATCCGGACTCCAGGCGGCAAACCAGAGGTAGGCATCGTGACCGCGCAGCGTGGCGAGATGCTGGTGGTCGCCGGCAGCCAGGATGCGCGCCGTCTTGTCGTGCGATGCCGTGAGGATGCGCGTGCCATCCGGGCTGATGGCCGCCGCGTAGATGGCCGAATCACCATGGACGCCCGCGATCTCGTGGCGCGTGACGCCCGAGGAGAGCGCCTCGCTCACGATCTCGGCCCACTCCTTCGGAATGGCGTCGGGCTCGACCTCCCGCGCGAGCGCGAGCACGAGCGTGGGATCGTCCTTGTGCTTGCGCGCCGCGAGGATCCGCGTGGCGTTGCGGCCACGCAGGGCCTGGAGCGAGAGTTCGATGTTCCTCTCTTTGACACGCGCGGCCTCGGCGTCCGCGCGCCGTGCCTCGTTCTGGGCGCTCAGGGCCAGGAGGAGCACGAGGATCGACACGGCGCCGAGGACCGCGAACGCTCCAACGATCGCGCGCCGTCGTCTCCGGCGCGCCTGATCCTGGAGTTCGATCATGGCGAGGAGGTAACGCTCCTCCGAGCGGCCGAGGAGCAAGCCGCGCTCGACCTCGGGGTCCACGCGCCTTCGCTCGTACCACGCCCGTGCCTCCTCGGCGGCGCGGTCGCGCCAGAGCAAGCCGGGCGCCTCTCCGCCCACCTGCCACTGCGACGTGGCGGCGCGCAGCCGGGCCACGAGCTGGGCGTCCGCTGCGCTCTCGTCGAGCCACCGTGCGAGCCTCGGCCAGCGCTCGATGAGCGCCTCGTGCACGAGTTCCACCAGGACGGCGCCCGGATGGCCGCCGACCTCGAGGAGCACGAGCCTCGCGGTGCAGAGATGCTGGACCAGCGTCTCCACCGCGTCGGGATCGTCGTCGAGGGAGGCGAGTTCCGACAGGCTCACGATCGCGCGCGTTCGTTCGGGCGTGACCAGGCGCGTGAAGACCGCCCGACAGAGGCGCTGGTCGGGCAGCGACAGCGTCGAGAAGACGGTGTCGGCGTGGGTGGAGAGCGATCCGACCACGCCGCCGAGCCGCTCGTAGCTGGCCCGCTTCAAGCATTTCGATTCCGGATCCCGCGCTTCCCAGAGTTCGACGGCCGAGAATTGCAGGAGCGGAAGGGGGGTCCTGGCGAGCGACAGCTCGTCCAGGATGCCCGTGAGCATCGCCTCGTCCTCGAAGTGATGGCCCGCTGCCTCCACCGGACGCAGCAAGGCCTCGCGCAGGGCCTCGGGCCCCATGGGAGGCAGGAGGAAGAAGCCCTGGGTGACCTCGCCCAGGAAACGCGGATCCTCGGCCATGCGGTCGAGGAAATCCGAGCGGATGGCCACGACGACCCGCAGCGGCGACGAGGCGTCGTCCGCCACGCCGAGGAGGCATTGAAGGAAGGCCGACCGTTCGCTCGGCGCGGTGCCCTGTGTGTAGAGTTCCTCGAACTGGTCGACGAAGACGAGCGCATGGCTCCCGGGCCCCCGCGCGCGGCAGTGGGCGCGCAGGCGGGCGCCGAGCAGGCCCGGCTCGACGCGCAGCTCGTCCGAGACCGGGGGGCCGTCCTCCCCGCCCTCGGCGCGCGCCTCCACCCCCGCGAGCGCCTCGCCGAGCGCCAGCAGGGGGGCGCGTCCTGGGCGCAGGACGAGCACGTCCCAGTCCTCTCCGGAGTGCTTCAAGGCAGGGATCACGCCGGCACGCAGAAACGACGATTTGCCAGCGCCGGAGGGCCCCACCACCGTGATGAGTCGCTGGCGACGGAGCCGCCTCGTGAGGGCCGCGATGTCCCGCTCGCGGCCGAAGAAGCGGTCCGCATCCGCCTCCTGGAATGCCGAGAGCCCCGCGAACGGCAGCTCGCCCTCGGCGAGCGACGTCGCCCGGCCCCGCAACGGCGTGAGTTCCGTGAGCAGTTCGTCCGCCGACGCGAAGCGCGCTTCTCGTCGCTTGTTCGAGCAGCGCTCCACGATGGCCGAGAGCGCCGAAAGCTCGGGGAAGGCGTCGCGGAGCCTGGGCATGGGGGCATCCAGATCGGCGACCTGCTCGAGTCGCTCCCGGGTGAGCGGCGACAGCGGATGCTCACCTGCCAGCAGCTCGTGGAGCAGGACGCCGACCGCCCAGAGATCGGTGCGCGCGTCGATCGGTTCGCCGCGCCACTGCTCGGGCGCCATGTAGGCGAGCGTCCCGCCGTCGCTCGGATCGAGGCCGTCGCCGCACCGGGCCAGCCCGAAATCCAGCACTTTGATCCCGCCGGCGTCGAGGATCATGATGTTCTCCGGCTTGAGATCACGGTGGACGACGCCACGCGCGTGCGCGGCGGCGAGCGCGCGGAGGACCGAGGTCACGATGTCGATCGCGAGGCCTCGGGGGAGCGCGCGCCGCGGTCCGCGGTCCTCGGAGGAAAGCACGTCCCGCAGCGTGCGGCCTTCGAGGTACTCGAGGACCATGTACGGCCCGCCGTCGGCCTCGTCGACGTCGTGGATGACCACGATGTTCTCGTGTCTGCAGAGGGCCGTTGCCCTCGCCTCGGCCAGCAGGCGCGTGGTCGACCTTCCGCGGTTCTGGAGGAGCTTGATGGCGACGAGCCGCCCGAGCCTGGTGTCGCGCGCGAGCAGCACGACCCCCATGCCACCTTCGCCGAGCTTGCGGATGATCTCGTAGTGTTCGAGGAAGCCACCGGCGAGCAAGGAGGCCACGGTGCGCTCGAAGGCCACGGACGAGGAGGTCCCGCTCTGGCGCGGGGGAAAGGTCGCCTCGACGCGCGCGACGTCCGCCGTGACGCTCGCTGCGGTCGGGGGAGGAGAGCTGGATTCTTCTCGCAACGAACATCCTTGGGCGAGGTGAGCGTGATCGTGGTCCGCGACAGGCACTCGACCCATCGTGTCTGCGTCGACGCGTGGTGCCTACGGGGCGCGCACGTGGCCCAGCGCGACCGAACCCCGTGCATGACGATCCGTCGCAGCAAACTAGCAGCTGGCGTGCCGGACAGGGGCGCGCGCGTCGTCTCGCCCGACGCATCAGGCCGTCGTGATCCACGACACAGGGGAGCTGACCGAGGTCGCTTCGGGTCAGGGGTTTTCACCGACCGCGAGAGGGGCGCGACGATGCCTCGAGTCCCGCATGCCTCGCCCTCCATGGCACGACGCGATCCCGCTTCCCCGGGAGACGCAGTGCTTGCGGCGGAGACGCAGCGCTTGCGGCGGAGACGCAGCGCTTGCGGCGGAGACGCAGCGGTCAGCGCCTCTTCGGGTGGGGTCGGTCTTTTGACCAGATGCCAGCACGCGCTCCCGATGGCGGTCGCCGACGCCCGGAATCGAGGTCGAAAGCGCGACGTCGAAAGGAGGCGCGCCTGCGCTCTTTGTCGACTGGCCCTTCTCCGGCGGATGGCATGAACGTCACGCTCGGTCGGCGACGACATCTTCGCTTATGCTGGTCCCCGAGCGGTTCCAGTGTGGAGGGGGGGTGCCGGTGTTACGCGTCAGAGATACACAGGTCAGGGCATTCGAACAGGTCGCGCGCGCGGCGTTCGAGGACGAGATGGTCCTCCTGGGCAGAGCGTCCGCGCCTCATCGGTGCCGCCTGCTCACCGAGGTGGCGCTACGGCACGTGATCCAGCACGCCATCACGAGGGCGTCGACGCATCGATTCACCCAGCGCGGTCCGGTGCGGCTCCATGTCGAGCTCGCGCTCCTTCTGGGCAGCGGCTTCGACGGCGATCCGCAGCTTCCCTGGGCCGCAGCGGCGCTCGGTGTACCGGATCTCGATCAAAGCTACCGGGCGGAAGCGCTCCACCGCGGGGCCTGTGCGTATTTCGAAGCGCTCGGCCGAGAGACGCCCGGGCGCACGGGGGGGATGCTGGAGCGGCTCGCCGCCTTCGCCGAGGGAGCGAGGGTCGCCGGGCCAGGCAGGGTCGAGGACGAAGCGTTGCGGGTGATGGCGGCGCTCGACGCGGAGAAGGCGACGTACGTCGGGGAGGCCTCGCTTCGGCAGCTGGTCGCGCGGGCCAGCGGGACGTGCGGAGGGCTCCCGGAGGCGAGCCGGTCGGCGTCGGTGGTCATGCTGGCCGGGTTGATGTTCGTGTTCGGCCACCAGTGCGACGAGGATGCGATGCATCCGTGGATCGCGGCCTCGCTCGGTGCAGAGGAGGCATCGCGGGGAGAGGTGCTGGTTGGCGCGATCCGCCGATGGGCTGCGCGATGGCGCGACGAGGAGGCGGGCTTCGAGCCACCAGGAGGGAACCCATGAGCGACACGAGGTTCGTGCCCGCGAGCCCGACGTCCGGGGAGGGGGCCACGGAGCACGTGCATGCGACGACGCAAGCGTGCCCGGACCGGCGGGTCATCGTCATCGATCCCGGGCACGGGGGGACCGTGGACGAGGACGGCAGCAAAGCAAACAACGCCACGTCGGTGTCGAAGGTGCGCGAGAAGGTCCTGACCCTCCAGTATGCGCAGAGCCTGAAGCAGCAGCTCGCGAGCGCGGAGGTGCAAGCGATCTTCCGCTCCAAGAACTACTGCGAGGTGAAGACGATTCTGACGAGGGAGACGGATGTCAACCCGTCGGGCGCCGACCGCGTCGCCGTCGCGACGAGCAACAAAGCGGACATCTTGCTCAGCATTCACTTCAACGGCTTCGACGACCCGAGAGCGCGAGGAACGGAGACGTTCTACAAAGCGAAGCAGAACGGGCACCAGACGAACGAGGCGGAGGACCTCGCGCTCGCGGAGGCCGTGCTCGAGGCAGCCGTCGCCGCCATCAAGGTCTTCGACAGCAAGGGCCGCAGCCGGGAGGCGAAGGCGGACAAGGACACGCAGCACAAATCGATCTGGGTGCTGCGCGATCCGGGGATCGGCCTGAGCGGGAAGATGTGTCGGTCGGCGATGCTCGAGGTGGAGTTCGTCACGAACGCGGTGGCGGACCACCACCTGGTGAGCGGGCCGAAGGCGACGCAGAACCGGGACGCGGTGATGCTCGCGGTGGCGAAGGCGCTGGCGAAGGCGCTGTGACGGTGAGCGGAGAGGCGCGGTGAGGGTGCTCAGCCGCCGCGCAGGGTGGGGCCGGCGTCGCTGGCTTCGAGGTACTCGATGAGGGCGCGGGCGGCTTCGGCTTCGCCGCCGGAGCCGCTCTGGCTGGCGCGCTCGCGGGCGCGCTGGGCGAGGTCGAGGGACTCCTGCACGGCACCGCGGGCCTGGCAGACGAGGGCCATGCGCAGGTCGATGCGGGACTCCCAGCGGTGGGGCTCGCGGGCGTCCATGGCGGGCGCGAGGCGGCGCTCGACGCGGAGGATGCGGGCGCGGGCTTCGTCGTAGGTGCGGGCGGCGCCTTCGAGGTCGCCGGTCTGGCGGAGGAGGTCGCCGAGTTCCAGGCGGAGGCGGACGCGGTCGCGCCAGGGGGCGACGCGGCGGTCGGCGCCTTCCCAGGAGGGGGAGCGCTGGGTGCCGTCGAGGTGGGCGGGGCTGTTGCCCGCGAGCGAAGGGAAGCGGCGGACCGAGGGGAGGTGGTCGTCGCTCTCGGTGGCGGCGTCGTGGATCTCGCGGACGCGGAGGAGGAGGGTGCGGGCCTCGGCGATGTCGCCGACGGTGAGGGCGTGCGAGGCGGCGCGGGCGTAGGCGGCGGCAGCGTCGCGGAGGGAGCCGCCGCGGTCGTGGTGGAGGGCGAGCAGGGCGGCGCTGGCGTCGCCGACGACCTGCTGTTCGAGCCACTCGGCGACGAGGAGGTGGATGCGGCGGCGCACCTTCACGCTGAGCATCTCGTAGGCGACGTCGCAGACGAGGCCTTCGGTGAAGGTGTACTCGCGCTCGCCAGGGAAGGTGGCGGAGGGGCGCGCGCGGACGAGGTTGCGCTCGCAAAGAAGGGCAAGGAGCTCTGCGGTGGGGGTGGGGCCTTCGTCGCGCGCGCGGGCGGCGAGATCGCTGGGGGCCGCAGAGAAAGGGGGGTCGAGGTCGTCGAGCTGGACGGGGGGCTCGCTGGTGCGCGGGGAGCTTCCGGAGGGGGTGGCCTTGCGCAGGCGGTCGATGGCGCCTTCCCAGAAGGTGCGGCCGACGACGGCGGCGAGGGCGATGACGCCGCGGGGCTCGGGGTCGAGGCGGTCGAGGCGGGCCTGGACGAGGCCCTGGACGGTGGGGGGGAGGCTCAAGGCGCCCAGCTCGGCTTCGCGGACGTGCCAGGGGTCGGCGGAGGTATCGATGGCGCCAGCGTCGATGAGCAGCTCGAGGGTCTCTTCGAGGGTGCGGGGGTTGCCCTCGGCGCGGTCGGCGAGCATGGAGACCAGCTCGGGGGATGGAGAAGGGACGCGCTGGAGGCGGTCGAGGATCATCTCCTCGACGTCGCGGCGGCCGAGGGGGGCAAGGGCGAGGGCGTCGTGGAAAGGGCTGGCTTCGCGGAAGCGGGGGCGGCGATCGAACAGCTCGGGGCGGGCGGCACACACCACGGCGAGCGGGAAGCCGTCGGCGCGCGCGGTGAGGGCTTCGAGGAGGTCGAGGCTGGCGTCGTCGGCCCACTGGAGGTCGTCGACGACGACCACCACGGGGACGCGATCGAGCACGAAGGCCGCGAGGCGGAACATCGCTTCGAGGATGCGGCGCTTGGCGTCGGTGGTGTCGCCGGCGAGCTGGTCTCTGCGCGCCAGGGCGTCCCGCTCGGAGGAAGGCGCGGCGCCGAGGACGGCGGCGACGCGACCGAGGACGTCGCTCACCTCGCGCAGGCCGAGCGCTTCGCTTGGGGGGCCGGAGGCGGTCGCAGCGCGGCTCCTCGCGGCGGCGAGCGTGGTGGCCCGCACGGTGCTGCGCAGCTCCAGGGGGGAGAGGGTGTGGGGCGGCTCGGAGGGGTTCCTGGCGCGGAGGGCCTTGCGGAAGGTGCGGAGGCGGAGCCAGCGGACGCCGCGCTCGAGCTTGTGCCGGACGGTGGTCGCCGGATCGGTGGGGTGGATGCCGAAGCGCATGCGGAGGAGCGACGCGGTGAGGGCGTGGCTGGTCTCGCGGTCGAGCGGGGAACAGCGGGCTTCGAGGAGGCACAGCTCTCCCCGGGCGACGAGGGAGGCAGACAGCTCGGCGAGGAGGCGGGAGCGGCCCACACCCGGGGGGCCGTGGAGGGTCGTGAGGCGCGGCTCGCGGCGGGCGATGACCTCGTCGACGGTCATGAGGAGGCGGTTCAGCTGGGCGCCGCGGCCGATGAGGCGGGTCTCGTGGCCATGGAAGACGGCGCCGGCGATGTCCGGCAGGAAGGCACTGCTCCCGAGCACGCGGTGGGCTTCGAGGTCCGGCTCGGCGGCGAAGGGCTCCAGGGCGAAGCGGTGGCGCACGAGGCGCTGGGTGTCGCGGTCGATGACGATGGCGCCGCGCGGTGCCGCCTGCTGCATGCGCGCGGCGGCGGTGACGGCCTCGCCGATGACGGTGAGGTCGGGGCGGCTGCTGCTGGTGGAGGTCTGCGCGCGCGCGCCATTGAGGGTGCCCGGGTCGCCGCTCGCGGTACCGCTCGGGCCGACGAAGACGCGGCCCGTGGCGAGGCCGATGCGCGCCGAGAGGCGGCCTCCCCGTGCAGAGCGTGGCTCTTGCCACCGGGGCGCAGGGCTGCCACCCACCGCCGCCGCGCCAGCGCCTGCGCCGCGGAGGTGCGCGAGGGCGGCCTGGAAGCCGAGGGCGGCGGCCACGGCGCGCTCGGCGTCGTGCTCGGTGGAGCGAGGTACGCCGAAGATGGCCATCGCGCGGCCGGCGACGGGCTTCTCGACGACGCCGTCCATGCGCTCGACCTGTTCGGCGAAGAGGCGAAAGCCGCGGTCGAGCAGGTCCTTCACTTCCTCGGGATCGAGTCGCGCGGAGAGCGCGCCAGCGTCGGACAGCTCGACGAACATCATGGTACAGACACGGTTCTCGCCCGCCTCCGGGCCCACCAAGGGGCTCTCGGAGACATGCCGCGCCTCGCCGGAGCGCGCGCCGAGGGCCCCCAGGGCGGCCGCAGGGACGAGCGGTGGTGGCGGGGCGATGGGCGTCGTGCCGCGCCCGGAGGAGATGACCTCGCGCGTGCCCGGCGGTCGTGAGCTGATGCTGGGCAGCGGCGCCGGGACGCGCAGGGTGTCACGCCGCGCGCCCAGGGGAGGCAAAGGCTGCGCGGCGTCGCGGAGGGGGCGCGCCGAGGCGCGGTGCGCCGACATGAGGGCGGCCCACATGTCACCGAGGTTGGTGTAGCGAGCGGCTGGATTCACCGCGAGCGCGCGCGAGAGCACGGCTTCGAGGTTGGGGCTGCTCTCCACGCCGAGGGCGCGGAGGGTGGGCCGGTGCGCCTCGTCGCTGGAGGCGACGAAGAGCTGGATCACGTCGCTGCCAGCGAGGGCCGGCTTGCCCGCGGCCAGCTCGACGAGGATGAGCGCGAGTGCGTAGACGTCGGTCCACGGGCCGGTGGCACCGTAGCGCGGGCTGAACTGCTCGGGCGCGCCGTACTGGGGCGTGAAGGCGCGGAAGGCGCGCCCCGTCTGGGCGAGGGCCTCGGTCACCGTCGGGGTCTCGGCGAAGACCTTGGCGAGGCCGAAGTCGAGGACCTTGATGAGATCGCCGTCGCGTCCGCCAGCGAGGAACAGGTTCGCCGGCTTCACGTCGCGGTGGGTGACGTTCTCTTCGTGCGCGATGGAGAGCGCAGCAGCGACGGGGGCGAGAAGCTGGATCGCTTCGTCCAGGCCACGCGCACCTCGGCCTTCGGCGCGGCGTCGCTTCAGGTCCTGCTCGAGGGTCTCGCCGTCGAGCCACTCCATCACGATGTACGGTGCCCACTGGCCGTTCGGCGCCGCCGCCGCGCCGATGTCGATTGCTTGCACGATGCCCATCGTGCGCCGCGACAGACGGTGCAAGAGCCTGGCCTCTTCGCGGAATCTGGCCAGGAACTCGTCGCGCTGTCCCGACCCCAGGTCGGCCGGGATCTTCAGGCATTTGATGGCCACCGGCACGTCGAAGCCGAGGTGCCTGCCTCGGTACACGATGCCGAACGCCCCTTCTCCTGCTGGCGCTTCGACCGCGAACTGGCCGTCAATGGTCGACCCCACCCAGCCGAACGGGTCGCCTGTCTGCACGGTTTGGGAGGTTAGCTGCTGCCGCCAACCGAGAGCAAGTCGCCTTCCGCGCGCGATGCGTCCTCGTGCGCTCGTGACCGAGCGCCCTCCAGATCAACGATGCGGCACGCCATAGAAATAAACTCCCTTTCCGAGAGGCGCGTAGCGGAAGACACCATGACGCCAGCGGAAACCTTCACCGAACGGCGCGACCATCGCGTGAAGTTCGTCGGCGGTGTAGACGCGCAGCGTGCTGACGAAGCCATCCCATGCGCTCGCGGCGAACACGATCGGCGTGAGGTAAGTGAGCGCTGCTTTCTGGAGTCGGTGGCGGCGGCTGAGCCACGGGTTGAGCAGCAACGCCGGGAGTCCAGCGGGCCACATGGTGGGAAAGCGAAGCGGGTTCCGACCGAAGCCTTCGGCGATGAAGATGCCAGCACGAGAACGGACGGCGTCGGCGAAGACCGCCTGCGCGATCTCGGGTCGGAAGTGGTGAAGCGCGTTGATGATGATCCGTGCGCGTCCTTCCCCCAGCGCGGGCGGGATGGCCGTCGCATCGACCGGGTTCGGTTCGAAGTCGATGATCCCCGGGTACGCCGCACGCGCTTCTTCCCAGGCCTCGATCCGGGGTGCCAGGTCCGTGAGGATGAAGCGTGGCGGCGCGACGCCTGCACGCTGGAGTTCTTCCGCCAGGACCCTCGCCGGACCTGCGGCGCCCGCGCCGAGGTCGAGGACGTCGCTCGCCCCCGTCTCCTCCAGGAAGGCGCGGAACGGGGTGACGAGCTCACGGAGGACGCCACCCCACCGCAACGTGTTGCTGAGGGACTCGATGACCGTCTCGCGCAGCACCTCGGGGGCACCGTCGAGGTCGTTCCATTCGAAGAGGTGAACGCGAGGAAGCGGCATGAATCTCCTGGAAGGCCGGCTCCGCGCGAGCCAGCCGTGTCTCACGAGGTAGGCGCGCGCTGTCGATCCGGGTTCGGGACGCCGTAGAAGTAATAGCCTTTGCCGAACGGCGGGTAGCGGAAGACGCCATGGCGCCAGCGGAACGCATCACCGAAGGGGGCGACCATCGCCTGGAGATCCTCGACCGTGTGGATCCGCAGCGTGCTGATGAAGCAGTCCCATGCGTTCGTCATGAGCGCGATCGGCGTCAGGTAGGTGAGCAGGATCTTCTGCCATCGGTTGCGGGGACTGAGCAGCGGGTTGATCATCACCGAGGGGATGAAGGTGCAGCCCAGCGCGACACCGCCGAGCGGGTTCCGCTCGAAGGGCTCGAGGATGAAGATGCCCACGTTGGAGCGGACGGCATCGGCGAGGATGGCCTTCGCCAGATCGGGCTGGAAGTGATGGAACACGCAGCTCAGGAGCCGGGCGCGCCCCTTCCCGAGCTCGGCGGGAATGGCGGTCGCGTCGACCGGGTTCGGCTCGAAATCGATGAAGCCGGGGTGCGCGGCACGCGCCTCTTCCCAGGCTCCGATGCGAGGAGCGAGGTCGGTGAGGATGAAGCGGGGCGGCGTGACGCCCGCGCGCTGGAGCTCTTCCACCAGGGTCATGGCGGGGCCTGCTGCCCCAGCGCCGACGTCGAGGATCTCGCTGGCGCCGGTCTCCTTCAGGAAGGTGGTCAAGGGCGTGACGAGCTCACGGAGGACCCCCCAGCGCAGGGTCCGGCTCAGAGATTCGACGACGGTTTCGCGTATCGGCTCGGGAATGCCATCGAGATCGTTCCACTCGAAGAGGTGAACGCGGGGTAACGCTAATGACATGGGGCTCTCCGGTGTCAGGGGGGTTGGCGAGGCGCTGGTGGCGCTCTCGCGGCGGCGATCGACGCCGCCACCAAGATCCTAACGACGTGAAAGCGCTCCAGCCAGCATGGGAACGAAGCGGACGGCACCGAGCGATTCCTGTCGCAACCGTCCTTGCTGCTTGTGGATGCGCACGAGCTCCTGGGCTGTCGCGGCGCCGACGGGAGCAACCAGAACTCCTCCGTCGACGAGCTGGTCGAGGAGGGCCGTCGGGAGCATGGGGGGCGCGGCGGTGAGCAGGATGCGGTCGAAGGGAGCCCGCTCGGGCCAGCCGGCGTACCCGTCGCCGAAGCGCACCTCGATCCCGGCATAGCCGAGACGGCGCAGGCGCTCCGAGGCCTCCCGAGCGAAGCGGGGGATGCGCTCGATGGAGTACACCTCCTGGGCGATGAGCGAGAGCACCGCCGCCTGGTACGCGGAGCCCGTCCCGATCTCGAGGACGCGCGAGCGCGGGGTGAGCGCGAGGGCCTCGGTCATCACCGCGACGATGGTGGGCTGGGAGATGGTCTGCTCGTCGCCGATGTGCAGCGGGACGTTGTCGTAGGCGTACGCGGCTTCGGCCTCAGGAATGAAGAGGTGCCGAGGGACGCGCCGCAGGGCTTCGATGACAGGGGCGGTCTGCGCGTCTCCGAGGGCGATCAGCTCCTCGACCAGGCGGAGCCGGCGTTGCTGGGCCTCGGGAGGGTCGAGAGCGATGCGGTCCAGAGGTGGTTCACGCGCGTCCCTTTCGCTCATTCCCGACAGCATACGGGGTGAGCGGGGGTTGGGTACGCGCGCAGGTTCACTCGTGGACGATGATGGTGGTCCCCTCACCCATCTCTTCCCCGGAGATGATCGTGTGCCAGCCGTCAGGGACGGCGGGCTCGGTCCACAGGAAGACGCGGTGCCCGTCGATGGGCGACATGTTGATGCAGCCGTGGCTGCGGGGAGTGCCGAAGACGTCGTGCCAGTACGCGGTATGGAGCGCGTACCCGCTGGCGAAGTACTGGATGTACGGGACGTCCCGGAGCTTGTAGAGCCCCTCGCCTCGCCGCTTGGTGACGCCGTACTCTCCGTCGCCTCGGCGAGGGACCACGGCGGGCGCCGCCGCCGCTGCGGCAGGAGCGCTCTTGCTCGAGGCCTTGGCAGCCCCTGCGTCCTTCTTGCCGCCGCTGTCTTTCTTGTTCTTCGCGGACGCTTTGCCGCCGTCCTTCGCCGCCTTGCCGCCGTCCTTCGCGGCAGGGCGCTCCTTCGCAGGGCCGCTCTGGCTGACGTTCGCGTTGATGACCCGCTCCGGCTGGCCGCCCTCGGAGGTCGACTCGTTGGAGTCCATCGTCGCGGAGATGTGCTTGTTGCGGATCTGGAAGATGCCGCGGATCGTCGCGGTCGTGGACTTGGGATCCCCCATCCCCGCCTGCCCCGTGGAGACCAGCGTGGCGTAGACCGGGCGCTTGCCCTCCCAGAGGACCAGGGTCTGGTGCTTGATGCTGACCTCGATCCATTTCTGGCCCTTCTCGGCGACGACCGGCCAGATCTCCGGCGCGATGGCGAGGCCCACGTCGAGCTCGTTCAGGAACTGTTTGTCCTTGGTGCGGTAGTACTTCACCCCCTCGGCCTTGCGCAGGCGGCCCGTGAGGGGAACCACGCCGCGCCACTCCAGCTCACCGCCCGGGGTCGCCTTGTTGCCGGTGACGTCGTACGACTTTGCGCCGCGGTTGCGCACGAAGGCCAGGGGCAGCGTGAAGTCGTCGGTCAGCTCCACGCCGTGAAAGGCCGAGCCGGTGTCCGGCTTGATCTTGGTGTTGGGGGCGAGCCGCAGGTCGGTGGTGATGGCGAAGCGCCGGTTGTGGGACTCGGGACCGGTCGGGAAGGAGCCGATCAGCGAGAGGCCGGTGAAGCGGCGGGCACGGTCGGCGAAGACGGCGTAGTCGGGGACGTGGAACTCGCTGATGTTCGGGATCTGGCGCTTGCCCCCTTCGAGCCAGAAGGGGATGGGATCGTTCTCGGTCTGAGCCCCCAGCAGCACGCCTTCGCCGAGCTCCAGGGAGTTCTTCGCGAGGCCAAGCTCCCCAGCCTTCTTGCCGGGGATGGGGACGCCGCGCTCGTCGAGCGGGACGTCGCGCGCGCCCAGGGTGACCTTCTGGACCGTGGCCTTGTTCTGGTCCCACCACTCGAGGTGCTCCTTGAGCTTGAACTCGGACTTCTCCTGCTCGGCGGCGGTGGGGACGCGGAGGTAGAGGGGCAGCACGGCGCGGACGAAGGCGTAGCTGTACGGCAGCGCGCTCTTGAGGTCCGGCCCCGGGCCTGCGGCCTTGAGCAAGGGGTCGTCGAGATCGAGCGTGGCTTCCTTGCCGACGCAGACGTAGCCCTTGGGGTGGATCTGATACCAGCCACCCGGGCAGCCCGCCTTGCCGGCTGGCTCGTCGGAGCGTGCCACCTTGGTGCCGACGCGGAGGTAGCCGAGCTTTTTCGAGGTGTCCCGCGGCTCGCTGTAGACGTTGGTCACGAACGCGGTGATGCCGAGCATCGGGCGATCCGGTGGCGGCGGGGGCACAGGCTCTGCGTTGAGCCCCTGTGTGGCCACGGGAGGTACGCTGGCGTCTGTGCCGGCATCGGCACCCTCCGCGGTGGCGGCAGGTTGACGACAGGCGGACGCGACGAGCGCGACGCCACCAGCCAGAAGCGCCATCACCGTCGCAGATCGCGACCGTGAGGAAGCCGGGCATAGCTCGGTGGTCAGGACACCCATCGCCCCGTCTTGCCAAAAATAGTTGCCGACGCAAAGGGTCTTGCGGCGGGTGGAGGCGGGGATCGCTGGGTAGCAAGCGGGCTGGCCGGTACGCACCCCCTGCAACAGAAGCCTGCTGGCCCCTGCGCGCCCGAGGGTCGCCACCCCTGCTTTCTTCGCAGTTCGCTCGACCAGAGACCCGAGACGAACCTGGGGAATGTTCCGCTAGTTCGGGATGGACTGATACTGCTCGCGAACGACGACTTTCTGGCCCAGGTTCGTCGCGCTCAGCTGGACGCGGTAGTCGGAGAACCGAAACTCTGACGAGACGCGCCGCAGGGCGCCTCCCTTCAGGTAGTCCGCATCCGCGACACCACTCTCCAGAGCGGGGGGGCCCACCATGGCCGAAAGCGACGCTCGCCGTGCTTCGACGAGATCGGTGGCCGCCTCGGCCGAGAGCTGGCTGCGCGAAGCGTCGACGGCGATGAGCCGAGCGTGACCATCGAAGAAGAGCATCAAGCCATCGACAGCGCCGGGATGTGCGGGCGATGCGGCAGCATCCCCCTCGACGACGAGCGCAGCCGCGGGGACGTCAGCGCAGCGCAGCGCAGCTCCCCGCTTGGCTGGCTCGCAGCGGATGCCGTGATCCGCTGCCCATCGCGCGACATCGTCACGCGTGGTCGCATCGAGCAAGAAGCCGAGCGCCGGACGAGACGACGCCCGTTCCGCAGTTCGCACGGAAGCGAGCACCTGGGCGCGAAGCTGCTCCTGCTCGGCAGGGGAAAGCTTCAAGTCCATCCCGACCGGACAGCCCGGTGCGCCTCGCAGGAATGCGAGGAGCGGACGGCCGTGCTTCGTGTGGGCGAAACCGATGAGAGCGACGGCCAGCAAGGTGAAGCCGAGCACTCCGGCGAACACCCAGCGCGCCTGCCGCAATGTCGAGACGACGCGACCCGTGGCGCTCATCTCCTGCTCACTGCCCGATGATGGTGTTGGCGAAAGCGGGATCCACGAGAGGCGGAGCGAAGCACTCGTTGATGTGCTCCTCGGGCACACCATTGTCCTGCAAGACCCCGGCGATCAGGGCGATGAAGGCGTCGTACTCCTCCTGGGTGATGTTCATCCCGGCGTGCGCAGCCTGCATCGTGGGACCTGTGTAGGCGTCCGCCGTGCAGCCATAGGCATCCGAGATGAAGTTGGCGAGGCTCTCCTTGAAGGCGTCCACCGCGTCCGCTCCCATCGCAACGAGGGGCTGGAAATCGGCCTCGAACATCGGATCGGTCGCAGCTCTATCGGTGATCTGCGATGCCACCGCCGGCACTGCAGCGCCATAGGTCGTGCAGACGTCGACCGGACACCCTTCCTCCGTATCGGTCGTCGTGGTGGTCGTGGTGGTCGTCGTGGTGGTCGTGGTGGTCGTCGTGGTGGTCGTCGTGGTGGTCGTCGTTCCACCATCGCCACCATCATCCCCGCCACAGCCGGGTGCCGCTGCACAGACGACAGCGAACGAGAACAGGCTCACCAGCGCCGCAAGGTGATTGCGCATCATCTCCGGAAACCTCCAGTATCGTTATCTTGATCAAGAAATCACGTCCCCCGAAGGAAACGCGCTTCAACCTATAGGTCACCTATCAATCCCCCGACAGATCTCGCCGAGTCATTTCTCGATGAACTCCCTGTTTCACCACCGCTCTACCCTTGATGTATTTCTGAAGAGACCAGGCCCCGAATCAGTTGCCTGCTGATATCGACTATCATCAACACTCCCAGCAAAGCCCCACGCTGGATAACTTGAACCTGGCAACCATTTGCCCCCCTCAATAGAAAACGATTATCATCAACCCATGCTCGAAGGTTCATCCACGAAATCAGCTCACCTCGTGGGGCATGCAAAAGAAGCCGCTGCGGTCCATTGCGTCGTAATGTGACACCACGCGCTCATTGCACCTCTTGTGCTCGGCACGTGGTGAAAGGGCTCCATCACCGTGCAAAACTCGCACAGCGGCCCAGCGTGGCTCCCGCAGCAGGGCGACCGATGCCTCCAGGTGCGCTACACAACGCCTCCTGATGCATCGCGTAATGCTTCGGTGATGATCGGCCGGGGTCAGAGGCCCGGCGATGAGGTCCCTGCCTCGCCACGAGACGCCACGCTTTCACGATCACGCAAGGGTAGGGATGTCGGAAACCGAGCAGACGCTGGGCGTTACCGTCATCTTGGACTACGGTGGCAACGAAAGCACCGGGAGATCGATGGGAAGGCGATGGACTGCAGCGCTCCTGCTGTTCAGCAGCGCATGTGACGGTGGTGACCAACCAGCCCCGGAGTACCTCGACGCAGAGGCCCTTCTGGACCCGCAGTCGTGTGCGTCATGTCACCCGGCTCAGATGCGCGAGTGGTCGGGCAGCATGCACGCCTATGCGAGCGACGATCCGGTCTTCCTCGCGCTGAACGCCCGAGGGCAGCGCGAGACGGGTGGCGAGCTCGGCAACTTCTGCGTTCAGTGTCACGCCCCCATGGCGGTGCTGTCGGGCGCGACGACCGACGGGCTCAACCTGCAGGAGCTGCCCCAGCACCAGAAGGGAATCACCTGCTATTTCTGCCACAGCGTCGACGCGGTGCTGGGCACCCACAACAACCCGCTCCGCCTCGCGAACGATGGGGTGATGCGGGGTGGCATCCCTGATCCGATCGCGGCCGCGCCGCACCGCTCGGCCTACTCGCCACTGCACGATCGGAAGAATCCCGCGTCGGCGGACCTCTGTGGATCCTGCCACGATGTGGTGACGCCTGCTGGCGTGTTCCTGGAGCGGACCTATGCGGAATGGCAGGCGTCCCTCTTCGCCAAGCCAGGGCGCACGACCCAGCTCACGTGCGGCCAGTGCCACATGGAAGGGCGGGAGGGCCCGGCCTCGACGGTCGCGGGTTCGCCGATGCGCTTGCTGCACGATCACGCGGCCCCTGCAGTCGACGTGGCGATGATCCCCTTCCCCGAGCGAGAGACCCAGCGCGCGCTGGTCCAGAACGCGCTCGACAAGTCGCTGCTCGCCTCGCTCTGCGTCCGTCCCCTGGCCGGCGGCGTGGAAGCGGTGCTCTCCCTCGACAATGCGTTCGGCGGGCACGCTTTCACGAGCGGCGCCGCGCACAACCGGCGTGCCTGGGCCGAGGTGGTCGCCTACGCCGGCGGGCAGGTGATCTACGAGAGCGGCGTGATCCCGCAAGGCCAGCCGGTTGCGGCGAGCACGGACCCCGATCTGTGGCGGATCCAGGAAGACGCCGTCGATGCCCAGGGTAACAAGACCTACATGTTCTGGGACATCGCCCGGACGACGAACACGCTGCTGCCTCCAGCGGTCACCAACGACCCGACGGATCCAGCGTTCTACCACCAGGTGGAGAAGACCTACCGCATCCCCAACGTGATCCCGGACCGGATCACGGTGCGCGTCCACATCCGGCCGATGGACTTCGATCTGATCGACACGCTGGTGGAGAGCGGCGATCTCGACCCCGCGATCCGAAGTGAGCTCCCGACGTTCACCCTGCGCAACACGGAGGTCACGTGGACCCCGGACCGCGGGTTCGTCTGCGTGCCCTGATTCACACGGCAGGGGCACGCGCCCCCCGCCGCCCCGGGGAGACGCTCGAAGGAGCCCGGCGGAGATGCCAGGCCTCTGCGTGAGGGATCAGCCCTCGACGCAGAAACCGAGGACGAAGCTCTCGGTCTCGCCGGTGGCGAGGGCGGCGGCGATGGTCACCTCCCAGTAGCCCGCCATGCTGAAGTCGATCGCCGACGCCTGGAACTCCCCGGCCTCGCCGGTCTCGCTCACCGTCGGAGGTTGCGGGCTGCCGTGGCCATGGTCGGGCATCCGGGGGGTGACGGTCACGGTCGCACCCGTCACGCCTGCCCCCGTGTCGTCGGTGATCACGAAGGTCCAGGTGTTCTCCCCCTTCACGGGCGGTGCAGGTGAGGCCTGCTGCAGGCGGAGGGTGTGGGCGCCCGACGTCGACGGCACCTCCATCCCGGCGCTGTAGTGATCGCCGCGCGTCTCTCCTTCGCACACGCCCTCGTGGCCGTGCGTGGTGGTCGTGGTCGCGCCATCCTCGTCACCACCGTCACACCCGGACCCGAACGCCATCAGCGCCGCGACCAGCACCATCACGCCGCGCCGCGAGACGCTCCCGAACATCCCCGCATGCTCCATCGGGCCAGCATAGCGCACGACCCGGACGGGGGGGATCACACGCCGAGGCCGGGCAGCTTTCCGGTGCAGTAGTCGGGGTTGCCGAACGTCGTCACATCGACGTCCATCGCGTTGCAGAGCGCGACGAGCAGGTCGTTGTGGAAGTTTCCCTGGTAGCGCAGGTAGCGCCCCATCTCCAGCGCGCCGCCTGCGCCTCCGGCGAGCACATAAGGCATGTCGCGCCGGCTGTGGGTCTGGCCGACGGCGATGTCGGTGCACCAGAGGATGAGGGTGTTGTCGAGCAGGGTTCCGGCGCCCTCGGGCACGCTGGCGAGCTTGTCGAGGAGGTACGCGAGCTGCTCGGCGTGCCACTTTCCGATGTTGATCAGGTGCTGGGCCCTGGTCGCGTCGTTCAAGCCGGAGTGGGAGAGCTGGTGGTGGGTCTCGTTCTGGCCCAGCCAGGTGAACACCTTCCCTGCCTGGGTCGAGGCCCACTGCAAGCTGGCGATGCGGGTGAGGTCGCAGGCCAGCGCCATGACGAGCAGATCGATCTGGAGCCGCGCAAGCTCCGGGTAGTTGTCGTTGACGTAGGTCTCCGGGACGTCGCCCAGGGTGGGGACGGCACAGCTCCCTCCGACGGTCCCCGTGGCGTCGAGGCGCTTCTCGATCTCGGCGAGGGCGCCCAGGTGGTTGTGGAGCTTCTCGCGATCGCCGCTGCCCAGGCGGCTCTGGAGCGCGTGGTAGTCGCCCATCACGGTGTCGAGGACGCGCCGCCGGTGGGCACGCTTCCGGGCGAGGCTCTCGGGGTCGGCGGCGAGATCGGCGAAGAGCCGGTCGAAGGTGACCCGCGGGTCGTCTTCGGGGGGGACTGGCTGGCCGGGGCCCAGGTACGAGACGCGCGAGGAGACGTTGGCGTTCTGCACCTGCACGCCGAGTTCGAGCGAGCCGAGCTTGGTGGTCTGGCCGAGCTCTTTGGCAAGGAACTGGTCGAGCGAGATGCCGCCACCCCAGCCAACCTTCGCGTTCGGGTTGCAGGCGTAGGGGAACAGGTCGCCCACCTGGAGTTCCGTGCCCGTGAGGGCGTGACCGATGCCCTGCTGATGGGGATCGCCAGGGCCGTGGTGCGCCGACTCCATGTCGATGCCTTCGAGGACGAGGAGTCGATCCTTGAAGGAGGTGAGCGGGTCGAGGATCTCACCCAGCGCGAAGCTCGTCTCGTTGCCACGAGGGGCCCAGGCGTTCTTGACCGTTCCGAGCCCCGTGAAGAAGACGATGAAGCGCTTCGGAAAGGACGCCGCCGAGGCGGACCGGGACATCGCGTCGAGGAACGGTAGCCCCAGCGCGACGCCACCGGCCCCCCGGAGGAGCGCGCGGCGGCTCAGCACGCGGCGGGTGGCGCTCACGGCTCACCCCCTTGCCTTCGGTAGCGGAAGGCGTCCGTCTGCGTCAGGCCCACGAGCAAGGCCTGGATGCTGTGGCCCGAGCGCCTGAAGGTGTCCCCGAGCTGGTCGAGGCTACACTGGTCTTCTTCTTTCTCCGCGCGTCCGTACCCGTACCGAAACCACTGGCTCACGACGCACGCGCGGACCTGCGCGCTCCGGGCGAGGTGGGTCGAGAGTTCGATGGCGCCGTCGAAGCTCCCGTTCGCCTCGGTCCGGCTGATGTTCCCCGTGGCGTCCACCGGGAGCCCTTGATCCAGATCACGCCACTGGCCGATGCCGTCGTAGTGCTCGAACGTGTACCCGATGGGGTCCATCAGCGCGTGGCAGCCAGAGCACACCGTGTCTTCCCGGTGCTGGGCGAAGCGCTCCCGGGTGGTGACGCCGAGTTGCACCTCGGGGACGGTGATGGGGAGGTTCGCGGGGGGCGGAGGGATGAGGTCGCAGAGCAGGCGCTCACGAACGAACTTGCCCCGATGGATGGGCGACGACTGGTTGGGCTTGGACTGGGTCGCGAGCACGCTGGCGTGCGTCAAGACGCCCGCACGGTGGGCGGGATCGAGCTCGACCCGCTCGAACGCCGTCCCCGTGGGGCCGGACACGCCGTAGAACGCGGCGAGCTCCGCATTCATGAAGCTGAAAGGCGCCGTGAGCAGGGTGGTGAGGCTCCCGCCGGGCTCGTCGAACACCACGTGCTCGACGAACGCCTCGGTCTCGGCCATCCAGAGAGGCCTCAGCGCGCTGTCGTACGCAGGGTACGTCTTCTGATCCTTGGTCATCAGGTCGACGTGCTTCAGCTCGAGCCACTGCCGGTGAAACTCCAGGACGGCCTCACGAGCGCGCGGATCGTGCAGCATGCGCTCGGCCGCGACCCGGATCTCTTCCGGGGTGCCGAGCCGTCCCGCTTCGGCGTCGTCGAGCAGCGCGTCGTCGGGCATCGACGACCAGAGCAGGTACGACAGGCGCGACGCGATCTCGTAGTGCGAGAGCTGAACGACGCCCTGCGCGACCGGGTCGGGCATCCCCAGCTCGACGCGGTAAAGGAAGTGGGGCGACTGCAGCATCGCCTGGATGATCAGCTCGACACCGATGACACCGCCGTAGTCGTCTCGCCCCCAGTCGAACAGCGTGGCGAAGCGTTTCACCTCGTCCGCATCGAGCGGGCGACGGAACGCGCGGCGTCCGAAGTCACGGATCCACCGCTCCACGCAAGCGTCGGCTTCCGGGCGCGTCGGGTCGCACCCTGGCATCAGCCGGGTCAGGTGCTGGGCCGCCTGGGCTGCAAGCTTCTCGGCAGCCTTCATGTACTGCTCGGCCAGGCTCTGGGTGACCCCCAGGGCTGCAGCTTGGTTGTTGAAGCCGAGCACTTCTTCTTCGGGTGCAAACGACCGCGCTGGTTGCGTCTCGTCCCCGAGGAGATCGTGGACGGTGCGGTCGTACTCGAAGCGGGTCATCCGGCGGATGGGCGCCGTGCCTGGAGAGAGGCTGACGCATGCGGTGTCCACCGGAGGGGACGGCTCCGGGCTGCACGCGGTCGGCCCCAGGGCGACGGCGCTCACCGCAACGAGCCAGGATCCGAGCCTACCGCGGCCGTCTGGCCCCCTCCCTCGCCTCTCCGACAGCTCCATCTGCCTCGCCTCCCGCGACCGACGGGCTGCGTCGACGCTCCCGCGAGCGGGTCACCGGCGAAGCACACGTCCGTCCTCTGGGTGACGCCAAGGACTGCACGTCACGCCAGCGCGGACCGGAGCCTAACAGGACACCTGCCGGTGGTCGATCCCTGCATCGCGAAGGTTCCCGGGGCATGAACCGAGACGTGCGACACGCGCCACCACGGTCCCACGGTCTCCACCATCAAGACGCTGGATTGTCGGCTGGCAGGGCTTGTAGGCTCACGCCGGTGCTACAGTCTGACGACCTCGCTTCCCCCCTGGGCACGCGCGTCTTGGCGCAGGTAGGACAGGGGCCTTCCGTCGTTCGTGGGCTTTGCAGTGACGGGTCGAGCCGCCTCCTCGTCGCGCGCCTCTGCGCTCACTTGCTGCTCGGTGTCGCGGGCGCTGCAGCCACGTTCACCTTCTCACCGCCCATCCTGGCGCAGTCGGAGGAAGCCAAGTCGATCGCCGTCCACATCGAGGGGCCTGACGGCGACTCGATGAACGCGGCCATCCAGGCCATCGTGCCCGAGACGCTGCAAGTCGTCGATCCTGACACCTTCACGAGCGCGCTCAAGAAGGCCGGCGTCCGGCCGCCGCTGGGCAAGGCCATCTCGGATGAGAGGCAACGCAAGCGCGTGCTGCCAAAGATCCGCAAGGCGCTCGACGCGGCCGGCATCGAGGCCGTGGTCCTGGGGCTCATGCGCAAGGTGGGAGCGCGCAAGGAGCTGTACCTGGTCTACGTCGATCGAGGGTCGGACGAGCTGCCCATCGACGAGCCGATCGCCCTTCGAGGGAACGAGGCGGATCACCTCCGGTCGATCGACGCCACCCTCGGGCCCGTCCTCCGCGATCTCGCGCCGGCCGCCACCATGCCGGAGAAGATCGAGCCCGAAGAGAAGCCGAAGGAGGAGCCCGACGAAAAGAAGGACGAGAAGAAGGACGAGCCGGTCGGCGCGCGCCCGAAGAACCAGGTGGGCACCGCGCTCTTCGTCATCGATGGTGGCCTCGAGCTGGGTGGTCGCTGGTTCAACTACTCGGAGCCGCTGACGGAGAACATCCGGCCCTACAGCGTCTTCGGCGCGCCGCTCATCAACCTGGGAGGCGAGCTGTATCCGTTCGCCGGCACGGGTGTCCCGTTCATCAAGGATCTCGGTCTCACCGTGAGTTTCGCGCGCGCGCTCGGGCTCAGCTCGGCGGAGGAGGGAGGCGAGTCGGTGGGAACGACCTACCAGCGCTTCGACATCGGGCTGCGCGAGCGCATCCGCCTCGGGAGCAACGATCAGTCGGCCATCCTCGGGATCGGCGCCGGGCTGCGGCTCCAGACGTTCGGCTACGAGAACACGGACATCGACGGGCTGCTCCCCGACGTTTCCTACACGCTCGTTCGCCTCGGGCTCGATCTGAGGGCGCCTGTAGGCCCAGTGGCTCTCCTCGCCGGCTTCGACTTCTTCATCCCCATGTCATCGGGTCTCGTTTACGAGCAGTTCACGGATCCGAGCGTGCTCGGGATTGCCCTCGGTGGCGGCGTGGCGATCCCGATCTCGAGCGGCCTCGAGGCGCGTGTCCGCCTCGACTACTCGAGGTTCTTCTCGTCCTTCACGCCCGCGCGAGGTGACAGGTTCATCGCGGGAGGTGCCGTGGACGAGTACCTCGGGATCCGCCTCGGCGCCGCCTACGCCTACTAGCGCCGCGGGGCGCACTACTAGCGCCGCGAGGCGCACGGACCGCGCCGCGAGGCGCACGGACCGCGCCGTGAGGCGCACAGAGCCCAGCGCCGGAAGGCGCACGGACCGGGAGATCGGTGCGATGGTGCGTGGAGCCGGCTTGCTGCGTCGACGGGTCGTCCCTGTGCTCTGTACGGGGACGCTGCTGCTGTGCGGTTGCCCCGGGACGCTGCCTCTGGAGAAGGAAGAGTACCTGACCGGAGGGGCCGGCGGTGGTGGCGAGGGCGGCGCTGGTGGCGCAGGCGGCTCGCAAGGGGAAGGTGGCGCTGGGGCGACGGGGGAAGGTGGCGCTGGGGGAGCCAGCTGACTCCCCAGCGCTCGTCGAGACCTCCGCGAGAGAGCCAGGCGGAGATGCTCGTTCCCCAGTTTCGCAGCACTAGCCGCGAGGCGCGTTCGTGGGGGTGGTCGTCACGTCCACCGCAGGAAGCAGCGACACGGCGAAGATGGCGATCCCGGTGATCACGCTGTTCCACACCGACAAGGTCGAAGTCGACGGCAGCACCCAGGCGCTCAGCACGACCCAGATCCCGAGCGCGGTGTTCAGATGCCGCGCCGCCGACACCCACAAGGCCATCACCGCAAAGGCCGTGCAGAGCACGCCGCAGACCCAGGCGTTCGTGAACTGAGCGTAGGCGTGTTGCCACGCGAAGGCCGAGACGAACAACCACACTCCCAGCGCCACATTGATCGCACGAACGGCCGTGATCTGATCTCGCATGGCCCCTCTCTCCTGTCGGTCCGGCTGGTGGGCACCAGACGGTCTCACTGCTGCACTTGGTTGCTCTCGTCGTTGCGAACCTGGTGCCACGACTGGACCGACGTCGATGCGCGCGCTCCCTCGGCACCTGCCTTCGCAGCCCGCACCGGAGGCCAGAACCGAAGACGCGGGCCGGCGGCAATCGAGTAGGCTGCGCCCATGCCGTGGCGGGCGCGCTCATTCTGGATCGCAGCGATCGTGGTCGCCTATGCGGCCTTCGCCGCGCTCCGCGCGTCCGGAGGACGTGGACCGGCATGGTTCGCCCTCGTCGGCTTGCCCGTCCTGCTCGCGTTTGGCTGGCGGTTCACGGCGTCCCTGCTCGACCGTGGCCGCGCGGGCCGGATGGGCCCGACGAGCGGCAGTGAAGATCACATCGATCCCTCTGCGCGCAGCGCGGCCCGCGCCGCCTTCACCGGCGTGGCGTTGCTCGTCGCGGCGCGCACGGGTCCCGCCACCGACGCGCTGATCGCACTGGGCAACGTCGGCGCAGCCATTGCCTCTCTCTGCGCCCTCGGCGCGCTCGCGCGCGTGTCGGGGCTCGGAGGGCTCCTCGAGCCGCCGCCCACCGCGCGCAGGCTCGACGCCGTGGCGTTCGCCTCCGTGTTCTGGACGGTGGCCGTCGCCCTGCCCATCGCGTCGACGGCCTCCCCCGAGCGCGTCGCCGGCCTCGACCCTGCCATCATCGCGTACGCCACGACCACCGCCTCGCTGGGCTCCCTCGCCATCACCGTGATCGCCCTCGCTCGAACACGCTCGGAGCGCAGGCTGGAGCTGGGGGTCGCCGACCGGACCGAAGCCGCGCTCCTGCTCACCCTCACCACCCTGACGATCGGCGTGCTCGCCGCGCTCACCGGCGTGGCCAGCCCCGAGGCGCTGCTGCCGGTGACGAGCACCATTGCGGCCTTCTGCGTGGCCATCAGTGTCGTGACCGCAGATCCTGCGGCGCTCTCCCGCGCGCTCCGCCTCACCCTGGCGCTGGCCCTGCTGGCCACGCCGGTGGCGCTGCTCGCCGTGTACGTCGTGCACGAGAGCCCGATGCGCCTCGAAGCCGCCGAGCGCACGTGGATCGGCTTGCGCCGCACCCCCGTGGGCGCGGTGGTGTTCGTGGCGTGCGCCGGGTGCGCCGCGGCAGGTCTCTTCGCTCCCTGGCTCAGCAGGAAGTTCGCCCCCGAGGGAGCGCGGTGGCTGCGCGGTCTCGACGCGGCCACCCGGGCGGCCCTGCACCCCGATCCCGACACGGCGCTGGAGACTGCTCTCTTCTCCCTGCGGGAGCTGTGGGGAAGCCGGAACAAGGCCCCCCAGCGACCCTTGGCCGAAGGGTTCGAGAAACCCAGCAACCCGATCGGCCCGGCGCTGTACCGCCTCGCTCCGCCCGAGCGCATCACCGTGGATCTCGCGGGCTATGCGCACACCGAGCGCGCCGAGATCCCTCAGCGCCTCATCGCGCTGACCGACGGCGAGCCCGAAGGCGTGCTCCGCATCGAGGTCCTCGAAGCAACTCAGGTGCGCCGGCCCGAGGTGCGGCCACTCATCACCTGGCTCACCGAGCGTGGCATCGGTTGCGCTGCGGTGATCCGTGACACCACGGGCGCCGCCGGAGCGATCGTCCTCCCACGCGACGGGCGCGACACGCCCATGTCGCTGGAAGAGGTCGAGGGGCTGCGCGCCCTCGCCGATCGGCTCGGGGCCGTGATCAGCGCCGCAGGCATGCTCGCCCGCTCGCGGGAGCGGGAGATGGAGATACGGAGTCAGCTCGCCCAGGAGAAAGGCGAGTCCGCTCGCCTCGCGCAGGAGCTCGCCCATGGCGAAGCGAGGCGCCGCGGGATCGCCGAGCGCCTCGCCCGCCCCGCCCGCATCGGCGCTTACAGCCCGGCCGCGCGCTCGGCAGTCGACCAGATCGAACGACTCGCCGAGAACGATCGCCCGATCACCCTGCTCTCTGCACCAGGGATCGACGCCGTCGCGTGGGCCGCGCTCGCGCACCTCGGCTCGCCCCGCTCGGGTGGCGCCTTCACCCTCATCGACGCCGCCACGGGCGCCGAGCACGCGCTCGCTCACTGGCGTGACCGCACCACCTCACCCATGGAGACGGCGCGCAGCGGGACCCTCGTCGTGCTCGACGCCCACGCCTTGCCCATGGACGTGCAAGACGAACTCGGCACCACGCTGCCGCCCGATGTCGGGCTCGTCGTGTCCGTCCCCCAGACCGTCGACGTGCTCGTCGCCGCAGGTCACCTGAGCGAACGCCTCGCCGATCGTCTGGGTGATCGCGCCGTCGCGCTCCCCACCCTCGCCGACCGCGGCGAGGACTTGCGTGCTCTCTCCCTGGAACACCTGGCCCGCCTCGGCACCCGCTTGCGAGGCCGCCCCCTCGGTCTCGATCTGCACGCCCTCTCGATGATCCTCGAGTACACCTGGCCAGGCAACGACGCGGAACTCGGCGCCGTGCTCCTGCGTGCGGTCCTCGTCACCGAAGGGGACGTCGTCGGTGTCCGTGAACTCGCAGCCATCGGCTTCCAGGCGGCCACGACGGCTCCTGACCTCGATCTGCCCGATGTCACGAGCGCCCCACCCCGCCGGCGGCGCTCCAGCAGACGCTGAGCGACGACGCGCCCGGTCGCGGCAAAGCGCAGGTGCGACCTCTCAAGCCGCCAGCGGCGTCGCCATGAGCCGACAGCTCGCTGCACACCGACGGCAAACCGACGCACACCCCTGCATCTGCGCGTCCCCCTCGAAGCGTGCACATTCCCGCGCGCAACGCTCGCACGCCTCCGCGCAAGCCGCGCAGGTGAGCCCGTGGATCTCCGAACCCCGCAACAGGAAATTCGAGCACGTTTCGCACATTTCAGCGCAGTCCAGCATCGCCCGGATGTGCCGCTCCTCCGCGTGCTCCCCTCCCTGCTCCAGACAGTACTGGATGGTCTGGAGACACAGCCGATGGCAGTCGAGGCAGTTCAGGTAACAGTCGTCATCCACGAGTATTTTCTTCGCACCCACCATGGGTCTCCTCCATCCGGCCCGCACGCCCACGGGCCGAAGGCGAGACGGTACAAAGGGCGTGCCTCGCCGCGCCCCTCCCCTCCGGGCCGGACACGCGCGGCACATCACCCTCGATTCCGTCGAAGCGCAGTCATCCGCGGTAGCCCGCTCCAGGCGTGCGCCTCTCGAACTCCGGGCAGAGATGCGTCTCCTGCACGAACGCCGTCATCGTGTCCCAGATCCGAAACAGCTCGTCTTTCGTTCTCACGGATCGGTACCCGAGCTTGTTGTCCCGGAAGCAGGCGAGGCCCCCGAAGAGCCCATGACCCACAGGTGAATAGTCCGACAGGCCGCACCCGAAGCACGTCTTGAGAAACCAGTGGCTCGGAAGCCTGCGTTGAAGGTCCAGAAGCTCGTCCTCGAACCAACCAGACCGCCCCTCTGATTCGAGGCGCAGGTCTCCGACCACGAGGACGAGGTGCAGGCTTTCCTCATCGATACCGCCGGTGGCATGCGCGCTACCGAGACGAAGTCGCGCTTCGAGCGTGCCCCGCAGCTCGCCGGCGTCGACGGCAACGATCACCGGAATCTCGAACTCGAACAGACACGAACAGAGGGTCCCACCAGCGAAACTGAACCGCGACAGGTCTGCCGGCGCCGTGGAGGACACGACCTCGAACGAATCGAAGTCGTTGCCTTCGAAATCCACGCCGCAAAGCGACATTCGAAGTGTCGCGCCATCGTTCTCGATGGTCGTCTCGATGTCGCCTTGCAGATCGCGGTACCTGGTTCGGTAGACGCTCCTCATCGATCGACTCGCGAGCCCTGGAGGCACGGCCCGACATTCCGCGTCACGCCGGGTCTCTCACGCCCTCTTCCGTCACCTCGTCCCGGTGGAACACCCGGTACAGCACCGGCAGCACCAGCAAGGTCAGCGTCGTCGAGGAGACGATCCCTCCGATCACCACCGTCGCCAGCGGCCGCTGCACCTCGGATCCGGTGCCCGTGGCCAGCGCCATGGGGACGAAGCCCAGCGCAGCGACCAGCGCCGTCATCAGGACCGCCCGGAGCCGCGCCACCGATCCTCGATGCACTGCGTCGTCCAGCATCACCCCACGCCGACGGGTATTCTCGATGAACGTCACCATCACCAGCCCGTTGAGCACCGCCACCCCCGACAGGGCGATGAACCCGATCGCCGCCGCGATCGAGATCGGGAGCCCACGGATCCACAGCGCCAGCACCCCACCGGTGAGCGCGAGCGGCACCCCCGTGAAGATCAAGAGCGCGTTCTTCACCGTTCCGAACGACAGGTAGAGCAACCCGAAGATCAATCCGAGCGCCGCCGGGACCACCAGCAAGAGCCGTGCGCGCGCCGTGAGCAGGTGCTCGAACTGCCCTCCCCATGCGATCCAGTAGCCGGGCGGCAGCTTCACCTCCGCCTCCAGCCGCTCCTGCGCCTCGGCCACGAAGCCGCCCAGATCGCGCCCTCGCACGTTGCACTGCACGACCACCCGCCGCTTGCCGTTCTCGTGGCTGACCTGATTCGGCCCCTCCTCCAGCTTGATCGTCGCCAACGCCCCCAGCGGCACGAAGGCAGGCCGGTTCGCGCGTCGCTCCGGTGCCAGTGCGCTGGCCGTCCCCCCTGCTGCGCTCGCCAGGCCTCCCCCGCTCGCCATGCTCGCCGCGCCCTCGTCGCGCCCACGCGCGGGCAAGGGCACGGGCAGGTTCTCCAGGGCGCCGAGATCTCGCCGGATGGCATCGGGGAGGCGCAGCACCAGCTCGAACCGCCGGTCGCCTTCGAACACCTCCCCCGCGCTCACCCCGCCCACCGCGGCCTCCACGATCTCTTGCACGTCGGCCACGTTGATCCCGTAACGAGCCACCGCCCGCCGGTTGACGTCGATCGTGAGCACCGGCAGCCCCGTCACCTGCTCCACCTTCAGATCAGCCACCCCGGGCACCGTCGCCAGCACCGCACTCACCCGCTGCGCCTCGCGGACGAGCACGTCCAGATCCTCGCCGAAGACCTTCACCGCCACATCGCCACGGACCCCGCTGGTCAGCTCGTTGAACCGCAGCTCGATGGGCTGGCTCAGCTCGTAGTTCTGACCAGGCAGCCCTGCGAGCACGCCCTCCATCGCCTCGGCCAGCTCCGCTTGCGTCGTCGCGCGTTTCCATCCCTCCCGGGGCTTGAGCATCACGTACGTATCGGACACGTTGGGTCCCATCGGGTCCGTCGCGACTTCGGCCGTGCCGGTGCGCGCGAACACGGAGGACACCTCGTCGGGGAACTGCTCCAGCAGCGTGCGCTCGAGCTGCATCTGCATCGACAAGCTCTGGGTCAGGCTGATCGACGGGATCCGCGCCGGCTGGATGGCCAGCGCTCCCTCGCTCAGCTTCGGAGCGAACTCACTCCCGAGCCGCGTCGAGAGGAGCCCCGCAGCGGCCAGCAGCACCACCGCGCTCCCGACCACGAGCCGCGGACACCCTACCAGCCGATCGAGCACCCGCCCGTATGCCTTCGTCAACCAGCGCAGCCCGGGCCCCTCCCGTTCGGTGATCTTCCCCCGGAGCACGATCGCCACCAGCGCCGGGATGAACGTCATCGACAGGATCGTCGCCCCCCCGAGTGCCAGCACCACCGTCGCGGCCATCGGGCGGAACATCTTCCCCTCGATCCCGGTGAGCGTCAGGATCGGCAGGTACACCACGGCGATGATCAGCTCGCCGAACAGCGTCGCCCGCCGCACCTCCCGCGACGCATCGTATGCGAGCCGCAGCCGCTCCTCGCGCGTGAGCACCCGGCCCAGCCGGTGCTGCTCCTCGGCGAACCGCCGCACGCAGTTCTCGACGATGATCACCGACCCGTCCACGATCAGCCCGAAGTCGAGCGCCCCCAGGCTCATCAGGTTGCCGCTGACGCCCCCCGCCACCATCCCGCTCACCGCAATGAGCATCGCGAACGGGATGACCATCGCCGCAATCACCGCGGCGCGGACGTTCCCGAGCAGGAGCACCAGCACCAGGATCACCAGGCCTGCGCCCTCCAGCAGGCTCCGCGTCACCGTGCCCAGCGTTGCCTCGACCAGGTAGGTCCGGTCGTAGAGGGTCTTCACGAACACCCCCTCCGGCAACGACCTGTTCACCTCGGCCACCCGCGCGTCGACCCGCTTCGACACCACGCGGCTGTTCTCGCCGAGGAGCATGATCGCCGTCCCGATCACCGCCTCCCGGCCGTTCTCGGTCGCGGCGCCCGTGCGGAGATCCTGGCCGACCCCCACCTCGGCCACGTCCAGGATCCGGATCGGCACACCGTCCTTGTGCCCGACCACGATCTCGCGGATGTCGTCCTCCCCTTCGACCAGCCCCGTCGCGCGGATCAGGTACTGCTCGCCCTTGTGCTCGATGTACCCGCCGCCCGCGTTCGCGTTGTTCGCGGCGAGCGCCTCCAGCACGTCCCGGAACGACAGCCCGTACGACAGGAGCTTCGCGGGATCCGGCGCCACCTGGAACAGCCGCTCGTATCCGCCGATGGCGTTGATCTCCGTCACCCCCGGCACCGTCCGGAGCTGCGGCCGCACCACCCAGTCCTGGAGCGTGCGCAGATCCGTCAGCGTGTAGGGTTCCCCGTCGGGCCGGAGCGCCCCCTCCTTCGCCTCGACGGACCACATGTAGATCTCGCCGAGCCCCGTCGCGATCGGCCCGATCTGAGGCTCGATGCGCCCTGGGGGCAGCGCCGCCTTCGCCGCCGCGAGGCGCTCGCTCACGAGCTGACGCGCCCAGTACACGTCGGTCCCGTCCTCGAAGACCACCGTCACCTGCGACAGCCCGTACCGCGACAGGGAGCGCACCTGCTCCACCTTCGGCAGCCCGCCCATCGCCCACTCGATCGGGAACGTGATCCGCCGCTCGACCTCCACCGGCGACAGCGCCTCGACCGGCGTGTTGATCTGCACCTGGACGCTGGTGATGTCCGGCACCGCGTCGATCGGCAGCCGCCGGAAGTTGTAGACGCCGAAGGCGCCCACCGCGAGCGTCAGGATGAGCACCGCCCAGCGCTGGCGGACCGAGAACTCCAGCAGCTTGCCCAGCAGGGTGAACACCGCGCCTCCGTCAGTGCTCGTGCGCGGCCCCGGACTTCCCGAGATCGGCCTTGAGAACGAAGCTGTTCTTGCTCGCGTAGCGTTCCCCCGCCGCGATCCCGGAGCGCACCTCGACCACCGCGTTCCCCTCGACCGTCCCGCGCCTCCCGAGGCGCACCGGGCGCACCTGGAACGCCTCGCCTTCTTGCACGAACACCACGTCCTTGCCCTCCAGCCGCTGCACGGCGTCGTCCAGCACCGTCACCGCGACCTCTGCCTCGCTCACCACGATGTCCGCCGTCGCGAACAACCCGGGCCGCCACGCTGGCCCCGGGTTCATCAGCACCACCCGCGCGATCGACGAACGCGTCTGCTCGTCGGCCACCTGGCTCAGGTAGGTGATCTTCCCCTCCGCCCGCTGCTCGATCCCCTCCGCGCGCACCCGCGCCACCTGCCCCGGATGCACCTGCGCGAGATCCTTCGCGTACACCGTCACGTTCACCCAGATCGTCGACAGATCGGCCACCGTGAACGCCCGCGTCTCGCCCCCGAGCACCTCGCCCACCGTCGCGTGCCGCTCGATGATCGTCCCGTCGAGCGGCGCCACCAGCGCGTAGCCCCCCTCCTTCGAGCCGCCCCCTGATCCCACCGCGAGCTTCTGCGTCGCGCTCCGGTGCTCGATCCGCGCCTCGGCGAGGGCCTGCTTCGCCGAGAGGTACTCCTTCTCCGACGTCACCTTCTCCTGCCAGAGCGCCTCCTGCCGCCGGAAGCTCGTCTCTGCCAGCTCCAGCCGCTCCCGCGCCGTCAGCGCCTCGCGCTGCAGATCGGCCAGCTCCCGGCTGTCGAGCACCGCCAGCACCTCGCCCTTCTTCACCCGGTCGCCCAGGTTCCGCTTCACCTCGCGCACCACCCCGCCCACGCGCGGCGTCACGTGCGCCACCGTGTCCGCATTCAGCGCCACCTCACCTGGCAGCGTGGCCGTCACTTCCACCTGCCCGGGCCCGGCCGCCGCCACCTCGATCCCGGCAGCAGCGAGCGCCTCGGCCGAGAGCACCACCCGCCCCTCGCCGTGCCCTTCCTCCTTGTCGCCGTGATCGTGGTCCTCGTGGCCGCGCCCCTCGCCGTGCCGGTGCTCGCCCTTGTCGTGATCGTGATCCCCGTGCCCGAAGAGGTCACCCCAGTGCGACGACTCCCCGTGCACCGCGTGCTCCACCAGCACGGTGATCCCCGCCGTCGCGCAGGCCAGCCCCAGCGCGCCTGCCACCAGCACGGCGATCCGACCTCGCGTCAGCTCGACCTTGTGTGTCGCGCTCATCGCGGCACCCTCCCCGACAGCACGAAGAGCTCGATCTTCGCGTTTGCGTGCGCATGCTCGGCCTGGAGCAACGCAAGCTGCGCGTCGAGCGCCTCGCGACGCACCAGCAGCGCGCTGTACGTATCGCTCTCGCCCAGCTCGAAGGAGCGCTGCGCCAGTGCCGCGGCCCGCTTCGCCAGCTCTGCCACCTCGGCCAGCGCCTCGAGCGCCGCCCGCGTCGACGTGTACCGCGCGTGGAGCTGCCGGATCTGCCCCGTGGCCTCGGCGCGTGTCGCCCCGAGCTGCGCGTCGGCCACCCCGACCTCGGCCGCGGCAGCCGCGGCTGCCGAGCGGTTCGCGTTCAACATCGGCAGCGGCGCCGCGATCCCGAGCATCCCGATGTGCGCCCCCTCGTCCAGCTCGTACTGCGCCGACACGCTCAGCGTCGGCCACCGTGCCGCCCGCTCACGCACCACCTTCGCCTTCGCCGACGCGAGCTGCGCCACGGCCGCCCGCACGTCCGTCCGCTCCCCGGCTTCCTGCAGCAGCGTCGCCAGCGACGGCGCCTCGCCACCGGGCACGAGCGGCCCTTCCACCCCGGGAGGCAGCGCCTCCAGACCGAGCAGCGCCACGAGCACCGCCAGATCCGCGTCACGCGCCCCCTCCACCGTCACCGCCGCCGCCGCCTCACGGGCCGCTTGAAGCGTCGCCAGCGCCGCATCCGTCTCCCGGATCTCGCCCGCCGCCCGCCGCCGCTCCACCGTCGTCAACAGCCCCCGCGCCAGATCACGGCGCGCCCTCGCCAGCACCAGCTCCTGCTCGTCCCGCACCACCTGTGCGTGCTGCAGCAGCGCTGCCAGCAGCACCCGCCGCCCCGTGTCCGCGCCCATCGCCTCCGCCGCTCGGAGCGCCTCTTCGGCCGCGTCGATGCGCGCGCTCTGCTGCCCCCCGAGATCGAACGGAAACGCGAAGCTCGCCTGCGCCGCCGGCGGCGGACGCCCGTCCCGGTTCACCCGCAGCCCCCCGGCCACGGCCACCACCGGATTGCTCAGCGAGAACACCCCTGCGGCCCCCCGCTCCGCACGCGCCACCCCCACCTCGGCCCCTGCCCTCCGGGCCGTTGGCGCCACGCGCGCGAGTTCCACCACCCGGGCCCGCGTCAACGGCTCTGCCGCCTCCACGGAAGCCGGCGTCCCCACCAGCCAGAGGACGCCCAGCACCAGCGACGCCACGGCCCACCGCGTCACACGACGAAGGCGACCAGACGGAAAGCCCCCCGAGGGGTGGCCAGCGGAACGGCAGATGCGACCGGACATACGAACAGAACCCCAGCGCTCGAGCGCCTGCACCTCGGCCCGCTCCCCTGGGAGCCTGGCCAACCCTTCCCGGATGCTCCCTGCCTCGACCCGCGAACGGCGGAAAACCCGGGAGATTTCAACCACTGGCCATGGAGCGGGAGCCACCCGGCCCCGAGGAGGGGGATGACCGTTGTGCCCTCGCCCCATGCGACCACCTCATTGATACAACAGTTTCACAAGTGTTACATCGTCTTCGACATCATGTCCATCGAAGCGCGCAACCGTGCCCTCCTGGTCCTCCTCCTCGTCGTCCTCTCCCTTCTGCTCACCTTCGGCGTGCGCACCTGGCTGCACCTCCGCGACACCGGGTCCACCGGCTTCCGCGGCATCTCCGGCCGACCGGGCTCGCTCCCCTGGATCGGCGGCGTGAGCTTCGCCCTCGCGCTCGCCTGCACCGTGCTCGCTCCGCTCCTGGTCTGGCTCGGCGTCGATCGCTGGCTCTTCCTGCCGCAGGCAGCGCTCGACATCGTCGGCACGATCGCCGCCTTGCTCGGCGTCGCTGGCATCGCCTGGTCTCAGAACGCCATGGGGCGCTCCTGGCGCGTCGGCGTGGACGGCGCCGAGCGCACCACGCTCGTCCTCGAAGGCCCGTTCCGCGCCGTGAGGAACCCCGTCTTCAGCTTCCTCGTCCTCGGCTCGCTCGGCCTTTTGCTCGTCCTGCCGACCTTCACCTCGCTCGCTGCGCTCGCGCTGCTCGTGCTGGCGATCGAGCTGCAGGTCCGCATCATCGAGGAGCCGTACCTCCGCACGACACACGGCGACACCTACACCGACTACAGTCGCCGCACGGGTCGTTTCGTACCGTGGATCGGCCGCGATTGACGCCACGACGCGCACGTCACGCACCGCATCGCTCCAACACACGAAGACGGCGCATCACACACACCGTCACCCTCCACGCGCCCACCCGTCACCAAAGAGTCTTACCCGCACGCGCCTCCGTCCGTTACGATCGGGACGATGCTCTTCAACCGCAGGTCCTCGCCGCCGGGGATGCCGAAGCTCACCTTCGGCCTCGTCCCTGCCACCGATGACGCCTGCACCCGACTGCACCTCGCCGACTTCTGTGCGCTGCTCGGTGAGCTGGTCGGAGGCGTCATTTCCCCGCACCGCGCTCCGTCGCCTGGAGCGCTCGCCTCGGCCGTCGCCTCGGGCCGGGTCAACGTCGCCTGGCTCTCGCCGACCCTCATGGTGAAGAGCCCTGGCCTCGCCCCGGTCGTGCCGCTGGTCAGCTCCGTCCGCGCCGGCTCGCCGCTCTATCACGCCGCCCTCTTCGTCGACGAGGCTTCGCCCATCACCGCCGTCGAGCAGCTCACCGGCGCGCGCGCTGCGTGGGTCGCCCCGAGCAGCGCCAGCGGCTACCTCTTCCCGCGCGCAGCCCTGCGCCGACGCGGCTTCGATCCGCGCAGCTTGTTCTCGACCGAGACCTTCCACAACACCCACGGCAAGGTCGCCGAAGCCGTGCTCCACGGCCACGCCGACGTCGGCGCCACCTTCGCCGTCTACGAGGACGGAGAGTCCTCGCACGGCATGCTCCGCGCGGGCTTCCTCGACGTCGTCCCCGGCCGGAGGGGCCGCGTGCTCGACGTCGCCGGCCCCATCCCCGCCGATCTCATCGCCAGCCTGCCCGACGTCCCGATCTTCGCCCGCTCGGCGCTCACCGTCTCGCTCCAGCGCATCGCCGATCACCCGGAAGCCCGCGAGCCACTCCGCTCGCTGTTCGGCGTCGAGCGCTTCGCTCCGTTCGCAGCGGCCGGCGCACGCGCCTTGCGCACCCTCGTCGACTTCGGCCGCGAACCTGCGACCGCCGCCTCCTACGGCTGAGACCAGCACCATCGGCCAGGGGCCTGTCGGCCCCTGCGCTCCCACGGCTCGCACTCTTTGCGCACCTCGACGGCGCCGCGTGTCGCGTCGCACGCCGTCATCGCGACCCGAGCTGGTACCCTGCGACCAGGGAGGTCGACACCATGGTCTCGGAGCAGTGCGATGTCGTCGTCGTCGGCGCGGGCCTATCGGGCATGTGCGCCGCCCGCAAGCTCACCCGGCGTGGCCGCCAGGTGGTCGTGCTCGAAGCCCAGGACCGCACCGGCGGCCGCGTCTGCCACGAAGAGGTCGAGATCGACGGCCACCACCACAGCTTCGATCTCGGCGCCGCCTACCTCGGCACCAACCAGACCGCCCTCATCCAGCTCTGCACCGAGCTTGGTCTCTGCATGGACTTCGACGACCCCAGCGCCGACGTCATCCCCGTCCGCGCCGAGGGCGAAGCCGTCTACTACCTCAACGGCAAGCGCGTCCTCGAAGACCCCGAGGCCACCCTCCCCTGGGCCGCCTTCAACCCCATCTCCCTCTTCGGCATCTGGCGGATGCAGCTCCGCCTCGACCGCTTCATCCAGGTGATGAAGAACCACATCCACGACCCGTGGAACGCGCCCAATGCCGAGCGCTGGGACGACTGGTCGGTCGAGGACTTCCTGAAGAGCGACGTCTTCTTCACCCGCATCGACGAAGACATGCTCCGCATCGGCGTCCGCGCCGTCTGGTCCGTCGAGCCCTCGGAGATCTCGTTCCTCTACTTCCTCTGGTACGCCGCCAGCGCCGGCGGCATCGACACCTTGCTCGACAACCAGGGCAAGGACGCCGCCCAGGGCTTCTACTTCCGCCACGGCGCCCACGACGTCTGTGACCGGCTCACCCGCGAGCTCGGACCCGCCGTGCGCCTGGGCCACCCCGTCCGCCGCATCGAGCAGGACCTCGAAGGCGTCACCATCACCACCCGGACCAACGACCGCCTCCGCGCCCGCCACGCCATCGTCGCCGTGAGCCCCTCCGTCTCGTCGCGCATCGAGTACGACCCGCCCCTCCGGCCCGATCGCACCCACCTCGTGCAGCGCAACCCCCTCGGCCGCACCGTCAAATGTTACGCCGTCTACGACGAGCCCTTCTGGCACGAGCGCTACTCCGGCCTGTCCATCGGCAACACCACCCCGCTCATCTGGACCATGGACTACACCGTCCCTCCCGGTCCTCCTGCGATCATGGCCTTCGTCGTCGCCGATCACGCCGACGCCCTCAGTGGCCGCCCCGCGCACGACATCGAGCGCACCGTCTGCACCGCGCTCGCCGAGACCTTCCAGGACGAGCGCTTCCGCTCCCCGCGCCGGTTCATCTACAAGGACTGGAGCGCCGACCCCTGGGCCTGGGGCGGCCCCACGGGGGTCTCCCCTCCTGGCGCCCTCACCGCCTTCGGCCGCGCCCTTCGCCGCCCCTTCGGCCGCATCCACTGGGCAGGCGCCGAGGCCGCCACCGTCTGGATGGGCTACCTCGACGGCGCCGTGAATGCCGGCCACGCCGCCGCCGATGGCATCCTCACGGCTGGCCCCTGACCCCGCTGGCCACGAACTCAGCCCCTTCCCAGCGCCTCCTGTCCAGCGCGCGCATCTTCCCCACGCGCGCCCTCACCGCGCCCCTCCTCACCGCGCCCCTCCTCGCCGCGCCCCGCTGGCTCCCTGCGCACGTCCTCCTCGCACACCGCCGCCTCATCGCTCCCCTCGGCGTCACCAGGCTCACTCCCGCGCCCCATGGCCTCCGCGCCCGTCCCCTCCCCGCGCGCCGCCGCCTCTGCATCCGTCTCCTCACCGTGTGCCGCGAACCCCGCGCGCACCTCCTGCTCGAACGCAGCGCACAGCGCCCGCGCCTCCGCGTGACGCGCCGGGATCTCCTTCCTCGCCCGCCTCAGCGCGTCGAGCGTCTGCGCCTTCCCGGCGCGCGCCAGCAGCCGGTACGCCAGCGACCGGCCCGGCCCCGTCGCGATCACCGACAGCGTCGACGCCGACCACCCGAACGTCGGCCGCCGCCGCCCCAGCGTCGCCAGATCGGTCAGCGGCGTGCGCGTCAGCCACAGCGAAACGGCGAACAGGTACTCGTCGACCGTCACCCCCGTCACCCCATCGAGCATCTCGGTGAGCGCCACCCGCCGCGCGTCCACGTTCACATTCCGCGCTTTCGGCCATGCCAGGAGACGCTTCGGCGCCGGCTGACCGCGGAAGCTCGCGCGGCCCGTCCACCACGACACCGTCGTGTCGGTGCGCACGCACTCCAGCACCCGCGCGAACGTCGCTTGCCGCGACAGCGCCGACTCCACCGTGCGCGGCGGCGGGATCCGCTCGCACAGCGCGATCACGCTCCCGAGGAGCGTGCGATACCGCCCTCGCGTCAGCGCCCCGCCCAGCTCGTGGTTCGTTAGCTGGAGCAGATCGTTCAGCGCCGCCGCCAGCGCCCAGTCATACGTCGACAGCTCCGGCAAGGTGTCCACCGGCGCGATCAACCGCGCCACCCGCACCCGCGCCACATCCATCTGCGAGCGCAGATCCTGGTCGAGCACGGTGCGCGCCCCGCCCACCTGCATCCCCAGCTCCACCCCGAAGGGCCTCACCGGCCGGATCGGCCCGCCCAGCACCAGCGGCGCGAGCACCTGGGCCGAGAGTTCCTGGAACCGCTCGGCGACGTAGCTGGGGTTCGCCATCTCGATCCTGCCGAGGATAGCCCTTCACAGGTAGCGCGCCCACCCCTCCGGGTGCGCCGCCTTGTAGCGCCCGTACGCCACGCACAGCGGGTACAGCAAGAGGAGGAGCCCCAGCGACGCGAGGTACGACGCCCCCAGGCCCGCCTTGCGCGACATCCCGAGCGCCCACGCCGCGAACTGCAGCAGGTGGACGTGGAGCACGTAGAAGAACAGCGCCGTCTGCCCCAGCACGAGGAGCGGCCGCATCCACCGCGCCGACCCCGCCCGCCGCGCGAGCGCGAAGAACCCCGCGAGGAGGAGCGCCATGATCCCCAGCTCCAGCGCCAGGTACGACAGCGACGGCGGGTACTTGCTCACGTGCAGCCAGTGCGCGAGCGACCCGTTCTCCCGCAGGAGGCGCATGTTCCCGTACCCGTTCAGCCCCCGCACCACCGCGAACACCGAGAGCGCCCCCAGCCCACCGAGCGCGAGCCAGCGCGCCGGCCGCACCGCCTCCCCCTTCGCCAGCAGCCGCCCGAAACCCCACCCCAGCATCATCACCGACAGCCAGGGCACGAGCGCGTAGGCGATCATCAGCGGCGGGAACCTCCCCCCCGTGAACAGCAGCGCCACCGGCAAGATCGGCTTCTCCCCCGTGGCCCACAAGAGAAGCCCCGTGAGCGCCTCCCCCCCGAGCATCAGCGCCGCCGCGCCCCCGACGAGCCACGCCGTCGGCAGCCGGCGCAGCAGGGCCATGCACATCATGCTCGCCCCGATCGCGTAGAGCACCTGGAACAGCACCGCGCCAGGCCGCACGAAGGCCCACGACATCCACAGGGCGTCGAGCAGCACGATGATCAGCCCCCGGGTGAGGATGAAGCGGTCCACCTTCCCGGGCGCCTCCCCCTTCGCCAGCCGCCGCTCCACGCTGAGCGCCAGCACCGCCCCCGCGAGGAAGATGAAGGTCGGAGCACACAGGTGCGTGATCCACCGCGTGAGGAACTGATCGAGCGGCAGCGCCGACCCCACCTTCCACGAGGCGGAGCTGTCCGAGCTGATGCGGTTCGCGTTGAACGCGCCCGAGGCGTGGTCGATCGTCATCAGCACCATCACCAGCCCGCGCATCCAGTCGAGCGGCACGAGGCGTGACGCGCCTGCGGCGGCAATCCCCTGGGCAGGGCGAACGACCATCGAGACTGCGTCCGCCGGGCGCGGGAGTTCGGACTGCGGAGGCGGCGCGTCGGCCTGCTGCGGGGTCTTGGCGAGCGGGGAGGCAGTGGCCATGGCGGGGCCACGCTACACGCCACTGGACCGGGGTGTCATGCCGGAGCAGCAAGCTTCATCGGCTGCCATCTCCTCCGGCACTGGCTCACGGCCCTGCGCCCCGGAGCCAGCACCTCGCGGGTGCTTGGAACGACGACGAGATCTCGATTCGCCTGTTCCAGCACCTCGACGAGCCGTTGAATGCGATTGCCCAGGCGCTACGAGAACCGCTGGCGTGAGAATCCATGAGGAGGAAGTGATGACGCGCGAGGACATCGAGGCCGAACTTGCTCTGGCACGCGCACGAGCCAGGGAACGACCAGAGGATCTGGAGGCCGAGAAGGCGCTCCTCCTCCAGCTGGACCGGCTCGCGGCCCATGAGCTGGACCGAGGCGCGCTGGAACGGGCATTGAACGCCGCCGAGGAGCACCTCGCGCGGACACGAGCGCACCACGAGACGCATCCAACCGGCGCCGCATCGAAGAGCACCGTCCTCAGCCTCCTCCGCGTCGGCGATGTTCACATGGCGCGCGGCGACCTCGACCAAGCCCTTGCCGCCTACGGCGAGAGCTTCGGCCTCGCCTCGGATGCATACGGGCCATCAACTCCTTTCTCGTCGCCCTGCGATGCTGCCACCGAGCGGAGCGCGCCGTCACGGAAGTTGGCACCCGTGCAACGATGAGGAAGGGCGCATCCCCGATGGCCAACCGCCTGGTTTGCCTTGCCCTCATCGACCCCCGCCGGCGCCGGCGCCCGCCAACCTCACCAGCCACTCCTCCAGGAGCACCCGCTCCCCCTTCGAGAGCACCTCTTCGCCATCCGCCAGTGCCGCTTGCAACGCGATCGCCCTCGCCGCGATCCCCTCGCCCCGAGGCGACGGTGACGCCTCCCCCTCCACGAGGATCGCGCCGAGCACCGACTCCCGCATCACCTCGGACAGGCGCAGATCCCGCTCCTTCGCTGGCGTCTCGATGAGCGCCAGCGTCACCCCGCTCCCGCCCGCGTGGATCAACTGGACCGCGAACGGCACGCTCACCCGGAGACGCCCCGCCTTCGCCACCCGCTCGACGAGCGCACGCAGCACAGCGAGCCCATCCCGCATGGCCGACGCCGCGCCTTCCCCTTCCCTGTCCTCCTCCCCTTCGCCCTCTCCCCTCTCCTCCCCCGCGTCGAGACCGTAGAGCAGCGTGTAGGCCGCTGGGTTCGCCAGACCGAACGCCACGTGCATATCCCAGCCACGGCGGAGATCCTCGACCGCATCGGCCCCGGGCGCCCGCGCCGCCTTCTGGGCCACGTACCGCGCCAGCACCTCGCGCGCTGCCGCCAGGCGGAGCGCGTGCATGTCGCCGAAGTGCCGGTAGATCGTCGGGGCCTGGACGTTCGCGGCCGCGCTCACCGCGCGCGTCGACACCGCCTCACGCCCGCCCTCACGCAGGAGTTCGGCTGCCGCGCGCACGATCTTCCGCCGCACATCCGTCGTTCGATCGCTCATGTTATCAACGATAACAAAACATGGTTACCACCGATACCACGAAGGTGCTAGCGTCACGCCGTTCGCCGAGAAGGAGGCAGTTCATGATCATCGTGACGGGAGCGACAGGGAAACTCGGGCGCCAGATCGTCGAGAAACTCATCGAGCGCGTACCGCCGAGCCACGTCGGCGCGAGCGTCCGCGATCCCGCACAGGCCAGCGACCTCCTCGCGCGCGGCGTCCGCGTCCGGCGTGGCGACTTCGCCGAGCCGAGCAGCCTCGCCCACGCCTTCGAGGGCGTGACGCAGCTCCTCCTCGTCTCCTCGAACGCACGCGCCCAGGGCGGTGACACCCTCGCGCAGCACCGCGCAGCGATCGAGGCCGCGCGCACGGCCGGCGCGCGACGCATCCTCTACACCAGCCACATGGGCGTGAGCGCGACGTCCGAGTTTCCCCCGATGCACGATCACGCCGCGACCGAGGCCCTGCTCGCGGAGAGCGGCCTCGCCTGGACGTCTCTTCGCAACGGCTTCTACGCCGCGAGCGGGCTCGCGCTCCTCTCCGACGCGTTCACGAAGGCCTCGTTCGAAGCCCCGCGTGACGGCAAAGTCTCCTGGACGGCCCACGCCGATCTCGCCGAGGCCGCCGCCATCGTGCTCACCGAGGAAGGCCGCCACGACGGCCCCACCCCTCCGCTCACGGCCGCTCAGGCGCTCGATCTCGCCGACCTCGCCGACATCGCTTCGAGCCTCCTCGGCCGCCCCGTGCAGCGCGACGTCATCGAAGACGACACGCTACGCGCGACGCTCGCGGCTCGAAGCGCCCCCGCGAACCTCGCCGACATCGCGCTCGGCCTCTACCGCGCGAGCCGCCGCGGCGAGTTCGCCACGGTGGATCCCACCCTTGAGCGCTGGCTCGGCCGTCCCCCGATGACGATGCGGGACGTGCTCACGCAGGAGCTGGCCGCGCGGAAAGCGTAGCCGAGCGCTTCACGACCCCACCCGCCAGCGCGGCCGCCAGGCCCAGCGCTTCGAGGTCCTGAAGGGCATCACGCTCTCGACGGACGTCGACGGCTGCACCGACGACGAACGCCACCGCCTTCGACCCTCCGCCATCCAGGACCGAACCGAGCGACGTCACCGACCACGGTGTCCCGGCATCCTGGCGATGTCCGACCTTCCACCACGTTACCCTGCATGGGGCGGTTCCAGCTCCGTGTCCTGACCCACGACATCCACCCGCCGTCTCTCGAAAGGCCTCTCCGAATTCGGTCGAGGACGGTGAGATCAGGGTTCCTGCACGTCACGGTCGGCATCCATCGGGCCCGATCCAGGGGTCCAGCACACCAAGTTCGGCCTTTCTGACGATCAACGTAGAGGTCCGGGGACCTCTCGGTAGAGGTCCGAGAACCTCTCGCAGGAGCTTCGAGACCCTCCTGCAGGAACCTCCACACCCTCCTGCAGGAGCTTCGAGACCCTCCTGCAGGAGCTTCGACACCCTCCTGCAGGAACCCCGACACCCTCCTGCAGGAACCCCGACCCCCTCCTGCAGGAACCCCGACACCCTCCTGCAGGAACCCCGACACCCTCCTGCAGGAACCCCGACACCCTCCTGCAAGAGCTTCGAGACCCTCCTGCAGGAACCTCCACACCCTCCTGCAGGAGCTTCGAGACCCTCCTGCAGGAACCTCCACACCCTCCTGCAGGAGCTTCCACCCCCTCCTGCAGGAGCTTCGAGACCCTCCTGCAGGAACCTCCACACCCTCCTGCAGGAACCTCCACACCCTCCTGCAGGAGCTTCCACACCCTCCTGCAGGAACCTCCACACCCTCCTGCAGGAGCTTCCACACCCTCCTGCAGGAGCTTCGAGACCTTCCTGCAGGAACCTCCACAGCCTCCTGCAGGAGCTTCCACACCCTCTCCCAGTCGCTTCGGAACCTTCCTGATAGCGGCTCCGGGACCTCTTCATGGAGACCTTGGGTCCTCTCGCTCGACAGGCTCGGGCCCCACGCTCAGCAACACTGGCCCCCCTCGGGAGAGGCTCCGGGAGCTCTTCATCGAAGCTCCAGAGACGCTCGCTCGAACGTCGACCCGCCTCTCCGAAGGCGCGATACCTCGCCCGGCAGCATCCGGACGTCCTCGCCCCCGACGCGCGGAAATCCAGCGCGCAGACAGCGTTCTACTGGCAGGCGTTCACACGCACCACCTCGATCTCGTCCTGCGTCTCCCAGGCCCAGCCCACCGAGCCGTCCGGGAATGTCTTCAGGTCCTGTATCCGCTGCATCTGCGCATCGCTTGGCGTTGGCCCCTCGTGGACGGTCCCCATGCCGAGGTACCACAGGAGCGGGTGACGCCACGCGACGCCATTCCCCCCAGACGGGCCAGATTTCCTTCACCAGCATCACTTCATCGAAAAAGAAGCTCGTGCGTTCGGCCTCGCGCATTGCACGCACATTCCATGGGCAATGCGTCGTCAATCGCCTTGACGTGGCGTGACGTAGATCGCTCCGATATGCGGAAGTGAGATCCTTCTGGCTCCTGGTCGTCCTCGGGTGGCTCGTCGCCCTGGGGAGCTGCGGCCGTGCTGACGAGAAAAGAAAAGGCTGTCCCGGTCCGTGCTGCGACGAAGCGTGCGCGCCCTGCACCGGGGACGCTTGTCCTTCCGGGCCCGCGCTCGGCTGGAGGGCGCCGCTGTGGCTCTGGTGGGGCGACACGAGCGAGTCTGCGCCCGAGTGCCCCGACGAGGCTCCTGCGGTGGTCTTCGAGGGCTTCGACGGCCTCTCCTCGGAGCAGCGCTGCCCGTCGTGCAGCTGCACGAGACCCACGTGCGTGATGTCGCCGGGCGTGCTCGCGTGGGAGGACTTCGCGTGCACGCCGGTCGAAGGGGCGGAACCTCGGGTCATCCCGTACCTGCCCCCCGCCGGATGGGATGGAGCGTGCATCTCGATGCCGACGATCCCGAAGGAACGGATCGAGTGGGTCGAGTTCCTCAGCACCACCGTCACCCCGTGTCAGCCCGTCACCGGATCCATGCCCGTGCTCGCCGAGACCCGCTGGGCGACCCACGCCCGCGCGTGCAGCCCGCACACGCAGGACGGGTCGAGCGAGCAGGGCTCGCAGCGGGAGCAGGGCGCAGAAGGCGCGGAGCCGCGGTCTTTGCGTGAGCCGGCGCCGCAAGGCCCAGAGCAACCCGCGCAGAGCGGGCAAGGCGCGCGGTACGAGCAGGGGATGCCAGGCGCGAAGCAGGACCCCCTCGGCGTGGATCCTGCGGCCGCTGGGTTCACCGCGTGCGTGTGGCGTGAGGGTGAGCAGCCCGCGTGCCCCGAGGCGTATCCGGAGCGCAAGCTGTTCTACCAGGGTGTCGACAGCTCGCTCGACTGCGCACCGTGCGCCTGTGGCGATCCCGTCGGGAGCAACTGCGTCGCGTACGTGGCCGCGTTCCCCAAGCCGAACTGCCAGCTTCCGGAGGACGACACGGGCTGCGCCGTGGACCTCGATCACTCGCCTTGCTCGAGCTGGTGGCGGCACCTGGCCCTCGGCAGCTTGCGCGGCGACTGGCGCGAGCGAGAGCCAGGGACCTGTCCGGCCTCGGGGGGCGAGCCGGTGGGACGGGCCGCCGCGGTCGACCCGATCACGTTCTGCTGTGCGCGATCGGAGGTCGGGCCATGAAATCGGGTAAGGTGACCGGGTCCCATGACCCCTTCCGCCCCCAGGCTCCTGCGAGGCGCGACCGCCACCGCGCTGCTCTCCACCCTGTTCTTCGCGGCCTGTCGTCTGGGGCGAGTGGACGTCTACACCTGCGACGACCCGTGCACGACATGCGAGGATCCCTGCGATCCGTGCTCGCGCGGGGAGTGCGTGCCGGAGCCTTCGCTGGGCTGGGAGGGGCCGGTCTTGCTGTGGACGGGGACCCACGAAGCGGACGCGCCCGCGTGTCCCTCGCAGGCGCCGGCGAAGGTGTACGAGGGGCACGATGGCTTCCGCACCACGAGCGGGTGCGCTCCGTGTCAGTGCGAGCCAGCCCGCTGCGAGGCGCCGGCCGAGGTGGCGGTGAGCTCCGAGGCGGCCTGCGGGGCGGGTGGGATCCTGGAGGGGGCGCAGCCCGTGTCCCTGCCCGACGGCTGGAGCGGTGCCTGTCTGGGGGTGCCGGCGATCCCGCAGGAGACGTTCGACACCTTCGGGAGCACGTCGTCCCGCGTCGGCGCGTGCATGCCGACCACGATCCCCACCCCGAAATCGGGCTCCTTCGCCTGGGACTTCTTCGCCCGCGCTTGCGCCCGGGTGGAGGCGCCGGTGGCGTGCCTCGATCCGAGCTTGCACTGCGCGCCACGCTCGGAGGGGGACTTCCGGCAGTGCGTGTTCACGCGCGGGGACGAGACGACGTGCCCCGAGGGCTACCCGAAGCGGCGGGTGTTCTTCGGCGGCGTCGAAGGCGATCTCGGCTGCACGCCCTGCACGTGCAGCGCCCCCGAGGGCGGCACCTGCGTGGCCCGCGTGTCGGCCTTCCGCGACGCGAGCTGCACGCAGGCCATCGCCCAGGCCGTGGTCGACGTCGATCAGCCGGGGTGTACCGACGACGTGTTACCTGGCGATCTGCGAGGCGTCGCGGTGTCCTGGCCGGTGCACGAGCCGGCGCACTGCACGCCCGACGGCGGCAAGCCGACCGGGAGAGTCACCCCCGCCAGCCCGTCGACGTTCTGCTGCACGCAGTGAGCGGTGGGCGGGGTTGGCTGGCCCGAGCGAGCGCAACAGAAGTGGTGGGGGCTGCCGACGGGCGGCTCGCGGGGATGAAGGATGAGGGCTCGCGCCGCAACCACGGCGACGGGCACGCTGCCTCGCCAGGGGCGAGGAATGCCTTCAGCAGCCCCGTGGCAAGGGACCGAAATGACGCCGCGGCCTGGCGATCTTGTCGTGCTGGAGCAACTGCTCGACGGCGGCGAGCAGAACCTCCGCGTGGTCCTTGCCGCTCCAGGCGGCCCGGGCATCCGATCGCGGGGTGACGATCGGGAAGGCAGGGTCGCTCCCGTCGAGGAGGCAGAAGAAGAGAAGGAGTTTGTGCAGGTTGCCGGTGACGGTGACCCCCTTCAGGTCGACGAGGTCCCTGGGCGATAGCTGCCCGATCATCAGCTGGTCGAGCGTGTCCCGAGGGAGCGAGATGGTGACGTCACGGCTGGCGTCCTGCTTGCCAGAGACATAGCTCAGGGCGCCGTTCGAGAGCCGGACGACATAGGTCTCCCCCGTATCGCTGATGATCCAGTTCATGACGATGGACGTCTTGCCTGCGGCAGGCCCGATGACGAGCGTCCCGATCGCGTCGAAGATCATGTCGACCGTCATCGCCTCGACGAGGGACGCCGAGGTCTGCGCAGCCCCGACGTCCAGGATGCCATTGCGAAGCTCCTGGGCGCCCATCAGGAAGAAATTCCGCCAGGTCGCGTTCTCGGCCTGGTAGCCCATCTGTTCGAGCATGTCGGCCTGCAGGTTCTTGGCCGCGGTATTCGACGGGTCGGCGTACACCACATGCCGCAAGAGCTCGGCGCCCCACCGGTAGTCCCCTTCCTTGCCGGCTTTCTCGGCCGCCCGGATCACGGCGTCGGCGCCGCCCATCAGCTCGACATACCTGGGCGCTGCGCTCTCGGGGGTCAGCCGGTGCAGGTTCGAGGGATCGCCATCGAACCAGCCGAGGTACTTGTCGTAGACGGCCTTGGTGTTGTGGCTCGTCGAACCGTAATAGCCGCGGCACGACCAGTCGGTTGCCAGGTCGGTGGGCATCTCGAACACCTCGGCGATCTCGATCCCGGTGTAGCCCTTGTTCAACATCCGCAGGGTCTGGTCGTTGAGGTAGCGGTACATGTCCCGCTGCCGTCCGAGGAAGCTCGCGATGTTCTCCTGTCCCCAGATGGGCCAGTGGTGGGAGGCGAACATGACCTGCGCTCTTTTTCCGAACAGCTCGAGCGCCTCGCCCAGGTATTTCGACCAGGCCAGGGCGTCGCGCACGTTCGCCCCGCGCAAGGTCTGGATGTTGTGCATGTTGTGGGTGGCGTTCTCGGCTGCGCAGAAGGCCTTGTACTTCTCGAAGAAGAAGTCCATCTCCGCGGGCGCCTCGGAGCCCGGCGTCATGTGGAAGGTGACGATCAGCCCCGCGATGGTTTCCTGCTGACCCGTGGAGGTGATCAGGACATCCGGTGCCCGCAGGGACACCTGGCCGGTGCTCTGCCCTTTGCCCAGGCCCGTGTCCACCTGCCCCTGGTCGTCCTGCTGCAGAAACGGGCCGTACATGTACTGCGCCCGGCGCCCCATCGCACAGCCGGCATAGACGTTCTCACTGACGGCATGCTCCAGAAACCCCTCGGGCGCATAGATGGTGACGGCTTTCTTCTTCGCCTCGTCCTCCGGCATGATCCCATCCACGCCACCGAAATGATCGACGTGGCTATGGGTGTAGATGACGGCCGTCACATCCAGTTTGGCCGTCTCGGGACGATTGTCCCGGTAGAGTTGCAACGCACTCCTCGCGCACTCGACCGAGATCAAGGGATCGATGATGATGAGCCCCGTCGTGCCTTCGACGATCGTCATGTTCGACATGTCGAAGGCGCGCGCCTGATAGATGCCATCACAGACCTTGAAGAGGCCGTTGATGGTATTGAGCTTGGCCTGGCGCCACAGGCTCGGATTGACGGTGGGCGGCGCCGCCGCATTCGCGTTTTCCTGCCCTGAATAGGGCACCAGGGACCACACGGTGCGGCCCTGCTCGTTCTTGATGGTGAGATCCTGCCAGGTGGCCACGAATCCCTTCTGAGCGTCGTCGAACGACTGCGTGTCTTCGAAATTCAGGCCCGCCGCCATTTGCAGGTTGGCGTCGATCGTGAAGCTGGAGGCGTCTTTGCGTTCAGTCCCCATGGGTTTCACCTGTTCCTCGTCCGTGGCGTGGGGGTGACAGCGAAAGAGAGCAGGCGCCATCCACACGTAACGTCCGTGAATTCTGCCCTGCCGCCACGACCTGATGATGCCCTGCGCACCTCTGGCGCGGAGCTCCCGGCCAGTCTCCTGGAGACACGGCTGGACGCGGTTGCAGGCCCTCTTCCGCTCACCTCGATCAGCGCTGCCCTGGGCAAACCCGATGCCAGGCCCGATCCCTTCCCGGGAGGTGCCTCGACGACACCATCCAGTCGATTGGTGGCGATTTCGGGCCAATCCCACGAGCGGAATGGCCATGACGGCGCCCGCTCGGGTTGGGTCGGGGTGTACCTGTACCGGTACCTGTAACTGTACGTGTTCCACACCTCGTCGCCGCAGCGCGCCCGCGCGAGCCCTCTCCCCTGGAGGTTTCCGAGGGCTGGCTGTTGCTGATGAGATGACGCAGGCAGGCATCCGCATCGCGTCTCCCATGGCAGGACGGTCGGCTTTGACACGGCGAGGGCCGACGAGGGTATCGTCGGGGGATGCGCCGTTGCTCTCTGTTGCGTACAGGTTCCGGGCTCTCCGTCGCTGCATGGGCCGCGCTCGGGGTCCTCACGGGCTGCGGCGGGGACGAGACGACGGATCCCGTCGGGCAGGTGGCCGAGCTGTCGGCGGGCGAGGTCACGGTGCGGGTGGAGACGGGGACGCGCACGATCACGCTGTCACGCGGCGACGTGACGTTGATGCAATTTCCCGCCGATGGGCTGGAGCTGGGGACGGTGGCCACCGTCGACGACGCGACGAACTACGACCCGTACCGGATGTACGTGCCCAGCGGGCTGTACATGCCGCTCGACGTGGCGTGGCACGCAGTGCACGCGGTCTCGGTGGAGGGCGAGGAGGCCGGCGCGCTGCGGCTGGGGCTGGACTACGGCGCGGGGCTGCGCGCCGGGCTCTCGGTGGAGGCGGCGGATGCCGGTCGGTTCCAGGTGCGGTGGACGCCCGTGGAAGGGTCGCAGGTGGCGTACTTCCGGCTGCGGCCTCGGGTGGATGCAGAGGAAGGGTTCTACGGGCTGGGAGAGACCTTCGACGAGGTGAACCACCGGGGCAAGGTGCGCGCGATGCAGCTCGAACTGCAGGCAGAGCTGGAGAGCGGCTACAACGAGGCGCACGTGCCGGTGCCGCTCTTGATCGGGACGCGGGGGTGGGGGCTGTTCGTGGAATCGCCATTGCCCGGGGTGTTCGCGGTGGCGACGGAGGCGGCGGACCGGGTGGATGCCGCGTTCGGGACCGGGGTGTTTTCAGGGGAAGGGCTCGCATTCCACCTGTTCGGAGAGGCGCATCCGCTGGACGTGACACGCCATTACTACGAGGTGACGGGCTATCCGCGGCTGCCGGCGCGCTGGGCGCTGGGGCCCTGGATCTGGCGGAACGAGAACGACGACCAGGCCCAGGTGATGGACGATCTGGAGACGATCCGGGACCTGGATCTGGCCACGACCGGATACTGGATCGACCGGCCCTATGCGACGGCGGTGAACACGTTCGATTTCGAGGCGGCGCAGTTTCCGGATCCGGAGACGATGATCGCGCGGGCGCACGCGCTGGGAATGCGGATGGCGCTCTGGCACACGCCGTACCTCGACGAGAAGAGCGATGCGACGCGGCTGCTGCGCGAGGAGGCCAGTGCGGGCGGCTTCTGGCCCGAGGTGTCAGGGCTGGTACTGAATGACTGGGGGACGGTCGTGGATCTGACGAATCCCGAGGCGATGGCGTGGTGGCAATCGCTGATCCGTCGGTACACGGACCTGGGCATCGAGGGGTTCAAGCTCGATTACGGGGAAGACATCGTGCCAGGGCTGAATACGGCACGGAATGAGTGGCGCTTCGCCGATGGGAGCGACGAGCGCTCGATGAAGAACCTGTACCAGCGGTTCTATCACCAGGCCTACGCAGAGATGCTGCCGAGCGACGGGGGGTTCTTGCTGTGCCGCGCGGGGATGTACGGCGATCAGGTGAATGGCCCGATCATCTGGCCGGGGGATCTCGATGCCGACTTCAGTCAGCACGAGGATCCGATCGGAGACAAGGGGCGGCTGGCGGTGGGCGGGCTGCCCGCGTCGGTGGTGGCCGGGCTGTCGCTGGGGCCGTCGGGATTCCCGTTCTACGGGGCGGACACGGGGGGTTACCGGCACGGCCCGCCCGACAAGGAGACGTTCACGCGGTGGTTCGAGCAGACGGCCCTGTCGACGGTGATGCAGATCGGGACGGCCACGAGCAATGTGGCCTGGGAGTTCAGCGCGGCGACGGGGTTCGACGAGGAGATGCTGGGCTGGTACCGGACGTACACGCGGCTGCACCTGCGGCTGTTCCCGTACCTGTGGTCGTATGCGACGCGCCTCCTGGAAGACGGGCGGCCGATCCAGCGGGCGCTGGGGCTGGCGCATCCAGAGCTGGGGGTGCATCCGCGCGATACGTACCTGCTGGGGGACGAGCTGCTGGTGGCGCCGGTGGTGACGCGTGGGGCGCGGTCCCGGGAGGTGACGCTGCCCGCAGGGCGGTGGTTCGGCTGGTGGGACGGGGCAGTCCACGAGGGGGGGAAGACGATCACGGTGGAGGCGCCGCTGGGGACGCTGCCGCTGTTCCTGCGCGAGGGGGGGATCGTGCCGCTCTTGCGGCCGACGATCGACACGCTGGCACCGACGAGCGAGCCAGGGCGGGTCGACAGCTACGCGACGTCGGCAGGGCTGCTGTACGCGCGGATGGCGGTCGTACGTGGAAGCGGGCGGGGAACCGAAGGCACGAGCGATGAGGCGGGAGGAGCGGACGGGAGCAGCGCGACGCGGAGCTTCCGGGTGTTCGACGGGGCGGAGCTGGGGCAGGCGCGCGACGAGGAGGGGCTGAAGCTGCGGTGGTCCCCTGGGGCGGAGCTGAAGGAGGGGGCGGTGCTGGAGGTGATGGGGGTCGGCGCGAAGCCGGAGGGGGTGACGCGCGGAGGGGTCGCGGTGGGCGAGGTGGCCGACGAGGCAGCGCTGGAGGGGGTGAGCGAGGGATGGACGTTCGTGGGCCGGGCAGGAGGGACGCTGGTGGTGAAGATGGGCCCGCAGGCGACGGAGATGCGGGTCACGGGGCGGTGACACGCAGGCGCCCCCCGGAGGCTCTCGCGCGGACCGTCAGCTCGCGGGCTCGATGGCCTTCGGGGTGAGATCGCGGATGAGGTCCTTCACGTACTGCACGGCCTCGGCGAGAGGGACGAGCTGGACCTCCTTCGAGGTGCGGAGCTTGACCTCGACCTGCTGGTTGGCGAGGCCCTTGGTGCCGATGGCGAGGCGGATCGGGAGGCCGATGAGGTCGGCGTCCTTGAACTTCACGCCAGGGCGCTCTTCGCGATCGTCGTAGAGGACCTCGATGCCCGCGCTCTCCAGGGCGGCGTAGAGGTCGTCGGCGGCCTTCACGACGGCCGCGTCGGTGGTCTGCAAGGAGAGCAGGGCGACGTGGAAGGGGGCGATGGACATCGGCCAGCAGATGCCGTCGGCGTCGTGGTGCAGCTCGATCGCGGCGGCCATGACGCGCTCGACGCCGATGCCATAGGAGCCCATGACGACAGGGACGACCTCACCGGCAGCGTTGAGCACGGTGGCCTTCATGGCGACGGCGTATCTGGTGCCGAGCTTGAAGATGTGGCCGACCTCGAGGCCCTTGTAGACGGAGAGGACGCCGTCACAGCGGGGGCAGCCTTCGCCGTCGTTCACGGTGCGGAGATCGATGGGCTGGGCGTGGGCGAGGTCGCGCGCGACGTCGACGCCGCGGAGGTGATGGTCGTCCTGGTTGGCGCCGGTGACCATGTCACGACGGCCGACGAGGGAGGGATCGAGGAAGAGAGGGGCGCGGCCAGCGGTGCCGACGCCACCGAGGGAGCCAGGCAGCGCGCCGAGCAAGGTGCGGATCTCTTCCGGGTGCGCGGGGCGAAGATCATCGGCCGCGGTGGCGCTCTGGAGCTTGGCTTCGTTGAGCTGCTGGTCGCCACGGACCACGGCGATGACGGGCTTGCCATCGGCGATGTAGACGAGGGTCTTGAGCTGCCGGTCGGCGGTCACGCCGTAGGGAGGTTTGCCGAGATCCTCGATGGTGCGCACGCCAGGGGTCGGGAACTTCTCGGGGGCGGCGAGGCCAGGGCCGTCGTCGGCAGAGGCGATGCGGCTCGTGGCCTTCTCGGTGTTGGCGGCGTAGCCACATGCAGCGCAGGAGGCGATGTTGTCTTCGCCGGCGTTGGTGCGGACCATGAACTCGGTGGAGGCAGAGCCGCCCATGGATCCCGAGTGCGCTTCGACGGCGACGAACGAGAGGCCGCACCGGGAGAAGATGCGGTGGTAAGCGCGCCGCTGGTCGTCGAAGGAGCGGTCGAGGCCCGCGGCGTCGATGTCGAAGGAGTAGGCGTCCTTCATGGTGAACTGACGGACGCGGAGGAGGCCGGACTTGGGACGGGCTTCGTCGCGGAACTTGGTCTGGATCTGGTACCAGACCTGGGGGAGGTTCCTGTACGAGCGCAGCTCGGCGCGGGCGATCGTGGTGAAGATCTCCTCGTGGGTCATGCCGAGGCAGTAGTCGCCGCCCTTCCGGTCCTTGAGCCGGAACATGTTCGGTCCCATGACCTCCCAGCGGCCTGACTCCTGCCACGGCTCGGCGGGGTGCAACGCCGGGAAGTAGAACTCCTGGGCGCCGATCGCGGCCATCTCCTCGCGGATCACCTGCTCGACCTTGCGGAGCGCACGGAGCGTGAGCGGGAGGTACGAGTAGATGCCGGCGCCGAGCTGACGCACGAAGCCGGCGCGGAGAAGGAGCTGGTGCGACGCGACCTGCGCGTCGGCGGGGACCTCTTTGAGGGTGGGGATGAACGCTTTGCTGCGGCGCATGTCGCCTCCTGATCCCGGCACGCGGCCGGGACGCGTGACGTAAGGCAGCGAGGTGCGCGCGGCAATCGCTCGCTCGGACGAGGAGATGCGCCGAGGGCAGGCGCTGATGCCGACGACGCGCTGGCCTTCGACGAACCGCCGTCTCTGCCACTGACGACCTGGAGTCTCTGGGCTCTGCTACCGAGATCCCTGCCCGTCCCTGGCTGCAGCAGGTGCAGGGAGCATGGCAGGAGCAGGCACGTCGGAGAGATCCCGGAGCGGTCGGATGCCGATCGAGCCCAGGATGACCTCCGGGAGATCGGTGGCGAGGGCGGTGGTGAGGCCGGCAGAGTGCGCGGCGACCGGCGTCCAGGACTGCGCTTCGAGGAGAGCCGACTCCAGAGGCACGAACGCGTCCTGGGTCACGCCGAGGGCGCGGCCGTCGCGGGCGATGAACAGCACCTGGCCCGAGGGAGAGCCGAGCGCGCGGTGGAGGACGGCAGGGGCGACCGCCGGGACGGCGTCGTAGCCGGCAGGGAGGTACAAGCCAGGGTGGATCTCGCGGAAGAACTCGCCGACGGGGATGTCTTCGATGCCGGTGGGGTGGCGCAGGAAGGCGCCGGCGGCGGTGAAGGCGACGCGCGTCTTGCGCAAGGTCTCGGGGCCGAGGGCGTAGGCGATGCGGCGCAAGAGGGGGATCTCCTCGGGCCGGATCCAGGAGGCGGTGACGGAGCGCCAGGGCTCGGCGCTGGGGAGCAGGCGCAAGGAGAGAGAGACGGGGTCGGGGCGCAGCGCTGCAGACGCGGGCGCGGCGCGGACGTCTTCGTGGCGCACGTCGATGCGCGCGAAGGCGCCGACGTCGCCGAAGGCCGGGAGGCGCGCGATCTCGAGAGGCTCTTCACGGCCGCGAAAGAGGACGAGGCCGGCTTCGTCGAAGACGGGGCAGGCGCGGAGGTTCACGGGGTGGCGGTGGCCGACTTCCACGGCAGCACCAGGCGCGGTCGGGACGAAGTACCCGAGGCCCGGGGTGGTGGAGAGGAGCGGGATCATTCGCTCCGGGATGGCGGGCAGCCGGAAGAGGTAGCGGCGGATGGGGGCGTCCTCGAAGCTGGAGGCAGGAGGCCACTCGGCGACGCCGACCTCGGCGTCCACGGCGCTGCGGACGAGGTACTGGATGAGCGCCGGGCCGAGGCCCGCCTCGGCGAGGATCCAGCGCACGCCGGGCTCGCGGCCCGCTGCAGGATCGACGTGGGGCTGCAGGCGGAGGAGGAGCGAGCGGAGGTCGACCTTCCGCTCCACGTCGTACGTCTGCGAGAAGGTGTTGTGGTAGAGGGCGAGCGAGGCGTCGCCCGGGATGATCTGGGCGATGTCGTAGCCAAAGGGGGCGCCGGCGTCGCGGTACTGGACGAAATGGCGGCCGGTCCCGGTGAAGGTATAGCCGCCAGCGAGGCGCGCGACCTCCGCGATGCGATCGAGGCGGTCGCTGCTCTCGGCAGCACAGGTGAAGGTGACCTCGCGGGCGCCGAGCTTCGATCGGACGACCTCCACGACGAGCGAGCGGAGAATGTCGGCCAGGGAACCTTGCCGCGTGTAGAGGGCGAGGAAGGCGACGAGGCGATCGAGGGAAGGTAGGAGGACGAGGCCCTTGGCGCCCAGCGCGACGCCCTTGGCGTCGAGACCGAGGCCAGGGGTGCGCAGTCGGGTCTGATGAACGGCGACGCGATCCAGCATCGAGGGTGGCGAGCCTAGCATCCCAGCATCGAAGAGCGGCGGTCGGCGGGAGACGGTGACCGGCGGTGAGGAAGATCGGGGGTGGGAGGGCCGTGTCACAGGAAGGTCACCGAATTCTGGTGTGGGCCTGGGGAGAAGGGCTAACCTCTCCGCCCCATGCGCCCGGTCCGATCGCAGCCGTCACCGCCGGTCTGATGTCGATGGAGGACCCGGGCGAGCTCGTCGCAGGTAGGTTCCGGCTGGAGCGCGAGGTGGGGCGCGGCGGCGTGGGGACGGTGTACCGCGCGCAGGACGTGGTCACGAGGCGGCCCGTCGCGTTCAAGATCATCACGGTGACGGGGGTCGACGCGGGAGAGCAGCAGCGGCTGTCGCGCGAGGGGCAGATCCTCTCGGAGCTGGATCATCCGAGCATCGTGCGGGTGGTCGCGTTCGGGACGCTGGAGAAGAGCGCGCACGATCCGGAAGGGCGGAAGCTGGAGGAAGGGGCCGCGTTCGTGGCCATGGAGTGGCTGGAGGGGGAAGATCTCCAGGCGCGTCAGCGGCGCGAGCAGCTCAGCCTGCACGAGGCACTGAAGGTGGGTCGGCAGGTGGCCGGCGCGCTGGCGGCGGCGCACGAGGCGGGGGTGGTGCACCGGGACATCAAGCCGTCGAACATCATCGTGCAGCAGGGGCCGGAGGGGGCACCCCTGCGGGTGAAGCTGGTCGATTTCGGGGTGGCGGTGGCGTCGAAGGACGTGCTGCTCACGTCGGACAACGGTGGGGTGGTGGGCACGCCGGCGTACATGGCGCCAGAGCAGGCGCGTGGCGACGCGACGGCCGATGCGCGGAGCGATCTGTACTCGCTGGGGGCGACGCTGTTCGAGCTGATCGCGGGTCGGCCACCCCACATGGGGCCGACGTCGATCGCGACGCTGGTGCGTCTGGCGACGACACCCGCGCCGCGGCTGTCGGAGCTGTTCCTCGATGTGCCGTCGCGCCTCGATGATCTGATCCACTCCCTGCTGCTGGCCGATCGGGAGCTGCGGCCGAGTTCGGCACGGGAGGTGATGCGGGCGCTGGAGGAGATCGGGCGGGATCCGAACCTGCCGAGCCTGTCGCCCGCGCACACGACGGAGCCTCCCGGGACGGTGCTGGGGACGCGGCTGGTGACGACGATCGTGGCGCTGCACGTGGCGACCGGAGACGCGCGGCAGGCGGAGCTGGACGCGCTGCGCGCGGTGGGGGCCGATGCGCTGCCGCTGGGCGCGGACTCGGTGGTGGCCCACCTGGGGGTGCGCCGGGCCTACGGGCAGGAGGCGGTGCAGGCGCTGGATCTGGCGATGCTGCTGGCGGCGCGCGGTGGGAAGGTGGGGGTGGCGTCGGGTCGGATGCGGGTGGAGCGGACGCGCTCCGCCGGCGAGGTGGTGGACCGGGCGGTGGCGCTGGCGCGAGGTGCGGCGCAAGGGCGGACCGTGGCCGACGCGACGACGGTGGAGCTCACGCGCGGGCGGTTCCTGTTCGAGCCGCGCTTGCCGGCGCGAGGGGGCGAGGTGCTGCATCCCCTGCCCCGCGGGGCGATGGTGGTGGTGGGGCACAGCTCGCGGCCGCGCGAGGGACAGACGCCGTTCGTGGGGCGCGAGGCGGAGATCATCACGGCGACGACGGCGTTCGAGCGGTGTGTGGAGGACCGGACGCCGCTGGTGGTGACGGTGTCGGGTCCGCCAGGGATCGGGAAGAGCCGGCTCGCGCGGGAGCTGGTGCTGCGGGTGGTGGAGCGGGCAGAGCGTCCGCGGGTGGTTCAGCTCCGCTGCGAGGCGTTCGGTCGGGCGCAGGTGCTGGGTGTCGCCGCCGATCTGCTGCGCGCGCTGATGGGGTTGCCGAAGGGGGCGACGGTCGAGGCCGTGGAGAAGGCGGTGCGGGCGCGGAAGCTGCGCCACGACGATCAGGGGATGTTGCCACTGCTGCTGGCGAACCAGCCGTTCCCGGAGGGGATGGATGTGCGGGGTGCGCGCGAGGCGCTGTACCTGTCGATGACGGAGCTGTCGCTGGTCGAAACGACGTCGCCGCGGGTGCTGCTCGTGGAAGACGCGCAGTGGGCGGATCCGGAGAGCGTGGCGTGGCTGGACCACCTGCTCGGGCGCGCGGCGGGCTTGCCGCTGTTCCTGATGCTGATGGTGCGGCCGGCGTTCTGGCGGGACGAGGGGCAGCGGTTCGTGGGGCGCGATCACGTGCGGATCGAGCTGCGGCCGATGGCGAAGCGGGCGACGCGGGAGATCGCCCGGGCGGTGATCGGCGCGGCGTCGCGGTCGAGCAGCGTGCCGGTGTCGGTCGCGGTGGAGGCGATGGCGCCCCAGGACGACGCGCTGCTCGATCAGATCGCGCAGCAAGCCGCAGGTTCGCCGCTGTTCGCGGAGGAGCTGGCGCGGGTGATCGCCGCCGGGAAGGACGCGGCGACGGCGCCGACGATCGAGGCAGCCATCCAGGTGAGCCTGGACGCGCTCGACGACGTGACGCGCGAGGCGGTGGTGCGGATGAGCGTGTTCGGGCTCTCCGTGTGGGACAAGGGGCTGAACGCGGTGGGGGTGCGGGATCCTGCGGCGGGGCTGCGCCGCTCGGTGGCGTCCGAGCTGCTGGTGGAGCAGGGCGGGTCGCGCTTCCCGGGAACGCGGGAGTACCTGTTCAAGCACGCGCTGGTCCGCGATGTGGCGTATGCGTCGCTGGGGGACGAGCTGCAGAAGGAGCTGCACCGGCGTGCGGCGCGGTGGCTGTACGCGATGGGCGAGGACAGCGCGACGGTGGCGCAGCACCTCGATCTCGGAGGGGAGCACGAGGAGGCGGCGAGTCACTGGGAGTCGGCCGCACGGCGCGCGCTCGCGACGAACGCGCTGAAGGACGCGGCGATGATGGCGGAGCGGGCTTACGTGTTCGCGACCGACAAGGTGCTGGCGTTCGGGCGCGCGGTGCTGATGGAGCAGGCGCACAGTCGGCTGGACGGACGCTCCAGCGAACGTGAGGCCGGTATCCGGGCGATGAGCGAGAACGTGTACGATGAGGCGAGCGAACTGCTCACCCAGGGGGCGAGGGCGCGCTACGAGCAAGCATGCGGCGCAGGGGGCGACGTGGAGGCGCGGCTCGTGGCGGTGCGCGACCGGTCGAGGGAACTCGGTCTGGTGGACGAGGTGGCGCAGTGTTCCGCGGTGCTGGCGCACTGTCGGGCATTCGCAGGGCAGTTCCAGCTCGCGGAGCAGGAGGCAGAGCACCTGCTGAAGCTCGCGGAGCAAGAGGACTTCGTCTGGGCGGCGGTGGATGCGTGGCAGACGCGCGCGGTGGTGCATCAAGCGCGGGGCGAGGTGGCCGCGGCACTCGAGGCGCGGCGGAACGCGGCACGGGCAGCGCGGGCGGCGGGGTTGCAGGAGCGGGAGGCGGTGCTGACGATGAACGTCGGCTTCGCGCTGACGACGATGGGCGCCCGGAGGGAAGCGCTTCAGGAAGTGGAGAGCGGCATCGCGCGGGCGCAGGAGATCGGGAGCGCAGGGGCGGTGCGGAACGGGCAGATGATCCTGCTCTGCTGGACGTCGACGTTCGGGCCCGACCCGGCATTCGATGTGCTGCTCGCCGAACCACGCTCGACAGCCGACGAGGCCGCGGGCGGGATGTGGGTGGTGCGGGATCGGGTGACGCTCGGGGTGCTGTTCTACCGCGGGGTGGAGCTGCTGCGCGGGGACCCGGCGGGGCTGACGCGCGCGCGCTCGCTGCTGAAGCTGACGGCCGAGGCATATCGGTCGACGGACAACCGGGATGTGCTGCCCGTGGCGCTGGGTTTCTGGGCCGAGGCGGAGCGGCGCTTCGGCAAGTCGGAACTCGCAGCGGAGCTGGCGCGCGAGGCCGCGGCGCTGGTCGAGGCAGGAGAGCCGAGCTTGCTCAACGAGGCGCCCATCTATCTGGCGCTGCATGACGCTTGTGTGGATCTGGGGGATCTGCCGGGCGCGCGGGCAGCCGTCGAGCGGGCGATGCAGCCGCTGCTGCGGCGGGTGGCCGGGCTGGAGGGGACGCCGTATGCACGCTCGTTCCTGTTCAGCTTGCCGCAGAACGCCGCGCTGCTGACGCTGGCAGAGACCTATGGCTGCACGCCGCACGAGATCGAGGCGATGGTGACGCGCGACGTGTGAGTGGCCAGCGCCGGGGTTCAGCGAGCGCAGTCGCCGGTGGTCGGCACGAGCGCTGGGCGATCCTCGGACGTGGGATCGGCAGGGTCCTGCTTCTCGACGAGGCCCTCGACGAACCAGCACATGCGCTGGAGTTCCTGAGGGTCGGGTGCCTGGCCCGGGTCGAGGCAGTCGGGAGTTCCATCGGCATCGAGATCGCGCTGGCCGGTGGAGCAGAGGGGGCCGAGGAAGGGGACGGTTTCGCCGCCTTCGGCTGCGAGTTCCTGGAGGAGGTTGCTGATCTCGATGGCCAGCTCGCTCGATCCGGAGCCCGCGTTGAGGGTGAAGTTGACGGTGCTGTGCGCCGGGTTGAGGGTCATGCCCAGCTCGACGAGGGTCGCCGCTGGCCAGCGCGAGCGGTGGATGCCGTCGAGGAGCTGGGTGTAGAGGGGACCCCAGCGAAAGTAGGTGGCGCCCAGGCAGGAGGTGGCGTCGTCGCGGCAGGCGTCCTCCACGTTGTTGCCGATGGCCTTCGCGGTGAGGCTGGCGGCAGCGACGGTGGCGACGGGAATGCCGTTGTCCGCCTGGTGGGCGATGACGTCACAGCCGCTCGCGAGCAGGGCTTCGGTGAGGACGCGCTCGCGGGTCTTGCCCTGGGCGTCGGGCGGCAAGGTGTCGTGCCAGAAGCCGATCCACCGGACCTCCACGAGTGCAGCAGGAGATGCTCTGCGGGCGCCGGTGGTGAAGGCGTTGATGTACCTGACGACGGAGGGGGTGGGGAGGGAGGCGACCATGCCGAGGCGATCGGTGGCCGAGCGGCGGGCTGCTGCGAAGCCTGCGAGGTAGGCTGCCTGGTACATGCGGCCGCTGTAGGCGATGTTGTTGCTCGTCGCGCTGGAGCGTGCGCCACAGGTGAGGAACTTGACGCCAGGGTGCTCGGCGGACTTCAAGGCGGCAACGTCGCGGAGGGTCGGCGAGGTGGCGATGATCACGGGGAAGCCGCGCGCGACGAAGTCATCGATGGCGCTCGCAGCGTCGCTGGCGAGGAGCTTGTTCGTGGCGATCTCGGTCTGGAGGTACGGGAGGGCTTCGTGTGCAGCCTGTCGGCCGATCTCGTGGGCTTGCGTCCACTGCTCGGTGGCGGGGTCGCCGACGTGGACGAAGGCAGCGCGGAGAGGGAGCTGACAGAGGCCTGCCATGGTGCAGGTGGCAGGGGCGGGACACTCGGCCGAGGTGCTGCAGGGCGAGGCGCACACCTCGTCGATGCACTGGGCGGCCTGGCACTGGCTGTCCTGTTCGCAGGGGGCGCCGATGCCCGCGGCGGGTTCTCCGTCGAGCAGGAGGTGGCACCCGGTCGAAGGCCAGAGGGCGAAGACGAGGGCGAGGGTCGGAGGGAGAAGAGGTCTGCGCACGCGGGCTCCGTCAGAAGGTCCCGGTGAGGACGAGGTGACCCGGAGCCACGCCGAGCGAAACGCGGGGCGCTTCGGGAGGAACCGGGGCGCGTGGAGACGGCGCGGTCAGCGAGAGGACGAGGGTGACGCCGAGGCTGGCGGCGGTCGCGGCGAGGAGGATGTCGGTGGTGACCGCCAGGGTGTCGAGGCGAGCGCCGAGCGTGGCAGCGCTGGCGTCCGGGTGAGGTCGGCGGTCGGGCCCCGCATAGGGGGTGTCGGAGAGTTTGACGGCGGTGACGATGCTGGCGATGCCGGTGGCCGTGGCGGCTGCGGCCAGGGTGCCGGTGAGGGCCCAGCCGATCCAGAGGGGGGAGCTGCGCTCGATCGGGGGGGGCTGCGCTGGCGGTGGGGTCGCTGGGCGCGGGCTGGGGCGCTCCAGGGTCACGTCGGTGGTGTGGGCTGCACGGACGTGGAGGGAGCGTTCGATGGGTGGGGCATCGGGCAGCTCGGCGCGGAATCGGTGGGTGCCCGGGTTGAGAACCACGGGGTCGCGCAAGGGAGCCGAGCCGAGCGGGGCGCCGTCGACCGAGAGGGTGGCGCCAGAGGGAGCTTGAAGGCGGACGGTGGCCACCTGGAGACGTAGGGCCGCGACGGCAGCGACGACCTCGGCGTGTCGGTCGCCGTCGATCTTGACGCCTCCTTCGGCGAGGTAGCGCTCGAAGGCGCGGAGGCTGCGAGCCGGGTCACCGATGTGTCGGCTCACCTGGCCGATGTTGTAGAGGATGGGGTACGCCGGCTGGAGGTCGTAGGCGCTCTGGAACGAGTCGAGCGCTTCCTGGAGCTGGCCGGACTCGGCGAACTCGACCCCTCGCTGAAAATGCTCTCGTGCTCGCGCCAGCTCGGACTCGGCGCGTACGACGGGCTCCCGAGGCGGAGAGGAAGGCCGGGGCTGCCCTGCTGCGTGAGCTCCCGTCAGCGCGATCGAGGCGGACAGGAGGAGCGTCGCTGCCGGAGGCTGCCAGCGAGCCATCACGGGCTCTTCCCTCTGGACCAGGGATCGGTGGAGTCCACCTTGAGTCCGGGCGGAGAAGCTGGCGTGCTCTTCGACGAGGAAGCGGAGGTGGGTGTTCGTGAGTCGAGCGGAGGCGCGGGAGGGGTCGTGGTGCGAGCATTTCGGGGCGCCCTGTACGAGGCCTCTGCCACGGGCTGAGACCCCGGCCCGCCCGTGGGTTCAGGCTCGTTCTTGGGCTCGAGGTGAAGCGTGACGTCGACATCATGATCGAAGACGACGAGGCGCGCGTCGGGTCGATGGCCCGCGGCCGAAGCGCGGATGCGGTGGCCCGTTCCGTCACGAGGAAAGCGCGCGACGAACGGATTCGATGGGACAGCGACGTCATCGAGCACGATGGTCGCATCATGGGGTGTGACGTTGATGCGCAGCTCGACGAGCGCCGGCTGCTGGGTGAGAAGGATGGCGGAGGACGGCTCCGAGGGCGGCAAAACGCCTGTGTCGGGCGTCGCAATGCTCGATCGTAGGCTCACCAGCGAGCCGGCCACTGCGGCGCCGACGAGGGCCCCGCCAAGCAGGATGATCGTCCCCCGGAGAGACCGACCTCGCGGAGCGACCGGCAAGCTCGGTGGGTCCGTCGGCGTCGGGAGGGCGAGCGGCGTCTGAGCCTGGTTCGCAGCGTATCCCGGAACCAAGGAGGAGGCCGGCTCGGGACCACGGGGTCCCTCCGACGTCCGCGGCGTCGTGTGCACGCCAAGAACGTCTCGCTGGGATGCGGATCGACCTCTGATCGAGATGGGTCCGGAGCGATCGTCCAGTGTGGGCAAGGCATCGGGGAGATAGCCGTCCAGCTCTTTCAAGCGTGCGATCTGGTCGCCGATGAGGGTGCGGACTTCCACTCTTCGATCGTCAAAGGCGTTCGCAACGACCTTCCCGATTTCCTGAGGAGAGGGTCGTCCTCCCATCGCCTGGAGAACACGCTCGATCTCATCCCGCATGTCACTGGCGGTCGCGGGGCGGTCCTCGGGATTGGGCGAGAGCGCGCGCTCACAGAGCTGGATCAGCGACTCCGGTGCATCCGGGCGGCGTTCGCGAAGCCGCGGGAGGTCACGAAGAGACATTCGCTGCAGAATCTGCATGTCGGAGAGCGAGCCCCAGAAGCGCTCTCCTGCTCCAATCTCGAAGAGAATGACGCCCACGGCGAAGAGGTCGGCACGACGATCGACATTCGGCGAAAAGGCTTGCTCGAGGGACATGTAGGCGATCTTGCCCTTCACGATCCCGGTGTGGGTCTTATCGGCCGTCCGCTGCTGCCATACGGAGATGCCGAAATCGACCACCTTCACGTGCCCGTCGTACGTCACGAAGATGTTGTGAGGGCTGACGTCTCGGTGAACGAACGTCAGCGGTCGCCCGTCGTAATCGCACAGCTCATGCGCGTGATGGAGTCCAGCGAGCGCGTCGGAGAGGATGGCGAGGTAGATGCGGAGGTAATTGTCGTATCCGAGACGATGAAGGATGCGATCGAGGGGCTGGCCCTCGAGGTACTCCATCGCGATGTAATGCTGGTCCTCGGTGCTACCCAGCTCATGGGTCTGAACCAAGTTGGGGTGGTTGAGCCGGGCAGCAATGCGCGCCTCGTCGAGGAACATGATGATGCCATCGGGGTCGGCAGCGATGGCGGCCTTGAGGCGCTTCACGACGACGAGCTTCTCGAATCCGAGCGCATCCCAATGCGCTGCAAGAAACACGTCCGCCATGCCTCCCTGCCCCAGCTTGGCCAGCAGGCGGTATTTGCCAAACACAGACGCGGCGCCCGGGAGGCGAACGAGCGACGAAGAAGACGCCACCACGCGCGATCGTCGATGACCTGAAACCCATCGTCAAGCCGCAGGCGGCCTGCGAGGCACTTCGCAGAGGTCGCCTGTCATGGATGCCACGAGGTTGGCATTCATGAGGCACAGGATGAGAGGGATGGTACAGCGCCGAGAGGGAGGTCGCGGCGCAATCCCGGGAGGCATCCAGAGGCCGGATGACTCCCGGAGAGGGAAACTCACTCGCCGATGGAGATACCCAGCGTGTGCCGTAGCGCGAAGTACTGCTCGCTGGTGGCAAACACGAGCAGTTCCTTCAGCTTGTCCTGAGGCGGCAGATCGCCCGGCTGCTGCGGCTCTGCGGCGAGGATCTTCCGGGCGATCTCCATGTCGGCGCAGAGCAGGAGACCAGCCCGCGCTGCCGTGATGTCGACGCACTGGACCCAGCGCTTGATGTTCGCCTTGGCGCCTTCCGCGAGGAACTTCTTCACCACCATCCGCAGCCCTTCGAGCTGCATCGGCTGCATGAACTGCCGAAGCTGCTGCGCCGTAGCGATGATCTGTTTCTCGATGTCCGGCGGGACCGGCGTCTCCGGCGCAACCAGCTTCATTCCGGCGAAGAGGAGCACGGTCAGCTCCGTCACCGTGGGGAACAGGGTCTTGATGTAGTGCTCACCGCGGTACATCGAGAGATGCTTGCCGCAAATGAACGTCAGCTCCTGCGGAGAGAAGCCGGTGAGCACCGTCTGTCCAGCGACGGACGCAGGTTGCGGGTTCGGCACCGCCACGAGCGCACCGGGCACGTCGCTACGGACATAGAGGAGAGGCGCAGGCAGTCCGAGCACATTGGCAGCCCACCCGAAGGTGCGCGCGAACGTGACCGTCGACGTCGCGGGATCCTGACGGAAACGCGCGTCCAGCACCGGGAGCTGCTTCTGCGCTTCGAGCGTCTTGATCTTCGCCTGCAGGGCAGCGCCAGCAAGCATCTCGAAGATCTTCCCGACATAGAGGTTCTCCTCTTCGTGGAAGAGGTTTCTGATCCACTGCTCGTTGTCGAGCCGGCTCTTCGCCTGGATCAGCCCCTGGGGGCGGTAGTCTTCGTAGTACTGCTGCTCCTCTTGGTCGGCCTTGCGCAGGAAAGCGAGCGCTCCCGCGATGCACCAGGCAGGGTCGTACTGCTTGCTGTCCAGGTACAGGCGGTACAGGCGCTTGTACGGATCCACGCGCATGGGATCGATCTTGACCATGGCCAGGTACTCGGCGATGGCCCCATCGAGTTGCTCTGACTGCTCGTAGATCTCGGCGAGGATCTGGTGCTCCGTCATGTCCTCCGGCTTCAGCCTGGAGGCCATCTTGAACGCTTCGCTCGATGCCGTCCGGTCACCGAGCCGATCACGGTAGATGAGGCCGAGGGCGTGCCACAGCTTGAACTCCAGGTCCGTGTTGCCCTTACCGGCAACGCGGTGGAGCATCTTGCGGTAGGCGCGCTCGAGCTGCTTCCACTCCTTGAGTGTCGTCAGGATCTTGTCGATCCGTTCGAATGCCTCCAGGAACCCGGGGTTCAGGTCCAGCGCCTCGTTGAACAGCTCCACGGCGCGCATCTGATCATCGAGTTTGTCTCGGAAGATCTGCGCCATCGTGAACTGATAACGGCTACGCCGATCGGGCTGAGGCTCGATGTCGGCGATCCGCTGGAGGGTATCCACCATCTGCGACCACTGTCCCGTCTTCTGGTACTGCTGGAGCAGCTTGTGGAGCAGGACGTGGTTCTGCGGCTCTAGATCGAGTGCCTCTTCGAGAGCCTCGACACCCTTGGGGGTGTTGTTCTCTCTCTCTATCCAGATGTCGGCGATGTCGTTGAGCAGCTTGAACCGCTCACCACCATCCATGATGCCGTCGAGGATCTGCCGCTTGTAGTGGCAGACCTGCTTCCAGTCCTTCAGGCCTTCGTAAACGGCGACGGTCGCTTCGAGGGTAGGCACGTGGGAAGGATCGATCCCGAGTGCCTTCTCGAAGTTGTTGATCGCCTGTTTCGCCTGGCCCTGAGCCTGCTTGATGGCACCAAGCTTGAAGTAGATGGTGGTCCGCGTGTCAGTGTCCGCCTCCTCAGTCGCGGCGAGCACCTTCTGGTAGTTCGTCAGCGCGGTGGGCCAGTCCTGCAGCTTGAAGGTCACGTCTGCAAGGCCACGGACAGCTTCCATGTCCGTGACATTGAGCGTGTGAGCGGCTTGATAGGCCTTGAGCGCCTGCTCGTTCTTGCCGAGCTGCTCGAGCACCGATCCGAAGGCCTTGTGGAGATCGAGCTGCTCCGCACGATCTCGCTTTCCGGCCTTGCGGACGAGCATCTCACCGAGCGGCTCCGCCTGGGACCAGCGAGAGGTCGCGACGTACTCCTTGAAGAGGGGCATTGCTGCGTCCTCGTTCTCGGCGTCCGACTGCAAGGCCATCTCGTAGGCCTGCACCGCGAGATCGTGAGCGTCGATGACCTCATCCCGCAGCTTCCCGAGTTCGACGAGGAGCTTCGCCCGAGCACGGGGAGCTTCCGTGTACATCTGCTCCTGCTCGAGGTACCGAGCTGCGGCGTCCCAGTCTGCAGCATCGCTTGCAATGGCCCGGAGGGCCCCCAGCGTGGGTAGATGACGCGGATCGAGATCGAGGGCCATCTCGAAACGCTCTTGCGCTTGCACCCGATCACCAAGCCCGTCGAGCTGCTTGCCGATCCGGTAGTACATCTCGACACGCTGCTTGCCGTCGGGCGTGAGCTCGACGACCCGCGACATGTAGTCGATGGCCTTCGCAATCTCGTCCTGCTTCTCGTAGAGCTTCGCGAGCGCTTCGAGCGCAGGGATGTTCGCGTCGTCGAGATCGACGATGTTCAGGTACGCATCAATCGCTCGATCGATGTCTTGGACCTCCTCGGCGTAGACCTTTGCGGTCTGGCTCCAGAGTTCGACCTTCTTGCCGCGATCGAGCGTGGCCTGGATGTGCCGATCATAAGCGTTGATGAGATCGAGCCACTGTCGGAGCCGTCGGTAGCACCGCTCCAGTGCCTCGAGTGCAAGCTCGTTGTTGGGGTCGATCTCGACGACCTGCTCGAGCCGCTGCGCCGCGAGGTCCGGCTTGAGGAACTGCTCCTCCTGGATCCTCGCGATCTTCATCAGAACGTCGATCCGTTCGCGCTCCGTGGCCACGACGTCGAGCTGCATCTCGAGGACGCGGACCAGCTCCGGCCACTGCTGCGTCGAGCCATAGACGCGCTCGAGACCACGCATTGCGAGCAGATTCGCTCCGTCAATCTCGAGAACCTCTCGATACACGGCGCCTGCACGGTCAATCTGTCCCAGGGTGGTCTCGTACAGACCGCCTGTGCGCAGCTTGACCGCCGCGATCGCCGCAGGCTCCGTGAGCGCCTTCGCCTTCCGCAGCAAAATGTCGACGAGTTCCGTTGGCTGATCACGCTCCGTGTAGATTCGCTCGAGTGCCTCCAGAGCGGGAAGGTGGAGCTGATCAACGTCGAGGGCTCGCTTGTAAAAGCTCATCCCCTGGTCGACGTCGCCCATCTTGCCTTCGAGGACCTCGCCGAGCTCGGTCAGGATCTCTTTACGATCCACGTCGAGAACCGCGACATTCAGCGCGCTGGTGAGCGTCTGTCCCTGTGTTTGCCACTGGCCCGTCTTCTTGAAGAAGTTGGCCATGAGGCGCAGCACAGCGACGTTGTTCGGATCCTTCTCGAGGACCTTCTGGTAGTAAGGCTGAGCGTACTCGGGGTGTCCGAGATCCTCGGCGTACCACTTCGCCAGACGCAGGCAGAGGGTGATGATCTGCCGCGCGTCCTGCTGTTGCTGGAGCCAGCCATTCACGGTCTGGACCAGCTCTGGCCATCGGTTGGTCGCAGCTGCCATTCGCTCGAGATAGCGGACGGTCTCCATGTCTTCGAAGTCGAGTTCGAAGGCCGTTAGCAAGGCGTCGAAGGCTTGCGGCTTGTCGTCGAGTTGCTCCTCGAAGACGCGGGCAACCTTTCGAAGAATGTCTGTCTTCTCGGGAATCTCGTTTCGCGTTTCCAGGCGCGCCAGGAAGAGCTCGATCAGAGGCTCGGCACGGCCGGCTGCGCCATGTAGCTCCTCGAGTGCGAAGTACGCTTGATCGTGGGTGGGCTCGATCTCGAGGATCCGCTCGTAAGCGAGAGTGCCGCGATCCTTGTCGCCAACCTGCACTTCCCAGAGAGAGGAGATCTCCAGGTACTCGCGGACCTGCTCGGCAGGCGCCTCGTAGGCGGCCGCGCGGCCCATCTTGACCTCGATGACCTCCTCCCATCGCTCCTCTGCACGGAGGAGATTCTCGAGGGCGGCCATTGCTTCGAAGTCACGCGGGTCGACCTCAAGCAACTTACGCCAAGCATCGATCGCGTCGTAGGGCTGCTGGAGCGTGTGCTGGTAGATCGTGCCCAGCTCGCGGAACAGAGCGACGACGTTCTCTACAGGCAGCAGCTCGCGGGCGCGATCGACTGTCTGGTGCAGGATGCTCACCAGCTCGTTGGCATCACCTCGCTTGCGCCAGATGGCAGCGATCGCATAGAGGGCCTCGAGATTGGCGTAATCGATGTCGAGAACGCGGTTGTAGTCGTCGAGTGCCGACTCATCGCGTCCAAGGCGCTCATTGAACAACTTGGCGCGACGCAGGAGCACCGCCACCCTGGTTTCATCATCGGCGGCATTGTCGTAATGCCGTTCGAGAACGTCGCAGAGTTCAGCCCACTGCTCCATGCGCTCGTAAAGATCAGCCAGTGCTCCGAGAGCCTCGGGATCTTCACCACGCAGATCCAGAACGCGCTTCCATGTCTCGACCGCGCCAGTGATGTCATTGAGTCTCTCGGCCAGTAGGTGCGCAGTCTTTGCAAGGATGTCACCTTGCTCGCTGTCACCTAGAGCGTTCTCGAGCTCACGTTGGAGCACCACGCGGAGGTTCACCCACGCGCCCGTGTTCGTGTAGATCCTCTCGAGCGCCTGAATCGCTTGGTCGTTCGTCTTATCCAGTTCGTCGAAGACGCGCTTGAAGGCTCGAATCGCGTCGTCGTTCTGGAATAGACGTTCCTCGTAAGTCTGACCGAGTCTCAGGTACAGTTCGACGAGTTCGAGTTCATCCTCTGTGGCTCGTACTCGTTGCTCGAGAACACTCGCGAGCTCCGGGTACTGCTCCATCATCGTGTAGATACGGTCGAGATTCTCCAGCGCCTCCGCTTCCAGCGGCTCGACGCCGAGCACGTACCGGTACGTCTCTTCCGCCTTTGCGGCGTCACCGAGTTCGTGCTCGAAGACCCGCGCCAGTCGCTTGCCGATACTCGTCTGAACTTCATTGTCGCTGGTATGCACACCGAGAACATCGGCATACGCATTCGCAGCCATTTCCCAGCCACCGTCGACAGAGCCAGCTAGACGTTCGACCTCCTCCAAGGTCTTCTCGTCGCGCGGATACTCTTTGAGCGCGCGAATGTAGACGCTGAGAGCACCGTCGAGCGATAGAAGGCGCTCCTCGTGGAGCTCCGCTTGACGGTAGTACATCGCCAGTCGCTCACTCTCCTCCTTCAAGTGAGTCAGCTCGGCTTCAAGGACGCCGGAGAGCTTCTCCCACTCTCCCGCTGACTGGTAGAGCGGCTCCAAGATTTCGCCGATCTCGATCTGCTTTATCCCGGTCGCAAAGAGCCCTTCGAGCGCCTCCAGAGTTGGGATGTGCTCCGGTGCCGCGAGGAGAACATCGCGATAGGCAGCAATCGCTGCGCCCAGATCATTCAAACGGGTCTGATAGACGACGCCCAAGCGATACTTGAACTCAAGAATCTCTTCAGGCGTATCCCCAGTCTCGGCCTCCCGAACCAGAATATCGACAAGATCGGTCCAGCGCTCGGTGGCAGTGAACAGGCGATCCAGAGCGGTAATCGCCGTTCGATTCTCCGGCTCCACCTCGAGAACTCGTCGATAACGCGCGACGGCATTGTCGACATCTTCGAGCTGAGTCTCGAAAATCTGAGCAAGCCGAAGGCCCAGCTCGACGAAGCGATCCGGCTCGTCCCCCAGCCGATTGAGTTCCGTATCGTAGATGGTGGCCACGTTTTGCCACCGGTTCACGATCATCGCGAGCCGCTCGAGGTTCGACAGAGAGTCCTCGTTCGCCACATCGAACGAGACAGCTCGGGCGTAGGTCTCGAATGCGAATGCGTGCTCTCCAAGCATCTCCTCGGCGAGTCGGGCGATGCGGTGTAGAAGATCTACCTTCGCGTAGGAATCATCCGTGCCGGCAACCTGTACCTCGAGCACGCTGACCAGCTTCTGCCATTCTCCCGCGGCATCGTAGATTGGCTCCAGAACCAACGCCGCGCCGAGAGGTTCTTTTGCTCCGCTCTTGAGCGCCTCCAGAGCCAGGAGAGCCGGCTCGTGGTCGGGCATCTGCTGGAGCAAATCGCGGTACAACTCGATTGCCCTGGGAACGTCTTCCAGGCGCTTCTCGTAAAGCTCCGCAATTCTGTACTGATAGCTGGTGCTTTCAGCAGGATCGGAGGCGATCTCGGCTTCGTGCTGAAGCACGCTGAGCAGCTCCGGCCAGTTCTCGGACGTCTGATAGAGAACGTCGAGGCGACCGAGAGCCTGCAGGTCGTCGGGGTCTAGCTCGAGAACGCGGGTGTAGGTGTCGATAGCATTCTGGACATCACCGAGCTCTCGCTCGTACACGGCGCCGATCTGATAGTAAATTCTCTTCTTCTCGTCGGGGTCGATGACGAGGTCCGCCTTGCGCTGATAAACGGAGAGAAGCTCCTGCCAGCGGCTGAGGCCCAGGTAGAGCTTGATCAGCGCATCGATTGCCCTGAGCTCCTCCGAGTCGAGTTCTAGAACCTTGCCGTAAACAGCGATCGCCGGATCATGCCGCTCGAGCACATCTTCCTCGATCGAGGCGGAAGCGAATAGAGCGGCTTTCTTCTCCTCAAGGTCGTCAACGATCTCTGCCTTTTGCTGGAGGATCTGCGACAGTTCCTCATAACGCTCGGCCGCTCGGAAAATTCTTTCGAGTGACTCTGCAGCGTACAGGTTGGAAGCATCAATCTCCAGGACACGTCGATAATGCTTGATCGCATTATCGAGTTCCCCGAGATCCTGCTCATAAACCTGCGCGCTCATCGTATAGAGGGAACTCGCAAGGTCGGCCTCCGCTTGCTCTCCAGCGAGCATCTCGTAGACCGCAGCCAAGTCTGCAAAACGTCCGATCGCCCGCGCAAGACGATCGATCGATTGCTGCGTCGCCTCGGATGCCGGATCTTCCTTCAGCGCTCGGGCGTAGGTATTGAACGCTGAGTTGAGATCACCACCGGCATCTTCGTACAAGACGGCAATCTGATGCAGCAATTCGACGCGCCGAGTGACATCGTCACTCCTGCGAACTTGAACCTCATGAACACCAATCAGCTTGGGATAATCACCCGACTGACGGTAGAGAGGCTCAAGTATCTCGGCAATCGCTAGCTCGTGCTCGATCGATTTGCCCAGGCGTTCGAGCTCCACCAAGGCCTCGGCGTTCGTGGGCTCACGTTCGAGGACCTGGCTGTAGATATCAATGGCCGACTCGACCATCTGCATCTTCGACTCGCGCAATGCAGCAAGGCGAAGCATGAGCCGGATCTGTTGCGACTCTTCGACAGCGAGATTCAGCTGCGCTTCCAGGTTGTCGGCCAGTTCCTCCCACATTCCCTGGCGAAGAAAGAGACTGTCGAGGGAGGTCAATGCGGCCAGGCTTGCCGGATCCTGCGTCAGCACCTCTCGATAAGCCGCGATTGCTTCTTCCGGTTGACCGAGTCTCTGGTCATAAACCTCAGCGAGCTGAGCATAGAGGGACTCACGTTCTTCGGCCTCGTGTGCCAGCTCGATTCGCCTACGGAAAACGCTGATGAGATCACTCCACCGCTCAGTACGTCTGTAAAGAGCATCCATTGCTGCGAGAGCTTCGTCATCCGCCGGGTCGATCGAGAGGACCCGCAGGTACCCATTTGCTGCCTCATCGACCTTTCCGAGGCGTTCATGGATGCCCGCCAACCGCATCCAGTATTCCCGGCTCAGCCTGGCGTCACTGAGTGACTCCGCAACCTCACTGAAGATGCTATCGAGCCGGTCCCATGCACTCGCTTGGGCAGCTAGCGTCTCCAGTTCGGCGCGCGTGTCAGCGTGAGAAGGGTCATCCTTGAGAGCACGGGCCTGCGCATCAAAAGCTCGGTTCAGGTCACCCAGATTCTCGGCTGCAGTCCGTGCAACCTTCCGCAACAGAGTGACCCTAGCCGCCAGCTCGACTTCAGCCGCGGCAAGAATCTCAAGCGCCTGAATGAGCTTCTCCCAGTCGCCTCGCCCTTCGTAGATTCCCTGCAGGATTGCAGCTGCTTCCGCACGCAGGTCTTCATTCTCCAGCAATGCCTCGAGGGAAACACGCGCGGCGTCATTGGAGGAGTCGAGGAACAGAATCTCTCTGTAATTCTCGAGTGCACCGCTGGAATCCTCCAGGTGCTTCTCGAGCGTCGTTCCGAGTCGCAGTTTCAGATCGATGAGGGCAGAGTCCGACTGCTCAAGTTCGATTCGTTTACGCAGAACATCTGCGTAGAATTCCCACTGCTCTTGCTCACGGTAGAGCTTGTCCAAGGCAGCAAGCGCCTGGCCATCCATGGGCTCATCGTCCAACACCTGGCAGTAGGTGATGATGGCTTGGGCGGCGTCGCGAAGCTCCCCTTCGTAGAGTTCCGCAATCGCGTAGAGGATTTGCTTCCGCTCTTCGCGGTCCGTGACCAGATCCAGCTTCTTACGATAGATCTCGAGCAGCTCCTGAAACCGCCCTGTCTCTCGGTACAATCTCTCCAGCGCACCAATTGCGGCAGTATTCTCGCTGTCAACATCGTAGACGGCGCGGAACTGAGCAAGTGCTTCGTCTACACGCTTCACTTCATCCAGAAGGACGCGGCCGAGTCGCAGTCGAAGATCAATCGCCAGCACTGCATCGCCAGCCCCCTCCGCAGCGCTCACCACATCGGAGTAGGCAGAGATCAATGCTTCCCAGCCACTCGTGAGGCGCGCAGAACGTTCGACATCGTCGGTCGAGCGATCTTCCTCAGGGGCCAGCTTGAAGGCCAAGAGATACCGCTCGAACGCCCGTTGAGAGTCTTTCAGCTTCAGCTCGTAGAGCCCGGCGACCTCTCGGTACAGCTCTAGACGGGTGCTGTTTTCTTGGTCGTGCGACAGCTTCACCTCGATTGAATTAGCCAATCCCTTCGAGTTGTTGGCTTGGGTATAAATCGGGATGAGCGCTTCGGCAGCAGCGAGATGATTGGGTTCAATTGAAAGTACCTTCTCATAGGCCCGTGCAGCCCGATCCGCCTTCTGCTTCTGAACCAGATAGAGCTCCGCGACCTTGAGGAGCATTCCTATCTTGGCTTCGTCGTTCGATTCTTTCGCTTCTTGCGCCTCTAGGACTCGAATGAATTCGTCCCACTTGCCGCTTTCTGCGTAAAAAATCTCGATGTCATCCCAGCGACCCAGCTTCAAATAGAGCTTTTTGAGGGCTTCCTGCCCCTTGCGATCCTGAGGATTCAAGGTCAAAAGCTGTCGCCAGGCCTCCACGGCAGCGGCGTCGTCATTCAAACGCTCCCCGTAGAGTGCGCCGAGCTTGGCGAGCAGTTGCTGCTTGGCATTGCTGTCGAAGGTGATATCGACTTGTTGCCGCAAAACGCGCGACAGCGCTTCCCAGTCCTTTGCTCGCTCGTGGAGCGACGACAAAGCGTTCAGGGCCTCGACGTTCTCGGCATCGTTTCGGAGGACCTCGTCCCAGAGATCGATGCAAACCTCCGGCTTTTTGACCCGTTCGGTTGCGAGCTTGGCGATCTCTAGGTACTTGGCGGCACGTTCGCTGCCCTCAGGCAGCTGAGATGCCTCTCGCCTCATCAAGCCGATGAGCTTCTCCCAGTCCCGACGCTTCTCGTAGCTTTGACGAAGGAAGTCTATTGCGGTTTGATGGTCACCATCCAATGCTAGGATTGACTCGTAGCATTTGACTGCCTCGGCGGCGTTCGAGAATTTCGTTGTGTAGAGTTCTGCTGCTTTCTCGTAACTCTCGATCTTCTCGGCCGGCTCGACGACTAGCTCAGCAATCTCGATCAGCGACTTGACGTACTCGTTATAGCGCTTGGCTTGTTCTTGCTTTTGCGCTTTAGCTCGCAACTCCTCCAGCTTGAGTTCAAGAGCCGCAGAATCATCCTGCGTCGGAGCGCTTGGCTCTTCAGCAGGCACCGCCTCCACCTCCGCTGCAGCTTGTACTGAACTAGCAGCGAGTGGCGCTGATGCCCCCTCATCGGACGCGTTGCTATCTACACTTGAGCCAACGAGCGCCGATGCAACTCCGGTTTCGGAGACACCTGCAGCGTCAGTATGCTCCTCCTCGGGGATCGCAGTCGAAGGCAATGAGCGCGACTCTTCCTCGCTCAAAAGGGCGGCTTGCGTGTCATCTGCCAAAACAACCTTACCCTCCGTCGTGGTCTTCACGTCGGAGACGGCGGTGTCTGGCATTGCCGTGCTGCCAGTCAATCGCTCTCCAATCTGAGCCTCGAAAGCCCTCAGAGTCGGATGCTCCGGCGTCTGCGCAGCAAGCCTCTCAAACCACGTACGCGCACGCATCAGATTGCCGAGCTGCCGCCAAGCGATCGACCCGGCCTGGGCGACAACGAAGGGCGAGGCGCTCTGACTCTCGGCCGTCGATTCTGCTAGCTCGAGAACACGCTCCCAGTTGTTTTCCTTTGTTCCCCACAATTCACGCAGGTAAGCGAACGCAGCATCATTGTGAGGATCCAGAACGAGAGATTCTGCCAGCAATTTTGAGCCGACATCGACATTCTGGTGTCGAGTTGCCCAGCGAACACCGAATTTGAACGCAGCGGCAGCGCGCTGCTCCCCAGAGCGCTTCTCGAGTATCCTGCGCTGAAGGTCGATGATCGTCTGGACCCTCTCCTCCTCGACCAACAGTCCCTCGAACAGGGCGGCAACTTGCTTATTGGACGGTTCGGCTTCGTACGACTTGGCGAGCAGTTCTTCCAGTCTGACCTTGTCAAACCGCTTCGCCAAGCGGGCTGCTCGCAGATAGAGATCGCGACGTTCGGGTGCTGAGGGCGCTTCTTGTGCGGCCGCGATCAGCGCCTCAACTCGTGATTCCCATGAGTCATCACCGACCTGAGTATCCTCCAATCGAGTGCGGGCCGCTTCGCTCGTACCGTTCGTCGTGCCCAGAGCTTTGGCGTAGGTCGCCGCTGCACGCTCGAAGTCTCCGGCATCTGACAAGACATCGCCTAGTTCGAGCAGTAGAAGAGCAGCAGCTTCCCCCTCCGGCGTATTGCGAAGCTCGAGTTCAAGCAGCTTCTGCACCATGTTGACCTTGCCGAGATCCCAATAGATCGCGCGGGCATGGGCCAAGGCATCCAGAAGCGCAGGATTGAGCTTGTACGCATCCTGAAAGTGCTTAAGCGCTTTCACGGACTGGAGGAACTTATCCTCAAGCACCTGCCCGAGCTTGAGGTGGTAAGCTGCTTTTATGATCACATCCGTTTCGGATGCGATCCCCTTCTCGAGCTCCTCGACGAGCCCGTGCCACTCATGAACCGTCTCAAGATGACTTAGACGCTGCGCAAGATCCATTGAATATCGACCTCGGGCCCGACCTACGGATGCGTTGTTACAAACTCTTCAGGAACAGCGTGTGCGTTCAAGTTCCCTGACCGCCTAGCTTTGCCAGCAACGAGTTGGAGGTTTCACACTCCGTCTTGTAAACTGCCGCTTTGGAGCCTTTGCAGGCGCGATTGGAGAAGCCTTTCAACATCTGGATTGCCTCTTGCTTACGCGGTGGCTCCAGCTTCGCATATGTGCTTCCGAGGCTCCATAGGATGAGCACAGACTCTGGCCCCTCTGCCGGAGCAACGGATTTCGCGGCTTCCAGCTCTGAAACCATGCCCGCTAGGTCATTGCGTTCCTGTAGAACTTGGGCCAACAGGTTGTGCACCCCGAAGAGATACTTGTCTCCCTGTTTGGCCATTGACTTTGCCTCTTTGAGCACTTGTTCTGCCTCTTGGAGATACCCGAGGCGAATATAGAGGTCGGCAAGCTGCGAATAGTATCGCACCTCACTGGGATTGTGCTCCACGGCTTTCGTGAAGTTTTCCAGCGCCTTCTGCTCATCATCTGTCCAGAGATTGACGTTTCCTAGCTGAGAGTAGCAATCAGCGAAGTTTGGATCGTTCTCAATGCACTTCTGATAGGGCTCTTTAGCCTCTTCGTAGGAAATCGTCTTTTTCTTCGCCTGTTGCTCGAGAGCCCAACCGCGCTCGAACCAATAATTCGCGAATTTGGGTGCGAGCTGGGTAGCACGACTCAGGGTCGATGCTGTCTTGTCCCACTCTTCTCGCTTCTTATAGGCCATCGCCAGCTTGAAGAAGATTCGGTGGTTGGTCGGGTCCAGTTTCGTCGCCTGGTCGTACTTGTTAGCAGCCCCTTCGGGGTTGACGGTCACTTCCTTGTCGGCTGCGTTTGCCAAAATTACCGCTTCCTGACGATGACGACTGCATCCGAGGCCGCCCCAAGCGGTTGCTGCTATCAGACCAGCTATCGCAACTACTCCAACCTTCATCGATCTCACCTTTCCAGCGCCGCGGGCATGGCCGCTCCATACTTCTGGATGTGCACAAATCGCGTGTGCCTGATGCAGCTCTCTTCCTGATGCAGCTCTCTTCTTAGAGACTGGGAAGTCTGCTCCGGCGCGTCTCGGACCCTCTGAGCCTCTTTGAACGGCACAGCGCACTCGCGATGGTGGCTTGCCAGGAGAGCCCACAGATCAACGTCCCGATGTCTGAGAGCCTCCCTCGGGGAAAGGCACTCCCACAGCGAGCCCCCTTCCAGTCGACACCACATGCTGGCTCGCAGTTTCTGACCACGAACCAAAGAACAGCCAGGGGGAAGTCGCTTCGAAGACGTCACGCGGCGTCGCGAGGATAGGCGGAGCCATGCGCAGAAGTCTAGGGGCAGATCCTAGACTCAGACGTGCACTCTCTGTGGACATCGCCAAGTATCGGGCGATAGGGCATCCTGTGGGCGAGTGTCGCGCAGCGTGAGCCCCCGAACCATGAACCAGGCCGCTAATCATGAGCGCACCTGTGGGGCGAGACTCAAGGGGAGTTAAGTTTAGCGACACGAATACACGCGCGATGGCAATCTCTAGGGAGGAGTGCAGGAGACGCATCAAATTTCGTCGAAACGCTCTGTAATCACTGGCCCTGCCCTCGCTGCAGCATCACAGTTGTGCCGACGCGACTCGTGCATTTCATAGGCGTTGATGCTATTGATTAACAATCGCTTGATGGTGTGCCAACGACACCACCGTCATCGCAGTATGGCATCTAGTTCAGAAGGCGTGTTTCAGTGGTGCCCACAGAGCAGACGCCAGACCTCGAAATCTATCAACGGGCTCAGCGGGAGTACCATCGGGCAGTTGAGGCCAACTTGATTCTTTTTAGAGCGGCATCCCGGATGGCCTGGTACGGGTGATGCTTCTGGCCGGAGGATGGGTCCGTATCCGATCGAGCTCCGCCAACGCATTCTGGATGCCTACGACCGCGGCGAGGGCAGCGTGCGCGAGCTTGCCTCCCTGTTCGACGTCGCTCCAAACACGGTCCAGAGCTACATCACGCGGCGGAAACGCACGGGGAATGTCTCCCCGACGCCTCAGACCAAACGAGGCCCAGACCCCAGCATTGGAGAAGACGGCCTGAAGCTCTTGCGCATGCTCGTCTCGGCCCAGAACGACCGAACGATCGACGAGTACATCGCGCTATATGAGGCCGAAACGCACAGCCATGTGAGTCGTTCCGTCATGGTGCGGGCGCTGAAGCGAGCCGGGCTCGTCCGAAAAAAAAGACACTACGTGCCAGCGAACAAGACCGGCCTCCGGTTCAACGAGCGAGGCAAGCGTTTCGGCGCCGCGCGCGTCGGCATGGCCCCACCAAACTGATTTTCATCGACGAGTTTGGGGTGAACCTCGGGCAAACACGACGCTATGGTCGAGCGCAGCAGGGGCAACGGGCTTGCGGACATGCTCCGGCCAAAACCGATCCCAACATCACGCTGACCATCGGATTGTCGCTGCAAGGCATCGTGGCTCCCTTGGCCTTTGAAGGTGCGACGAACGGCGTGACCTTCGAAACGTACGTTCGTACCCAGCTCGCTCCGCAACTGCACCCAGGCGATGTCGTCATCGCCGATGGTCTTGGTTCCCACCGAATGCGCAGCGTGCGCCAAGCCGTTCATGACTGCGGCGCTCACTACTGGATCTTGCCGCCCTACTCACCGGATCTCAGTCCCGTCGAGGAGGCAGGCTCTAAGATCAAACACTTCATCCGAGCGGAAGGTCCTCGTACGACGGCTGATGTCTACGAGGCCCTCGGCCAAGCGCTGGGCAGCATCTCTTCAACGGATGCGGCTGGATGGTTCGGGCATCGCGCGGCGTACGCCTATCCTCGTACCAAACCATCTGGGCCGCCGCTCTAGCGCCCGGTCCGCGCATAGACTTTCGGGGATGCATGGCCCAAAGAGATCGTCGACGCAGCAGCATGGCTATCCTATCCGGTCCAACCGGGTATTTGACAGGCACGGTAGCAACGCTCGCCATTAGTACTACAGTTGTACCTACGCAGACCGTGCTCCTCGGCGTCGATAATGGCAGCGGCGGGCTATCGCTTGATGGTGGCGGCGCCACCACGACCATCGCAGCACGGCGTCTGGTTCAGGAGGCGCGTTCCAATGGAGCCACCAGAGCAGACGTCGGACCTCGGGGACCGTCAACGGGATCAGCGGAGCGTCGTGAGCCGGTGAAGCGGACTTTTTTTCTTCTCGGCGCTTCGGCGTCTGCAGCGGCTCGCTGGACCGTCAGGAAGGTATGGGACCAAAGCGCCAAGGTGACGTGGCGATACCATCCGGTCCAACTGCGCACTTCGTAGTGATCGAGACCGACCTCGCCTTTGGCGCTTTCAAAGCTCTCCTCGATGGTCCAACGGCTGCCGGCCGCACAGGCGAGCGCTTTGAGTGGGATTGGGGCGATTGCTCCTACCACGTAGAAAGCAACATCCGGCGGATCCGTGACGCTGCGACGGAATAGGATGCCGCGTTGCCAAGACTTGGGCTCCGGGCCTTCACAACAAGCGTACGCCCAGTCGTACCATCGTGGTCCCTTAGAACCATTGCCAGCGCTGAGACGGTGCCATTCCCTGGCAGGAAGTTGGTCCACCAGCTCGCTGAGCTTGAGCCGTCGAAAGTCCCTCCAGATGCGATGCTGACTGGACACTGCAAGCACGTACGGTTGCCGGCGCTCTTCCAGCCACCGTCATACCCTTGCTGTCTTGACCGTAGACCTCGTCTCCGACGACCCAGGAAGCGGTTACCCCAGCGTCCAGCGCTCGTTCGAGCATCTGCAAGGCCAGTTGCGGTTTGGTCGCGAAGGTCGCATCCGCAGGGATCCCGGCGCGCTCGCATCGACCGCGGTCGTCGAGCCACGACGCAGGTAGATACAGAGCGCGATCGATGAAGGTATGACCGTGCGGTGTGGCGGAAGCAAGGAAGACACCAACTTGGCAGTTTTCGATACGCCCCGCCGTCCCGCTGTACTGGCGTTGTACGCCCGCCGAGTGCGTGCCCTTCTTGAGGAATCCCGTCTCGTCGATCACGAGCACACCGCTTGGATCGCCGAGATGCTCGACGACGTAGCCACGTAGATCGTCTCGGACCGCATCAGCATCCCAACGCGCTCGACCCAGCACGTGCTGCAATGCATAGGGCGTCTGGTCGCCGACGACCTCCGCGAGCCGCCAGCCATTCTTTCTTTCCACCAGGCTGAGCAAGCCTTTGAGGTAAGCACCAGCGTGAGTCCGCACATCAGAACGCGAGAAATGCACGCCCACGCGCTTGAGCAGCTGTGACCAAGCGCTGTCCCAGACCGTGGTCAAGGCCGCCGGTGCGTGCAGTAGGGTGGCGTCCGGGCAACCCCGCGTGTCATTCGATGCCTTCGAGGGATGGGTGACCATGCATGATCACCGCCAAGAGCCAAGTGCAACTGTAGTACTAGTCTCGACTTGGGCACTTTTGACGCCGCTCTCGTCGATTGCAGAGCGGGCCAGCGAGTCTCTCAGCTTCCTTCGTAGCCCGCTTTTTCTCTAGAAAGATTCGCCTCTTTCGAGGTGCCAAAAGGCTTCCGGCACGGAGGACTCTTCAGCAAAGGAGGGGTGCAACCCAACCACCTTGCACTGGAGGTCCCCGTGCCGGACATGGTGATCGTAGGTAGCTTCCTCGCGCAGCTGCAACCCTTCGCGTCGCTGTTCACCGCCCGCACCTTCCGCACCTTCCAGGTCCTGGCGTGCGGCTGGGTCTTGGCGCTCGGTCGACATACCGTCACCATGGCCGTGCGGGCGGCCAATGCCACGCAGTGGAAGCACATCCGCAGCTTTCACCGCTTCTTCTCCAAGGCCAGATGGGGACTCGACCAGCTTGGCTTGATGCTCGTGCGTCGCATCGACCTGCGGGTGACCAAAGACCTGCCGCTGGTGGTGGCGCTCGACGACACGCTGGGACGACGTACCGGAAAGACCGTCGCCTTCGCGTCGATGCATCGTGATCCACTGCGTTCGACCAAGGTGCGGCCGGTCTTCTCTTGGGGCCACCTGTGGGTCGTGCTCGGTATCACCGTGCGGCTGTTCGACAAGATCTTCTGCTTGCCTGTGTTCTTTCGGCTCTATCGCAGCAAGAAAGTGCGCGCGCGATACAAGACGACCTACCGCACCATGCCCGAGCTTGGAGCCGAGCTCGTCGCGCTCGTTGCCAAAGCGGTGCCCCACCGTGCTCTCGTCGTGCTCGGCGATGGCGCCTACAGCAATCACCTGCTCGTCGAGCATCGACCGGCCAACGTGACCGTCGTGGGTCGGTCGCGCCTGGATGCAGCCATCTATGCAGCCCCGCCACCTCGACAACCGGGCCAGATGGGAAGACCCCGGGTGCGAGGGGTCAAACTGCCAGCGCCAGGGCTGCAAGCCGACGCCAAGGGAGCACCTTGGCAGTCACTCGAGGTGTTCGTCTATGGGAGGACCGTATCCGTCAACGCCGTGGGTCTTCCACAGGTGCTGCGCCAGCTCTGCACTGGTCCAGTTGGCCCGATTCAGGCAACACGCCAGAGGTCCAAGGCGAACCCACTCGATGACCTCTGTCACAAGCGGCCTACGGATCCGCGCGGTCGCTCCGAGCGCTCAGCGGATTCGAAGGCCTTCAAGTCGCTTGTCGCGCCAAGCCGCGAGCCAACGTCGCACCGTACGCTCGTCCACCAGCAGATCGGCCGCGATCTGTAGCCGTGTGCGGCCCCGATGAGTCATCAGGATGGCCTGAACCCGATTGTGGAAGCGGCGGTCGGTTGTGGTCTGGAAGATCTCCTCGAGTTGAGTGCTCTCCCGGCTGCTGAGCTCGAGATGAACCATGGTGAGCTCGACGTAGGGCTCACCCGGGCAACGTTACCGGCCGTCTGAATCAGGTCCTTCTGAGGATGCAGTTGGATGGTGCAGGTCATCCGTCGGCATACAACGACCCTCGAACGAGACCACCCAACCGCCTCCCAAAACGCTCACAAATTCTCAACCGATTTTAGCATTTCGGGGATGAACGTTATGCGAGGCCTGATGAGTGTCGTTCTCACAGGACCCGGTCTCACCCGGATCGTCGCATCGTTCGGACCGAAACCGCCCGCGCTCAAAGGGTCATCCGAAAACTCGTAGCCATAGCCGTCGTCTTTCTTCGCCTGCCCCTGAGCCTCCGCAGCAGATACCAGACTTGTCGATAGGACAGCAAAAGACAACGCAGCGATGAATCGTCGAGAGATCATTTTCAACCCTCTGTCGGTATTCTGTTAAAGGCCTGCTCGACCAAAGCACCACCAAGAACGTTGGTTACTGAGTCTCACCTGTCGCTTCCGCCGCGGCCTCTTGCTCCGCTGCGAGCTGCTTGGCTTCCGCTTCTGCTCGCTTCTGCTCTTCAGCAGTCTGGCGGTTGAACGTGATGATCTGATCGATCTCCTCCATCCGTTCCTTCGCACGCTTCGCAGTATCTGCGAATTCGGCAGCACTGCCTGCTTTCTGGACAAACTGACCGAAAAGCGATTTCGCTTGCAACAAGACCGGCTCGGCCTCTTTACCTCCTGCCTTAGCCTTATACTCTTGAGTCAGAATGGCTTCGTTATAGTAGGCCTCAGCTCGATCAGGAGCGATCTTCTTCGCAGAGTCCAATTCTGCGCTTGCAGCCGCCACCATCTTATCAAAGTTGGCGTCGTCAATCTGTCCCCTCAGTGCCAAGGCCAAGCCGAGATGCGCATCGTAATCGCTCGGGCGGATCTTCAGCGCCCCCCGATACGCATCCTCCGCTTGCTTGTAGCCTCTGAACTGTAGATTCACTGCTGCATAGTTCATCTGTGCTTCAAAGAACGATGGGTCAAGACTCCGTGCGGTGTTAAATGAACCGACCGCATTGTTCAAATTACCCATTTCGACATAGATCATGCCGAAGGTATTGAAAATGGGAGCGTAGCTCGCATTCTTCCGAATGGCTTGCGAGCAAACGAGGTGCGCAAGCTCAAGAGCCTGTGTATCGACCTTCTTCTCCTTGGCCCCCGCAGTCGCGGCCACTCGTTTCCCGGTGGAACGACCCGCCTTCTGTTTCGCACTCTCGAGATAATAGATGGCGAGCTGATTGAAGGCCGGCATGAAACCGTCATCGACGGCCAATGCACTTTGTATGAAGCGCTTCGCCCTCTGGAAATCATTTGGCCCGTCGCCATCAGCGACGCTGTTTCCGCGCCTCATATAAAGGAGCGCGAGATGGACCAAAGCTTCTACGTTTTTGTACTGCGCATCGACTACCGCAGCCTGCCTCATTTCGGCGATCGCACGGTCTACATCTTTCTCGCCGGAGCTCGCAAAGTTGTAGAGCGCCACCTGCACTCTTGCAGGATGGAACTTTGGATCCTTTTGGAGGACCTCTTCGAACGTCTTCTTCGCATCAGCGTCTTTCTTGCACCGCTGATACGCTAGGCCTGCGTTGTATAGCGCTTCCGAGAACGTTCTATCGCCCTGCTCTTTTGCTGCAGTCAGAAAGAGGTCAGCCGTAGACTGGCACGCGCCATCATTCCAATCATTGCTTCTGTCATGCTGCGCAATCGCCTGTAGACCTGCTTTGAACTTATTCGCAGCCTCTACGGAAACGGCGTTCCCCTTGCCATCGATGACTCCCTTGCCAGCAGCGTCTTTGGCAGGCGCCGACGTCGCACCTCCGCCACCGCATCCAATAGCAAACGCCACACCAAGAATCGTGGTGATAGTGGCCAACGTTCTCATAGCAACCTCCTCACTTCTTCTCGGCTGCCTGGTCTGCCGGCTGGCTGCCACCCTTTGGCGCATCAGTTGCCGCGGTAGCCCCCACATCTCGGAAAGGAGAGCCATCGAGGTTCAGCGGTGCAGAGCGTTCGCTCAGTCCGGAACTCATGCGAGACGGTGAACCACGGAATTCATCGACAAGGTGAAACTCGGCAGGGTACGACTTGGATAGCCATACCTCGCATGCACGCGAATACTCATCAAAGTACTGCCACTTCACTGAGTAATTGAGGCAGGTCTTATAAGCCGCCTTCGCTTGCTGCTTCTGGGGCTCGCTCGCCTCGTCAAGGCTATTGTAGTAGGTCAACCGCAGATCGTCCCAGGTCAGGTCGGCAAGCCCCGGAATCGGACCACTCTGTTTCCATTCCTTAGGAATGGGCGCTGCACGAAACTCTGCGACGAACTTGCTCCACATCTGTCCCACACGCGAACCGGAGGCGATGACCCAGCGCGGAGGCGGGGAGGGCTGAAGATTGACTACCTTCAGATATTCTTTCTCCGTCTCTTCAATCGCCGAGCGCTTCTTCTTCACCCAATCGAGCACCTTCGTCTGGACGTGCTTCAGTACGTCCTCTCGCGTCCCAGAACCCTTGTACTCAGGGAATCGCAACTTCTCGACGTCTTTTCGCTTTTGCTCAGCGAAGAAGAAGTATGCCTCTCCTACTGCAAGAAGGACCTTGCCGAGCCGGCGATCCCTCTCCATTTCGTCGCCTCCGATCGCATCCAGTCTCTTGCGACCATCATCTGGATTCTTCCAGTAACCTCGGACCTTATTATACTCATTCACCGCCTGAGACGGATTCTTGATCTGAACATAGACCCGACCCAGCATGGCGTGAGCTTGAACTTGGACGTCAAAAGTTGCGTTTCTGTCAATCTGCGCCATCGCAGACTGCAAACGCTTTCTCGCGTTGTCCCAGTCCTCTTTATCTAGATAGTGAGCACCAATCGCGAATGCAATTTGTGCAGCTTGCGCCGGCTTAGCGCTTCCATAGTTCTTGTTGAAGAGATCTGCGTCTTTGATTGCTTGATCCTCTTGTCCAAGCCCAAGACGCAAGACAACAGAGTCCTGTAGCGCTTCTGCAGCCTTCTCCATCTTCGGATTTTCTCTGGCGAAACGCTCGTACCAGTTCGCCGCTTCGTCGTAGACGGCGATGGCCTGGTAGTTGCCACCAATCTCGTAGATGGACTTTTTGGCGAGTTCCGTGTTGTGAAGGTTGTACTTAGGATCGATGAGAATTCGACGCGCCGCGATCGACTTCATGATGAGCCGGGCCGCTTGGAATGAGCGTGCAGCGTTATAAAGCACCTCCTCCGCGCGTTCGCATGCGGGCTCTTTCGCCTCGCACGCCTTCTCACTGTATTTCTTCCACAGGTCCATGTAAGCGGTTGCAGCCTTCTCGTAGTCCCTCAGGGCCTCTGGGCCGCCCGTCTTATCGGCCTTCTCTACGAGTTTCTCCGCCCGGAGCCTCTCGATATCGCGCTGAATGCGAAGGAGGATTCCACACTGTTCTGAGTTGTTCTTTTCTTTGCCACCAGTGCAATACTTGTCGATGAAGACCGGAACGTCTTGCGCCATGTCCTCGTAGCAAGATGGCCTTGGAGGATCCATGTTGGCACCAAGTATGTTTACCGACTCCAGATAGAGTTGCGCCGCGAAGATCCCCACGTCTTTATCAGAATGGTTTATCGCCACGTCACGGAAGGCAAGCGCAGCCTCCTCCCAGTGCTGAGACTCAAAGTACGTTCGACCACGAGCAAACTTGACCTCAACGTATTGCTCTTGCGCTTCTTTGTCTGTCTCAGGCGGCTTGATGTAACAGATGTAGCGGTTGAAAGCGGTCAACATCCCCTTCTGAGAGTCTGTAAACTCTTTGGGGATGAACTTGGTCTTATCAACGGCCTTCTTGTCTGTCTTGGCGCTGGCCGATGTTGGCAGATTGCCAGTACCTTTACGGTCGGAGCCGTCTTTATGCTTCTCTGTATAGATGTTTTGGTAGCACAGCACCGAAGCATAAGCGGCCTCTGCCGCTTGCGACCCATTTGGATCCTCAGCCACTACGGAATCAAATGCAGGGCCACATTTCTCCCAGTCCTTTTGGAAGTAGAGAAGATCAGCCATCGCATACTTGATTTTAAAGATATTGGGCCAATCCTCCTTAATGATTCGTGGGAATTCGAATCTGGAAAACTGATCCTGCTTGAAGTTCGTGACGACCTTGTCATACAGCTGCGCAGCCAGCTGCATTGTCTTCTTGTCGCCCGTCCCTCGCACCCCTCCTGAACCGACCGCTTCCAGATGCCAGGCCATTGCGGTCTCGGTAATCACTCCTGCAGTGATGTTGGCGCACTTGAGCTTATTATCTGCAGGGTGCCCCTCTTTTTCGAACTGTTGATAGACCTCAAGTTGGCGATTCAGCTCCGCCATGATGTTGTCCTTGTTTCCAGACTTCATCGCGAGCGTCGCCTCGGTAATATGGCCTTGATACACACAGTACTTCGGCCCCTTGTCCCGCTTCATCAGATCTTGATACAGCTCAATCCCTTCGCGGTAGTGGCCGGTGTCGAGATAGTTCTGTCCAAGATCATCCATCATCTTGAATGTCTTGTCCGTGCCACCTCCACTGTCACCACTCAGCGGGCGCAGGAAGTCGAAAGATCGTTTCGGATCGCCAGCTAGAGCGTAAACGGGAATGATATCCCGACGCGCAGCGATAGCCAGTTGGGCTGCATTCGGAAGCTGTGAGTACTGTTGTCCGTACTCAATGGTTTTCTTGAATTCGCTAATTGACCGCGGAAAGTCACCCTGATTCCAGTATACGTATCCCAACTTATAATGCGCATACCCCCATACCTTGTTGTCAGGGGCAGGGTATTTCGTGACCTCGAGGTAAGACTTCTCCGCCAGTGCCCATTTAGACGGGTCACCTTGGGCCTCATTGAAGAAGAGTTCGCCGAATGCGAGGTAAGCATTCGGAATGAACTTCGACTGCGGCCAATTTTGGATCAGCTCAAAGTATACTTTTCGAGCCTGATCGAGCTGTTGTGCCTGTTCATACTCATACGCGAGGTAGTACAGAACCTCGTCCGTGCATCCCGTACTTTTGGCAGGGTCAGCGGCATTGGATGATTGGCACCACTTCGGGTATTGCGACTTTAGCAACGTGTAATATTTGATCGCTGCTTGTCGAGCCGCGACGAGAATCTTATCGGCCTTGTCGGATTCGGTCTTGAAACCCGTCGCAGCCTTGGGATTCTTTCGCTTCGCCTCATCTGCCTTGATGGAGTTCTCAGTCTTGTCCCGGAACGCCGCCGACTCAAGCTCGACGTATCCCTCTGCCAAGCGACGCATCAGCTTGGGTCGATCAGGAGCATTTTTCGGGGTGGAACTAAACAAGCCTTCCAACCCTTGAATCTCTGTAACGAGCAGGCTGCGTACCTTGGGAGCAAGACGACTGCGTCGCTCGTCGCGCTGCGCGGAACTCTGAGAAGCTGACGGGTTCGTAGGTTTCGTCAGATCATCGCGCTTCTTTAGGTTGACGCCCTGGGGAGCCGACTTGAAGCTCACCTGAGGCTTTTTGCCCATCGTGACCTGAAGTTTTCCTCCCGGGCACGATGCCAGGGCATCCTTTGCAGCCTGCGTAACGCAGGTATCAGCTGCACTCGCCGGAGTCGACGCGATTGCACATGTGGCGACCGTGGCAGCCCCCGCCAAGGCACGAAGCGTGCGCAACACACCCTTCTTCGATTGCTTCTTCATCTCCGTCCCTCTGCTACGGATACCCATGGAGATCCGCGCCAATCCGCATGCTCGAAGCTCACCCACAGGGACAGTCCCTGTCGCTCATCATTTCACTTACTACATTTGGAGACTACGACCTGCCTGTAGAAGCCGAGTTCGTCCCGCCAGTATTCGCCATTGAAAGGCCAGAGGACGTGCTCTTCATCAGGCTTCACTACTCCAAAGACCTGTGATTCCTCCTTCGATAGCTGGCCGCTCACCACCTGTTGGTCGAGTTTGTTTCGCTCAGCGGCCGTAATATCGATCAGGATCTTCGATGAATCGCGGAGATGCTCATTGAGCTCGTCCAGATATCGTTGGTATCTATCGCGTGCCAGAGTGCCAGCATTGCGAACGGCCAAATTTCTCGCGAAATCAAGCGCATCCGTCACATCGGCGCCTACAGGCGAGTTTCGGAAGCTTGCCGGCGCCTTCTTGAACCGGCCTTCCTCCTCACTCAGGACGCGAACATACTCGATATTACGAAGCAGCTGCCTATCGGACAGCGCATTCGTAACGATCGGCCTGATCGTGGGAGAGAGATTGGCCTTTCCTTCACGAACATCTTTCAGAAATTGATAGAACTTCTCCTCACTCTCCTCGCCCTTGAAGCGATTGAGAATGCTCTCCAATTCTTTCTTGATCGGCTCGTACTTTTTCTTCATGCGCGCCACGACTGTCGTGGCGTCATCGTACTGGCAAATCGTGAAGGCGATGACCGACTTGAGAATGTCCGCCTCCGGGTAGAACGAGTTGGGGAAGTAAGGAGACTCAATCGTGTGGATGTTTCCAAGAGCCTGCGGATACATTCCCGCCATGAAATAGGCCCACGACTGCTCGAAGAGAGCATCAAGCCAGTACTCGCTGGCAACGTCGACACGATTCCAGTACTTGACCGCAGCAGAGAGTCGCGTTGAATCGATGGTCGGAATGTTATTATCGTCGAGTCTCACCGACGCTGAGTAATAAGTGCGCGCCATGGAGAGGAACGCTAGATCTCGCATGCGTCCCTCCTCTTCTACGCCCTCTACCCCCTCGTCCAGAGCCTGGATGATGCGCTGAAAGGCTTTGACTGCAGGAACCGATTTCCTCAACTGCACATACGATATGCCGCTGAAGAATTGGCTTTGCACATAGTAGGTGCTCTTATTATTAACCTTATCGAACAGGCTTATCGCCTCTTCGTAATTTCTGTTGCGATACTTGTACCTGCCCAGCATGTAGTTGAGCTGCCAGTACAGATCCCGCTGTTGCGGATTATTGAACCGAGCAACCTGTTCGGTTTTATATTTTCCGACTCGCTCGATGATGTCGGCGGGTTCTGGAAGCTGAGTGGCTAGCTTCGACAGCCACAACAGCGTCTCATTGAACTTAAGATGATTCGGCTTATCCGCGACCTGAGAGAAGATCGCATAGCTGGCTTGATAGAACTGAAGACGATACAAGGCGATGGCCAGGTGATACTGGGCTATCTGCTTGTTTCCCTCATCATCTCCGGTGTCACCATCGACGACCCGCTTCAGGATGAGCGCCGCTTCGCTCCATCGCTCAGCGTCGAACAGTCTCTTGGCCTGAGCGGCCTCTTCAGTCATCTGGCCAGCAGTAACTGGTCCCTCTTCCGCCGCCCCCTCATCGAGGTCGATCTCCTGCGGCTTTTCCTCGGCAGCCTTCTTGACATCAGCCTTCTCGGCCGCCGCAGGCTTCTTCTGAGGCTGCGCCTGTCCCTGCGCCGGAGATAGAAGGAGGGCAGAGGCCACAAGGCAGATACTCGCCACCCGGTTCCGCATCGTCAGTTCCTCGCTTTCGGCAGCGTACGCATCCGGACCTCGCATCTGGCTTCGGTAGGTGAGGAGAACGCCCCGTGCGCTCTCTGGAGACATTTTGCATGTGACCGCGTCACATGCGCTTGATCTACCGGCAAGAGACCCAGCTCTGAGCGAAAATACCAACGAGAATCAACGGATACTTACGCGTGGCTGCGGATGGTAGTAACGCCCAGCTCGCCTTGTCAAGGCTGTGCCCTCGGGCCACAGCTGACTCACTGGTGACGATGACACCTGGCGCGAGGCTGTCTTTGGTACGTTCACCGCTTCATCACCTGCGGAGCTCCGCAGCACCGCAGGTCCTGAGAGCGTAAAGTTCCCCGCATCGGGCTGTTGACGGTCCGGCGCCGGTTCGATAGCGTCCGTCCGCTGACGTTGTGCCAGCAGATCCCCAGAGCTGGGCGTCTGCTCGCCTCCGCAAGTCTCAAGTTCCGATTGGAGGCGCGTCCTGCCGCCGAAGGAGCACGTTCTGATGACTCGATCGATTGTGTCCGGCTTGCTCGGCCTCCTCAGCGTCGCCATCGTAGGCAGCCTCCCACTGGCCTGCCAAAGCGGTGGTGTTGGAGATCCGTGCATCCCGGAGGATGAGTACGATCCAGGGTTTGCCGGCTTCAAGGTGACCGAGGAGAACATCGAGTCTCGCTCGTTTCAGTGCCAAACCCGTATCTGCCTGGTGAACCACTTCCAGGGACGCTCGAGCTGCCCACTGGGTCAAGCGGCACCTGTAGCGTGCGACCCTGCTGACGGTGGGACAGAGGTCGGTGGCAACACCAGCTGCCAGGTGGACGAGGCTTGCACCCAAGCAGCGGTCTACGCTCCCGAGTGCGATAGTGACGCAGACTGCCCCAGCGGTGTTTGCGATCCGACTCGTAAGATCTGCGGGTGCTCAGACAGCAGTCATTGTCCGGGAGGTGCCACGGGCAACTGGATCTGCGAGGAAGAAGGCGACGGAGGGTTGCAGGTCTGTCGATCATATGTGTGTTTCAACCCGACCAACGGCTGCCAAACGGCTGAGGCGGGTACGGATAACGAAGGAAAAGCCTGCTGCGTACCTGGTACCAACACCCCTGTTGCAGCTCCCGTATGCGGGCAGTGCGGTTCGAGAAACGCCGAAGCGGCCGTCTACTGCTCTTGTCGCTGTGGCGCAGCAGAGGGCTCGAACAACCCCGAGGACGAAAATTTCAATTTCTGTGAGTGCCCAGATGGCTTTGAGTGCTCAGAAATTCGTCGCGATGTTGGACTTGGCGATCCTCTGATCACCGGCAAATATTGCATCAAGCGCGACACGACTTACGACAGCGCCGACGCTAACGGGTCGTGTGGTAGCGTAGCTGGGAGACTTGACTCAGCCTGCGCCGGTCAGCTGGCTCAGTAGAGACGTGCACCGTCTGTCACCTTGACGACCCCGTATCAGCAGTTAGGTGTTCGTGCAGAATGCATCGTCGCTGAGCACCTGACTGCTAACGGGTTAAGGATCTTGGGGCGCAATATTCGAGTCGGTCGGATTGAGATCGATATCGTTGCACAAGATGAGCACGTAATTGCGATTATCGAGGTCCGCACCCGAGGACCCGGTTCGTATGTGCGCCCCTTGGACAGCATCGACTCAAGAAAACGTGCGCGGCTCCGAAGAGCTGGAACGATATTATGGGAACGTTCATTCTCACGCATTTCCGAAGTGACGAGAATGCGTTTCGATGTGGCAGCGGTTCACTTCCAACCGGATGCCGCAACGATCGAATACATTAAAGCTGCGTTCTGAATGTCTGGTCGCCGATTTGCAGTCGGTTCTGGCGCTTTGACGCTTGAAAATCGAAACATCCTCCCGGCTTCCTTGCGAAAACAGCAGAAGCACTAGGGCTTTTAGCTGGCTACGGCGCTCCTCCGTGCGCCCAAAGCGTCAAGCTCTTCTGCGGATCTTCGTTGACTATGTTGCGTGAGGGCCCCGGGGAACCGCTCATGGCCCCACGGTGCCCCCGCGCCACCGTCGAGTCGATGTTGAGCCATCGCCTGTCGATCTCAGCCGGCGCGCTTGATGCACGCTAGGCGGGGCCTAGCCTCTTCTGACACCAGAGCCCATGAAGCACACACTCGTGAAGTGCTCACGGTCAGGACGTCTGCTCGTCAACCTGCGACCGCACTTCCCTGCAAAATTTTCCCGATGTGACAATGCAGCTCCACTTCTCAGCAGAAATCCTGGTTTCTGATCTGAGTCTTACCTGCGCTCCCACCGTTCCTCGCGAAGCGCAGTTCATCCATCGAGCTGCTGCCTCATGTCACGACGCAGTTCTTTGAGGAGGGTTATCCCATCCTGAGAAGCCTCAAGCTCGCTAGCCTCAATCTTCTCAAGGATCACATCGACCTTGGCGATCTCAGCCTGCTGTCTGGCACGAAGGTCATCGACCATTTTTTCGAACGTGTCGAAGAAGTGTTGCAGTTCATCCCCTTTACGCAGCCGCTCCCGTACGAGGAGCTGCCCCTCCCCCACTTGTCGCAAAAGTCGCTTCATCTTGAAGATTGGACCAGCAACCTTGTGGGTGAAGACAATTCCCGCAAGCCCGATGCCAACGACCAACAGTGACAAGACGACGACGAGAAGACTCAGAAAAGTGCGCTGTTGCTGCGCAACCTCTCCTGCGTGACGTTCTAGGTCAGCGGCTTGTTGCGCAAGAGTTTCAGCATCTCGTGTCAACCTGCTCTGATCATCCGTCAGCTTCTCTTCTTTGCCTTTGGTGTCTTCCTCGAAGATCTTCGCAAGCTCGGGGTAATCGCGATACTCCTTGGCGATGTTCATCTTGACGATGTCACTCGCAATGCGACTCTGTTCGATCGCCTGTTGGTGACGCTTCACGGTCTCCTGTCCCTGCGCGACCGTCAGCTTTCCTTGAGCAACAGCGGCTTCACTCTGACGGATGATCTCCGAACTGGTGCGCCATAGGATAATCCCTAGTGCGAGTGAAAGCGCTGCAGCGATCCCCGCCAACATCCCGGCATATTTGAGCTGAAAACGCCTATCAAGCAGGTAGTTCCTCGCGCTGCGATGGTACTGCGGATGCGCGACCGTGCTCGAAGCATCACTCATAGGATCCTCTGCGGTTCGGTACTCAGTGCTTGGCGAAAATCCAAAGTCTACGGCGGGAGCACACACGGTATGAGATGGTGTCCCCGAGATCTATCGGCATAGCGGCTCAAAGTGATGCCACCACTTTTTGAAACGTCTCAACGGCGTTTTCTATGCACATTTTCATGAGCACGTTCTCGCTCTCCTTGTCAGCCGAGGGAGTATCGCTCTGCGTGAGCTTCGGTGCGAACTCCCCTTGAAGTGCTTTGCCTGGATACGTCCACATGCTCACACGAACAACCTGAGTGAGGTTCCCGCCGGAGTACACGGGGGGTTCGACAGTTGCGATCAGATAGAAGCCCTTCAGCTTCTTGTCGCCGTTCACAACCTTACCGCCCTGCGCGAGTGTCTCGCCTTTTGGAGCGACGGCGTAACCCGGTTTGGCCAAGACCTTCGCTTGCATCGTTGATCGAACCATCGCCTCAATCTCTGCGGCGGGCCTTCCGCTCTTGTTCGAGATCTCGATCGCGACATAGAACTTCGTGTCGGGACCTGGAGGTGGAGGAGTCGGGACTCCACCGTTCTTGATCAACGCAATCGACTTCTGCAGCTGAGTCTTTACTGACGCAGACGTCTCTTGCTTCTCCGCCTTCTGAAGACAGGGGAGAGCTGAGGATTTACCTAGCTTTCCGAGCGCTGCTGCTACAGCGACTTTCACAGTGCCGCTCGTGTCACTCAGCGACTCGCAGAGAGGTTTGACTGCCCCCTCATCCCCCGATGCTCCAAGAGCCAACGCTGCTTGCGTGCGAACTCGCTCGTCGGTCCCCTTGAGCTGCTGCGTGAGCTGACCGATGTTCGCCCCCTTTTGGGCAGAGCTGGGAGCAGCCCCTAGCAACAGCGCTAGCGCCAGGAGCGATGAACAGAGCAAGAGCGCAGGACGTGACATTGAGCCCTCCAGCATACACAAGCGCTGTTCCCACTTAGCGCACGGATTGTCCAGCTGACGCCCCGATCTCGATGCACACATGCTCACACTCCTAACCTCGGGGTAGCTCCTATCTACCTGCCACCTGTCTGTCCGCCACGCTCAGGCACAGCAGACACGGAGCCTAATTGGACGCGCTTCTTCCTGGCTGCTTCAACACTTGAGTTCGAAAGTTAGTCGGACGGAGCGTCCACCGCATGATTCTGTAATGCGCGAGGGCACACACCAAGCAACCAACCACCCCGCTCTCGTTCTCATGCAAATCGCTGCCGCCCACCCACTCCTCCGCCGGATCGCTCAGCTTCACCTCTGTTTGTCGACAGGTACGCGCACAGCGATCACTTAGGGCGAAGAGACCGATTATTTAGCACTGAGGGCGCGCTTCGAAGCGGACCTAGCAGCCACCAGCATTTCAGTGAAAGGTCGTTTTTGCGATCTCGACAGCCGATCCCCGACTGGAGGTCGCGCATGCCCCACGGACTCTTCCAAGTCGTCGCCGAACGCCCACGACGTCATCTTTTTACGAAGTCAAGCCCTCCAACATACTGCCACCGGCGACGATCAACAGAGGGAAACCTCCACGCCAAGCATCACTGACCTCGTGCCCGGCCCCGTCATCCTCTCGGAGCTTTCGCTTCTCATGCGGTCGACGTGCTCTCTTTCCGAAACTCCTCTACACAACGCTTCAAGTCCTCGAGACGGGCGGCACACAGATGAAGTCGTGACGCGGGTCGAGGAGCCTGGAGCGGGTCTGGGGTAGCCACCGCACCGACATGGCATCGCACCAAGTACTTCCCTCCCCGACGCTGGTTGGCGAATACTGCCTCACATGAGGTCAACGTCACCACGTACTGCGCGGCGTGCATGGTGGACGGCAGCATTGAGCCTTGCTGCGGTGGCGACGGCAACTCCGGCTCGGGGACAGTCCAATGCTCACCACCGCGTACATGTTCGTGGAAGCTCTCAGCTCGAGGCTGTTTCATGGTCGGAGTCCAATACCTTCGTTCTGAGAGGGCTGCTGCTAGACGATGCAGGAGTTCCTATTTCCCAGGCCCCTCTCACCGTCGCTCCCGTCGGCAAGCCTGAAGCAGGCGCATCCCTGCCCCAAGCTAGTAACTGCTCAGTTCGTCTTCGGGGAGCCACCCAGGCTCTGCGTACCTCGTCCGAAGGGTACCTGGTCGAAACCAGCGAGCGCGGCACCTTTTGCATACGAGGGCGCGCAGAGCTGGCAACCGGCGGGCTACGTCTCCGGTTCGCTGGAAACAGTTTGTACGACGGCGCAGAGCGGCTGATCCAGCTCGAAGTCGCCGGCACATCGCTGTCACCCGTTACCCTCAGGTTCACTCCAGCTGTTGAAGAAATCGACCTGGATCGAGAGCAGACTCCGATCGTGGTCGCCCTTCACATCGAACGACGACAACCTCCCCATTTCGAACAGAGCGCGCTGGAACAACGGGAAGGGCTTGTCGTCCATCTAGAGGACGAAGCAGGCAAGAGGCTCGGAGAGGCCATCACATCAGGTGATGGAAGGGCACGCTTCGACCTACGCACGGCGGCTCTACCCGGCCCAGGACAAGGCGAGCTACGCGCCAGCTTTCCGGGTACCGAAGCGCTCGTTCGCGCAGTAGTGACGCAGCGAATTCTGAGATACGCACAGGCTTCTCTCTCTCTTGCTCATCCGATCGAAGCAGCCGACGCCGAAGAAGGTGTGGCCATCGACGTGTCGGCGTCATCATCACGTGGCCCCGTGGATGGAGGCTTGATCGAAGCCCTGCGTGGAAGCGAGATCGTTGGGACTGCCATGGTTCACAACGGTCACGCGCGACTCCTTGCCGTGTTCAGTCCGGGCCCGGATACCACCGCCTCCCTCTCGCTCCGCTATGTGCCGTCAGCACCTTGGTGGCGCGCTGGTGCTCCACTGCAAGTCGAGGCACCAGTCCGTGAACCCGGCATAGTTCGACAGATCTGCATCGGCGCTCTGGTTCTAGCGGTCGCCAGCTGGATCCTCGGCGGCTGGAGACGCGCCCCCAAACCTGCCGAGGCCACACGCAACGCGACCACTCCACTCGTCCCGACAGGCCGAGCTGGTGTGAAGGTCGTGAACTCCGAGGGACGCACGCGGGGATGGCGCGGAGTCATCACTGACGCACACGATGGCGCCTGCATCGCTGGAGCAACGATCATCATTGTCGCTCCTACCTTTGAAGGGGATGGGGTGGTCGCGCGCGCTTCATCCGACCAGTTCGGAGCATTCTCGCTCGACGCGGAACCACGACAGGACGCGCGACTGATCGTCGATGCGCCCCACCACAGCACGTACACCCAGGCCCTCCCGAGTCCGAGCACGCTGGCCATCTCGCTGGTCACCCGCCGCAGAACGCTCCTCGACAACCTCATTCACTGGGCCAGACGCCGAGGTGCCCCCTTCGAGACGTCTCCTGAACCGACGCCCGGACATGTCCGTAGAGCCGCCAATCGCTCCAAGGATCCTGATGTTGAACGTTGGGCAGGCTGGGTCGAGGAAGCAGCATTTGGACCCAAAGTGGTTGACGAACACCTCGAGAACGAAATCCGGAGCGCCGAGCCAGGTTTCGTCGCTGAACGAAGCAAGGATTAGAGAGACTTTCTTGGCGACGTTCCGGCAGATCTGAGGCTTCAAGCCCACGGGGGCCACGCCTCGTGTCCCGGCGCCGTTGACGTACGTAGCGCGTCCCATATAGTCGGCCCGACGCCGGAGAACGCCCAACGTGGAACCTTCCTATATCGTCGCGATCATCCTGGGGGTGATCCTACTCCTCGCGGTTATCTTCTTCCTCGGGAGAAAGAAGCCAGAGCTGCCCCAGGGGCGGCAGGAGTCGCCGAGGCTCGCAACGCCTGACGAACCAGCCAAGCCTTCTGCTGCCGAGAAGAAGGGTCGGCAAGAGCGTGCGACCGAGAAGCCCAAGTCGGTCAAGTCAAGCGAGACTCCCCCCGCCACGAGGGAACCAGCATCTGCAGGGCTCACCTCTACGGAACAGGTCTCGACCAAGCCTGAAGCGGAAACCCCTCCACCTCGAGAGAAGAAGCCTGAGTCTTCCGCGCCCGAGAAGGCCGCATCGGAGAAGCCCAGCACCGAGGCTTCACTCCGCGCAAAAACAGCGGAGGAGCAACTCGAGGAGAAGAAGGCCGAGCCCTCTTCGAAAAAGGCCGAAACGCCTTCCGAGAAAAAACCGACGAAGCCAGCTGTCGCCCCCAAAGCAGCCGCTCCCCGGAAGCAGGATGTCGAGGGACTGCGAAAGGGACTCTCCAAGGTTCGAGAGAAGGAAGGGTTCTTCGGTCGCCTGAGGTCATTGCTCACGGGCAAGAAAGAACTCGATCCCTCGATCGTGGAGCAGCTCGAAGATGTGCTGCTCACCTCGGATGTAGGCGTAAAGACCACCGAGGTCCTCCTCAGCGCCATCCGAGAGTCGCTGAGCCGACAAGAGCTCGCTGACGACGAGAAGGTATGGGAGGCCCTGCGCGCACAAGCCGCTCGCATTCTTCATGTCAGCGGAGGCGGAGGCCTGCGCCTCGATTCAAGCCCGACCGTCGTGATGGTCGTCGGCGTCAACGGCGCAGGGAAGACCACGACGATTGGAAAGCTGGCCACTCAACTCAAGAGTGAAGGCAAGACGGTCGTCTTGGCTGCTGGCGACACGTTCCGAGCTGCTGCAGTGCAGCAGCTCGCCGTCTGGGGGAAGCGGGTCGGCTGCGAGGTCGTCCGAGGCAAGGACGGCGCCAATCCAGGGGCGGTGCTCTTCGACGCCATACAGAAAGCGAAGGAGATCGGCGCAGACGTCGTCCTCGCAGACACGGCGGGACGTCTCCACACCAAGACGAACTTGATGGACGAGCTGACGAAAGTCGCGCGTACCATGACCAAGGCACTCGATGGAGCGCCCCATGAAACCCTGCTCGTGCTCGATGCGACAAACGGCCAGAATGCCCTACAGCAAGCCGCGATGTTCAAAGAGGTCCTTCCTCTCACCGGGATCGTCCTGACCAAGCTCGATGGGACGGCGAAAGGCGGCGTCATCCTGGGCGTCACTGCCGAGCAGGGGGTCCCGGTTCGATACATCGGCATCGGGGAGAGAGCAGAGGATCTGCGAGAGTTTGACGCCGACGAGTTCGTGGAAGCGATGCTCGGTCGCCCCTCCAAAGCCGAGGAGGCCGCCGCGTGAACCCGGGCATCATTCAGTCTCGTAACGTTCCGAAAATGACCTACTCTGGTCGAGAGGAGTTGTCCGACTACGGGGTCCAGGGCCGTGTCCAGGCGAGCATCGGGGAGCCGGTGGCACCGACCCCCCAGTACTTCTTCGGACAGGTTTACCAGCATGGAGCACCGGAGGATTTGGTTGTTGATCGCGCGATTTTTCACGTGATATAGTCCGTCCGGCTCGGCGCCAGGCCGATTTGTTTAATAAATTCGCATAGTTAGGGAGCTGTTCACCTCGGCGATGAACGCCCATACGTCGCACGGACTGCGAAAGGGATGGCGATGAACCAGGCTCGCGTGGGGCTTTTCATGGCGGCTGCGCTGCTGGCAGTGCCGCTAACCGCATCGGCTCAGCAACAACCAAAAGAGATCAACCTCGACGAGCCGGAGGCCCCCGAGGAGACGCCGGCCGATGTCCCCGTTGAAGAGCCGGCGGATGGAGACTCTGGTCTAGGTGATATCTGCAAGATTGATCCTGGAGCCTGTCCGTCAATTGACATGGACAAGGCTGCGGCGAGGGATCTGAAAGAGGAAGTCTACGCCGTTCAGCAGATCTACGCACTGCGTCGGCACCGCTTCGAGGTGAACCCCTACTGGGCGGTCACGATGAATGACCAGTTCGCGGGACACCCTGGTCCAGGGCTCGCAGTCAACTGGTACATTACCAATGTGCTCGCAGTCGGCATCAACGGTAACTTTTACGCTGGCTTGAACTCAGTCTCGGACTTCAACTTTCAAACCAGCCGAGCTGCGCGTGTTGGTCAACCGATCACCGAGTACGCTTGGAATGCGAACGCCAACTTCACGTACGTTCCGGCGTATGGAAAGTTCGCGGGTTTCGGGGATTTCATTTTCCACTACGACTTCTACGTCGTGGGTGGCGTCGGAGCGATTTCGACTCGCCCGATCGCCGTCGTGGACCCTGACAACCGTACGTTCAACTTCGAGCCGAAGATCACGTTCCGCGTGGGCGGCGGGTTGCGCATCTTCTTCAACCGCTGGTTCGCGGCGATGCTCGAGGTGAGTGACTACATCTTCTTCGATAAGCTCGAGAACCCGTCAATCGCTTCAGGTACTGACGGAGACGACCGTTCTAACGCTCAGAATCCCAATACCTGGCTCGCAGAGGGGACTAGCTTCACGAACAACGTCCAGGCGCAGGTTGGTATCTCAATCTTCCTGCCGTTCACGTGGGAGTACCGGCTGCCGAAGTAGGGCTGCGGGCGGAGAGAAAAGTTAGGGATGGTTCAGCCAACGACGGGGAAGGCATGATGCGTCGATTCGTCAAAGGCCTCTGCAGCGTGCTCGCGGCGCTGTCTGGCTGTGCGGTACTGATGGCGACCTCGCCGGCGGAGGCGCAGGAAATTCAGCTCACGGGACCACTCGCCGGTGCACCGGCAGTGCGCAAGCTCCGGCTTTATCGGGAAGGCCGCGTGGAGCTCAGTCCGAGCGTCTCGTTCTCTCTTCTCGATGAGTACCAGCGCACGATCATGCCAGGTCTGCGCGCCACTTATCACTTCACAGATTGGCTGGGAGTTGGCGTGTGGGGAGGCTTCGGCTTCCAGTACACGACCAACCTCACCGATGAACTCCAGGAGAAAGCAGTCAATGCACGCGACTGCGCCAACCGCGAGTTCACCAAGGCATGCCGGCTCACCGCTGGTAACTTGACGAGAGGGAACCTCGCGGAAGATCAGCTGGGTCGGATGCAGTGGATCGCCGCTCCACAGCTCACCTTCGTACCGTTTCGCGGAAAGCTGGCGTTGTTCGCCGAGCTTTTCGTCGACACCGACGTAAACATCTTCGTAGGACCTGCGTTTGTCGGTCTTCAGGAGAGGAGAGAGTGCGGCTCTTCGGGAACTCCCTGCTCTAACCCTGAGAGTTTCTCGTTGGAGAGTCGACTGGCGATTGCTCCGACATTCGGGCTCGGGATCAATTTCTATCCCACCAACTTCTTCGGATTTGGCGTCGAGTACCGAGGGCTTCCGTTCTCCTGGAACACCTCCGGGTTCGACAACTACGGTGGTGGGCCCAACGGCGATTTTCCTGACACCGCCGTGAACAGTGAGGATCGGCAGTTCTTCTTCAACAGCCTGCTGACCCTCAACCTCACCTTCTTCCTTCCCACCAAGGTGAAGATTCAGGACTAGGCGATGCCGAACTGACCGTGGCCTCCAAAGGTCGCGGTCAGGTGCTATCCTGCCCTCCGCCACAGGGACGACAGTCCCTCACCCAGTGTCTCAAATTCCATCTAGCTCGAGCGTTGCTCGGCACCGGATGGCGGCGTGCCGCCGGAGGTAGTGTTGGGTATTTTCGACTTCCTTCGCAAAAGTTCTGCGCCTTCGAGCGCTCCCCCGCTCGATAAGAAGGTCGCAAGCTACGCCAAGGTCGCTGCCGACAAGCGCGCGCAGGCCTACGATCGCATCGAGGCAATCCAAACGTTGGCGTCGATGAAGAGTGTCGACGCAGCGAGTGCCCTTCTGAAGCGATTCACCTTCACCATCGATCCATCCATCACCGATCAAGATGAGAAGGAAGTGGCCTTCCAGGGCGTGGCGGATGCTGGGAAAGGCGTCATCCCTGCCATCCGAGACTTCTGCATCAAGGCCGAGACCCTCTCATGGCCCATCAAGATCCTGCGCTCGTTGCTCGATGATGATGAGTACCGCGATGAACTCATCTCTCTGCTCGAGATGTTCGATACGGAGTACACCCGCAACGTTGAGCCCAAGCAGCAGATCATCACCGCGCTGGGAGGGCTCAGTGGTGGCGAAATTCGAGAGGCCGTCGAGCGTTTCCTGGATGACGTCAACGAGACCGTGCGCTTTCACGCCGTCCAGACGACCTTCGCCCAGGGGAGTGACGAAAGCGTCCCTGCTTTGATCAAAGCCATCACCACCGAAGAGTCGGTCCGCATCAAGAACAAGGTTGCGGAAGGGCTGATGGGTCGAGGCTGGATCATTCCTGAAGAACTGAGAAGCGCAGCACGAGAAGCCCTGAGGGACTCGGGTGGCTTCGTCATCGCAGACAGTGGCCGAGTGCAGCGCGGCTCCGGCTTCGGCTGACATCCACCACCCCGTTGACAGCGTCAGCTTAGCTGGACGACCATTTCTCCATGTGTCGTGTGCGCCAGCTCTTCGCGCTCATGAGCACTGACGTGGAGCTCGTCCTGGCGAGAAAGCGACGACGGTCGACATGACTCGACCTACGACGCCACGAGTGCGGTTCATCGCATTCGTGACCGGCGCTGCTTCCCTCTTCACGACACACCCAGCTCGGGCGGTCGATGTCGAACTCCAGTCGACGACGCTCACTCAGGCGTACGAGGTGACTAGCCCCTGGGGCTCTCCCAACCTGGATCGACGCCGGTTGCTTCAGACCATCTCCCTCGGGTTGTACAACCTTCAGGGTCAACACAGCCCAAATCGTCCCGACTACTCGGTGATGATGATGCTGCGGCTCGACGCTGACTTCGGCGCCAACGCCCATCTCTCCGGCGCAGATGCCGGCGGTGAGACGGACTATGCGCGCGGCGGCGGCGCCCGCTACCTACCTGGCTACCAAGCCGCCTTGGTCGACGTGATGTTCGGCTACGTCGAAGGCAAACGCCTCGCCGACGGCTGGCTCGGGTTCCGGCTGGGGCGCCAGTACATCGTCGACGCTCTCGGCTGGTGGTCCTTCGACGGAGCCCGTGTGCAGCTGACCACCCCCTACTTCGTGCAAGCCGAGATCTACGGCGGATTCGAACAGCGCGGTGGCCTCCCCCTCTCGACATCCCGGTATGAACCCCAAGGAATCTGGCGGGGCAGCCATGCCCGCTTCGGGGCCGCGGCAGGGCAACCGAACTCCACCACCTACCCGTCCTACCAGTTCTCCGCTCCCGCTCCTGCGTTCGGCGTGGCGCTCGAGACATCGGGCCTGAGCTTCGCCCATGGCAGGTTCACGTACCGACGCGTCTACAACACAGCGGCTTCCATCACCCAACAGTTCCCAGGCGCTTCCGGTAACTATCCCACGCTCGACGAGGTTCGCATCTCGCAGGAGCGCATCGGCTATGAACTTGGCGCCAACCTCCCCTCGGTGGGCGGGCTCAAAGGCGGCTTTTCCTACGATCTCTACAACCAGCTCGTCGGCATGGCACAGGGCAGCATCGACCTGTACCTCGGTCAACGCCTGACGGGAGGTGTCGACGTCGACTATTTCGTCCCCACGTTCGACGCTGACTCCATCTGGAACTGGTTCACGCGAAGCCCGATCACGACTGCCACGGGCCGCGTCAACATGCGACTCTCCGAGAGATTCGACATCGCGGCATCAGGGGGCGTGAGAAGCTGGTCCACCGATGCAGACCCGGAGAGCTTTCGTAGAGGGCAATGTGCCGAGCTCGGCCTCTCGATCTCCACATGTGACGGCGCCTTCTCGGAGACCGACTCACTGAAGAGCTACACCCGCGCAGAAGAAAACCGCACAACCTCTCTGAGCGCCGACGCACTTGCGAACCTGTCCGGACGCTACCGCCTCCTCAGCGCAGAACTCGGCCTGCGCGCCATGCTGCAGGCCGGAAAACAAGGTCGCCGCCTTGGAGCCGATCTGAGCGGAGAGAAGCGGCTCGACGGCGGCCGCTATGCCTTCAACGCCCGCGTCTCACTGTACGACTGGGACGACCCACTGCGCCCTGATCGCAGCGCGACCTCGTTCATGTATGTGCTCGGCGCCGGTTACCGGCTGCTCCAGATGGCGGACATGCGCCTGGAGTGGGAGCACGACATGAACCGCTTGGTCGGCCACCGATTCCGTGTGCTCGGGGCACTCTCTCTTCGGGTCTCGCGATGATGGCCGACCAGCGAAGCACCACCCAGAGCGGAGCCTCACGAGCGGAGCACCCCCTCCCCGCATGGCTCGCCTTGCTCGTGTGCATGAGCGCCCTGGTCCTGGCGCTGCTCTCCCCCACCGCCGCGGCCCAGTCGCGCCCATCACAGCAGGCCACAGGTGACGCCGACACATCGTCCCCAAGCCCCTCTTTCCACGCCCCCTCCAGCGTCGCTCCTGCCCTCCCTTCCCCTCCAGCGGCGGCTCCCCCCTCGGCGCCTTCTCCCCCCCCTCAGCCCGCGCAGGCGCCTCCTTCTGACGCCTACAACTCGGGCCTCTCCCCCTTTCCTGGCGACGCCGAAGTGCCCCTCGCCTTCATGCCCCCTGGCACCGCCGTCAGCCCCGTCCCCAGCGACGAGATCTTCCCGCCTCAGACCATCCCCCTGCGCTTCAACCACAGGAAGCACGTCCAGGAACTGAAGCAGCCGTGCAAGTCATGCCACGCGGCAGCCTTCACCAGCCGAACCGTCACCGACCGCCTCCTCCCTGCAGGCACCCAGTGTGACAGCTGCCATGACGTCGATCATCGAGACCTGAACCACGTCGAAGCGGGAACAGATGCCAACGGCCAGTGCTCTTACTGCCACCTCGGCGAGAACGCCGGCGCAGGGGGCAAGGTCGCGCACGTCGTGATTCCACACGCCAACCTCCGCTTCCCCCACGACAAACACCTCGCCCGCAACATCCAGTGCGGCCAGTGTCACGGTCAGGTCGGTGAGCTGGAGCTGGCCACACGGGATCAGCTTCCGCGCATGGCGGGATGCTTCACGTGCCACAACATGAGTGGCGCAGCGCAAGGCGAAGCCAAGGGTGAGTGCACCGTCTGTCACCTCACCCAGCCGGACGGCCGCCTCGTGCAGTCCTTCTCCACGGGCGACCTCTTGCCGCCCCGCTGGCTTCACAACGCAGCGCATACAGCCGACTGGATCGAGCGGCACAAGATCGTTGCAGGCGCCAACAGCGAGCTCTGCGCCTCCTGCCACTCCCCTCAATACTGCGCGGATTGCCACGATGGCCGAGTCCGACCGCGCAAGGTGCATCCGAACGACTGGCTATCGATGCATCCCCAGGCAGCGCGGCAAGACAACCCACGCTGCGTGAGTTGCCATCAACAGCAGACGTTCTGTGCGGACTGTCATCGACGCACGGGTGTCGCCCGCGACGTTGCCAGCGGCAACCGACCGGTCGGTCGAAGATTTCACCCACCACCTGCCGAGTGGACGCTCGCACCGCGTGGCGCCAAGCATCATGCTTGGGAAGCGGAGCGCAACCTCAACGCGTGCGTCTCGTGTCACACCGAGCGTGACTGCGTCACGTGTCACGCGACCAAGGGATTGTCGGGTGGACAGGGCGTGAACCCGCACCCGCTCGGCTTCGAGCACAAGTGCAGGGCGGCCTTCACGAAGAACCCGCGACCATGCCTCGTGTGCCACCAGTCGAACGACTCGTTCCTTCGGAACTGTCGATGAGAAGTCGACAGACGACCGGATATTCCTTGCGTCATCCTTCCGGCGGCGGGTATAGCCAAGGGCGCGTACCCCCTGCAATGGATGCCGGGAACGCCAAGGAGAGTGGGCGTGAAGGAGCTGATCAAGTACCTGCTCGACAATCTCTACCTCGATTTTCAGGGGGAGATCACCCTGGAAACGGTCCGTGGTTTTCTGCGGGAAGACGATGGCCGCGAAGCTCGCCAGCTGCTGGCGAAGCTGATCGAGGAGAAGGGCGTCGAAGATATGCTGATCACGCTCGCCGACTGCCTGAAGGAGCAAATCCAGTCGGGCATCAACGAGAAGGTCGTCCGCGAGCAGCTCTCTATCTACTCGGACAGCTGACCTCGACACCACGTCTCGTCCTTCGGTTCGCCTTCTCCCTCGCGACCCTCACCCCGACGACGGGCTGCGACTGGGGAATGACCGGCTCCCAGCCTCCGGACCTCACGCCACTCACACTCCTTGAGGTCCGCGCGACCACAGACCTCGACACAGCCCTCGAGCCTCGACGCAACCCACTCGCTGCCGACGGCTCGACGCGCGTCCTCCCGACCGCGAGCTTCATCCTGAAGTTCGACCGCTTCCTCTCCCCCAGCACTGCGACCAGACAGTCCGTCTGCATCCACTCCGCGCTGACGGCCTCCATCCGCACCTCCTCGGAGTGCCAGCAGCTCCCAGCCGCGACCCGACTGCTCCTCGAGCCCACGTACAACCCCGTCGAGCGAGAGGTGATCTACCGGCAGCGACCGGACCAGCCACCTCTGGCTCCCGGACAGAAGTACCGACTCATTGCGTTCCGACCCTCCGATGAGGACGCCTCTGGCTTCAGAGCCTTCGACGACGCTCCCCTGCAAGCCACCCGGCAGTTCGACTTCTCCGTGCTCCCAGAGAGCCCCCCGGGCGCGACCCAGGAGCGCCTCCCTCAGAGCGACTTTTATTGTCGCCGCGATCCAGCATGCCTCGCGCAATGCACCGACGATGCCTGCCGACAGCAGTGCACGCTCTGGGGATCGGGTGTCGAGCCCTACCTCCGGCGCTGCTCCTCGGGGGCTGGCTGCCACGCCTCACCGGACACGGCGGGCTCCGGCCTCAGCCTGCTGAACAGCGATCTCATCCAGCGCACGGCCATCGGCAAGACTGCGCACCAGACGCAGACGGGCGAGCATGCCGACGAACCCGAGTTCAGCCCGCGTCGGTTCGGCCGCGCCATGCCCATCATCGATCCACAGAACCCGGGCAACAGCTACCTGCTCTACAAGCTGCTCATCGGCCCGAACGCCATCGATCATACCCTCGACCCCGACGACGCCATGCAGCTCGAAGGCGAACTCGCACGCCTCCACACCTCCGTCGTCGTCGGCCTGCCGATGCCCCCGCAGCGCACGCCCTCGTTCTGGTTGCACGACCCGAACCTGCCCGACGTAGACCCTGCCAGCATCGTCCCGCGCGTCGACGGCGGCGACATCGACATCATCACCGCGTGGATCATCCTCGGCGCTCCGATCCGCGACTGCGCCGAACCTCCCTACGAGTGAGCCGTGAGGCGCTGGTGACCCGTCAACCGATCACCCGGTTTCGACCGTCACGCTTCGCCTGGTAGAGCCGCTCGTCGGCCTGCCGGTACAGCTCCAGCGTCGAACAAGGCGCGTCGGGGCGAATGCTCGCCACGCCGAAGCTCGACGTCACAGGGATCTCCACCTCCTCGAACCTGAACGACGCCTCTGCGATCAAGGACCGGAGCTTCTCCGCCACCAGGCAGGCACTCTCCTGCGTGATCTCCGGCAGGATGAGCGCAAATTCCTCCCCCCCTACCCGCGCCAGCACATCGTCCCGTCGGATGTGAGAGGACACGAGCGCCGCGTACTGCCGCAGCACAGCGTCACCGGCGAGGTGACCTCGGGTGTCGTTGATCCGCTTGAAGTGATCGATGTCGAACACGATGAGCGACAGGTGCCGCTGGTACCGCGTCGCGCGAGAGACCTCACGCTCGAGCGCGGCATCGAACGACCGCTTGTTGTGGACCTGCGTGAGCGCGTCGCAGGTCATCAGCCGATAGATCTCCTCGTGGTACGCGAGTTCGATGTTCCCGCCTTGCATGAACTTGAAGATGGTCCGCCCGATCTTGAGCTGGTCGCCGTCGCGCAGCACCCGCTCTTTCACGGCCACGTCGTTCACGTACGTCCCGTTCGTCGAGCCGAGATCGCGCAGCAGATAGCCCGTGCCGCTCCAGCTGACGGATGCGTGCCGTCGACTCACCGCGTCATCGTCCAGAGGCACGTCACACTGCATGGACCGCCCGCATTCGATCGTCTCGGTACCGAGCGGCAGACGCCTCCCGAGATCAGGACCGTGACCCGCACCCGAGAGCGTGCGGATGATCACCAGACACGCCGTTCCAGGCCCTGCAGGCTCGTCCGAACCCGACGCAGGCGCCCCGATCGTCACGATCGTCCGACGGTAATCGGTGTCTGAGTCGAAGTCGGATTCGGAGTCTGACACGCCCCCGAAGTACACCAGAGCTGACCGCGGACGGCAACGCGCCCATCGCCAGGGCAACCGAGTTGACATCGCCCCTACCATTCTGGACTATTATGGGGGTGCAGCATCGCGGACATCCGTCATCTACGTTGGCATCTCGGTTCGCCTTGCTGGAGCGGGCGGGCGTGGGTGGCTCGGCGGAGGTGTGGCGGGCGACGGAACTCGGGACGGGACGGCTCGTCGCGCTCAAGCTGGCGCGGGAGGCGAGCGGGAGAGAGGTGCTTGCGCGAGAGGCGATGCACGCAGCCCTCGCCCCTTCTCCCCGACTCCCCGAGCTGCTCGACGTCGGCTGGAGCCCCGAAGACCAGCAGGCATATGTCGCGCTCCGTTGGGTGGAAGGCCGACCGCTGACCAGGGTGGCGGAGGGCACGGAAGACCCTACCTCCCTCGCACTTCTCATCGCGCGTGACGTCGCAGAGGCGCTCGCGGACCTGCACGCGCTCGGCCTCGCGCACGGAGATCTGAAGCCCGACAACCTCCTCATGACGCCGGAGAGGCGGATCCAGGTGATCGATCTCGGTCTCGCCTGTCCCCTCCATCAGACGGACGTGGAAGGAGCCACGCTCCGCTACCTCGCGCGCGAAGACGCAGACATGGGGGATGCGCGCGCGCGCGACCTGCTCGCGCTCGGTGTCCTGCTCGCAGAGATGGCCTCTCCTCGGGTCGCAGCCTCCAGCGAGCCGCTCCGCGAGGCCCGCGCAGAGGCGATCTCCCCGAGCGGACTGGGCGCCCACGGCGCCTCACCACAGGGCCTTCGGCTCCAGATGATCTGCCGCGCGCTCCTCTCCCCGAGCCCCGCTGCGCGCCCCTCTGCAGCCTGGGTCACGGACGCGGCCTCCCTCACCGCGCCTCCCGCCTCTCCCGACCACGACACCACCAGCGGGACTCGTGAAGTCCCGCTCCCTGGCCCCTCCGAGACGCGCCACGACGCCACGACGCGCCACGACGCCACCGAGCGCGACCGAAAGGAGCGCGACCCGAGGCGGATCCGCGCGACCTACCTGCGGCTCCGACGCATGGAACTGGAGCGGGCCACGGGAGCCCACGAAGACACCGCGCCGTGGCTCGGAGAGACAATCCAGCTCGTGCGGCGAGCGCGTGCGCTCAGCGGCGCCCCGTCTCCCGTCGCCTGCGAGCTACAGCCCCTCGACCACCACGGCCTCGCCCGCTGGTTGACGGCGCTGGTCGGACCGAGCGCCGCCGGGTGGCCGCTCGGCACGCTCACTGCGATCCCGGAGCGGACACTCGCCACGGCCTTGAAACACCTGGCCTACCGCATCCCGCCGCGCGCCTGGACCCTTGCCGACGTCGAGTCCGCGGCGCTCGGGAACGAGCATGCCCCCCGCCCCACTCCTGCCACGCTGACGCACGACGCGCCGCTCGACGCCGCCACGGCCGCCCAGCTCACACTCGCCATCACGCGCGTCCCCCCCGATCCCCTGTCGCTCGAAGCCATCGAGCGCCTCCCCAGCGTTCCCCCTGTGCTCCTCGTGGCCGCCGCCGACGCGCTCCGTCGCCTCGGCGAGGTCGGTCGCGCACGGAGCCTGGTGCTCCGTCAAGAAGCCACGAACGCACCAGAGACGGCCGCCCTGGCTGCCGAGGTGCTGCGACGGGCGGGCGATCGAACCCTCGCAGAAGTTCGCGCCGACGCCGCGCGCCGGACCAACACCGACCCGGAAGGCCGCGCCAGCGCGACCCTGGCTCGGCTCCGCATCGACGAAGGCCACCTCGACGACGCCGAGCGCCTCGTGGGTACCACCCTCACGGCCTCCTGTTGCGAGATCCGCGCCCTCTGCGCGATCCGACGCAGCGACGAGCCCCGCGCGCTCGCCGAGGTCGATCGCGCAGCGGCCCTCGCATCCACCGCCGAAGAGCGCGCGCGCGCCACCGCCCTCCGCGGCTATGCGCTGCACGGCCACGATCCCGAGGCGGCGCACGCGGCCTTCAGCGCCGCCGTCGACCTCGCCGTCCGCGCAGGCGCCGTCGTCGAAGAGGCCACCTACCGCACGGGCGAGGCGGCTTCCGCCGTGGACCTCGGCGAGCTCGGCGCCGCGATCACCACCTCCACCCGGGCGGCGCTGCTCTGGGAGCACCTCGGCCGCCCCGCCCAGGCCGCGCGCGCCTTGCTCGCCTGCGCTGCCGCGTACGCCACCGCCGGCATGATCCACGAGACCACGCGCGCCGCGCACGAAGCCATCGCCCGCGCCCGCGACGCGCACGACACCCATGCCGAGGCCTACGCCTGGTGGGCCATCGCCGACGTCCTGCCCTGCCGCGACGCCACCACCGCCCCCGAAGCCCCGACCGAACTCGACGAAGGTCTGCACGCCGCCGAGCGCGCCGCCCACCTGCTCGGCGACGTCGACGGCGACGACGCCCTCCGCGCAGGCGCCCGCCTGCTCCGCCACCGCTCCCTCACCCTCGACCCACGCCGCATCCAGACCCTCGACACCCTCGCGGGTGGCGACTCCCCGACGAGCACAGCAGCGCGCCTCGACTGGTGGGGCGCCCGCGCCCTCCAGCAGCTCCATCCAACGGCCCCCATCTTCCCCGAGCGCGGCGACCTCGTCCTCCAGGCCCTCCACGCCCTCTCCGGCGCCCGTGCCCCGGTCGCCGCCCGCGGCCCTGCCCTCGCTGCCGGCCTCGACCTCGCCACACGCCTCGGCGCCACCGAACCAGCCCGACGCCTCCTCGCCTCGCTGACCGACGTCGCCCACGATCTCCTCCGCCGCGTCGACCGCGCCGCCCTCTCCACCTTCGACAGCCAGCTCCCCGTCCCCCCCTCCTCCATCGCCGACGCCGTGCGCCTCCTCCCCTGGATCACCCGTGCGCAGGTCGCCCCCCAGGACAACCTCCGACCCGAGCAGGCCCGCGATCTCGCCGCCCTCGTCGGCTCCCTCGGCGATCGCGAGCGCCTCGGCCCCCTCTTCAACCGCGTCGTCGACGCCCTCGTGATGTGGACCGGCGTCGAGCGTGGCCTCCTCCTCCTCAAGGCCCCCAACGGCAACCTCCGCCCTCGCGCTGCCCGCAACCTCGCCCGCGCCGACCTCGGCCCCGAGCAGCTCACCCTCTCGCAGACCCTCGCCCGACGCGCCCTCGACGCAGGCGAACCCGTCATCGCCGTCGACGCCGCCGGCGAACTCCCGAGCCTCCACCACAGCGTCCACGCCCTCAAGCTCCGCAGCGTACTCGCCGTCCCCCTCATCGCCCGCGGCGAAGCCCTCGGCGTCGTCTACCTCGACGACCGCGTCCGCCGCGGCGCCTTCGGCCCCGACGAGCTCCGATGGACCCGCACCATCGCCGCCCTCGCCGCCCTCGCCATCGCCGACGCCCGCGACCAGGTCCTCCTCCGCCGCACCGCCCGCCGCGCCGAACGCGCCTCCGCCCGCCTCGCCGAAACCCTCGCCCGCCAGGAGACCGCGCTCGACATCGCCGAACGCCAGCTCGCCGAAGCCCGCGGCCACCGCGGCACCCGCCACCGCTACGGCACCCTCATCGGCGAGAGCGAGCCCCTCCTCGCCATGCTCCGCCTCGTCGATCGCGTCGCCACCGCCGACATCCCCGTCCTCCTCTCCGGAGAGTCCGGCAGCGGCAAAGAACTCGTCGCCCGCGCCATCCACGACAACGGCCCCCGCGCCGACAAACCCTTCGTCAGCGAGAACTGCGGCGCCATCCCCGAGAGCCTCCTCGAGTCGGCACTCTTCGGCCACGTCCGCGGCGCCTTCACCGGCGCCGACCGCCCCCGCGCCGGCCTCTTCGAGGTCGCCGACCGCGGCACCCTCTTCCTCGACGAGATCGGCGAGATGAGCCTCTCCATGCAGACCAAGCTCCTCCGCATCCTCGAAGACGGCCTCGTCCGCCCCATCGGCTCCGAGCGCACCCGCAAGGTCGACGTCCGCGTCATCGCCGCCACCCACCGCGATCTCGAGGCCATGGTCCGCGCCCGCACCTTCCGCGAAGACCTCTTCTACCGCCTCAACATCATCCTCCTCCGCATCCCACCCCTCCGCGACCGCGCGAGCGACATCCCCCTCCTCGTCCAGCACTTCCTCCGCAAGCACGGCAAAGGAGGAGAGCGCATCAACCGCGCCGCCATGGAGCGCCTCATGGCCCACACCTGGCCAGGCAACATCCGCCAGCTCGAGAACGAGACCCGCCGCGCCCTCGTCCTCTCCGACGGCCCCATCGACGTCGAGCACCTCTCCCCCGAGCTCACCCGCCCCACCGCCGCCCAGCCCCAGGAACTCGGACTCAACGTCCGCCAGCGCATCGACGCCCTCGAGATCACCCTCGTCCGCGACGCCCTCACCCGCACCCGCGGCAACCAGACCCAGGCCGCCAAGCTCCTCGGCCTCTCACGCTTCGGACTTCAGAAGATGATGAAGCGCCTCGCGATCGAGCTGTGACCTCCTCGCGGAGCGGAAGCGCATCGCGCGCGCACGCGGATCAGCGCACGACGAAGCAGCGCCTCGCGATCGCGCTGGACTCGGATCGCAATGCCCCGCCTCAGGATGCTTCGAGCAGCACCCCGAGATCGCGCAGCAGCTTCTCCATCCCCTCGTCGTCGGCCTGGTAGTAGCCCCGGATCGTCCCCTCACGATCGACGAGCACCAGCCGCTCCCCGTGGAAGATGTTCATGATCCCATCGCCGGGCTCGGCGCGCCCCATCGCGACCTTGAACCCCTGCACCACCGTCGTCTCGATCTGGTTCAGCGGACCGGTCAGGAACGTCCAGCGCCCCTTCACCGCACCGCTCTTCGTCGCGTAGCGACCGAGCACCTCGGGCGTGTCCGTCTCCGGATCCACCGTGAAGGTCACCAGATGGACCGCGTCCCCGTGCTGCTCCGTCCGGCGCTGCAGCTCGGCCATCCTCTCCGTCAGCTTCGGGCACACCGTCGGGCAGGTGGTGAACACGAAATCGGCGACCCACACCTTGCCCCGGAGCTGCTCCAGACCGAACCGCTGCCCCTCCGTGTCGAGCAGCTCGAACGGGGGCAACGGGAAGCGCACGTCGGGCTCGATCATCCCGCGGCTCCGCGTCGAGAGCAGCACCGCGACGGCCACCCCCGCGCACACCACCAGGAGCCACAGCACCTTCCGCAGCGCCCCGAGCCCACCTCGCCCCGACCCCGCGGACATGCCACCAGTCGCCCCACCGATCCCCTGCGGTGCCTCCAGCTCCTCGGATGGCATGCTGCTGCTCGACATCCCCTCTTCTCCTAGAACCCGGCCATCAGCGCCGCGAACAGAAGCACCAGGTAGATCATCGACCCGAAGAACAGCCGCCGCGCCCAGCCCAGCCCTGCCGTCGGCCGCAGCCCCGCTGCGCCCAGCGCGAAGAACCCACCCCCGAGCGCCAGCGCCGCCACCAGGTACACCGGCCCGGCCACACCCGACACCGAGAGCATCGCCGACACCATCACCAGCACCGCGCTGTACAGCACGATCTGGACCCGCGTCGCCCGGTCCCCCTTCTCCACCGGCAGCACGCGCATCCCTGCACGCCGGTAGTCCTCACAGCGGAACGTCGCGATCGCGAGGAAGTGCGGGATCTGCCAGAGGAACATCACGCCGAACAGCAGGAGCCCCGGCCAGTCCATCCGCCCCGTCACCGCCGTCCAGCCCAGCAAGGGCGGGATCGCCCCTGGCACCGCACCGATGGGCAAGGCCAGCGACGTCTTCCGCTTCAGCGGCGTGTACACCAGCACGTAGCTCAGCAACGCCAGCGCCCCGAGTGCGCCGGTCACCGCGTTCACCGCGAACCACAGCAGTGGCACCGACACCAGTGACAGCGCAATCCCGAACGCGAGCCCCACCTCGGGCGAGAGCCGCCGCGCGGCCAGCGGACGCTCACGGGTCCGCGCCATCAGCCGATCCGTATCGCGCTCGATGTACATGTTCAGCGCGTTCGCGCCGCCGACCACCAGCGCCGTGCCGAGCAGCGCCAGCGCGAGCGTCCCGATCGAAGGCACCTCCCCCCCGAGCGCGCGCTCGAACCGGCTCGCGACCCACATCCCCCCGAGCATCGTCACCACCACCATCGCGGTGACCCGGGGCTTCGTCAGCCGCACCATGTCGCGGACCATCGACGACGCTCCCGCAGGCGGAGGTGGAGCGTCACGGCCGTGGACGGCTTCGTTCATCGCAACGGTGGAAGTGGCAGCAGGCGCCGACGTCATCGCGGGCGGAGCCTAGCGCGACGTCCGCGCCCCGGGGAGCCACTTGCGCCCGAAAACCCCACGAAAAACGCGCCGAGGACGGTTGACTGGCCCCTCCTCGTCGACCGGCGCACACCGCGAAGCGCGGCGATTTGCCGCGGGCGCGGCGAGCCGCCGCGGAGAACGAACGCACCCGCGGCATGAAGCCCCACCCTCACGCGGCGTGCCCCCCGCCATTCCATCGCCCCTCCTGGATTTTCCAGAGACTCCACCCCGCTCGCGAGTCGCCATCGCCCCTCGTCGCGGCCCCCCACGAGACCACCACGCAGCCCACCGGCGAGACCCTTACACAGCACCCCCACGAGACCACTGCACGGGAGTCGACGACATCACCGCTCCACTCCGTCCTCCCGCACCTTTTCCCCGGCCCCAGCATCTCCCGCGCGCACGCCGTCACCGCGCACGTCAGCATCGCCGGAGCGCTCTCCCTCGCCGTCCCTCGCGCCGTCCTGCAGCTCCGCGTCCGGCTCCGCCTGCGCCCCTGCCCCCGGCTCCGCCTGCGCCTCCACGCCTTCCGCCGCAGCCGGCTCCTCCCCGCGTCCTTCCGCCTTCTCGCCGTGCCCACCACCCGAGGCACGCCCTCGGTCCGCACCGAGCAGCGCCGCCCACAGACCGCGCTCATCACGCGCGGCCAGCAGGATCCCCATCGACGCCAGCGACAGCGAGATCGCTCCCAGAGGCGCCCCCACGGCACCGCGCGACAGCAGCGCGAGCGCCACCACCGCCGACAGCGCCGGCGTCGGACGCCGCACCGCGAGGGCCAACCCCGCCATCACGAACGACAGCGCCGCCACGAAATGCTGCGCCCCCAGCGGCGCCGTCGGGAGCGGGCGCACCACCAGCCGATCCAGCATCCGGAACACCAGCAGCTCGCCAGGATGCACCTCGTTGCTCGCGGCACTTGCCGCGTAGCGCGTCGCCACGAACGCGAGCCCCAGCGCCAGCAGCACCATCGGGCTCAGGAGTGGCGACGACGTCGGCGCCTGATCCGACCCCGCGCTTGCCCTCGGATCCCGCCGCTTCACGAGCCCCGCCGCGGCGACCAGCGCCCCCAGCCCATCGAGCACGAACGCCGCCGTCGAGAGCCCCTGCGCGACGCTGCCCACCGCGACGGACGACGTCGCAATCGCGCGCACTGCCAGCAGCGCACCGGCCAACCGCAGGAGCCCCCCGAGCCCCAGGAGCCCGAGCACCAGCGCCGCGTGCCGCGAGAACACCGCGCGCCGCGCGTCCCATGCCGCAACCAGCGCCAGGGTCCCCACGATCCCTGCGATGAACACCGCCATCACCTCGGGCACCCGCTCGCGCCCCGACGCGTAGATCACCTCCAGCGCCACCAGCGACGACGTCATCACCGCGAACACCCGCAGCGCGATCGGGCTCCGGCTCTGCGACACCAGCGACACCAGCGACGACGTCGCCACCACCGCCAGCAGCGCGAAGAGCTGCGACAGCATCCCCCCCGCGCGATCGAGCTGGAGCACCAGCCCCTCCAGCCCCACCGTGATGCCCCCGATCGAGGGCGCCAGCATCTTCCCGATCAGCGTCGCCAGCACCCCGAGCGCCGCCAGCGGCCACAGGAACCGCAGCGCAGGCACCGCGGTCAGCGTGCGACGGGGCGCACCGTGGGCGGCAGCGCCGGATGCGCCGGATGCGCCGGATGCGACGGGCGAAGTGGACGTAGAACCGGACGTTGCCGCCTTCACGGGTCCTTCAGCGTTTGAGCGGCAACAAGGGGGACGACGGCGGACCACCCGGCGCGCCCTCCGAGGAACCGCGCGGCTTCTTCTCCGGCAGAGGCGTCGGCGTCGCTGGCTGCGCGGCGCCCCCCTTCAGCAGATACGGGCGCGCATTGCGGGTCGTGCAAGCGTCGAACGGATCGCGGTGGAACTCCCAGTGCAGGTACACGTTCCCGTCCGGGCTCACGATCGCCTCGGGCGCCTCGCCGAACGGCGACGACCGGTGCACCGAGTTCAGCGCCACGATGTCGAACGCCGTCAGCCCGCTCGTCCGGGTCACCCCCAGCCGCACGATGCGCCCCGTGTCCTTCGCCAGCACGATCTCCAGGTGCGTCACCAGGTTCGGATTGTTGAACGCATGCGACTTCGACAGGTCGTCCAGCGACGCCAGGAACTCCTCCGCGAAGATCGGGTGCAGCCGGTTGTGGATCCGGTTGATGTACGTCGCGAAGGGCACCCGCGCCGCGTTCAGCGCCGTCTGGTTCCCCACCTTGACGGTCGGATCGTAGTTCTCGATCGCCGCCCGCCACCGCTCCCACTTGTTCGTCTCCCAGGAGCCGCGGTGACGGCTCCGCCGTGACGCCCCCTCGGCAGCGCGCTCCCTCTTGAGCGTCTCGTGCCCCACCGCCGCTTCCACACCCGCCATGCTCAAGTTCAGGTTCGGTCCCCCCGGCGTCCCTGGTGCGCCGAGCCCGATCGAGCCCACCTTCACGGGCGGCTCGTACGGCTTCGGCTTCCGGCGACGCCCTGCGGTGCGGCTCTTTCCATCACCACCCGGGTTCGCTGGATCCAGCGTGTAGCCCCCCTTGTCGGCCGCGATCGCCTCGGGAGACGCAGGCCCTGCACCGCCCAGCGAACCCTTCTCCGCCGGCTGCTCCGGACGCGGTGCCTTTGGCCCTGCCGCCCCCTTCGGCCCACCCGCCACCGACGCGGGCGCGCTCGGCGGCGGCCCTTCCTTCTGCGCTGGAACAGGGGACGCCGACGGCGACTCCTTCGCCGGGTTGTGGTGCTCCGCCGTGCGGCTGTCCGGCGCGGCTTCACCAGGCGCCTTCGTCTCGTCGCCGGCCTTGTCCTCGCTCTGCGCGCTCTTCTCCTCGTCGCTGTCGCCGACCTTGTCCTTCGGCCCCGCGGACTGCCCTGGCGACGGCTTCGGATCGTCCTGATCCTTCGACCGGATCTGCGCCATGGTCTCTTCTTCGACCTTGTTGGCCTGATCCGCGATCCGGTTCGCGTTCGGGTTGTCCTCTTGCTCCTTCTCGACGTGCTGGCTCACCGCGAGGCGCCGATCGATCTCGATCGGATCGGGGGGCTTCGGCGGCTCTGGCTTCGGCTCGTCCTTCTTCGGCTCCGGCGGCGGAGGAGGCGCCGCGGCCATCGGAGGCGGCGGCGGAGGCGTGAGCGGCGGCAGCGCTGGCTTCGGCGGCTCCGGCTTCGGCTCCTCTTTCTTGGGCTCTTCTTTCTTCGGCGGAGGCTTCGGCGGCTCCTTGGGCTTCGGCTTCTCCTCCGGCTTCTTGGCCTTCGGATCGGGCACCGCGTTCGGATCCGGCGGCGCGTTCGGATCCGGCTTCGCGTCCGGATCGGGCGTCGCTTCCTCGTCCGCCTGGTCTGCGTCACCCTTCTCCGGCGTCGTGCTCGGCGGCGGCGGCATGTCCGGCGTCGGGTTCAGATCGGTGAAGATCTCGAACGTGGTGTCCGGGTGACGGAGCCCGTCACGCAGCGAGAACACCATCCGGCGCCACTCCGCCCGATCTTCGAGCTCACGCGCCACCTGGACCGCGCTGCCCCCGCCCGCCATGTGCGCCAGGATCGCCACGGAGACCCAGAGAGCGAGCGGGATATGGGCGTCACGTGCCATTCGGTATGAAGCTCTCTACCGCCCCCGCCCGTCGCAGCGCGCGCTAGGGTGCCGTCAACCTAGCATCGGGGTATGCCAGCAGCAACGTTCCAAGCGCACGCTGGCAGCCCTGAACACACACGGAACCACCCTCTCCAGGTCCACACCCGAACCTCGAGGTTCCCTTGTGAAGTCCACGCCTTTCCGGCATCGCTCTCCGCGTCGCCGGCGCGTGCCAGAGCCCGCTCCAGGTGCTGGCTTGCGCCCCGCGTCGGCGCTGCCGCTCGCCCGCCGCGGCCACGTCCCCCCGCGCCGCGCCTGGCTCACACCTTGACGATGGCGTCCCAGTTCTCGGCGATCTCCGAGGCCGTCCACACCGCCCCCTCGTCCTTGAACTTCCCGGGCGACTGCACGACTTTGTAAGCATACATCTGCGACCCGGCCACCGCGAGGACGTGCCCCGTCCGATCTGCGCACAGGTCCGATGCCAGGAACAACGCCGCGGGTGCGACATGCTCCGGCGTCATCGTGTCGCGCGCCGACTGGAACATCGGCAGGTCTTCCGTCATCCGCGTCTTCGCGATCGGCGCCACCGCGTTCACCGTGATCCGCTGCTTCTGCAGCTCGATCGCCGCCGTCCGCGTGAGCCCGTAGATCCCCGCCTTCGCCGCCGCGTAGTTCGACTGCCCGAAGTTACCGAGCATCCCGGACACGCTCGTCGTGTTCACGATCCTCCCCCCGTTCCCCTGCGACACCATCTGCCGCGCCGCCGCCTGCGTGCACAGGAACGTCCCCTTCAGATGGACCGCGATCACGCTGTCCCAGTTCGCCTCGTCCGTCTTGAGCAGCGTCTTGTCACGCAGGATCCCTGCGTTGTTGACCAGCACGTCCACGCGCCCGAACGCATCGACCGCCGTCTGCACGATCCGCGCGGCCCCCTCCACCGTCGCCACCGAGTCGAAGTTCGCCACCGCTTTCCCGCCGGCGGCCTCGATCTCCGCCACCACCTGACGCGCCATCGCGTCGTCCGCGCCCACCCCATCGCGAGCGCCCCCCACATCGTTCACCACCACCCGCGCCCCCTCCCGAGCGAACAGCAGCGCCTCCGCGCGGCCGATCCCGCCTCCAGCGCCCGTGATGATCGCCACCTTCCCGTCCAAGAGACCCATCGTGACCTCCACCGAAGCGCCCTTCGGCGCCCCTGCTCCCTTTGGCACCGAAGCCCCCCGGACGACAAGCGCACAAGGCGCCCCGTGCTGAAGCGCCTGACCACGAGCACCTCCCGCCCCTGCGCCAGCGCCCCCTGGACGACGGCCGCCTCGACCCGCAGCGCTGGCGCCATTCGACCCAAGGCACCTGGATCCGCCGCTCGGGCGCCCCTGGACGAAACCCGCCGCGACCCGCTGCGCCGACGCCCTCTGGACGACGGCCGCCTCGACCCCTGTGCTGGCGACCCCTCGCCTGCACGCTCTCCCCGCCGCGCCCCGCACCTTCCCCTTCGCCGCTTCTTTGTCCCGTGCTCCCCGCGGATGATAACGGCGAGGTCGATGCACCTCCCCAGCCGCTTGTCGACGTCCACCCTGGGCGACCTCCTCGGCGCGCTGTACCGAGACAAGACCACCGGCCTGCTCGACCTCTGCGAGCTGTGGACCCCCACGGGCAGCACCGTCCCTGGCCGCCAGCACCGCATCCTCCTGCACATGGGCCTCGTCACGGGCGTCGAGACGGCGTTCCCCGCCCTCCGCCTCGGCGAGCTCCTCGAGCGCCGCGGGATCATCCTCTCCACCGGCGTCGCGCGCCTCGCCGCGGTCACCGCCTCTCGCGCTGGCCGACTCACCGGCGAGCAGCTCGTCTCGTCCGGCCTCATCAGCCGCGACGAACTCGAACACACCCTTCGCACCCAGCTCCGCACACGCCTCGACGCCCTCTTCAACATTGACGAAGCGTCCATCTGCTTCCACACCGCGCGCCCCCTGTGCGACTCCCTCCGGAGCATCGGCCCCCTCGACCCCACCGAGGTCCTCCACGGCCGCGCCCGCGCCCGCGATCGCCGCCGCCCGGCCTCGCCTTCTGCAACCCCTCGCCCCCCGTTCGCGAGCAGCGCCGCCCCGCGCACCGCAGGCAGCACGCCTCCGCCCCCGCACACGGCACCGTCGCCCGCAAGCGCGACCCCTCGCCCCCCGCAAGCGACTGCCTACGCGACCGGCGCAACCCCGCGCCCCCCGCAAGCTGCCGCCTACGCGACAGGCGCAACCCCGCGCCCTCCACAAGCTGCAGCCTACGCGACCGGCACGACGCCGCGTCCCCCGCAAGCTGCCGCTTACACCACCGGCACAGCCTCGCGTCCCTCCTACGCATCCCCTCACACGACCGGCGCGACCCCGCGTCCTCCGAGCGCCGCCCCTTCTTCCACCGGCTACGCCTCCACCGGCTACGCCTCGACTGGCCACGCGTCCGCAGGCGCAGGCTACGCCTCGCGCAGCACGTCTTCCCACGCGCCCTCATCGCGCAACCCTTACGCACAGAGCGCTTCCTCCCCGCGCCCCTCATCGCAGAGCACCTCCGGGCAAGGCACCTCCGGGCAAGGCACCTCCTCTTCGCGCCCCTCATCCCACGGCGCCTCCTCGCGCAGCGGCGCTGGCGCAAGCTCCGCTCCTCCCCCGGGAAGCGCCCGTGCCTCTCGCCACGACGAGCGCAAGCGCAACGCCCTCCACCTCCTCGGCCTCGCCGAAGGCGCCACCGAGACCGACGTCCGCCGCGCCTTCCGACGCATGGCGGCCCGCCTCCACCCCGATCGCGCCACCACCGGCGACGCCACCGCCCGCTTCGCCGAGCTCTCCGCCGCGTACCACGTCCTCGTCGCGTGAACGCAGCGACACGCCTTCACGGATCACCGACGCGAGACCTCAGCGACTTCGCGCACTCCCTGCGGCACCCGAGCTGAAGTCGCCAACCCGGTCCGACGTTCCGTCACCAGCGCGAGTACATCGATCCCAGCGTCACCGACGTCGACACCCCGAAGGCGTTCTGGATCTCCACCAGGCAGAGCTTCCTCGGATCGGTGCGGTCCACGACGACGACGCACGGTGCCCCGGCCTGCACGAGCTGTCGGAGCGTCTCCGGCACCACGAGCGAGGAGGGGACCTGCTGCCATCCCCCCTCCAGCTCCAGCAGGATCTCGATGCCCACCTTGTAGAACCGCACGGACCCCACACGCCCCGACAGCGCCCCCGCATCGACGGACTGGAGCCTGCCGCGAACACGCAGCCCGGTCGCGAGCAGGTGATCGAGCTCGCCACGGCCGGCGTGCAGCGCGCGGTGAACAGCAACGACGAACAAGGCCATCAGACCGCCGTTGACGATCACGCCGATGAGGATGAAGAGGGGGATCCAGAGCTTATCCATCGTGCGCACTCCCTCAGCACCGCGCCCCCATCCCCGCGGTCACGATCTCGCGCTCTCGCAGCAGACCTCGTCGTGACCGCATCCCCGCGGCCACGACCTCGCGCCTACTGCTCCAGCTTCGCCGGCGGATAGGCCCGCCCGATCATGTGCTCCATCACGTACGACGCCACCGCGTTCGGCTTCGTCCCTGGCCCGAACCCCGCATCGAAGCCCAGCTCCACCGCCAGCCCGTGCGTGATGCGCGGCCCACCGAGCAGCAGCAGCACCTTCTCCCGGAAGCCCTGCGCCTTCACCATCTCCACCAGCGCCGCCGAGTTCTCCTTGTGGCAGTTCCGCTGCGTGATCACCTGCGACACCAGGATCGCGTCAGCGCCCAGCGCCTTCGCCTTCTCGCACAGCTCCTCGTTCTCCACCTGCGCGCCGAGGTTGTGCGTGTCGAAGCACTTGTAGCTCTCGAGCCCCTTCTCGCCCGCGAACCCCTTGTAGTTCAGGATCGCGTCGATCCCCACGGTGTGCGCATCGCTCCCCGTGCAGGCCCCGACCACCACCACCTTGCGCCCCAGCTTCTTGCCCTGCGCCTCCACGTCCTCGCGCGTCAGCGGCTGCGCGGCCAGCTCCTCCACGTGGATGTCGGACATGTCCACGAGGTGCGGCGAGTGCCCGTACACCACGAAGTAGGTGTACTCCCGGCTCACCTGCTCCATCGCCGTCACCAGCGGGTCGCGCAGACCGTGCGCCTCGGCGAACCGCTTCGCCGCCTCCCGCGCCCGATCCCCGGGCAAGATCCCCAGGGTGAACGACATCTGCACCATGCCGTCCCCTTCACGATCCCCGTAAGCCCTCAGGTATCTCTGCTCCGTCACGGCGCCTCCGGGCGCTCCAGCGCCTCCAGGATCGGGTTCACGTAGTCCGCGTGCCGCTCCACCACCCCGCGGAAGCCCTTCCCCCCTGTCCGCGTCCGCTTCACATCGCCGAACGCCCCCCGCCCGATCGCGTCCCAGATCGTCTCTTTCCGGACCTCTTCGAGCAGCTCCAGCGCACTGTCCAGCACCTCCCGGGCGCGCGTCTCCACGATCCCGCCCGGCTTCCACTGCGCGATCTCCTCGCCCAGGTGCCGCCCCGCCCCGAAGATGTACCGCGCGCTCTTCAGCGACAGGTACCGGTCCATCAACAGCGGCGTGTGCACCGCCTCGCTGAACATCCCCAGCAGCTCGATCGACTGCCCCGTCATGATCCCCGCCAGGTTGAACATCGCGTCGTGCACGTGGCTGTGGAAGATGTCCCCCGTCTTGAACTTCGTCGGCGGCATCCACTTGATCGGGTGCCTGTCGAAGATCTGCCGCACGAGCTGCGCCTGGGCGACCTCGAACAGGAAGCTGTCCTCCAGCCACGGGTTGATCTCGAACGCGTGCCCGAGCCCCATCTGCTCTTCCACGAGCCCCGCCCGCTTCGCGAACGCCTCGTTGATGAACTGCGAGGCCAGCACCGTGTGCGCCTTCTCCACCGCGTCGGCCGTGGTCAGGTAGTTGTCCTCGCCCGTGTTGATGACGATCCCGCTCCGCGCGATGATCCGCCGCGAGAAGTACTGATCCACGAACGTCCGCTGCATGTTGATGTCGCGGAACAGGATCCCGTACATCGCGTCGTTGAGCAGCATGTCCAGCCGCTCCACCGCCGCCATCCACGCGATCTCGCTCATGCAGAGCCCCGACGAGTAGTTCGTCTGCGCCAGGTACTTCCCCGTCTCCTCCGCGCTCTGGTCCGCCGCCTGCCGGATGATCCGGAAGTTCTCCTGCGTCGCGTACGTCCCCCCGAACCCCTCCGTCGTCGGCCCCTCCGGCACGTAATCCAGCAGCGACTGCGCCGTCGCCCGGATCACCGCCACGATGTCTGCCCCCGCGTACCGCGCCGCCTTCGCCTGGAGCGCATCGTCGTAGATGTTCCCCGTCGCGACGATCACGTACTTCAGCGGCAGCTCACCCGCCGGGAACCGCGCCTTGAACGCCTCCCGCGCCTCGCGCGCCCCATCGATCCGCGCGAGCCCCGCCGCCGTCGCCTGCGTCAGCGCACCACGCGCCTCCGCCGCGCTCACACGCCCGGGCGCCAGATCGGCCTCCTCGCTGTACGCCAGCACCTCGGCCGCTTCCTGGATCGACCCGGCCCCCTCGACCAGCGCGCGCCCCAGGAAGTACGCCACCCCGTGCCCCAGGTGCCCGGCCTTGTGCAGCCGGTCGACCAGCACGTTCGACAGTGGCGTCCCCTCCCCGTCCGCACCCTCCACCCCGTACGAACGCGCGACCGTCCGCTCCACACCGACCGTCGTGTGACGATCGATGAAGTGCTGCACATCGTCAGCGACCTCTGCCGCACAGGCGCGACAGGCATCCACCTTGGCTTGATCGACCGGAACCCTGGCCATCCTTCAATCTCCCGAAGAACCCGGGGTTCTACTCCACACCTCAGGGCCGCGTGAACCCCCTGCGCGCCCTCCACGCATGACCCGGTGCGTCTGCTGTCGCGTCTGCCTCGGTCGCCTTCGATCCGCCGTTTCCCGCGGCACCGATCCGCCGTCTCCAGCGGCACCGATCCGCCGTTTTCAGCAGCACCGATCCACCATTTTCGACAGTACGGAGAAGATTTGCCGCGGTGTGTCGTAGCTGTCTACCGAACTGCGTGGACCTCTCCTATCCTCCGCGGCGCAATGACTCACCCCTTGCATGACATCCAGCTTCCGCAGCGCCGGGACGAATTCTTCCCTGTCGTCATCGAGATCTCGAAGGGCTCCAAGAGCAAGTACGAGCTCGACAAGAAGACCGGCCTGCTGATGCTCGACCGTGTTCTCTACTCGTCCGTTCATTACCCCGCCAACTACGGCTTCATCCCCCAGACCCACGCCGGCGACGGCGACCCCCTCGACGTGCTCGTGCTCATGCAGGAGCCCGTCATCCCCCTGACCCTCGTCCGCGCGCGCGCCATCGGCGGCTTCTCCATGCGCGACGACAAGGGCGTCGACGACAAGATCATCGCCGTCGCCATCGACGACCCGTCCGTCTCCCACTACCAGACCCACGACCAGCTCCCGCCGCACGTCTCGAAGGAGCTGATGCGCTTCTTCGCCGACTACAAGCAGCTCGAGAACAAGCTCTCCGAGGTCGACCGCATCTACGATCGCAACCGCGCCCTCGAAGTCATCGAGGAGTCCATCGCGACCTACCGCTCCATGAGCGGCTGGTCCAAGGGCTGATCCGCACGCACGCGGCTCTCCGCGGCGCGCCTTCCCCCCGCGCGCCGCACGCTTCTCTTCCTCCCCCTCTCGCCAGCGCACCTCATGGTGCTCCATGCAGCCGGCGCGCCGACCGAGACCCCCCTCTCGTGTCGACGCCCTGCACGCTCATCCACACCGCCTGCGCGCCGCCCGACCGAACCCGCGCGCGTCGTCACGCTCATCCACACCGCCTGCGCGCCGCCCGAACGGATCCGCGCGCGCTGCTACCGCTCGCGCTTGTACACGCAGTACGCGCTACCGACCTGCTCCGCTGGCCCCGACGTCTCCGGATCGATCACCATCTTGTCCGGGAACGGCGTCCCCTGGCTCGGCTTCGGTCCTTCGAGGCGGAAGATGATCTCGTTCCCCTGCACCACGTAGACACCTCGGCGCCCGACGATGCCCGACCACACGCACGTCACGCCTGGCGGACAGGGCGACACCAGATCGCTCGCCTCGAACCTCCCGCCCGCTTGCAGGTTCAGCACCCGCTCGTAAGCGCGCGGCCCGCACGAGGACGAGTGCCACGTCCCCACCAGCCCGCGCTCCGCTTCAGGCGCCTGGTTGTTCCCGTCGACCTGCGAAGGCAGCTCGTTCCGCGCGGGCGGCTGCCACCGCTTCACGCCTGCCTGAGGCGCCGTGGGCTCCCTGTCCACGTCCGCTGGTTGTGCCGCATTTTCGCTCCCCGGCGACGCACCTTCGGGCGCTGCCTGCATCTCCGAAGGCTGCGCATCCGCCGGTCCCCCGGACTGGACGACGCACGCCGCCGGCGCACCGAGCAGCACCGCGACCACGACCCCACGAAGAGCACCCATGTCATTCCAGGAGGATCGCCACATGCGTAGGTCCTCCCACAGCTCTCCCGCCTCGGCAACCGCCGCGAAGCCTCAGCCATTCGCCCGCTGAGGCGAGAGCACGAGCCCGGCATGCCGTGCTCGACGAGCCTGAGAAGTCCGGCGCTCCCCGAGCGCGCGACGCCTCCGGAAACCCAGGATCTCCGCGCCATTACGCGCAACCTTCAGCCGTACGACGCGAGCCTGAGCTCGTCCTTCCCGAGAAGCACTCCCCTGCCCTCGCGCAAGCCTGCTCCCGACACGACCTGAGCACGCGCCCGTCACGACATGAGAGCGCATGCCACCAGAAGAAGTCGAGCCGTCACCCGAGACGAAGTGAAGGCCCCGCCTTCGATACGCACTGCCCATCCGGCAAGGGCCTGATTTTCACTGCGGGCCGCTCCTCCAGCAGAGGCCTCGCAGCGAAGGCCTCGTTCCAGCGCAAGGGTTCGCCTTCGAGTCAGGGTTCGCTCCAGCGCAGCCGTCGCCTTCAAGGCACGAGGCTCGAACCTGATGACATCGAACCTGACGACATCAAGCCTGACGACATCAAGCCTGACGACATCAAACCTGACGACATCAAACCTGACGACATCAAACCTGAAGTCACTGAGCCTGAAGTCACTGAGCCTGACGACATCGGGCATCGAGGCATCGCGACCAGCGACCTTCGAGCGACGTGGCGCTCACGACGTCGCAGAAGACTGGGGCGACGCCATGTCCCCACGCCTCACGTCCATGTGCAGCACCGCGAACCCTTCTGGAACCGACGGCCGCACGCTGGGCGTCGCTCCTTCCACCAGCACCGTCACGGGTCTCTGCACCGCCCCACACGACGTCCCTGGCCTCTGCATCGCCCTGCACGATGTCACTGGTCGCTCCCGCACTACACCCGACGTCGCCAGCCTCTCCGGCGTAACGCACGATGTCACCAGCCGCTCCAGCGTGACGCACGACGTCGCCAGCCTCTCCGGCGCAACGCCTGGAACCTCCCCCCTCTCCGCTTCCATGCGTGACATCACTGGCTCGACTCGCTCCCCACGAGCCGCCTTGGAGTTCAGAAGCTCCACGCGCGATGGCCCGGGACTTCCAGGAGCAGGCGCCTCTCTCGGCGACACGCCCAAAGGCGCCCCGGAGTTCACCAGCTCCACGTGCGATGACGCGGGACTTCCAGCGGAGTTCACCAGCGCCACGTGCGATGACGCGGGACTTCCAGGCGCGGGGACATCGCTCGACGACGTCGACGTCACTTCCTCCTCCGGGGACGGTGCCGGCACCTCTGGCGCCTTCTTCGCCTTCTTTCGCCGCCGTAGGTTCCGCAGGAAGAAGCGGTCCGCCATCCCTGGGCGCGCCTTGTAGTAGCTCCGGAGCTGCCCGTAGGCGCTGTCGAGCTGCTCGCGCACGGCCCGGCATGCGCTCTCCAGGTGCGCTTTCCGCAGCGCGATCGCGCCGAGCGACATCTCGTCCGCCTGGAGCGCCGCCTTGAAGGCCGCCTCCATGGCATCCAGCGCCCCGGCCCGCGCCGCGACGGCCGGGTGCACGAGGAACCCCGAAAGCCGCGCCCTCAACCCGGGCAACACCCCGAGCTGCGCTGCCCCTTGCCGCTTGATCACCTTGCCGAACCCCTCCGGGAACACCGTCCGCCGCGCGTTCAGCGTGCCGTCCGCGCGATCGAGCTTCCCCAGCTCGCCATCGAGGTCGCGGATCCCGTTCTCCAGGTCGATCTCCGCCGCGTGGACCTCGGCGAGCGTCTGCTGCCGCGCATCCTCCGCATCCTCGACCGCGCGCTTGTCAGCGACCAGCGCGAGGTAGCACCCCTCGATCGCGACCCCGAGCGCCTCGTGGAACGCCGTCCGGCTCCTCCGACAGGCGCCGAGGTGATAGCTGGCCGCGTCGCGGTGCACCTTCGTCCCATCGTCGATTCGCAGCCGTTCCACGCATCCCTCCCTGGGTGGATTCCCGGGGGTCACGCCCCGGGTGACAGCCGTCCACGCGAGACAATCCGGCGACGGCGACGGTTAGACGGAAGGCGGCAGAACTTTACGCATGCCCCGCGAAAGAAAATTTGCAGGTGCGGTGAGGGCGGACGGGTCGGGGGGCGGGCGAGGGTGCGGAAGGGCGTCTGGAGGGGAGCGGGGATGAAAGCGTCGGTCCGCAGGAGGGCGAGGGTGGAGAAGAAGGAGGCGCGAGGGGGTGGGAGTTTGAGGGGGGAAGGTTGGAGGCGGGACGCCAAAGCGGGGTGGGCGGGCTTTGGGGGAGATGGAGCGGGCGGCGGAGGAGCACGAGGGTCGGCGGGGAGGCCAAGCGGTCCGCTCACCTGGACAGAGGGTGCCGATGGCTTGCTGGGTGCTCCGTCCAGTTGGACAGAGGGTGCCGATGGGTTGCTGGGCGCTCTGTCCAACTGGACAGAGGGCGCGGATGGCTTGCCGGGCGCTCCGTCCAACTGGACAGAGGACGCAGACCGCTTGCTCGGCGCGCTGTCCAGGTGGACAGAGGGAGCAGACAGCTCGCGCGACGCCCTGTCCAACTGGACAGAGGGCGCGGCAGGCTTGCCGGACGCTCTGTCCAGCTGGACAGAAGTCACGGACGGCTTGTCTGATGCGCTGTCCCTCCTCACGCGGCTCGGCAACACGCTGAACGAGGAAGGCCGGCAACACGCTGAGGGCAGCCAACACGCTGAGGGCAGCCAACACGCTGAGGGCAGCCAACACGCTAGGGGTGGGCAACGCGCCGGGGACCCGCTCCATCCGGAGGGAGGGGGCCATCTGCCAGCACGACGCGTCCCCCCTGGCTCCTCGTCCACCAACTCATGCATCGAATGTCAGCCGACAGCGTGCCGACATCCCCGAGTTCGCCAGTTCACGGGACGGTTCGCGCTCGGCCAGCTACCCTGCGCTTCATGGCACATCCCGACCTCCTGCAACGGCTTCGCCAGACGCTGGCCGGTCGTGCGGACGTGCGGGTCGCCGTGCTGTTCGGCTCTGAAGCGCGGGGCACGGCCAGGCCAGACTCTGACGTGGATGTCGCCGTCGATGCCCCAGGTGTCGATCTCCTCGACCTGAGGGCGCAGCTCTCCTGTGCGCTGGACCGAGAGGTCGACGTCGTCGCACTGGAGGAAGCCTCCATCCCGCTCCACGAGGCCTTGATCCACGACGGCGTCGTGGTCCACGAAGGCTACCCCGGCGCTGGCGCGCTCTGGCGCTCACGAACGCTGGCGATGCTGGAGACCGATCGGCCCTGGTACGCGCGGATGCGGGACGCCTGGCTCACTCGCGTGAAGGAGAAAGGGTTCGCGCGTGGTTAACCGAGATCTGGTCGCCGCAAAGCTCGCCGAGCTGGACGATCGCATCGCGCGCATCCGTGCGAAATGCCCGGCGACGTCCGCGTTGCTGAGCACGGATCGCGACGCCCTCGATCTGGTGAGCTTCAACCTGATGCTCGCCGTGCAGAGCTGCTCCGACATCGCGAGTCACCTGATCGCCGACGAGGGCTGGCCTGCTGCCAACCACCTCGCCGCTTGCTTCAACCGGTTGCGTGACGAGGGCGTGCTCTCGGCGACCACCGCCGCATCCCTCGGCCGCGCCGTGGGCCTTCGCAACGTGGTCGCGCACGGCGACTCGGGGATCAACCCAGCGATGGTCCATGCTGCTGCCACGCAAGGAGCACGTGATCTGGAAGCCTTCGCGCGCGAAGTCGCCGTCTGGCTCGCACAACGTCATTCCCCCTGAGCCCGACGCTCTGCCTGCCCCCCGCGCAGCGTCCAGATCACGCCAGCGCACGGCTCGCAATTACGAACTCATGCGCGATTTCGCGTGCATGAATCCGCCATTCGACCGTCGCGATCACCTGGTCTTCTCGGCCCATCGTGGCTACCTCGATCCCATCCGCATGGGCCAACCGGACCTCTTCGCCAAGCGCACCTTCGCCGAGGAAACCGAGCGCATCACGCAGGGCGCCGTGACCTGGGAAGACCCTCCCGAGATCCGGCTGGAGCGCGTGCAGAGCGACGGCTTCCTGGTCGTCCGCCGCGCACAACACCTCGCTTCCCTCGCAGCTCCTTGGCCCGCCGCGAGCGCACACGACGAGGTGATGGTCGAGGTGAAGATGCCCGGCGATCACCTCGCCATGTCGAGCGTGGAGCGCGCGCTGCTCCGCCGGCAAGCGCGGCAGGTGCAGCGTGTCGAGGAGCACGAGCCCGTGTGGCCAGGCGACGAGCCGCTCTGGGTGATCGCGCCGCACGTGCCGCAGTGGCTGGGGTCGGTGCGCTCTCCCGTCCGCTTCGCGCCGGGCTGCTACCGCATCGAGCCGCTCGGTCACTGGCTCGTGTGGATCGCTGCCAACGAGCTGCCGTTGCAGGAAGAACTCCTGCCTTTCCTCGTCGCCCGTTCCGGTCGGGCGCTGTCCGAGTTCATCCTGTGGGTGGCCGACCGGAGGCCGCTGGAGTGGGTCATCACCATGCTAGAATCAACGTCGATGCCGGCCCTCACCCGCGAAGAGCTGGAGCGCAAGTTCCCTCCGACCGACGATCCGGTCCGGCTGGAGAACCGCCGGCAGATCATCGGGCTGCTGCTCGCCATCACCCCGCAAGTGAAGCAAGAGCTGCTGGATGAAGGGCGGTTGACCGAGGCGCGCGCGGCGGTCCGCCGGGTGCTGTCGCGTCACAAGCTGTCGCCGAGCCCTGAGGAAGAGGCGCAGATCGAGGCCTGCACTGACTTGCCCACGCTGGCGCGGTGGCTGGAGCAAGCGCTCACCGCGGCGACCGTGGCCGAGGCACTCCGCACGTAGGCAGAGCCGAGCGCGAGCGCCGACCTGACGCGACACGCATCGGCCGGGAGACGCAGACGAAGCCCGACCATGCCTGTCCACCGCATACGTCATCATCCGGTCGATGACGGTCCGGGAGCGAGCGGGCGACGCTTCAATTCAGCCCATGATGCTGCTGAATCTGCAGAATGATCTTGGCCTCTGGGAGCTGCATTCGTCTGGCAGCATCCAGCGCATCGGAGAGATGTTTGGCGGCAACGCGTCGATCGTCTTCCTGTCCGCGGGCAAGCAGCACCAAAGCGATCCTGGTCCGGCAGACGACGACGTCACGGGCGGCGCCCAACCGTTCGTACACGGGAAGCTCTTCCTCCTTCCGGATCCGCAGCGCCTCCTCCAGCTCTCCGCGCGCCTGCTGGATGTCCGCTATCTTTCCCTTCGTCACGGCGCTCGAACGCACGTCACCGAGCTTCTCGTACACCGGAAGCTGTTCCTCCTTCCGGATCCGCAGCGCCTCCTCCAGCTCTCCGCGCGCCTGCTGGATGTCCGCTATCTTTCCCTTCGTCACGGCGCTCGAACGCACGTCACCGAGCTTCTCGAACACCGGAAGCGCTTCCTCCTTCCGGATCCGCAGCGCCTCCTCCAGTTCTCCGCGCGCCTCCAGGATGTCCGCTATCTTTCCCTTCGTCACGGCGCGCGAACGCATGTCATCGAGCTTCTCGAACAAAGGAAGCATTTCCTCCTGCAGGATACGCAGCGCCTCCTTCAGCTCTCCGCGCGCCTCCAGGATGTCCGCTCGACAGGAACGAGCGATGGCGACCTCTTTGTCATCGCCGCGCGCACGATCGATGCGCTCTTTCTCCGCCGCGACGTTCAGAGCCTTTTCCAGTTCGCCTCCTCGCATGGCGACATGGGCCAGTGTCCAGAGCAGGTTCGACCGCGCGTTGGCATCCTCGTGCGTATCGAGCGCGCGTGTAAGGAACGATTCCCAAGCATGCGATTGACCAGCATGAATCGCGTACTCAGAGCCGGCACGTTCCACACGCACGACGTCCTCGGGCGACCTTTCGAGGACCTGCATCAGCCAGAAGGCCAGCGCTTCGTGCTCGGCGTGGACCTCTGGCCAGCGCTGCCCTTGGGGCGCTTGTTCCTTGGCGTGCGTTGGTTGAAGCCTTTCGATGAACCATTCGGTCATCCGGGACAGGACCTCACGCCCGTCGCTGTCTTCGCGCAGCCGTTCTGCAAGCAGCGGGTGAACGCGCCAGGCGTCGTCGTTCCTCTCTTCCCACGGCAAAGCCATGAGCAGGGAGAGCTTGCGGGCAGCCGCGGTCAGTTGACTGAACGAGAGCCTGGAAAGGCCCGCTATCGTTGCCCCTAGCGCACGTCCGAAACCTGCGACTGGCGCGTGACCCAGCGCGAAGAATCCGGCCATGAGTTCATCCGCATCCAGGCCGTCCCGCTCCAGGTGGCGTCGCAGCAAGCTCAACGACAGCTCGAAGGTTTTTCGCAGGTTCGCGCGCGGGTCGTCCCGAAGTCCCGGTGCCAGGTCCAATCGACGGCGACGCAGGTCCTCCAGGAACGTGTCAGGGGTGAAGTCCCCCTCGCGCAACGCGGAGGCAGCAAGGTGCAAGGCCAGCGGGAGGTGACCGAGTTCACCGGCAAGCGTTCGAAGGGCCTCTCGTTCCCGCGCATCACGTGGCGCACGCCCGAGCTCCTTCTCGAACAACTCGAGCGAGGACGCTGGCGTGAACGGCGTGATGTGGATGCCCGTCCAGCCGGGCTCACGCTCAAGTCCCTGGTAGCGGGCCGAGACGACGAGGGCCACGCCTGGCAACCTCCGGGCGAGCAACGCCACACCACGCGCCGCTGGCTCTGCGTCGACGTTCTCGATGTGAAGCAAGGTCCTGGGCTGGAGCAGCCGGTCCAGGAGGGGATCCGCTCCCCTCTGAACGCTTGCCGGTAGCTTCAGGCGGTCAGCGATCTGACCGCGGAGGGCTTGTGCCAGGGGGTCGGGAGAACGGTCTTCGTCGGGCTCCAACACCAGGCGAAGGATGCCGCCAGGAAACTGTGCCCCGTGCAGGTCGACGAAATGCTGGGCGAGGTAGGACTTGCCCGCGCCCGGCATCCCGTGGAGCGCACTGATGGCGGTGGGACGGGAGGGGCCAGCGGCCGGCAGAAGGGCGTCGCGCAGCGCCTGCAGCTCCGTGTCTCGTCCGACGAAGATGCCTGGTGAAGGACGGGTGGCAGGGGGAGGCGGCGTCGAGAGACCCGTCTCCCAGTCAAGAATGCCCGCCGGCGCAGCGCTGTAGAGGCTTGCGTCGTCGTGCCAGAAGCCTTTGTTTCGATCGGAGTAGCCGCGGAGCCGGACTCGGTAGCCCGTCGGGCGACCGGCATCGTCGAGGCGGATGTCGATCAGATGGCAGGCATTGGGCCATGTATTCGCCAGGTGGCCTTCGTAGAGGCAGCCGGCAGCGACCTGGCGCAGGCGTAGCTCCGGGCCGATCCAGGTCGCGAGGTCCTCGTGGTGCAGGTGGCCTCGGAGCAGGAGATCGACATGTTTGGCGAGCAGATCACGACAGGCGTCGCCATCGTGCAGATCGCTCAGGGGGTGGTGGACGAGCGCAAGGCGAAGGCCACCGAGATCCTGGCCGTCCGCTTGGGTCGACAGCAAAGCCACCTGATCCTCGGTGAGAAGCAGCTTCCCGCTGTCGGCGTCGTCGCCACAGAGCCAGGCCGAGTCCAGGCCGATGATGTGAACGTCGAAGGGGAGATCGCGCACACGCAGGGTCACCCGGTAGCCGACGTGCGGATGCAACGGCGCAGCGGGAAGCAGGGCTTCTCGCCCGAGGGCACGCAGCCAGGCACGGAAGGCTTCCCCACGGTCCAGAAGCTTGTTTCGGTCGGCCTGCTCGTAGCCCCGCGGCAGCGCGTTCCCCCGCAACCAGCGCGACCGCTCGATGGCTGAGGAGTTGAGGAGGACGTTGCGCAGCCGCTTCCAGACGTCCTCGTTCTTCTTCCGCTGGATGTCATGATTGCCCGGCACTACGAAGAGTCGCTCCTTCGGGAGGTTCAGCCGTTCGAGCAGCGACTCCACGAGATCTGTGGCAGCCGTGTATTCATCAGGCATCCCCCAGTCGGCGACGTCGCCGGTGAAGCACACCAGGTCGACCGGCACGCCATCACCGAGCAGATCATCGAGGTTGCGGAGCCACGCCTCTCCCAGGACACGCCGCCGGCGCCACGGCTCGCTCTCTCGGGCAGCACGCTCGTGGAGATCCGAGATGTGGAGGACCCGAAGACGATGCTCGGTCATGCCACCCGCCATGAGAAGTGAGCCCAGGCTTCCCGTCCAGCCTTTCGGCTTCGAAAGGCTTCCTGGCGGCTCTCGATGGTGAGCGTCAGGGAAGCTCCACGCATTACGAGGGTCCCGATATCAGCGCTGCTTCAAATCAGCCCTTTTACCGCGACGAAGGGCTGGCCATCGCAACGTACGCTCGCTACCTCGGCGCAATGCCGCCCCTCAGCCGCGAAGAGCTGGAGCGTAAATTCCCCCCGACCGACGACCCGATCCGACTGGAGAACCGCCGTCAGCTCATCTGGTTGCTGCTCGCCACCACCCCCCAGTTGAAGCAAGAGCTGCTCGCCGAGGGACGACTGAAGGGACTGCTGGAGGCACGGTTGGAAGGGCGCTTGATCCAGGCACGCGCGTCGGTCCGCCAGGTGCTGTCGAGCCGCGGGCTGACGCTGAGTCCCGCGGAAGAGGACCAGATCGAGGCCTGCGCCGACCTGGTCACGCTGGTACGGTGGCACGAGCAAGCGATCAGCGCGACGACCGTGGCCGAGGCACTCCGTACGCAGGCGGGGCCCGGCGCGAGGCCGAGCGCAGACCCGGTGTGACACGCGAAGCGACCGCTGCACACCGACCGGCAAGGCCTTTTCGGCTCGGGAATTCGCTGGCCGCGCCACGCCGCCGCAGCTAACACCGGGTGGCCCACGATGCGCATCGACACGCTCCGGTTGATCAACTTCCGCGTCTTCGAGCGCTTCGAGCTGCGGCTGGAGCCCACGCTCACGGTGCTGGTCGGGCGCAATGGCGCCGGGAAGACGACCGTGCTCGAAGGGCTCGCGGTCGCGCTCGGAGCCTGGGTGAGCGGGTTCAGCGGGATCCGGGAGGACTACCCGATCCCCAAATCGTCTGCCCGGCGCGTGACGGCGAAGACGTCGACGGACCTCCCGACGGAATCGACGAGCTACCCGGTGCGCGTCGAGGCCGAGGGGCAGCTCCGCGACGCAGCAGGTGGTGACGCCCGGATCGCCTGGGCGAGGGAGCTGCGAAGTGTGGAAGGGCGCACCACGAGCGGGGAAGCCGTGAGCCTCCGAGACCGCGCCGAGGCGACGGAGCAGCAGCTCTCGTCCAGCACGCCCACCGTGCTCCCCGTGGTCGCGTACTACGGGACGGGACGGCTCTGGCTCCACAAGCGCGAGAAGCGGACGGAGAAGCGTCATCTCAAGTCCCGGCTGGAGGGCTACCACGCAGCCCTGGAAGCGGCCTCGGATCACAAGGGGTTCGAGGCCTGGATGGCGTGGCGCGAGGAAGACCGGGTGCAGCGGCTGGCGCGGGCGGCGGACGAAGGGCGTCTCCTGACGGAGGTGCGCAGCCCGGAGCTGGAGGCCGTCAGCACGGCGGCGAGTGGGTGCCTGGAGGGGGCGCAGCGCATCTACTTCAGCGCCAACCACCAGGAGCTGCGGGTCGACTTCGACAACGGGACGTCCATCCCGTTCGATGCGCTCTCGGATGGACAGCGCAACCTGATCGCGGTGGCGGCGGACATCGCCTGGCGCGCGACGCAGCTCAATCCGCATCTGGGGGCCGCAGCGCCGTCCGAGGCCACGGGCGTCGTGCTGATCGACGAGGTGGATCTGCACCTTCACCCGGCGTGGCAGTGGCGTGTGCTGGAGGATCTGACGCGGACCTTCCCTCGCATCCAGTTCGTGGTCACGACGCACTCGCCGCAGGTGATGTCGTCAGCGCCGGCGGGATCCGTGCTCCAGCTCGACGCCGAGCACCAGCCGCTCTCTGGAACGGGAACAACTGGGAACGAAGCGGACACGGATCCGCTGATCCGACACGATCACCCCACCGGCTCGCCGCGCGCGCTCGCCTCGGCCGCAGCGTAGGCGTCGATCAGGTGGGTGACGCCTTCGTCGCGAGCCACCTGGTCGAGGGCGTCGAACAGCTTCTGATCAGCCGCCGTCGCGCGGTGGTGCTGGCGGAGATGCTCGCCCCAGGACGCGACGAGGAAGGTCTCGATGAAGATGCCCGGCGCGGCGACATCCTCGAACAGCGTCCACGTCATCGCGCCATCACGTCGGCGCACAGGCTCCAGATCACGCGCGAGCCGCAGGAACGCCGCCCGCTGCTCGGGAGCGACGACATGGCGGCGCTGGATGAGCACAGGACCCGCGTCGATGTGCACGGGCTGCGCGAGGACGGGCTCGGGGAAGGCGCGCCAGGGGGCGACGTCGTCTTTGCTCACGATGCCGAGGCGGTGACGCACGGCGATGAGGAGACCGACGAGGAGCGCGCTCGCAGCGATCGTGAGGGTGAGCGCGGTCCCGAGGCGACCTGCGAGGGCGCCCCAGGCGAGGCTGCCGAGGGCTTGTCCGCCCTGGAAGACGAGCAGGTAGAGGCCAAGGGCGCGTGACTGCACCCACCCTGGCGCAGCCGAGGCGGCGGCGACGTTGAGGCTCGACAGGATGGCGATCCAGGCGACGCCGGTCGCGGTCATGGCGACATAGAGCGCAGGCGCGAACCGCACGTGCGCGAGGGTGAGCATCGCGGCGGCGTAGAGGAAGCTCGCGAGGACGACGAGGCGATCGGTGCCGAGGCGCGCACGGTAGCGCGGGAGGATGGCGGCGCCCGCGAGGGCTCCCGCGCCGATGCAGCCGAGCAGCAGGCCGAAGCCGAGGGGGCTGAGGTGCAGCTCGCGGCGCGCGACGAGAGGGAGCAAGGCCCAGAGGGCGCTGCCCGCGAGGATGAACGCGCCCGAGCGGAGGAGCACGGACTGGAGAGCAGGTGCGCGGCGCGCGAAGCGAAGGCCAGCGATGATGGCGCCGACGACACGCTCGGGGGGGAGATGGCTCGTGGGGCGTTGCTGTTTCCAGCGCACGACCTGGAAGACGACGACGCTGAAGGCGAGGGCGTTGAAGGTGTAGACGGGGGCGCTGCCGGCGAGGGCGATGCCGATGCCGCCGAGGGCCGGGCCGACGGCGCGCGCGATGTTGATGGCGACGCCGCCGAGGGTGACGGCGGGGGCCAGCTCGGTGCGATCGACGAGGGTCGGAAGGATGGACTGCCAGAGGGGGGCGGAGAGGGCAGCGCCGAGGCCGAGGGCGAAGGTGAGTGCGAGGAGACGCTCGGGGGTGAGGGTGCCGGTGAAGGAGAGGGCGGCGAGGGTGGCGCTGGTGAGAGCCATCCAGGTGGCGAAGGAGAGGAGCAGACGGCGGCGATCGAAGATGTCGCCGAACGCAGCGGCAGGGAGGCCGACGAGGAAGACGGGGAAGCTGGAGGCGGTCTGGAGCAGCGCGACGTGGAGGGGTGCGCTGCTGAGGGTGGTCATGTCCCAGCTTCCGGCGGCGTTCTGGATCCAGAGGCCGAGGTTCGACGCGAGGGCGGCGAGCCAGAGGGAGCGGAAGGCAGGGTGACGGAGGGGGGACCAGGCCGAAGGAGGCGCGGTGACGACGGCAGAGGATGACGTGCCTTCGGACGATGGCGCCGGGAGGTTGATGGCAGGGATGTCCTTGGCCATGGGGGATCCGGAAGAAGGTCGAGGCAGGAACGATCAGAACAGGTGTGGGTCGGCGTCGATGCGAGATGCGAGGCGCACACTCGACGCCGGCCAGAGGTGACGGTGAGGCGCCGGCCTAGATCACGAAGCAGTCGCAGCCGGCGTCGAAGCCGCGATTGCGGGCTCGGGTGGCGCTGGGGTGAGCGACGGCGGACTTCACCGCAGCCGCGTGGTAGCCGCCGTAGGTGCCGGGCGGGGACCAGGAGGGGCTGAACGGGAGCGGCGGGGGGTTGTGGCCTGCGAAGGGGCCGGCGCCGTGAACGATCTTGCCGCCGAGCACGGTGAGCACGGATTCGAGGGACTTGATGCGCTCTTCGGGGATGGTGAAGTAGTCGTCGGTGAGGGCGACGAGGTCGGCGAGCTGGCCGGGTTCGATGCGGCCTTTCTTGCCGGGTTCGCCGGAGAACCAGGCGTTGTCGGTGGTGTAGAGGCGAAGGGCTTCTTCGCGGGTGAGCTTCTCGGTGTCGGTGTACAGCGGGGTGCCGCCGACGGTCTTGCCGGCGACGAGCCAGTAGAGGCCGATCCAGGGGTTGTAGCTGGCGACGCGGGTGGCATCGGTGCCGCCGCCGACGGGGATGCCGGCGCGGAGCATCTGGCGGATCGGGGGCGCGTGGCGGGCGGCTTCGGCGCCGTAGCGGTCGATGAAGTACTCGCCCTGGAAGGCCATGCGGTGCTGGATGGCGATGCCGCCGCCGAGGGCGGCGATGCGGTCGAGGTTCTTTGCGGAGACGGTCTCGGCGTGGTCGAACCACCAGCGAAGGCCGTTGAAGGGGATGCGGCGGTCGACCTTCTCGAAGACGTCGAGGAAGCGGGTGATGGACTCCTCGTAGGTGGCGTGGAGGCGGAAGGGCCAGCGGTGCTCGGAGAGGAAGGCGATGACGGGCTCGAGGTCGCCTTCGAGGGAGGGCGAGAGGTCGGGGCGGGGTTCGAGGAAGTCCTCGAAGTCGGCGGCGGAGAAGACGAGCATCTCGCCGGCGCCGTTGCAGCGGTACATGTCGTCGCCGTCGCCAGGGCGGATGAGCTTGGACCAGGCCTTGAAGTCGTCGAGCTCGTTGCCAGGGCGCTGGGTGAAGAGGTTGTAGGCGATGCGCAGGGTCATCTGGTCGTCGCGGGCGAGCTGCTCGATGACGGCGTAGTCGTCGGGGTAGTTCTGGAAGCCGCCGCCGGCGTCGACGACGCTGGTGAGGCCGAGGCGGTTCAGCTCGCGCATGAACTGGCGGGTGGAGTTGAGCTGGTCGGCGAAGGGGAGCTTGGGGCCCTTGGCGAGGGTGGCGTAGAGGATCATCGCGTTGGGTTTGGCGATGAGCATGCCGGTGGGGTTGCCGGCCTTGTCGCGCTGGATGAGGCCACCGGGCGGGTCGGGGGTGTCCTTGGTGTAGCCGACGGCGCGGAGGGCGGCGCCGTTGAGGAGGGCGCGGTCGTAGAGGTGGAGGATGAAGACCGGGGTCTCGGGGGCGGCGGCGTTGATCTCGTCGAGGGTGGGCATGCGGCGCTCGACGAACTGGAACTCGGTCCAGCCGCCGACGACGCGGACCCACTGGGGCGCCGGGGTGCGGCGGGCTTGTTCTTTCAGGAGGCGAAGGGCGTCGGCGAGGGAGGGGACGCCGTCCCAGCGCAGCTCCATGTTGTAGTTGAGGCCTCCGCGGATGACGTGGAGGTGCGAGTCGGCGAGGCCCGGGATGACGCGGCGGCCCGCGAGGTCGATGACCTTGGTGCGGTCGGTCTTGTGGCGGAGGACCTCGGCGTCCGTGCCGGTCGCGAGGATCTTGCCGTCACGCACGGCGACGGCCGACACGTCGGGTTTGCCGTCGCTCAAGGTGGTGATGCGGCCGTTGTGGAGGATGAGGTCGGCGTCGGACGGGGTGCTCATGGTGTTGCCTTTCGTTCGTGCTGGTGCGGCGTCGGCAGGCTTCGTCGCAGGTCGTCTCGCGTCACGGTGTCGCAGGTCGTCTCGCGTCACGGTGCGGCGTCGGCAGGCTTCGTCGCGGGTCGCTGGCTCCGCGGGAGGGCTTCGTCGCAGGGTGCTGACGAACGGAGGGCGCGTGTGTCGCTCGGTCCGTCAGCGGTCTGCGGCGCCGTCGTCTCCCGTCGAGCCAGCGGCCGGCGCGTGGCTCGTCACCCGCTCTGCCAGCGGCCAGCGTGTCGTTCGCGGGCCGCTGGGTCGCGTCGTCTCGATCCGTGGTCGGTCAGTGCTTCCCTTCGTTGGCATCGGCGCCGAGCACGGCCTTGGCGTACTGGATGCCAACGCCGTAAGCGCCCGCGTGCTCCATGGCGAGCTTGGTGACGGCATCGTACGTCTCCTGGCGCGCCCAGTCGCGCTGAAGCTCGAGGAGGACCTGGAGCCAGGTGACGGGGACGGCGCCCGCCTGGACCATGCGGGTGATGGAGTGGTCGTGGGCCGCCTGGGACACGTCGCCCATGGCGTCGGCAACGACGTAGACGGAGTAGCCCTCTTCGAGGAGCTGGATGGTGGGGAAGTTGATGCAGGCGGTGGTCCAGAGGCCGCCGAGGATGAGGGTCTTGCGGCCGATGCGCTCGACCTCGGCACGCACGGCCTTGTCCTCCCAGAAGTTCATGGAGGTGCGGTCGAAGGACTTCGCCTCGGGGATGACGTCGGTGAGCTGCTTCCAGGTGGGGCCGGAGAAGGACTTCTCTGCGACCGTGGTGAGGATGGTGGGGATGCCGAAGATCTTGGCGGTCTTGGTGAGGCCGACGGCGTTGTTGATGAGGGTCTGGACGTCGATGTTGCCGACGGCGAACGACATCTGGGGCTGGTAGTCGACGAGGACGAGGGTGGGGGCGTCGGGCGTGAGGAGGGGCTTGATGCTCATGATGGAGGTCTCCTGTCGCGTCGCGCGAGGCGGCGCACGGCGTCGGGTGACGCGATGAACGGCGGTGCGTCGCGCCCTGAAGGCCACCACGGCCTCGGGTCACGACGTGCAAAGGACTGTGCCGCGCAGGAGGTGTTTCCGGAATGGGCATTCGCGAGATGGGGATCATCGCGCGCGGAGATGGTCACGGGCCGGGGTCGCTCACGCGGCCTCGACAGGGCGTGGGGCGCCAGGCCTGCGTGGTCAGCTCATGCGCGCGCTCGACGAGGCGGCACGGCAGCGGGAAGCGCGGAGGAGGTCACGAGGATCGGGGCGATCGCGGTCGGGATTTCCTGGCCGAAGGAGAGGAGCGCGGCTCGGACGGGCTCGGCTCGGACGGGCTCGGCTCGGCGGAGCTCGGTGCAACGAGGCTCGACGCGGAGGCGTTCGCGCTGAACGCGCTCGGCTCGGGTGTGCTGGGAGGGCATGGAAGATCGAGCGCCTCGGTCAGGTCGCGGAGACAGAGAGCCTTGAGGTGTTCGAGGAGCCAGCGGTGCGCAGGGCCGAAGGCCTGGTCGCTGCGGTAGACGGCGGAGAGGTAGAGGCGATGTTCGTCTTCGCCCCAGGCCTGAAGGCGGAGCTTGACGAGGCGGCCCGCGCGGAGATCGTCGCGCGCGATGTGCTCGGGGAGGTTGCCCCAGCCGAGGCCAGCACGAAGCATGGCGTGCTTGGTGTGGAGGTCGCAGACACGCCAGGTGCGGGGAGAGAGGACGGCCTGGTCCGGGACGCCGGAGTCCTGGCGCTCGGACAGGACGATCTGGATGCAGTCGGCGAGGGCGGTGGTAGGGATGGGGTCGCGGTGCGCAGCGAGGGGGTAGGTCGGCGCGACGACGGGGATCATGCGGACGGGAGCGAGGACGGTGCTCTCGAGGCCCGGGGCGACGCCGAGGGGGCTGACGACGCCGAGGGTGGCGCGGCCATCGAGGACGCGTGCGGAGACGGTGGACAAGGTCTGGGTGTCGATGCGGAGGTCGACGCCAGGGAAGTGCTGGGCGAAGCCGACGCAGAGGTCGACGAGGGCGCTGGTCGGGCAGAGGACGTCGACGCAGAGGGAGACGGTGGCTTCGAGGCCGACGTGCATGCCCGCGGTGAGCTTGCGGAGGGCGTTGACCTCGTTGCAGACGCGGCGGGCGGCGGCGAGGACGGCTTGGCCTTGCTCGGTCAAGGTGGCGACCTTGGTGGAGCGATCCCAGAGCTGGACGCCGAGCTGGGCTTCGAGGTTGGCCATGGCGGTGCTGACCGCCGACTGGACGCGCTGGAGCTTGCGGGCGGCAGCGGAGAAGCTGCCTTCCTCGACGACGGCGATGAAGGCGCGGAGCTGGTCGAGGGTGATGGGGTCGAGCACGGTGGACGACGATCCCACGAGGGAGGGAGAGGCGGCAAGGCGAGGGCCGAGCGGGAGCGCCGACCAGGCGCAGGCGCGCGTCGCGTGTGAGCGCGGACCGGACGCAAGCGCAGGTCGTGTACAGGCGGGGGTGGGGCGTGTGGGGCGTGAAGGTGGAGGCGGGTGCGTCATCGAGAGGGGAGGCGCGAGGGCGGTGTGCCCTGCGCCTCGCCCTCCCCTGCCCGGTCAGGACTTGCCGGGCACGGCGCCAGCGATCTTGGTGAGGTCGAGCATCTCGTCGACGTCAGGGACCACGATCAGCTCGCAGCGGCGGTTCTTCTGCTTGCCCTGGGGCGTGGTGTTGGGGCCGAGGGGGTCGGTGTCGGCGAAGCCAGCTGCGCTCCAGTGCTGGCGGGGGAGGCCGCCTTCCTTGCCGATGAGGTGCAGGAGCACGGAGCGGGAACGGGCCAGCGAGAGGCCCCAGTTGTCGTTGAACGGCGGGCTGTTCAGCGGGGAGCTGTCGGTGTGGCCAGCGACCTGGTAGTCGCGATTGATGAGGGCCTTGTCGCTCTTGATGGCCTCAGCGACCTTCTTGAGGATGTCTTCGCCTTCCTTGCGGAGCTTGTCCTTGCCGGAGTCGAAGAGGACGTCGCCAGGGAGGGAGATGATCATCCGGTTCCGGCGGATGTTCACTTCCAGGCCGAGGTTGACCAGGGTCTGGAGCTTCTGACGGAGCAGGTCGAAGCGGGCCTTGATGGCCTCGAGCTGCTTGGCGCGGGCCTTGTACTCGGCGAGGGCCTTGTCGCGGTCTTCGAGTTCGCCGCTCACCTTGTTGAGCTGAACGCCCTGATCGGAGAGCTCCTTTTCGAGCTGCGCCACGCGGTCACGGGCGGCTTGGAGCTCTTTCTGGAGGTCGGCTTCCTTCTTGGCGCTCTCGCTCTGGAGCTGGCCATACTTGGCGAGCTGGGCTTGCCATTCGTCCTCGGAATAGCCGCAGCCACTGACCAGCGGCGCAGCAGCCAGGAGGAGCAGTGCAGCAAGGGGGGTTCGCTGAAGCATGTGGTTATTTCCTTTTTTTCCCGGACCGACGGGTTCCGGCTGAGTCAGGTTAGCCAACATGCCAGCGACTTCCAGCGATTGAACGGAGGCTGTAGCTGGTGGTTGGCGGACGGAATCATGCGTGGGCCGTCGAGGGGATGAAATGAGGTCGTGCCTCAACAGTGACCGCGTGAGATGCCGACGAAGGCTCGGGAAATGGGTGGAGTGACGGTGTCGGGAGATGCCGGAACGCGCAGAGGAGAGGGTTCCACTGCGCGCGTCCAACAGCACGCGCTGAGCGGCAGGCTCAAAGGCAGACGCGCTTGTCGCCGCTGGTGACCCACAGCTCGCAGGGCTGATCGCCAGCGGGCTTCTCGGCGGGAGCAGGCTTCGTCGTGTGGCTCGCGGGGCGCGTGTCACCGGCGGGCGCGGCGGGCTTGGTCGCCACGGCGGGCTTGGTGGCAGGGGCCGGCTTCGTGGCGGCGGGCTTCGCGTCTTTGCTCGCCTTGGCGTCCTTGCTCGCTTTCGCGTCCTTCGCGGGCTTGGCGGTGCCAGGCTTGGCGTCCTTGCTCGCCTTCGCGTCCTTCGCGGGAGTGGCTTCCTCGTCGGAGGCGTCCGCGACCTCGGTGCTGGAGGCGCTGGTCTCGCAGGTGAACGCGACCAAGCCGCCGGGGGTGCGCTCGCCTCGGGGAGCCGCAGGGGCGGCTTCGTCGGCGTCGTCGCCGGCCTTGGGCGGGGTGGCGCCGCTGGAGACGGTGAGCTTGGCGAGCTCGTCGCCAGCGTTCTCGGCAGAGGAGGGCTTCTTGATGCCCAGGCCTTCGAGGGCCTTGTCGATCAGCGCTTCTTCGAAGCTCAGGAGGGACTGGCTGCGGTTGATGTACGCAGGCAGCTCGGCGACGCGGCCGACGTAGTCGACGACGCGGGACATGGTCTTCTTGGTGAGATCCTCGACGGAGATGTCGCCGATCTTCTCGACGGGGATGCCGCTCAAGGTGACCTTGGGGGTGAACCCGTCGAGGGAGACGTCGGGCTTGAAGCCGCTGAGGTCGGGGCGGCTGCCGGTCTGCTCTTCGATGATGTCGGCGATGATGCGGCGGGTGGCGGCCTGCACGTCGTCGCTCATGCCCGGGAGCGCCAGGGGGTAGCGGATGAGCGCGACGGCGTTGGCGAGCTTGGCGTCGGCGACGGCGTACTTGAGGTTGACGAGGAGGCCGCCGATGCGGGCCTTGGTGTTCGGTGACGCCTTCTTCGCCTCGGCGACGAGCTTGTCGAGGAAGGCTTCGCGGTCGGTGTCGAAGGTGTCTTCGAGGGACGAGATCGTCTCTTTGATCTCGTCGTTCTTCTTGTCGAGCGCGGCCTTCTCGCTGGCCGTGATGCCGTCGCCGTCCATGGCTTGCTTGTTGGACGCGATCTGGCCGTTGAGGTCGGCGATCTTCTCCTGCTGTTCGAGGAGCTTGTCGTACTGGGCGCCGGCGCTGGAGCTGATGGCCTCGATGATGCTGTTGTAGTCGCCTTCCTCGGAGCAGATGGTGGGGAGGACGTGGGCCCAGACCTCGGCGGGGACGACGCGGAGCTGGAGGCCCGGGGTGGCGACGTACGCCGGTGAAGCACCGAGCTGCTTGAGCAGGGCCTCGGCGTCGGCGGACTTCATCGAGGTCTTCTTGGTCCAGGCGGACTTGTCGTCGACGCCGGTCTCGCCGAGGAGGCGCTTCACGGCGTCGGCCGTGGTGGTGGCGACCTCGGCGCGCCGGACGACGACGCTCATGGGCGTGGACTCCTTGATGGCCCACGCCGCCGAGGGGTTGCCGAGGGCCGAGAGGGCCCCACAGCCGGTGCCGATGACGAGAAGGGTGGCGGCAAGGGTGAGCCGCACGATGAGCGCGAGTCCGCGGTGCAGCGCGGTGCGCCGAAGATCAAGACAAGGCATGTGTCCTCCCCCGGAGTCCGGGTTTGCGGGACCATTGCCCGACGATCGGTCGCTGCGTCAATCCCTCCCGAAAGAGGTTGGTGTACGAAGTTCAGGCGCGGGGGCCAGAGGTCCGCGGTGGCGGATTTCCAGCCAGGAATGCCTGGAGTGCGTCCGCAATCCTGTCGGCGGTATTACCGTCCCAGCCTTCCGGAACGCGACCCTTCTTGGCGCGGTCGGCGAGGATGGTGTCGACCTCGCGCGCGATGAGGGCGGCATCGAGACCGACGATGATGTTGGTCCCCTCGGTGACGGTGATCGGGCGCTCGGTGCCCTGGCGCATGGTGAGGCAAGGGATGCCGAGGGCGGTGGTCTCTTCCTGGATGCCGCCGGAGTCGGTGGCGACGAGGCGCGCGTTGGCCATGGCGGTGACGAAGTCGTGGTGGCCGAGGGGCTCGATGGCGCGGAGGCCCGGCATGGAGCGGAGGCGCTCGGCGAGGCCGAAGGTCTCGGCGCGCTGCACGGTGCGGGGGTGGACGGGGAAGATGGAGGGGATGCGCGAGGCGATGGCCTCGACGGCGTCGAGGGTCTCGCGGAGCTTCTCGGCGGTGTCGACGTTGGCGGGGCGGTGCAAGGTGACGACGGCGTAGCCGCGGGGTTCGAGGCCGAGGCGCGCGAGGACGTCGGTCTGGTGGCGCAGCGACCAGTGGAGGGAGTCGATCATGATGTTGCCGACGAACTTGATGCGCTCGTCGGGGATGCCCTCGGCCTTCAGGTTGGGCGCGGCGTCGTGCGAGGGGGTGAGGAGGAGGTCGGAGAGCTGGTCGGTGAGGATGCGGTTGATCTCCTCGGGCATGGTCCAGTCGCGGGAGCGGAGGCCCGACTCGATGTGGACGACGGGGATGCCGAGCTTGGCGGCGGCGAGGGCCGCAGAGAGGGTGCTGGTGACGTCACCGACGACGACGACGACGGAGGGGCGGTTCTGGAGGAGGTCCTTCTCGACGCCGACGAGGATGGACGCGGTCTGCTCGGCGTGAGAGCCGCCGCCTGCGCCGAGATGGACGTCGGGGGTCGGGAGGCCGAGGTCGCGGAAGAAGACGTCGCTCATGCTGGCGTCGAAGTGCTGCCCGGTGTGCAGGAGGCGGACGGGGAGGTCGCGCGCGCGGAGGGCGCGGTAGACGGGAGCCACCTTCATGAAGTTGGGGCGGGTCGCGGCGATGAGGAGGATCATGGTGGTCGGCGAGCATGCCGCGGGGCGCGACGGAGGACCAGCGCCATCCGGGGGGGATGACGGGGGTTCGTCGGGGTCGCGACGGTGGGTCGAGGGCGTGGCGGCGTCGGGTCGCGGCGGTCGTATCAGGAGCCGCGGCGACGGAAGGGGCGCGGGAGCGCGAGCGGCCACAGGGCGCGGTCGTGCCAGAGGCCGCGGCGCATGGCGGCGCGCGCGAGTTCGGCGGCGCGCTGGTGGTTGCCAGCAGCCCGGTTCGCGAGGGCGGCGCGTTTTTCGCCCTGGGCAAGGAAGCGCTCGCGGCGGACAGGATCGGCGAAGTAGCGGGGGTGCCGGGCGACGATGATCTCGTGGGTCTCGTTGTAGCGGAGGGCGTAGCCGCTGGAGACCTTGTGGGTGTGGCCGACGCGGTAGTGCATGAGGATGCCGCCCAGGTGGAGGGTGGGCGCGCGCGCTTCGAGGACGCCGATGTGGAAGTCGTAGTCGGCGTTGCCCCGGGCGAGTTCGGGGGCGAAGCCGCCGAGCTGCTCCCAGAGGGATTTGCGGTACACGCTGCCGCCCGGGATGGGCTGGGAGACGAGGAAGGCCTCGGGGTCGATGTGCTCGGGGTAGCGCCACATGCCGGCGTAGCCGCCGAAGAGCTGGTAGTCGCCGTAGATGACGCCCGCGTCGGGGCGCGCCTCGATGACGCGGTAGACGCGGGCGAGGACGTCGTGCGGGAGCTTGTCGTCGCCGTCGAGGTAGAAGTGGTACGGGGTGTCGGTCAGCTCGAAGGCGCGGTTGCGGGTGGGGTACGGGCCGCGGTTCTCCGATGAGCGCTCTTTGCGGAGGCGGGGGTGTTCGAGGGACTCGAAGATCTCGATGGTGGGGGCGTGCTGGGTGCCATCCATGACGAGGACGGCCTGCCAGCGGTCGTCGGTCTGGGCGAGGAGGCTCTCCCAGCACTCGAGGAGCCAGTCGCCTTCGGCGTGGCAGGTGATGCCGACGGTGATGAGGGGGCGCTTCATCGCCAGCGCCTCGAAGGGGTGAGCAGAGGACTCCGGGCGGGACGGGAGGTCGCGCGAAGCGCTCGAGGGAGAGGGAGCGGGCGGTTCATGGTCGGCGCTGGAGGTAGGCGAAGGTGCCGTCGATGTTGAAGAGGCCCGTGGCCTGGACGAGCTCGGCGACGGCGACGCCATGACGAGGGACGAGGCGGTCGACGAGCCGGGGTTTGAGGAGATCGCGCTTGAAGTAGTGGAAGCGGTGAGGAGCGACGTAGGCGTCGAGCTCGTCGAAGGTGAGGCACTGGTAGTCGGCGGTGCCGGTCACGGGTCGGCGGGTGACGACGTCGTAGAAGAAGAAGACGCCGCTCGGTTTGAGGAGGGAGAGCGCTCTGTCCACGATGCGCCGCTTGAAGGCGGGGTTCACGACGCTGGTGAGGACGGCGATGAGCATGACGACGTCGTAGGGGCCGCCGACGTCGGTCTCGGTGATGTCGCCGGCGAGGAAGTGGATGCCTTTGAAGCGGGCGCGGGCGACGTCGACGCGGGGTTCGAGCAGGTCGATGCCGGTGAGGTGGGCGGGATCGGCGCCGAGGTCGGCGAGCCAGGCGAGGTTGTTGCCAGCGCCGCAGCCGATGTCGAGGGCGGTGAGGTCGCGGAGGCGATCGGCGGCGCCATAGCCGCAAGCGACGAGGGCTTCGCGGAGGCGGCGCTGGCGCTGGCGCTGGTAGAGGTAGGGCTGGTTGTTGATGAGGGAAGCCCAGGGGCTCGAGGGGAGGAAGCGCTCGAGGTAGTGGCGCTCGATCGCCGCGCGGTCCTGTTCGAACTCGCCCATCAGGTGGCCGCCTTCCGGCGGTAGAGGGTGACGATCCAGTAAGGCTGGGGGGCGCGGCCGGCGCGGCGGCTCCAGAGGTCGGCGAGGTGGTCGAGGCCTCGCTCGGTGGCGCGGCGCAGGGGGCCTCGGCGGGGCTTGCGGAGGGAGGTCTCGCCACAACGGGGGCACACGAGGCGAAGGTCGTCCCACATCCACCAGTGGTGGCAGAGGTGCTGGCGGGTCCACTCGAGGGGCGCGTACGTGGGGGGTTCGAGGGGGCCAGTGAGTTCGGTGTGGATCCGCTCGAAGGCGGGGAAAAGCTGGTCGAGGGCGGCGGCGTCGAAGGCGTGGAGGTGGCCGTCGATGTGGAACTGGAGCTTGCAGGTGGAGCAGCGGGCGTAGCGGCGGCGCAGGGTCTCGCGGTGGGGGACGGTGACGAGGAGGTGGGCGGTGGCGAGGCGTTGCATCTCGCGCGCGGCGCCGTGGAGGACGTCGGCCGGGAGGTGTTCGAGCATCTGGCTCGAGAAGACGAGATCGACGGCGCGATCCGGGAGAGGGATGGCGTCCGCGCTGGCCTGGATGGCGCGGATGGAGGCGGTCTCGCGGAGGCGGTCGAGGGCGACGGCGCTGCGATCGACGGCGATGACGTCGTGCCGTTCGGCGAGGCGTCGGGTGAGGTAGCCGTCGCCGCAGCCGATGTCGGCGAGGGTGCGGACGCCTTCGGGGAGGAGGGCGAGGAGGCGGTCGCCCTTCGCGACGATGTGCGGATCGGTGGCCGTCCGGGTGTGCTCCCAGTGGCGGTCGTAGAACGCCGCTTCGTGGCTCTCGGCCATCATGTGCGCGGCACGCTGCCATGGTGGACGAGCCGCCGCCAGCGGCTGGCTGGACCGGCATCCCCGGTGTCAGGCGCCGATCGGGCCCTGCACGACCGCGGATCGCCACGCCTGCTCTCTTCGCAGCGGGGCCTGACCAGGTGCGCGCCACGGCGGGGACGGTGAGGTGGGAGGGCGGATGAGGAGGTCTGCTCGTGGTGGGGGTTGGCCGGCTGGGCGCCTCCGACCCGCGCCGCTGGAGCGCTTTGCGGGGGTCGCGCCTTGGAGTACACGGGGGCCGATCATGTCGCAGTCCCCGCTGACCGTTCTCCTGCACGGCGATCCACGGGCGACCCAGCAGGTGCGGCTCGGCGCGGCGCTGCACGCGCGCGGGCACCGGGTGCTCGTGTGCGATGCGCCGATGGTGGCCGGTCAGATCCGGGAGCAGTACGGGGCGGCGTGCGAGGAGGTGCGGGTGCGTCGCAAGTTCCTCCCGGAGGCGCTGGAGCGCGTGTGGGCGGGGAGGCTCTCGCGCTCGCTCGGGGTGGACGTGGTGCACCTGAACTTCATCCGGCCATGGCACCAGATCTGGTCGCGGCTCGAAGGGGGGCCGCCCTACGTGGCAACGGCGTGGGGGACCGATCTGAACGACGAGGTGTTCCAGAAGCGGCCGGAGGTGATCCGCGGGGTGAACCACGTGCTCGCGCACGCGTCGGCGTTGACCTCGGACTGCACGCCGCTGCTGGAGAAGGCGAAGCGGCGCGCAGGGCGCGAGGTGCCGTCGTCGCTCGTGCTGTGGGGGGTGGATCTGGCGACGTTCGATCCGGCGCGGGTGGCGCGCGAGGCAGCGGCGTGGCGGGAGCGGCTGGCGATCCCGGCGGGGAAGCGGGTGGTGCTCAGTCCGCGGCAACCGAAGCGGCACTACCACGTGGACCGGATCGCGCGGGCGTTCGCGAAGAGCCGGTTCCGCGAGGAGGGGGTGCTCGTGATCAAGCTCTACGGTCGGAAGGAAGAGGTGGAGGATCACGAGCGGCTGAAGGCGCTGGTGGCCGAGCTGGGGATCGCGGACGTGACGCGGTTCGCGCCGGCCTGTGCGTACCCGGAGCTGCCGGCGCTCTACGCGATGGCCGATGTGGCGGTGTCGGCGCTGGAGGTAGACGGCGGGCCGTCGACCTTCTGCGAGCTGCTGGCGCTCGGGGTCCCGCTGGTGGCGACGGATCTGCCGGCCTACGAGGGGCTGATCGCGCACGAGGAGAGCGCGCTGCTGGTGCCGCCAGGAGACGAGGCGGCGCTGGTCGAGGCGCTCGATCGGCTGGCCCGTGACGCGGTCCTGGCGGCGAGGCTGCGGGCGCGCGGGAGGGCGTGGGCGCAGGAGGCGGCGGACTGGGAGGTGTGCGTGGATCGGTTCGTGGCGGTGTACCGGGCCGCGATCGAAGCGCGCGGAGAGGCGACGGCGCGCCGCGCCGCGGGTTGAGCGAGGGAGCGATGCCCGAGGGCGTGTCAGGGCGGTCCGATCGGCTGACGGTGCTGCTCAGCGGTGATCCGATCGCGACGCAGCAAGGGCGGCTGGGGGCCGCGCTGGCGCGGCGCGGTCACCGGGTGATCGTGGCCGACGCGCCGGGGGTGGCCCGGGCGATCCGCGAGGAGCACGGGGCGCGCTGCGAGGAGGTGGTGCTGGAGCGGCCTCGGTTGCCAGCGATGGTCGATCACTGGCTGGCGCGGCGGGCAGTGCGGGCCCTGGGTGTCGATGTGGTGCACCTGAATTACCTGCGGCCGCGGCACCGGCTGTGGGCGCGGATGGACGGGGGGCCACCCTACGTGGCGACGGCGTGGGGCTCCGATCTGAACGACGAGGATTTTCCGCGGGCGGCAGCCCACGCGCAGGCCGTGGACGAGGTGCTGCGGGCGGCCGGGGCGCTCACGGCAGACAGCCTGCCGTTGCTGGAGCGGGCGCAGCGGAGGCGGCGAGGGGCGGCCGAGGTGAGCGCGCAGCTGGTGCTGTGGGGGGTGGATCTCGGGGCGTTCGCAGCGGAGCGGGCTGCGGCAGGGGCCGCGATGTGGCGTGAGCGGCTCCAGGTGCCCGAGGGGCAGCGGGTGCTGCTGAGCCCGAGGCAGTGCTTTCCGCACTACCACACGGACCGGATCGTGCGGGCGTTCGCGAGGAGCCCGTGGGCACGCGACGGGGTGCTGGTGCTGAAGCTGTACGGGCGCGCGGGGGAAGAGGCGGATCGGGTGCGGCTGGAGCAGGTCGCGGCGAGCGCCGGGGTGCGGGAGCGGATCCGGTTCGCGCCGCCTTGCGCGTACGGGGAGCTGCCGGGGTTGTATGCGCTGTGCGATGGCGCGGTGTCGGCGCTGGAGGTCGATGGGTTTCCATCGACGTTCTGCGAGCTGCTGGCGCTGGGGGCGCCGCTGATCGCGACGGACCTGCCAGCGTACCGGGGGCTCCTGGAAGACGAGCGCAACGCCTTGCTGGTGCCGGCAGGGAGCGATGACGGGCTCGTGGGGGCGCTCGAGCGGCTGGCCACGGAGGAGGGGCTCGCGGCGCGGCTGAGGGCGCGCGGGGTGGCGTGGGCGCGGGAGGTGGCGGACTGGGAGGCGTGCGTGGATCGGTTCGAGCAGGCTTACCGGGCAGCCATGGGGCGGAGCAGCGCACGCGGATGAGCGGAGACGCGAACACGCAGGGGAGCGGAGACGCAAAGGCGATGGCGACGGAGGAGCCGCGCACGGAGAGCCCCGCCGAGGTCCAGGAGGCGCAGGCCCAGGAGGCGCAGGCCCAGGAGACGAAGACGTCGCTGGCCGATCGGATCGGGATGATCGTCGGGGGGCAGTTCGTCACGACGATCATCGGCCTGCTGCAAGGGATCCTCGTGGTCCGGCTGCTCCCCAAGTCGAGCTACGGGTCACTGGCGTTCGTGATGATGCTGTACACGACGGCGCGGGATCTGGCGCTGTTCTACATCCCGGAATCGCTGCTCTACTTCGCGAACCAGATCTCCAGGGCGGAGCTGAAGGGGCTGGTCCGGCAGAGCATGGCGCTGCTGCTGGGGCTGGGGGCGCTGGTGGCGCTGCTCCTCGCGGCGCTGGCGCTGAGCCCAGGGCTGTTCCTCGATGGACGCGATGACCTGACGGCGCTGCTCTTGCTGGCCGGGGTGACGGCGATGCTGGGGCTCCCGGGCAGCGTGTTCGGGAACGTGTTCATCGCGACGAACCGTCACCGGGCGTCGGCCGGGATCTCGCTGGTGGTGACGCTGGTGGGGACGGTGACGACGCTGGTCCCCGCAGTCCTGGGGTGGCACGTGGCGTGGATCCTGGTCGGGCAGAACGCCACCACGGCGCTGCGGCTCGCGCTGTCTTACCGGGTGTACCAGGGGCTGTTCCCGGGGGTGAAGACAGCACCGTTCCCGGGCGGGGTGCGGGCGCAGATGCGCTACGTGACGCCGCTGGCGGTGGGGCGCTTCGCGGGGCTCTTCAACCAGAAGCTCGACAAGTTCGTGGTGGGGCTGTTCTTCAGCGCCGCAGCGTTCGCGGAGTTCGCGATCGGCTCGCAGGAGCTGCCGCTGGTGAGCATCCTGCCGTACACGGTGGCGTCGAGCATGCTGCCGCAGTTCGTGGAGCGGTTCCAGGCAGGGCCGAGCCGGGAAGCGGGGGCTCGGGACGCGATCGCGCTGTGGCACGCGGGCATCCGGAAGACGACGCTGGTGATGCTGCCGGTGGCGGTGTTCCTGCTGCTGGGCGCCGAGGCGCTGATGGTGCTGCTCTACGGGGAGGCATACCGGGGCGCGGCACTGCCATTCAGGATCTACGGCGCGCTGCTGCCGCTGCGGGTGACGGCGTTCGGGATCATGATGATGGCGTTCGGAGAGACGAAGATGATCCTGCGGACGCAGATCCAGGGGATGGTCTTCAACGTGGTGGCGGCGCTGATCCTGCTCCCGACGGTGGGGATGATGGGGGCGCCGCTCGCGGCGGTGCTCACGCAGGTGATGATGATCGTCTACTATTGCTACCGGATCGAGCGCGTGGGCCGCGTGGGTCTGTCCGGGATCTTTCCCTGGGGCCACTACGGGCGCACGGCCCTTGCGGCCCTCGTGGCCGGGGTGCCGGTGATGGTGGCGATGATGACGCTCGGCGCGCGGCTCCACCCTGCCCTGCTGCTCGGCGCTGGCTTGCCCATCTATGCAGCGCTCTACCTGCTCGCGGCGCGGGTCGCAGGCGTCATCGCGCCGGAGGATCAAGCGTTCGTCGCGCGATGGTTGCGGCTCGAACCACTTCGCAAGAAGACAGGGTGAGCGGACGCCAGAGCAACGCACTGGTTGACAGATTTGCGGTCGAGTTGAACAGTCTGGCCATGAAGGCGCTCAGATTTCTTGCTGCGGTGGGCACGGCGCTCGGTGCGCTGTGCGGTGCCGTCCCGGTCACCGCCCAGGAGATCTCCGTGACCGCACTTCAGGGTGCGCGGCTCGTCGATGGCCGGGGCGGGACACCGCTGGAGCCGGCAACGATCATCGTGCGAGGAGAACACATCGTCGCGGTCGGTCCGACGGACTCGCTCCCCCCTCCCGCCGTCGCGACGGTGGTGGATCTGCGCGGGAAGACGGTGATCCCTGGCCTGATCTCGAACCACGCGCACGTGGGTCAGACGAACGGGACCGAGCAGGGGGCGGCCAACTACACGCGCGAGAACGTGCTGCGGCAGCTCCGGCAGTACGAGGCCTACGGGGTCACCACGGTGACGTCGCTCGGCGTGAACGATGCCTCGGTGTTCTATCCGCTGCGGGCCGAGCTGCGGGCCGGGAAGCTGCAAGGAGCCGATCTGTTCGGCGCCGATCACGGGGTCGGGACGCCCACGGGAGCGCCTCCCCAGGCGATGCTCAAGGCGGCACCAGGTCAGATCGACCGGCCTGATACGCCGGAGAAAGCACGGGCGTTCGTCGGTGAGCAGAAGGCGCGCGGAACGGACCTGGTGAAGGTGTGGGTCGACGATTTCAACCACTCCCTGCCTGGCAAGATGGACCCGGCGATCTGGCGCGCCGTGATCGACGAGGCCCACAAGCTGGGGCTGCGGGTGGCCGCCCACATCTACTATCTCGCCGACGCGAAGGCGCTGGCCGAGGGCGGCGTGGACATCATCGCGCACGGGGTGCGCGACGTGCCCGTGGACGCGGATTTCATCAAGGTGATGAAGGATCGTGGGACCTGGTACATCCCGACCCTGGAGCTGGACGAGGCGACCTTCATCTACGCGCAGCGGCCCGCCTGGATGAGCACGCCGTTCTTCCGGAACTCGGTGCAGCCGCCCCTCCGCGCACAGCTCGACAGCCCAGCGTGGCGATCGAAGAAGCAGGCCGATCCGGCTGTGGCGATCGCGAAGCGCAACCTGTCGATGAACCTGAAGAACCTGAAGGCCCTGCACGACGGTGGGGTCCGCATCGGGTTCGGGACGGACTCGGGGGCGAATCCGCTGCGCATCCCTGGCTTCTCGGAGCACAGAGAGCTCGCACTGATGGTGCAGGCAGGGATCTCTCCGATGCAGGCGATCACCATCGCCACCCGTGACGCAGCGGCGCTGCTGAAGCTGGATGATCGGGGGGTGATCGCGCCCGGGAAGCTCGCCGACATCATCGTGCTCGACGCCGACCCCACGCAGGACATCACGGGCACCAGCCGGATCCTCGCGGTGTGGCACCGGGGGCGTCAGGTGGCCGGACCGGTGACGAGCTTCAAGCCCTGAGCCGGGTCGGGGGCCGAGGGACCCTTCGCGCACGCGGAGAGTCAGGAAGGCCCCTCGACGCGGGATGTGTCCTCCCTAAACTCCTTGCCCCGGCGCCACCCCCTGCGGAAGACTGCGCCCCGTGGACGCACGAACCTCATCGAGTCGCCATCGCTTTCACGCTCTCCTCGCTTCGACCGCCCTGGCCGCAGGCGTCACCGCAGGCTGTGACCAGCCCGCGCCGCAACCGAGCGCGGCGACGAGCGCCGCCCCGACGAGCAGCGCTGCGGTCGCCGCGCCCGTCAAGGTGACCCTGCTCTACACCGCCGACGAGAACGGTTTCGTCCTTCCGGAAAAGAAGGACGGAAAGTCCGTGGGGGGTGCGGCAGAGCTGCTCGGCGCCTGGCTCGCGAAGGAGAACCACTGCACCGGTCCCCAGGGGATCGCCAAGCCGTGTGACAAGGAGAAGACGCTGGTCCTCTCGGGCGGCGACAGCTTCTCGGGATCGCCGATCTCCACGGTGTTCCACGGCGACTCGATGGCGGAGGTGATGGGCGCCCTGGGCTACGTGGCCACGGCGTTCGGGAACAAGGACCTCGATTTCGGGCGCGAGCAGTTCGCGAAGAACAGGGACGCCGCGAAGCTGACCTACCTCGGCGCGAACGTGGAGGTGCAGAACCCGGAGTGGAAGAACCTGGAGATGAAGCCCTACCTGATCGTGCCCCGCGAAGGCGCGAAGATCGGGGTGATCGGGCTGACGTCCCCCACCAACAAGGCGCGCGCGATGGCGGATCGCTTCTATGGCCTGGAGTTCAAGCCCATCGAGGAGGCGCTCAGCGCCACGGTCCCCGCGGTGTGGAAGGCAGGCGCCGACGCGGTGGTGGTGATCGCGCACGAGTGCCCGGACCAGCTGAAGCCGATGCTCGAGAAGCATCCGGACTGGAAGATCTCGTTCGTCGGCGGCGCGAACTGCGCGAAGAGCTTCGACGAGCGCGCGGCGGGTGCGGTGCTGATGGCCCCCGACAAGCGGCTGCGCCAGTACGCGCGCGCTACGCTCACCATCGACCTGTCGAAGCCACAGAAAGAGCGGGTCACCGGCGTCGAGGCAAAGGCGATCGACGTGGTCGATGCGCCGGCCGAGCCGAAGGTGGCGGAGCTGGTGGACAGGTGTGGACAGGTGGAAGAAGAAGCTCGACCAGTCGCTCGGGGAGGAGATCGGGTACACCGAGAAGGGTCTCGACGGCGACACGGTGAGCAAGCTGCTGATCACGCGGGCCTGGCGCGAGCAGCTCAAGGCCGACGTGGCCCTCATCAACAAGAAGGGTGCCGAGGCGCTGCCTGCCGGCGCGATCACCAAGGCGAGCGTCTACGCGATGATGCCCTTCGACAACAGCGCGCTCCTCCTGGACGTGAAGGGGGCCGATCTGCAGGCGGCGCTGGAGAACCCCGAGGCCGTGGTCTCCGGCGCGACGCAGCAGGGCAAGACCTGGAAGATCGACGGGAAGCCGCTCGATCCGGCGGCGACCTACAAGGTCGCGACGGTGGAGTACCTGTACTTCGGCGGTGACAACTTCGCGCTCCAGAAGGCTGCGCCGGAGCCGACCGAGACGGGCATGGACTGGCGGACGCCCGTCGTGGAGTGGTTGCAGCAGCAGAAGACCAGCCAGAAGGATCCGCTGGAAAAGAAGCTGAAGTAAGCGCGGCTGGCGCGGCTGATCTATGCTCCGCGCCATGCTCGACGCCATCGCATCGCCGCCCCTCCCCCAGAACGAGCCAATCCACGCCTACGCTCCTGGCACGCCCGAGCGCGCAGCGCTGAAGGCGGAGCTTGCGCGCCTTTCCTCCACGACGGTGGAGATCCCGATGTTCATCGGTGGCGAGGAGGTGCGGACCGGCGACCTGCAGGAGGTGCGCGCTCCCCACCGCCACGATCTGCTCCTCGCGCGCGCTCACCAGGGAAACACCGAGCATGTGAAGCGCGCCATCGAAGCCGCTCGGCGTGCGCACAAAGGGTGGGCCTCGCTGCCCTGGACCGCTCGGGCCGCGGTCTTCCTGAAGGCCGCAGACATGCTGAGCACGCGGCTGCGGCCAACGATGAACGCGGCGACGATGCTCGGGCAGAGCAAGACGGCTTATCAGGCGGAGATCGACGCGGCCTGCGAGCTCATCGACTTTCTGCGTTTCAATGTGCATTACGCACGGCAGATCGCGGCGGAGCAGCCGGGGAGCAGCCGCGGAAGCTGGAACATGCAAGAGCCCCGGCCGCTGGAGGGGTTCGTCTTCGCCTCCACGCCGTTCAACTTCACCGCGATCGCAGGGAACCTCCCGACGGCGCCAGCGCTGATGGGCAACACGGTCGTGTGGAAGCCGTCCGCAAACGCCCTCCTGTCGGCGCACTTCGTGATGAACCTGCTGCGCGAAGCCGGCTTGCCCGACGGGGTGATCAACCTCGTGATGGGGCCTCCCGAGGAGGTAGCGAATGCATGCCTCGCGCACCAGGATCTCGCCGGGCTCCATTTCACGGGCTCGACGGAGGTGTTCCAGGCGCTGTGGCGGCGTATCGGTGACAATATCGGCAACTATCGGACCTATCCCCGGGTGGTCGGTGAGACTGGCGGGAAAGACTTCGTCTTTGCTCACAAAAGCGCCGATCTGGAGGGACTCGCCGTGGCGCTCGTTCGCGGCGCGTACGAATACCAGGGTCAGAAATGCTCGGCGGCCTCGCGCGCTTATGTGCCGCGCTCGCTATGGCCAGCCCTGAAGGATAGGCTGGTCGGGCTGATGGAGGGGTTGCGGATGGGGGACGTCGCCGACTTCCGAAGCTTCCTTGGCGCCGTCATCGATGAGCGGGCGCACAAGCGGCTGGCGGGCCGGATCGGGGCGGCGAAGGGGGACCCGAGCTGTACGCTGATCGCTGGCGGTGGGACGCCGGCCGACGTGGGCTGGTTCGTGGAACCGACGCTCATCGAGGTGCGCGATCCGAAGCATGCGCTGATGCGTGACGAGCTGTTCGGGCCGGTCCTCGCCCTGTGGGTCTATCCCGACGGCGAGGAAGAGGCGGCGCTGAAGCAATGCGACGAGGGCTCTCCCTACGGCCTGACAGGCGCCATTTTCGCGCGGGATCGGATGTTCATCGAGCAGGCCGCGAGCACGCTGAGGTTCGCCGCAGGGAACCTGTACATCAACGACAAGCCGACAGGCGCCGTGGTGGGACAGCAGCCGTTTGGTGGAGGTCGCGCGTCGGGGACCAACGACAAGGCGGGAAGCTCCCTGAATCTGTTGCGGTGGGTCTCTCCGCGTGTGGTGAAAGAGACGTTCGATCCGCCGCGCGAGGTTGGTTACCCCTCGATGCGCGAGGCTTGAGGCCCATCACACCCCAGGCCGAGGTCGCTCCCCTCGCCTGCCCCCCCGTCTCCATCGGCTCAAGAAGCTCCTGACACCACGATACGGGATCCCATTGTCGGGATCCTGCAAACATCGATCATGACGATAACGGTGGAATCGACACCACTGATTTCGTCTTGATGGTGCAGCCATAGTCGACTCCATGCATGGAGTGCGCCGCTGCGGGCAGACCGGGCTTTTGCTCGCCCAGATCATGCTCCACAGCCCGTGACGCCTTCATCGCGCTTGATAACTCGTGCCTATCTGGGATAAGCCTACCAGGACATCCTTGGTGAGCCTTCCTACGGTTCCACGCCGCGGGAAGGATCTGAAACGAATGAGTGGAGGCGCCATGAGGTCGACGTTCTTCTTGGGTTTGCTGACGGCAGGGTTGATCGCAGCAGTCGCTCCCGGATGCAGCGACGGTGGGGACGATAACACTGGCGGAAACGGCGGCGCCGGCGGTGGAACTGGCGGGAGTGGCGCCGGGACCAATACCGGCGGCGCGGGCGGCACGGGCGGCTCCTCCGACAACAACAATTCGTTCGAAGAGGCCCAGGAAATCGCTATCGATGGCGATGTCGTCACGGCCGAGCTGGATCCGGTCGACAGCGATGTGGACTACTACAGGTTCAACGGCACGAAGGGTCAGGCCATCTCGATCCTGACCGCTGCCAAGCCCTCGCTTCCCGGTGATCCATTCGATCCAGCGTACCCGGATCTGGTCATCACCCTGTTCAACGCCAATCAGGAGCAGATTGCGGAAAACGACGATCCGCTGGTGCGAAATACCAACGATCCGCACCTGATGACCATTCTTCCCGACGACGGGGTCTATTACATCCGCGTCACCGAATGCAATGCGTGGTTCAGCCTGAATGGGGCCACGCCGGCGTGCTCCCCGACGAGCGAGATCATCAACTTCGAGTATCGGCTGCTCGTGACGGAGATGGATCCGTCGCTGGAGAGCGTCGTCCAGGATACCGAGCCGAACAATGACACGGCGACGGCGAATCCGCTGGAGTATGCGCTCACCGACAGCGGGGACGCCTACTACATCACCCAGGTCTACGGCACGTTCTCCGACGACATGGATGTCGACGTGTACTCGTTCAGCCTGCCCGCGGATCCTCCGATCACGGAGGGTCGTCTGACGGGCTCCTTCGAGGTGTACCCGCACGGGCCCACCGAGAACGGCTCCACGACCCCGATCGGAGAGTTCACCATCGTGAACTCCAATGGCGATGTCATCGCGCAGATCGATGCGTCGCTCGGTGGCGAGCTCTCGCCGCCTCTGGATCCCGGCGTCGAGTACTTCCTTTACGTGAAGCACCCCGGAAGCCCGGCGGGCTCGAACGACTTCTACTTCATCAACCACGTGCGCGGCGGCTCCAACCCCGTCGAGACGAAGGAAGCCGACAACAACGCGCCGCTCACGCCGGAAGAGCTGACCGGGGTCGCCAACAGGTCGGGTGGCCAGAGCTTCTTCGTCGACGGGACGCTCGACGACGGGAATCCCCAGGACGTGGATTACTTCTCCATCGCGGTGCCTCAGGAAGGCATCGACAACGGCTGGCGGCTGAGCGTGGCCTGCGGCGCGCAGCGACTGGGCTCCGGAGTCCGCGGTCTGAAGGTCGAGGTGCTCAACGGCAATGGCGCCGGCCTCGGTGCCAGCTACACCCGCACCGAAGCCGCAGACACGGACCTGCTGATCAGCAATCAGGCTCTCCCGGCGACGGTCGCGGCAGGCAAGCTGCTCGTCCGGGTCTCCGCAGACGTGGGTGATGGCACGGTGCTGAGCCGGTTCTATCGTTGCGGTGTCCACCTCTCCCCCGTGCAGAACTGATTCGACCGCCCGGCACGCACGGCTCATCAGAGCATGCTATAGCCCCGCCCCATGCGGCGCTGCCGGGCTTCCACCTCCCCCTCCCTCCCAGTCCTCCTCTCTCTGTTCCTGGCCGCGTGCGGCTCGGGGGCGCCTCCTGAGGCGGCGACGCCCCTCTCGCAGGGCCACGAGCCGTCCGCGACTCCCGCGGGCGGCACGCAAGGGGAGGTCGGAGCGCCCGACGAGAAGTCCGAGCACGACCCGGTAGCCATCGGAATGACGCCGGAGGGTGTTCGATCCCTCTGCGATGACCACCTCCAGCTTGCACGCAAGCACCTGGACACCATCAAGGCGCTACGCGGGAAGCCCTCGACGGAGTTGACCTGGGCCAACACGATCGGCCGGTTCGACAGCGCTCTGCTGGAGATCAACAACGCAGGCGAGTTCCCGTACCTGATGGGGGTGGCACACCCCGATGCGGCCGTCCGCGAGGCGGCCAAACAGTGCGAGCCAAAGAGTGACGAGCTGACCACGGCCATGTGGCTCGACGGCGACCTCGCGGCAGGGATCAAGGCTTACGCACAGAAGGGGGAGAAGCTCGAAGGGGAGCGAGCGCGTCTGCTGTCGGACGTGCTGCGCGATTTTCGACGCAATGGCCTCGATCTACCTGCGGACAAGCAGCAGCGGCTGCGTGAACTCAATGCAGAGATCACGAAGATCGGGCAAGAGTTCATGTCGAACCTCGCCTCCGCTGTCGCCACCATCGAGGTATCGCCGAAAGCCCTCGAGGGGCTGCCCAAGGAGTACGTCGACAAACACGTACCCAAGGCCAATGGAAAGATCGATATCACCACCGATTACCCCGACTTCTTTCCATTCGTGACCTACTCCAGAGATCGCAAGGCGGCGCTGGAGCTGTGGAAGCTGTTCACGAACAAGGGGGGAGACCAGAACGTCAAGCTGCTCGAAAAGCTGCTTTCGCTGCGCGGCGAGAAGGCGAAGCTGCTCGGGTACAAGAACTGGGCGGACTACGCCATCGAGCCCCGCATGGCGAAGAGCAGCGAGGCCGTGCGCGAGTTCCTGGGCAAGGTGCGCGATGCGCTCAAGGAGCCGGCGGCTGCCGAGATGGCCGAGCTGATGAAGAAGCACGTGAAGCTCGGCGGAAGGAAGACGGACAAGCTCGCCCCCTCCGAGCGGTACTTCCTCGAAGATCAGGTCCGCAAGGAGGCCTACTCGTTCGACTCGCAGGCACTCTCCGCCTATCTGGACATCCGCGCCGTGAAGAAGGGGCTGCTCGACATCACGGCCAAGATGTATGGGCTCGCCTACCGCCAGGTACCGGCGAAGGCGTGGCACGCCGACGTGGACGCCTACGAGGTGCGCGACGCCGCGAGCGATAAGCTCATCGGGAAGTTCTACCTGGATCTCTACTCTCGCCCCGACAAGTACAAGCACGCCGCGATGTTCACCGTGAGGACCGCGAAGCGGCTCGACGATGGGACGTGGCAATCCCCCGTGGCAGCGCTGGAGTGCAACTTCCCGAAGCCAGCAGCGCAGGCGACGGGGGACACGGCGCCCGCGCTGATGTCGCACGAAGACGTGGTGACGTTCTTTCACGAGTTCGGCCACGTGCTCCATCACCTGCTCACGCAGTCGGAGCTGGCGGCGTTCTCGGGGACGGCGGCGGTCCGGGACTTCGTCGAAGCGCCGAGTCAGATGTTCGAGGAGTGGGCCTGGTCCAGGGAGGTGCTGGACATCTTCGCGCGACACCACAAGACGGGAGAGAAGATCCCGGACGCGATGTTCCAGGCGATGACGCGATCACGGGCCTTCGGGCGGGCCCTCGGGACGCAGCGGCAGCTGTTCCTGGCGCTGCTGGATCAGGAGCTTCATAGCCGGGTCCCCGTGGGCGATTCGACGAAGATCGTGGAGCAGGTGCAGCGCTCCACGGACTCATTCGATTACGTGAAGGGGACGCACTTCCAGTCGAGCTTCGGTCACCTGATCGGCTACGACGCCGGCTACTACGGCTACCAGTGGGCGCTCAGCCTGTCTCGGGACGTGCTGACGCGCTTCCGCAAGGAGGGCCTGCTCAACCCGGTGACGGCGAAGGCCTGGCGCGACGAGGTGCTGTCACGCGGCGGCGGCGTGGACGAGCGAGAGATGATCCAGCGGTTCCTCGGTCGCCCACCGAGCCCGGATGCCTACATCGGCTATCTGCAAGGAAAAGACTGAGCAGGCCTGGCGAGCGCCCGTGATGAGGCTGTTGCGCTCATCTCGGGCGCCGCGCCCTCATCTCGAGCATCGCGGTCACGCGGAGGTGTCATCCCGCCGGATGGTGATGCTGGGCGCGAAGGCTCGCCGGTCGGGATGAGTTCAAGGCTGGATGGCGATACCCAGCTCCGAACGGAGCTGGTGGAAGGCATTCGAGACGGTGAAGCCGTAGAGGTCGCCGATCTTCTCTTCCGAGGGGAGCAGCCCGGTGGGTTCGTCGTGGATGAGCCGCACGGCCACATGCAGATCGCCTGAGAGGAGATAGCCGACACGCGCCGCACAGCGCTCGACGGCGCCCGCCCAGTGGACGAGGTCGGTGTGCGCGCCGGCTTCTTCGAAAGCTCGAACGGCGACGGAGAGCTGCTCGCGCGCCTGCTCGTCAAGGCGCGCCTCGAGGCCGGGTGCCGTCTCACGCACCAGCGGCTCCAGCGCAAGGGGAACGGAGAGAGAGGGGCGCACGAGGCGGACCGCTGCAAGGAAGCATGCGGCGAGCTCGTCGACGGAGGAGTAGTACAGGAGGAGGCGGTGCGGGCCGACGTGGTAGGCGAGGTGGCTCCCGATGAAGAAGGCCAGCTCGGTCATGGTGCGACCACGCAGGACGCCTGCGCCAGCGATCACAGCCGGGTGATCGGCGATGGCTGCGACGAGTGCGAGGGAAGCGTCTTCACGGAGGTAGATTGCCGGTGGGTCGATGCCGAGCAGGTGGCTGGCCCAGGCGAAGCTGCGGACCGCGCTGACCGTGCTGAGCTGGAGGTCCTGGCGGGCCCTGGAGTCGAGCTGCGTGAGGGTGCCACTCTCGGTTCGCTGAGCGATCTTTGCTTCGATGGCCGCGTCGGCGATCACCGTCAAGACGGCTTCGACTTCGTGATCTCTGTCCGCTGCGCAGAGCAGAGGCCATGAGGTCTGACGGAGGGCGCTGGTGAAGCGAGGGATGCCGTCGGGTCGGTGCTCCTCGAAGATGAAACGCTCGCGTGTCTCGGCCACGCCGAGATCGGTTGTCACGCTCGCTGCGGCCCATGCTTGGTCGGGGCGTCGGAGCTTCTGGTAGAGCTCGAAGAGCTGATGGTAGAGGCCGGCATCTGCCGGGTCCTGCACGGCCGCCGCTGCGAGGTGCTCCGCCGCGCGATCGGGACGAGCCGCAGCCCGGGCCATTTCTGCGGCGACGTACAAGGTGGGTAGGTCGTGCGGCTTGGCCTCGAGTGCGCCCTCGAAGGCTGCGAGGGCGGAGGTGGGATCCTCGAGGTGATCTCGGTAGAGCAGCCCCAGGCGTCGGCTCAGCTCCCAGTGGACCTCGGCGCGCACCGAACGCGAAGGGATGCGCGCGATGCGGCCCAGCATCTGACGGTAGGCGAGTTCGAGCTGTCCCCACTCCTGGCGTTCGGCGAACAGCCTCGCCATCAGCGCGAGGGGTTCGAGCAGGCTGGGATCACTCTCCAGCGCCAGCTCCAGCATGCGAATGCCGCGCTCTTCGTCTCCTCGCTCCTCCAGGAGGACCTTGCCCAGCTCGAAATACTCGCGGGCCTTTTCCGATGGCTCCTGGGTGGCCTCGGCGATGCGCTGGCGAACCGCGATGGTCTCCTTGTCGGCCCGAGCCGATTCATAGAGGCGCCTCAAGGCGCGGAGCACTTCCAGGTCGTCGGGGCGCAGCGCGCGCGCGTTTTCGTAAGCGCAGCGCGCCCGCTCTTCATCCCCAGCGAGGTCTTGCCAGCGCTGGGCGAAGCGGGTGAGCAGCTGGAAGCGCTCGTCGTCCCCCTCGATGGAGGTGAGGAGGCGCTCCTCGGCCGCCTGGAGGCCACGCCAGTCGGCCTGTTCAACGTTGAGGGTGATCAGCGCCTCGAGCGCAGGTCGGTACTCGGGGACGATCTGGAGGGCCTTCTCGAAGGCCGCAACCGCCTCTCGGGGGCGCTCCTGCTGCCATCTCAACGAGGCGATGCGCACGTGCACATCGGCACGCTCACGCTTCTGGCCGAGGCCGAGCACCGCGAGGGCTTTCTTGTACTCGGTGAGGGCGCCGTCGAGATCGTTCTCTCCAGCGAGGCGCTCCGCTTCGCTCAGGTAATCCTCCGCTGGACCATACGGAGAAGCGACCGGCGGCGCACTCCACCCGGGCGGGGGGCCGCTCTCACCGGCACTCCCGAAGACCTGAGACTTGCTCACGCCCCCCGCAGGTGGGGGATAGCTCCGCCCTGGCGGGTAGCTTCGGATGGGGGGGTAGCTGCGCAGGGGCGGCGGAGGTGTCTGCGAAGGTGGGTGGCTTCGTCTCGGTGGCGGGTAGCTCTGCACCGAGGCTGCGGAGTCTCTGGGCGGCGGAATCGGAGGCGCCGGCTCCGCGGCGACGGGTTCATCGTCGAGGAGGACCGAGATCCGCGAGGGATCGGGGGCGCGCACGGAGGGGGGCAGTGCCTCGAGAGCGACGGGATCCTCGTCGAGGAGAACCGAGATCCGCGAGGGATCGGGGGCACGTACCGAGCGAGGGGGAGGTGGAGCCGACGATGGCATCCGCGCAGCAGGCGAGGGCTCCTCCCGCGCGTCAGTCGAGCCAGATACCTCGATCGAGCCAGGCGCTTCCATCGAGCCAAGCTCCTCGATCGAGGCAGGGGCTTCGGTCGAGCCAGATGCTCGCGTCGAGCCGCGCACGTCCTCGTCCTCATCCAGCGCGGCGAGATCGAGTCCCGCTCCGAGGACCGGAAAGGCTCCATTTCCACGAGCCCAGGCCGTTCCAGGGACGATCCCGGTCAGCCGACCGCTCTCCTGGATCCGCGCGTAGATGGCGCCAGCCGTCAGGCCAAGGTCGGGATCGCCGTTGTCCAGCTCCTCCACGAAGGCGCGCGTGAAGGCGGATGGCATGTCGGCCTGTGCGGCGTCGAGGGCATGCGCGGCGACGAGCAAAGAAATGGAAGGGTGGTGCGCTGTCACGGCCTGTTTGGCTGCGTCCACCACCGCCGTCGATACGAAAGGATCGCCAGCCGCCGGAGCATGATGGCACTCGATCAGGAACAGCACGCGACCGCGGACGCGCTCGGTGAAGACCGCGGCGATGTCCGCAAGCGCGTCCCCGACGCCAGGGTTCGCGGGATCGACGCAGAGGAAGAGTTCTCCCTCGGTCGACAGCGCGACCGAAGTCGAGGCATAAAACAAGACGAGAGGAGGAGACGATCCTTCGCTTCCAAGCGCTCCGCTCGCGGCGAGGTCGTCGAAGAGCTGATCGAGTTGTTCAGCGAGATCGCGTGACGGATCGAGATCGATGACGCGAAAGCCTGTGTCCGACAGGGGGAGGCGCGCCCGGATGAGATCTCCATCGAGAGCACCCGGAGCAGGCCTTTGGTCGGGCAACAGAGCGGGCGTGGCGACGATCGCGAGGCGCATCAGGCGGCCCCCTGGAGCCGGCATGTCGTCATGGTCGACAGGAATCTATCAGGGTCGACCAGCAAGCGGGTGACGACGAAGGGAGGTTCCGTTGCCCTTGACGGGCCGATAGCCCTCGGATTACGAAGGTTCGGCTTTGGATCGCAGGTTCTCAGCAGTCGTGTGGCCTCTGAAGGCAGCGCCGGTGGTCATCATGGTGGCCGCTCTCCCACTTCTTGGATGCGGGAACACGTGCGAGGAGGCCTCGGCCAGGATCGCCGAGTGTCTGGGGAACGACGGGAACAGCTACCAGGGCAGCGAGCCTGAGTGCAGTGCGGCCATCGAGTGCGCGGCAGAGTGCACCATCGAGGCGCGTTGCCAGGATATCTACGATTTCTTCCGCTACCTGCCGAATCCAGCCGACAACAACTACACAGCCTGCGTCACGGCCTGCAAGGACGTCGAGTAGGTCACGGTAGCGCTTCGACCAGCTCGGCCCCGTTCCTCGGGCGCTCGTCATCCGGCCCCAAGCAGCGGAGTGAAAGCGTCCTCCAGGCTTCCAGCCCCACATCGCTGGCTGACTGTCCGGAGTTCGCCAGGGCCGCGTCAACCCGGGTGAGAACGTCCTCGATGACGCGGCCGTAACCATAGATGTCGTCTCTCGGCTCTGCGAGACGTCCGGCCAGGCGCTCGGGTGACATGTAGCCCGGGCTGCCGCCTTCGTAGGATTCGCCTCGCCGAGACGCGATCCCGAAATCGCTCAGCACCGGCTCGGAGAGCTGTCGGAGCAGAACGTTGGCAGGTTTGACGTCTGCGTGAACGTAGCCACACGCGTGCACTCGTTCCAAGGCGCGTGCCAGAGCGCGCGCCCACGGCTCGACGGGTATGAGGAGCCGTGCGTCTCCGCTGCGCAGAACATCGCGAATGGACCCACGAGCGATCCACTCCAGCGCAATCCAACCTTCACTCGGCGCGAGGTCGAGCACGCGTATGACGCCCGGCCCCGAGATGGCTGCAGCGATGCGGGCTTCGCGCTCCAGCTGCAGACGCTCACTCGTGTGGTTGTGGTAGACCTTGAAGGCGATCCTCCTGCCCAGGAATTCGTCTTCTGCTTCGTAGACGACGCCTGCTCCTCCGCGCGCCACCTCGCGCAGGATGCGGAACGGGCTGTTCTGTGTCGCTGGCGCCAGGATCGTCGCCTCATCGGAACGTGGTGCCATGCGCTGCGGAACCCCGAGCGCGGAGCGCCAGCGTTGATGGCGCTCGAGAGCGCCGGGAGCATCGATCTCACGGGCGAGCACACGTTCGATGGCCCCCAGCGCGCGGGGGAGTTGTCCTTGGCCAGCATGTAGATCCGCCAGAAGGATGAGCCCCGCCGTGGAGGTCACGGGCGCCACGGATTTCGAAGCGTTCCCCCCCTCGAGGAGTCGCAATGCGCCCAGCTCATCACCGCGGGTGGCGAGGATGTCAGCGCAGGCAATGCGCACGTCGTCTGCAATCGGTCGCTCGGTCAGGGCCACGAGAACCATCGCGATGGCATCGGTCTCACGCAGGGTTCCTCGCAGGCGTCGCAGGATGCCGATTGCCTCCTCGGTCGAAGGCCCTCGGGGCGAGCCCAGACGGCGCAGCAAAGCCAGTTCGTCGTCACCTGGAGAGGCACGGAGGCCGACATCACTGCCGTCGGGGTGATCCAGAGCGCCACCGGCAGCCGAGGGACGCGTCGTCACGGAAGCCTCGCTCAAGGACCGAGGCGGAGAAGGCACGGAGAATGCTCGCAGGTCGGTCGCATCCTCATCACGACCTCCCGGCTCCGCTCCCTCATCAACGAGGCTCGGCTCCGTTCCGAATAGCTTCCGAAGCCGTCGCCACACACTCACTGGAAACGAGCCTGTCCTGATCCGAAGTTCGCGGTAGCGGTCCCTGCGAGGACGCGAACGATGGGCTCACCGTCGCGTGCCAAGCCCACCGTGTCACCTCGACAGAGCTCCACTTCAGCGGCGAGGTGATAGGCCCCCATGAAGGCTGGGGGAGCACCTGGCGGCGTCCGCAACACCACAAAGGAGGTGGGCTCGGCGCGTTCGTAGCGGAGTTTCCAGGGTCCCACGGAGAGTTCTCCTAGAGGAGCAATGAGAGACGTACCAGCCAGCTCCAGCTCGCAAACATCGTGTTCGAGGGGAAGAATCCGACACGGGACCTCTCCCCCGAGGACGAGGCGGACCTCGCCATGAATGATCAGCGGACCGGAGAGGCGCGCTCCCGCCAGCGTCGTACCGTTGCGAGTGCCCAGATCTTCGAGCTCGACATCTCCCCGAGGGTTACGCCGCAGACGCACGTGAACACGGCTGATCGCACGCGAGGGGATGACGATCGTCGCGTCTCCACGTCCGATCGTCAGCTCGTCCCCGAGCGCGTACCGTCTGCTCGTTCCCCCGATGTCGAGATCCACCACCGGTCCCGTCAGGAGTCGTGCATGGATGGAACGCGCAGCATCGGCGACCTGTTCATCCTGGTTCGTGGCAAGCCATCGTCCGGCTTCCTCGAGCGCCGCTCGTCGCTCGGCCACCCGATCGAAGTCTCCGATGCGCGCGAGCACCGCCCCTCGGTCTCGCTGAGATCGAGCTTCGGAGAGAGACACCCGGAGTCGTTCTTCCAGTTTGTCGATCGCGCCGGCAGCGGTGAGGGCTCGAGCTTCGGCCTCCTGATCGCCTGCCATTGCATAGGCCTCGGCCGCGCGCTCCATCTCTCCGGCGTCCTCGAGCTCCCGGGCGACAGTGAGAACCTCGCTTCGCATGACAGAGGCGCCGCGGGAGACGAGCACATCGTAGCCAAGAAGCGCCTTGCGTCGCCGAGCGCTCGTCAGGAGCGTGTCACTCTGAGCGATGCGCGCAGCCGCTGCGCAGAAAGCGATGCGTCGTTCGGGTGTTGGCTCTGCGTCAGCGCGCAGAAGCAACACCCGCGCGGCTTCGTCAGGGAGGTCTGCCTCCAGGTAGAGGTCCACAGCCGCCGCGAGATCCCCAGCAAGCTCCTTCGCAGCGGCCTTGCGCCGCCCGTCTTCCCGACCCCAGCCGAACCGATCGAAGAATCGCACGTGCGTCAGATGCTACCCCTGAACCAGCACGTTTCCCAACGCCGCTAAAGACTCCTCGTTGACTCTCCCAGGGGGCGCCCGCAGGATGCTCGTGATCGATGTCTACCAACCGCCTTGGAGAGCTTCTCGTCCGCGAAAAGCTCATCAGTCTTCAGCAGCTCCGCCAGGCTCAAGAAGAGCAGCGAAAGTCCGGGAAGAATCTCGGCTACGCTCTCGCCAAGCTCGGGTACATCTCTGACGGGGAAATCACCAACTTCCTTTCGGCCCAGTACCGTGTCCCCGCCGTCGACCTCGCCGAGTACGAGATCGACCCCGACGTGACCAAGCTGGTGTCACGCGAGGTGTGCGAAAAGCACAAGATCATCCCGATCTCCAAGAGTGGCTCGTCGCTGGTCGTGGCGATGGCCGATCCGACGAACCTGCACGCCATCGACGACATCAAGTTTCTCACAGGCTTCAATGTGGAGCCCGTGGTGGCATCCGAGCAGGGGATCACGGAAGCCATCGAGCGCTCGTACAACATCGGCCCCTCCTACGACGAGGTGCTCAGCGAGTTCGGAGAGGAGGAGGTCGGCTACACGGTCGAGCAAGATGAGGAGAACATCCTCGAGCTCGAACGCGCTGCCGAGGGCGCGCCGGTCGTGCGCCTCGTCAACGCCATTCTCCTCAACGCCATCAAGAAGGGCGCGAGCGACATCCACATCGAGCCTTATGAGAAGGCGCTGCGGGTGCGATACCGGGTGGATGGTGTGCTCATGGAGGAGATGCAGCCCCCCATGAAGCTCAAGGCGGCCATCGCGAGCCGCCTGAAGATCATGAGCTCCCTCGACATTGCCGAGCGCAGGCTCCCGCAAGACGGCCGCATCAAGCTCAAGATGGGCAAGGGGCGGGAGATGGACTTCCGCGTCTCCGTGCTGCCGACGATCTGGGGCGAGAAGATCGTCATGCGCCTCCTGGACAAGTCGAACTTGCAGCTCGACATGGCCAAGCTCGGCTTCGATCCGAAGCCGCTGGCAGACTTCCAGTGGGCCATCGGTCAGCCGTGGGGGATGGTGCTCGTCACGGGTCCGACGGGCAGCGGCAAGACCACCACCCTGTACTCTGCGTTGAGCGACCTCAACAAGGTCGGGGTGAACATCAGCACGGCGGAGGATCCGGTCGAGTACAACCTCCCGGGCATCAACCAGGTGCAGATGCACGACGAGATCGGGCTCAACTTCGCGATGAGCTTGCGATCATTTCTGCGGCAAGATCCGGACATCATCATGGTCGGCGAGATCCGCGACTTCGAGACGGCAGAGATCGCCGTCAAGGCGGCCCTCACAGGTCACCTCGTGCTGTCGACCTTGCACACGAATGACGCCCCCGCGACGATCTCCCGCCTGCTCAACATGGGCGTGGAGCCGTTTCTGATCACCGCCAGCGTGAACCTCGTCCTCGCGCAACGGCTCGCGCGCCGCATCTGTAGCGAGTGCAAAGCCCCGTTCAACGTGGACCACAGCGCGTTGCTCGACTTCGGCTTCACCGAGGAGCAGCTCTCTCGAGCCCAGCTCATGAAGGGCACTGGATGCAAGAACTGCAACGGTAGCGGCTACAGGGGCCGCGTCGCTCTCTATGAGGTAATGCGCTTCAGCGATCACCTCAAGGAGATGGTGCTTCAGGGCGCCTCGACGGCAGAGCTGAAGGCGGGTGCGATCAAGAGCGGGATGCTCACCCTGCGCATGAGCGGTATCGAGAAGATCCTCGCTGGCGTGACCACCACCGAGGAGGTCGGCCGGGTCACCATGGGCGACTGACAATGAGCAACGATCCCGGCACGACGACCCAACAACCGCAGGATGGCCTGCGTTACTCGCTCCAGCAGCTCTTGCGCGCCATGGTCGACAAGGGTGCGAGCGACATGCACATCACCAGCGGCACACCGCCGCTCTTGCGCATCGACGGCGCCATCGTTCCGCTCAAGTTGCCACCGCTCACCCCACCCGAGACCAAGCAGCTCTGCTACTCGGTCCTGAGCGACGAACAGCGCGCCATCTTCGAGCAGAAGAACGAGCTGGATCTCTCCTTCGGAATGAAGGGCCTTGCGCGGTTTCGCGCCAACCTGTTCGTGCAACGGGGCGCGGTTGCCGGCGCGTTTCGTCAGATCCCCTTCAAGATACTGAGCTTCGAGGAACTCGGTCTACCGCAGGTCGTTCTGGACATCGCCTCTCGTCCTCGCGGATTGGTGCTGGTGACCGGACCGACGGGCAGCGGCAAGACCACCACGCTCGCGAGCATCATCGACAAGATCAATGCCGAGCAGCGGCTGCACATCCTCACCATCGAAGACCCGATCGAGTACCTGCACCCGCACAAGCTCTCGATCGTCAACCAGCGAGAACTGGGGTCGGATACGATTTCGTTCAGGGAAGCGCTACGTCATGCGCTGCGTCAGGACCCTGATGTGGTCCTCATCGGCGAGCTGCGCGATCTGGAGACCATCGAAGCGGCATTGACCATCGCCGAGACAGGTCATCTCGTGTTCGGCACGCTCCACACGAACTCCGCCATCTCGTCGATCAACCGCATCATCGACGTGTTCCCGCCTCACCAGCAGTCGCAAGTGCGACAGCAGCTCTCCTTCACGCTGGTCGCGGTGATGACACAGCTTCTGCTGCCGCGCGCAAGCGGTCCCGGGCGTGCCATGTCCATGGAAGTGATGATTCCCAACGCCGCCATCAGGAATCTGATCCGCGAGGACAAGCTGCACCAAGTGTATTCCCAGATGCAGATGGGTCAGGCCGGCAGCGGGATGCAGACCATGGCCCAATCGCTCGCATCCCTGTTTCAGCGCCGTCTCGTCTCCTTGGAGGATGCACTCGCTGCAGCCGCCGATCCCGAGGAGCTGAGGACCATGCTCGACCAGCCCAAGCACTCTGCGGGAAGTCGTCCTTCCTCTGGAAAAGTCGCTTAGTGTCACGGCAGTCCCTTGAAATTTGCCGTCATCGCTCTTGAGCCTGCTCCCTGAGGGCGGCTCGGATCGCGGAGCGAGCGAATTCCGCACAGATCAAGGGCAGCTCACACTTTTTTGACATCTACCCAACCGTTCAGTAGGGTTGGCGATCGATGCAAGGGCTCACCGATCGGCAGCAGCAGGTTCTTCATTACATCCGGCAGTCGATCGCAGAGCGGGGATATCCGCCCACGTTGCGAGAGATCGGCGCGCACATGGGGATTCGTTCGACGAATGGGGTGAACGATCACCTGCGAGCGCTCGAGCGGAAAGGCTATCTGACGCGCGAAGACATGAAGTCCAGGGCGCTTCGGCCCCGAGACATGCCGTCGAGCGTGCGAGGCGAGTCGCTCGACGGAGAGGGCGGGCTGGACGGAGTTCCAGCCAACGACCAGGAAGTGGAGATCGTCGAGATCCCGGTGGTGGGCCGGATCGCTGCCGGCCTGCCCCTGCTCGCCGAGGAACACATCCTCGACACGGTCCGCATCGACAAGATGCTGATTCGGGGAGGGAGAGAGGTGTTCGGCCTGCGTGTGACCGGGGACTCGATGATCGAGGCCGGTATCTTCAGCGGCGACTACATCTTCGTCCGCAAGCAGTCGACAGCCCAGCGCGGGGACATCGTGGTCGCGCTCATCGGGGATGAGGCGACGGTGAAGTACTACTTCCCCGAAAAAGACTACATCCGCTTCCAGCCTGCCAACGCCGCGATGGCCCCCATCTTGGTACGAGCCAGTGATTTCAAGCCGACGATGCTCCTCGGGCTGGTGGTCGGCATCTATCGGCGACTCTGAGGCTTGCCCACGCCTCCTCACCCCCGGAGGCCCCCTCGGAGTTCGCGCCTCTCTCCTCGGACCCCTCCCCTCTGCTGCCTTGCCCTCTTCAGCCCGTTGACGGCTGAACGTAGCAGTTGGTAGCGTCCCTGGCGTTGTTGTAGGTCGATTCCCGGGGTCCGCTCCAGAAAGAACGCGATCGTGAAGACGCACGGGCGGCGGTTCAGCACTTGGAAGACGGTTGGCTTGGCGCTCGCGGTGACATTCACCAGCGGATGCGGAGGCACCATCTACGCTTTCACGGCGAGTTCTGCCGAGAGTCGGCTGGAAACCGCCCAGGCGCTCGGAGCGGAGAAGTACGCGCCCTACGAGTATTACTTCGCGCGAGAGCATCTCTGGAAGGCGAAGGAAGAAGCCGCGGTGGCCGACTACGGTGACGCGATCGATTTCGCCGACATTGCCTCCGAGTACGCCGACAAAGCGATCACTCTCTCCAAGCAGGCGCACGAGGGCGCAGGCCGATGAGCCGTCGAAGCAAAGGCATGGCGCTCGGCAAGCTTTCGCTCGCCCTCGCCGTGGTGGCGTCCGGCTGCTCCCAGGTGCCCCAGATGCGGGGTGAGATTGAAGGCCTGGCGAAGATCGCTGAGCAGGCGGAGCGAAACGGTGCATTGCGCTGTGCACCTCGGGAGCTGGCGATGGCCAAATCGCATCTCTCGTTCGCCGAGGTGGAGCTCGATCAAGGCTTCTTCGCTCGAGCCAGCGACCATCTGAGCATCGCGAAAGCCAACGCGCACGCGGCATACGATCTCTCGCCTCCTGCGAAGTGCGCAGAGCGTGGCTTCATCGAAGAAGAGGCGCCTCCCCCGCCGAAGCCGGGAGACTGCGACGGTGATGGGTTCCTCGATCCAGAAGAGACCGAGCAGTGCCGATGCGAGCCAGAGAACTTCAACGGCTTCGAGGATGATGACGGATGCCCGGATGATCCGGATACGGATGGCGACGGGATCCCCGACTCGAAGGATGCATGCGTTCTCCTGCCCGAAGACAAGGACGGCTACCTCGATGAGGATGGCTGCCCCGACATCGACAACGATCTCGACGGCATTCTGGACGCCAACGACAAGGACGAGACGGGTCGGAGCTGCATCAACGATCCCGAGGATCCTGACGGCTACGAAGATGCGGACGGTTGCCCCGAGCCGGACAACGACCAGGACAAGGTGCCCGATCTCGAAGATCAGTGCCCGAACGAGCCTGGCGTGCAGGGAGGCGACAAGCCTGGCTGCCCGAAGAAGCCGAGCCTGGTGATCGTCACCGAGAAGGAAATCAAGATCACCCAGCAGATCCACTTCGAGTTCGACAAGGACAAGATCCGCTCCGAGAGCTTCCCGATCCTCGATGCGATCGTCGAAGTCCTGCAACAGAACCCGAAGATCAAGCTCGAAATCCAGGGTCACACCGACAACAAGGGCGCCCCCGCGTACAACAAGGGTCTGTCCGACAGGCGCGCTGCCGCAGTGAAGAAGTATCTGGTCGCCAAGGGAATCGATACGAACCGGCTCACGTCGAAGGGCTACGGCATGGAGAAGCCCATCGTTCCCAATACATCGGACCAGAATCGCGCTCTCAACCGCCGAGTACAGTTCGTCCGCACGGAGGGCTCGCCGTAACAGAGCCCCCGCTCCTCGGGCGGCTCCCCGGTTCCCGCCCGAAGCCCCCCCAGTATCTCGATCGTCACAGTGCCCCCGCTCTGGAGGTCCCGACCCGTGTTCCTTCGTTCGTCCCGCGCGCGTTTTGCTTTCACCATCACCTCCCTGGCCCTGCTCGGACTCCCAGCCATTGCTGGCGCCGCTGGGGAAAAGGACGCGGAGGCGATGAAGCTCCATGACCAGGCGATGGACGAGGACTACCTCGCCGTCGAGTTCGACAAGGCCGAGAAGAAGATCAAAGACGCGCTGAAGCGGTGCGGCAAGGACGGTTGCACGGACAAGGTGCTCGGCAAACTGCACATCGCCCTCGGCACGGTCTACGGAGGAGCCGAGCGACTCGACGAAGCGAAGAGCGAGTTCGTCGCAGCACTCAAGGCGGATCCCAAGGCCGCACTCATCGATGCGCTCACCACCCCAGAACTCGCCAAGGCCTACAAGGACGCGCAGAAAGAGGCAGGTGGCAGTGCGTCGACGCCCGCTGCACCAAGCGGACAGGGGGATGGCGGGCAGTCCAGCTCGAAGCCAGAGGGAGACATCTCCCACACGCCTACCGCGGAGCAGGCCGTCAATACGCCCGTTCCTGTCTACATCGAGATCCCCGAAGAGGTCGGCGCCGCCAAGGTGGGCATCCGGTACAAGCCCTTCGGTTCGAAGAAGTGGAAGTCGCTCGACATGCAGCAGGTCGGCGACGGCTGGGGTGTGGAAATCCCCTGCGACGACGTCACCACCACGGGCGACCTCCGTTACTACATCATCGCCAAAGACGAAGCCGGAGACCCCGTCGGGACTGCAGGCTCGTTGAAGGTGCCCTACAAGGTGCCAATCAAGAACGAGATCGACGAGGCGCCGTCGCTTCCGGGCAAAAAGCCTCCTCAGAAGTGCGCAGCCAAAGAGGATTGTCCCCCAGGTTTGCCAGGCTGCCCCGGCAGTAAGGGTGATGGTGAGGCCCGTGGCGACAAGCCCTGGGGCTCGAGCTGCGAAGAAACGCGGGAGTGCTCTTCGGGTTTGATTTGCCTCAATGGCACCTGCGAAGAAGGCTCAGAGACGACTCCCGACAAGAAGAGCACGGGCAAAAAGAATCTCGCCGGCTTGTGGGGGCAGCTCGATCTGCTCCTCATCAGCGGGAAGGAGCAGGGGGTCTGCTCGGGCGACGATCCCTCCTATGTGTGCTTCTACCAGGACGGTGGGCAGTTCTATGGCCAGCCTGCCGCCATCCCTGGAACGAACGGGATTCAGGGGGGCCTCGGTGCTGCAGGTGCCAGGGTTCTCCTGTCGTACGACCGGCATATTTACCAGATCACGCCGAGCGTCGCCCTCACGGCGGGCCTGAGGCTGGGCTTCGCCTTCGGTGGCTCCCCTAGCTCCAGCGAAGGTCCGCGGGCCTGGGAGGAGGCCGCCGGGTTGCCCGCCCCCATACAGAATCCGCATGCTCAAGCGAACGGCTTTCTGCCGCTCCATGCCGAGCTGCGAGTCGGTGCGCTGTTCGGCAATGCGACTCTCGCCAAGAAAAAAGTGATCCCCTTCGCTTTCGTGGGCGGCGGTCTCGCCCAGGTCAACGCTTCGGTGAACGTCAGCGTCT